>NZ_CP116808.1:600000-1200000 GCF_028464065.1 Saprospira sp. CCB-QB6 | reverse complement strand
CCTTTGTTTAAAGGACTAGCTGCAGCGGCTTGGGGACAAATGCAGCAGTTCCGCCCCAGCTTTTTAGAACAGAACGCCTATTTGTCAGGCCAACAAATTTGGGACAATGATTTTAGCCAAAGTCAAGAAATAAATTTAGGCCTAGGCCTAAGTTGGAAAGGGCAGGAGGGAAGCCTCAAAGCACAATATTT
This sequence comes from Saprospira sp. CCB-QB6, assembly GCF_028464065.1. Lineage (NCBI taxonomy): Bacteria > Pseudomonadati > Bacteroidota > Saprospiria > Saprospirales > Saprospiraceae > Saprospira > Saprospira sp. CCB-QB6. Next base: position 1,199,809 of record NZ_CP116808.1, on the reverse strand, counting down.
TCTCCGCCAAAATCCCATTATCTACAATCTTTCGGGCCAGCCTGAACAGTTGCAAGTGGGCCTAGGACTACTTCAATTAGAACTCAAACAAAGTCTACACTATCGAGGCTTTTATGCGGAAACTCGTTTAGTGGGCCAATTGGTCAATGGAAACGAAAAATATTGGCCCTTACCCCAAGGCCAAATTCAACAAAAGCTCTACTTCAAAGGCAAATATTTCCGAAATGCAAGCTGGGAATTTGGCTTCCGCCTCCGCTATCAAACAGCCTTCTATGCACAAGCTTATGCCCCTACTTGGAACCAATTTTACTTACAAGATCAGCAGCAACTCAGCTTTTATCCTCAGTTAGATGCCTTTTTTGTCCTCAAGGTCTATCGCTTCCGAATTGGCCTCAACTATCAGAATTTGAGCTATTTCTGGGAGAACCAAAATTACTTTAGCACTTATCGCTATGCCGAAGCTAATAATTGGCTGCGCCTTTCTATTGCTTGGCGCTTATTCAATTAATAATCATTTTTTGGGGCTGCCCCGCCCTTTGGGCGGGTCGGGCTGTGTCGTGGCTCGCTGATCGCTCGGCCCTTCGCCAGCAAGCTGGCTCGGTCTGCGGCTTCGCCGCCCCACTTTCCATCCCTCAGCCAGTCGAGTCGCTGCGCTCCTCTGCGGCGGCCAAGCCGCCTGCCAAGGCTAATTTAGCTCATAAAAAAAAGCCCTTAAAAAGGGCTTTTGGCTTGATTTTGGGCGCATTAATTTAAGCTTGGCCTTTAGGGCCAGAAAAAGATAAACTACTATTTCGACTAGGATTTCTTGGATCCTGAATGGGACCAAATTCTTGCTCATAACGCTGTAGATTATCAGACAAAGCGGCCAACAAACGCTTGGCATGATGAGGGCTCATTAATATACGAGATTTCACTCGTGCATGATCAATATTCGGTACCAAACGAATGAAGTCTAAAACTACCTCATCAGGAGAGTGGCTGATAATAGCTAGGTTAGAATAGATGCCATCAGCTACTTCTTCAGAAATTTGAATATTAAGTTCTTGTTTATCTTGGTTTTGCATTATTTTTGATATTAGGACGAGAAAATGTTAGAATATTAGACGGTTTGGCAGTAGCCCAACCGATATAATATAGTAAAATCAATAGAAAATTTTAAAAAAGCAACTCTTAAATCACACCAACCATGAAGAAACTCAATTTACTATTCCTCTTCAGCGCAATTGTTCTTTTTACAATGAGTAGTTGTGGCGATGACTTGGCCAAGAAGGCTGGGAGCAGTATGGCCGCAAGCATCAATCTAGAAGAAACTCGTGGTGCTCAAAAATTTAGCATTGCTGGCGATGCGGTAAGTATTGCAGCTGAGGATATGATTATCCTTAAAGCTAAAGATAAGCAAAATGAAGAGGCAGTAACGGGAATCATGCGTTCCTTAGCTAAAGCTGAAAATGAGGCCCAAAAACTAGATGTTAAAATGACTATGGCCGAAGGTCCTATCAATGACATTTTTGCCTTTTCTCTAGAATCAAATGCTGATGAAAACCTCACTTTTGAGATGTATGATGAAGAGGGCTTTGAACTAGCGGCCAACAATAGCATCGAAGTAACAGAAGGCAAAAACTACAAAGCGATCAAAGTCAGTAGCCTAAAAGAAGGAACGTACTACTTTAAGCTTAAAAATCAAGCTGGAGCCGAATTGAATGAAATGTTCTCTATTGAAAGAGAGTAGTTTATTATCCAGATAAGCCAATGATGAGCCTAAAGGACAGCCTACTAAAAAGCTGTCCTTTTTGTGCTAAAATACCTTAAAGGCTCGTTAAATATGCTTATATTTAAGTCTCCTAGAAGTGCTATTAAGTGACAGTCTAAAAAGAGAGGGATCTCTAGCTTGTTAAACTACACTTCTAACATAGACAACTGGTCTACAAAACCACTCCCAATGTTTCTAAAGTATCGTATTATTTATTTTGTCCTGCTCTTTTTGGTCACTGCTTGTGGACCAGGGGGCACGCCTAACCCAGAAGTTAATATTGAAGGCTTGCAGGCAGATAGTAGTGTACGAGGACATCAACTCCATTTTTCAGACTTTCCCCAATTAGCTCAACTAGATGAGGTAGATACCAAATTAAAAGAGGTAAAACTCTTTTTAAGAGGGAAGGGAAGCTTATCCAGTAAAAGTCAAGCACAACTAAGAGAATTATTGACTAAAGCCAATGAACTAGCTGAAAACCCTATCCAATTGGCGTACAAGAAAGAAGGGCAAGATCGTCTTTATTTGCAATTAGAAACAGAAGAAGAAATCGATATAGAGCTACAGTTCTTTGATCAAGATGGCTTTAACCGCTTAGCCAAAGAAACTATTCCCATTAAAAATGGAAAAACAAACCTAGTTATTTCTACCTCTAGCCTAGAAGAAGGACCTTATATTCTAACTGTGGCTAATTCTTTGGAAATAATCTATTTAGGTTTAGTGAAGGTCTGAGCTTTTTTTTGAAAAAAAATGGCTTTAAAGGTAACAAAGTCAGTATTATTGTCATAAAGGTATATAGCGCTAATTGAACCCCTTGTTTCAATAGCAATTATACCCCAAAACAATTGGCTTCAACAGCCAATGCCTATTATTTACTATCACATTAAAACCACTTCTTATGAAAAAGTTGTCAAGCTTCCTCCTTGCTGCCGCTGTTTTATTTACTATGGGCTCTTGTGGCTCTGACAGCCAGCAGGCCGCTACTGCTGTAAATATCCAAAATGTAAACAGTACACGTGGTGTGCAAACTGTCCAGTTTCAAGGTGCAGATGTTGCTATTACTGCTGAAGACGTTTTTGTTGTAGAAGCTAAAAAAGCTAGTGCAAAACAAAACGAGGATGCTGTAAATGATATTCACAGCTCTTTGATGTCTGCTGAAAAAGAAGATCAGCTTGCAGGTATCGAACTTACTATGGAAGATAAAGCTGTAGATGATATGTTCGTTTTTGGCCTTAAAGCAGAAGAAGCTAAAGATGTTATGTTCGAAATGTACGATGAAGAAGGTTTCGAGCTAGCCGCTAACAACAAATTTAGCCTCAACCAAGGTCATAACTACAAAGCACTAAAAGTATCTAGCCTAGAAGAAGGTAAATATTTCTTCAAGCTTAAAGATGAAGCTGGTAAAGAAATGACTAATACAGTCGTTATCAAGCGTGACTAATATTCAGACGCTGTTTTTGTCTGAACAATTTTTAAAAAGAGCGGCTGTGGAACAGTACGCTCTTTTTTTCCTTAAAATGAATTTATTTTAAATAGTTCGTTAGCCCTAAAATTAAGAAGGATGTTTAAAAAAGCAATTTACCTACCTATTGCCATCGCTTTTCTAGCCTATGGCTGTCAATGTGACTGTGATAATGCTGCTGGCAGTGCAACTACAGCAGTTAAAACCGAAAAAATCATTACAGAGTCTGCTCAACGAGGCAAACTAGATGTAAAGACTTTGGTGGTAGAAAAATTTGATCGTTTGCCTTTGGCCCAAGCAGAAGGACAAATTCCCGCAGAGGTATTTAAAGAACCAGTAGAGGCTTTGGCAGAAGCTGACCGAAAAGCAGGTGATGCCGCTTTTAGCCAACGTTTATTGGCTAGCTTGATGGGAGCCGATAATAAACAAAAGGAGTTGCCAGTAACTTTGAGTATGTCTCCAGAACCTGTTCAAGAAGGTTATTTTCTTTTTGGAGTGAATGCTAAAGATGCTCAAGAACTAGAATTTGAAATCTATGAGGCGCAAAGCCTCGAATTGGTGGCTCAAAATAAGATGAGCCTAACCCCAGGTAATAATTATAAGGCTGTTAACCTTAAAACCTTTGAAGATGGATATTATATTTTCCGTCTTTATAATGAGGCTGGCCAAGAAGTTTCTCAGCGCCTACAAGTACTAAACGAAACGGTACAATAGGTCTTGTTTGATCTGATTTGCCCCAATTTGCTTAAGCAAATTGGGGCTTTTTGCGTTTTATAGGCCCAAAGGGCCGCAGGCTGAGGGATGGACAGCAGTGGCCGTAGGCCAGACCCAGCGGGCGAAGCCCGCGCAGGGCCGAGCGAATAGCGAGCTGCGATACAGCCCGACCCGAGCGAAGCGAGGGGCAGCCCCAAAATAGGCGCCCTTTCCTCAAAATTGTTGCGCTTTATCTACTTCAGCATAGATTTGGCCCAAATTTTTCTAAAAAATCAACTAAAAATATCGTTCTAACGTATTAAAATTTGTTAAAGCAAAATGAATGGCCCTATTTTATAGCCCAATAGAAGAAGTAGCCTGCAAATTTTAACAAAAATACGCTATCTTCTTTTTTGCCCCTGGCTTAATAAATTATACCGAACTATAAGTTATGATCCGTAAACTCCTCTTAATTACTGCCGCTTGCAGCCTGCTGATTGCCTTCCGTTGGCAGCAAGGGCAAAATAACCAACCCCAAATTAGTGGGGATCTCTCGAATAGAGAAGAACTGCTGCTTGAAGTGGTGCTGCAAAGCATGCGCTACAATCATTATGCGCCTGAAGCCATCAATGATGAGTTTTCGGAAAAAGTTTATGCGCTTTATTTGAAGCGAATGGACCTGAATAAGCGTTTTTTCTTGGCCGATGATGTCAAAAAGTTTGAAGATTTTAAATTCAAATTAGATGATGCAGCTCAAGCTGGCGATTTTAGCTTTTTTAATCTGGTCAATAATACCTTTGATCAACGAATTAAGCAAGTAGAAGGCTATTATGAAGAAATTCTGGCGAAGCCTTTTAGCTTTGCTGAAAAAGGAGAGTTTCAGATGGATGGCGAAAAATTAGAGTTTTTAGATAGTCCTGAAGCCCTTAAAGCTCGTTGGCACGATTACCTTAAATTGCAAGTGCTTGGTCGGGTACACGATCGCTTAGAGCGCCAAGAAAAGGCTCAAGAAAAGGGGGAAGAGCTAGATAGTATTAAAAGCTTTGAAGTGATTGAAAAAGAAGAGCGGGAAAAGTTGCTCAAAAGCTATCGGGAATGGTCCGAAAATATCAAAAAAGATGGCCGAGATGACCGCATTGCCAATTATGTAAATGCTTTTGCGAATGCACATGAACCCCATTCTGGCTATTTTCCCCCACTCGAAAAGGAGAATTTTAATATCCGTATGTCGGGTAAATTGGAGGGAATAGGGGCCCAACTGCGCCAAGAAGATGGCTATATTAAGGTAGTGAATATTGTTCCAGGTTCTGCTTCTTGGAAACAAGGTGAACTAGAAGTCAATGACAAAATTATTAAGGTAGCCCAGGGCAACGAAGAGGCGGTCAATGTAGTTGATATGCGCATTGATGATGTACTTCCTATGATTCGCGGAAAAAAAGGAACCGAGGTGCGCCTGACGGTGAAGAAAACAAGCGGCGAAACCAAAATTATTCCTATCATCCGAGATGTAGTCGTCCTTGAAGAGAGTTATGCTAAGTCTGCAATTATCGAACATAAAGCAGCCGATGTAAAAATGGGTTTGATCGATTTGCGTAGCTTTTATGCCGATTTCCAAGATCCAAAAGGTCGCCGCTGCGCTGTTGATGTAGAGGAAGAGGTCCGAAAATTACTTAAAGAAGATATTGATGGGATTGTAATCGACCTTCGTTTTAATGGTGGAGGATCACTCTCCGATGTAGTTAAAATGACGGGGCTTTTTATTGATCGAGGGCCTGTGGTTCAAGTTAAAAGCCGAGATAATCGACCGTACGTATTAGAAGATCAGAATGCTGGAGCGCTCTACACAGGGCCATTGATTATCCTCGTTAATGCGTACTCGGCTTCTGCTTCCGAAATTATGGCCGCCGCTTTGCAAGATTATGGCCGCGCCATTATCGTAGGCACAAGCCCCTCTACTTTTGGTAAGGGAACGGTGCAACGCTTTATGGACCTCGATGCCGTGGTTCCGCCCCGCTACAAAGATTTGGGCGCACTAGGTAGCCTCAAAATTACTATTCAAAAGTTTTATCGCATCAATGGCGGCTCTACACAGCTCAAAGGCGTTGAACCCGATATCGTGTTGCCTGGTAGCTATAGCTACCTCAAAGTGGGCGAAAAAGATGAGGATTATCCTATGGCTTGGTCCGAAATTGACCCCGCCAACTATCACAAAAAGAAGATAAAGACTTTGCCCAAAATCTTGAGCAAAAGCGAGAAACGCCAAGAAAAAAGCAAAACTTTTCAGCTGCTAGAAGAACACGGAAAATGGCTGGAAAAACAACAAGAAGAAACTGTTTATCCTCTTCAACTTGAAGATTATGAGGCACATCAGGCCCAAACGGATAAAGAGGCCGAACATTACAAAGATATGATGCCCAAAATTGAGGACTTTAATATTTATAACCTCAATGCCGATAAGGACCAAATTGCTAGCGATAGCACAAAGGCCAATAGCTTTAAGAAATGGCACGAAAACTTAGCAAAAGATGCCTATCTAGAAGAAGTCGCCTTTATCCTAAAGGATTATATCAAGCTGAATAAATAAAATCAAGATCCCCTTTCATTTTGAGAGGGGATTTTTTTTGGGGCTGCCCCTCGCTTCGCTCGGGTCGGGCTGTGTCGTGGCTCGCTATTCGCTCGGCCCTTCGCGGGCAAAGCCCGCTCGGTCTGCGGCTGCGCCGCCCCACTTTCCATCCCTCAGCCGCGTCGCTGCGCTCCTTTGCGGCGGCTTCGCGCCCTGCAAAACCGCAATTGGACCAAAATGACAGCCATTTAAAACCGTTTTTGCCATTTTGGCAGTGTTTTTTAAAGTGAGCTGCCAAAATGGCACTTATTTTCTTCTTTTTGGCCCTTGGTCTCAAACTTGTCTAATAGAGGTTGAAGCTTCGATAGACATACTGGCCCAAGGCCAGCTTAAATATTAAAAGAGTAAGAAAATAATACAGCTATGAAAAACGCAAAAGCAAATCACTTCTTCGGTTTTCCCTTTAATGAATTAGGCAAAGAGCTAGAACAGCTGCTCAAGCAAGAACCTCTACAACAATTTTTTGGTCAAGACCAAGCGCATCAACAACCTATGCTCAATGTCTTTGAAACGGAAACTGGCCTTTTGCTAGAATTGGCCGCACCTGGCTTCCAAAAAGAAGATTTTAAATTGGAGCTAGATAAGGACCTCCTCCATATCTCTGCGCAAAAAAATGTTAAGGAACTGCCTGAAAATGTTAAAGTTAGACAAAGAGAGTTCGCTTTCACAACCTTTGAGCGCAAGCTCCGTTTATCCAATAAATACGACTTAGAAAATATCACTGCTAGCTATGAAAATGGTATTCTCCAATTAGAGGTTCCTAAAAAAGTGGAGCCCAAAAAGGAGAAGATCAGCATTCGAGTTAAGTAAGCGTTTTTTGGTTTTCCAGAGGCTTAAGTGAATTAAGCCAAAGGTTAAGGTTTTAGGGTTATTAAGTGAAGTCGAGTCTGCTTTGAGCAGGCTCGGCTTTTTTTGGTCCAATTGGGTCTAGCAGGCCCAAAGGGCCGCAGGCTGAGGGATGGAAAAGGGGGGCCGCAGGCCAGACCAAGGCGGCAAAGCCGCCGCAGGGCCGAGCGAATAGCGAGCCCTGACACAGCCCGACCTGAGCGAAGCGAGGGGCAGCCCCAAAACTATTGACGAACGCCCATTTTATAATAAACTGCCCTTGCTTTAGAAAAGCGTGAACGAAATTTGTCTAAGGCCTTATTTACCTCTGCTTGAGAGGGATAATCGCCGACCATGAAGCTAATAACTCCTTGATCGTCAATGTCAAGGAAAACCTCTGAAAAGGCCATGAAAATAGGGTGGTCGAGGGCGGGACTCTCTTGGCTGCGGCTCAATTCAATTTTGTAGCCGCTATAATTGGCTGGAATTGGTTCTGGAATCGTGGGCGTTTGTTGTGCTTTTTGTTGGCTAGGGTCCTTCTCTTTAAAGTAGGAGCTATTGTTGGCCGCTAAAATCTCGGATTCCAGTTCTTCTTGCATAATAGAGGCCAGCGGGCGGTTGATATAATCCTCATCATCTAGAACATCAAGGACCAAGAGTTCGGTTCGGCGGTTTTGCTGGTGGAGTTCCTCGCTACAATTGATGCCATCTATGCAAGAATTGAGGGGCTTGGATTCTCCATAACCTTGAGCCTTGACCCGATCGGCTCCATTGGGTAGGCGTTGTTTGATGTATTGGACCACATTATTGGCCCGAGTTTGCGAAAGTTCTAAATTAAAGGCCTTACTCCCTCGAGCATCGGTATGGGCCGAAAGCTCCATATAAACATTGGGGTTGTCGCGCATCATTTCGGCCAATTGGTCTAGGGTAGCATAGCTTTCGGGCCGAATTTGAGAGCTGCCGTAATCATAGTAAATATTGTCCAATTTCATTTTTTCGCCTACTGCCAAGGGGCGCAAATTCACATTGCTGACCAAGGTTCCCATGCTATTATCCTGCGTAAGGGATTCGGCGACGCCGGGGGTTAGTTCTCCAAAACCTTCCATGCACAAAATGCAGTCATTGACATTCACATTGGCCCGCATTCGCTTGCTATAATAGCCTTGTTTGCGGAGCATGAAAATATACTCATTGCCCTGCTCCATCAAAAAGGAAATCTCGTGATGAGGGTGTTCAACCAAGCGAAGTTCTTGTTTATATTGGGTTTTGTTATAAATCTCGATGGTCACTCCTGCCAGGCTATACTCTCCAGAGCTTAGGCTATCTTTGCTATTCAAAAACTCGGTAATACTCAATTCCAGTAAATAGCCTGGAAGGCGGTCTAGGCCTACTTTTTTATAGATTGTACTATCGCTACCATCGAGTTGGAGCGAAAAATTTTGAGTAGAGAAAATTTTGTGTTGGATTTGGACCTGATACTTCTTTTGGGCCAAGGGTAAACAGGCTCTGCAGCGGCCCAAAGAATCTGTTTTCAGCCGATAGCTCAGGCTGTCGGCTGCTCGCCAAAAGCGAATATTTGCATCTGCAATAAAGCCGCTGTTATCTTTGGCATAAAGATAGAGTTCTACGGTTTGACAAGGGTTCGATTGGGCCCAACTTTCAGCAAAAAGGCTGGCTCCAAAAAAAACGAGCAGACAAAATAGCTGTTTCATTATTTCAATTTTAACTTTTAGCGCAATGCAATTTCAGATTTTCTTTATCATTTTGACTTTGCTTTCTGTGGCCGCCCTTCGCCTAGAGGCGCAAAGTTTTAAGGGCCTGCCGCAAGGCAATGAACGCATCGCTTCTTCTAATGAGCTTGAGGAGCAAAAGTTGCTAGAACTCGTTAATGAACTTCGACAAAGTAGGGGATTAGCAGCCCTTAGTTGGTCCAAAGAACTCAGTTGGGCAGCAAGATATCATGCCAAAGATATGATAATAGACGGATATTTTGAACATGGGCTCTATGACCGCAAAGGCCGAAAACTAAAAAAAGTGGCCGATACCTTTGAGAAGATTAAACCCTTTTGTCAAGAGGAGCTGTTCCCGCTAGCCGAAAATATTGCCGTTGGAACGGCCACTGCAACAGCCGTTTTTGACCTCTGGTATAATAGTCCGGGGCATCTCCAAAATATGCTAGATCCCGATGCCCGCTTTATGGGCGCCGGCCTAGTCGCCGAAGAAGATAGCGAATGGGGCTATTATTGGGCACAGATTTTTGGCCAATAAATGACAAAGCCGCAAAGGAATTTTCCTTTGCGGCTTTTTTTATCCCTATTTATAGGGCTTATTTATTTTGCTCTAAGGGAGCGGTACAAGAGCTACATTTTAAGCTGCCTGGCTTGTTCATGTTTCCACAATGCGCACATTTGATGGGAGAAGCCTTTTTCTCTTCTGCTTCTTCCTTGGCCGTTTCTGCTGCTTTTTCATCGGCTTGGGCCTGCTTGTCGGCTTCCGCTTTTTCTTTAGCGACTTTAACCACCTCTTGCAGACGTTTTTGGGCCGAAGCAAGCTGACGCTCTGCATCGCTAACAATGCCATCTGCTACTGCAGCCGAGCTAACTTTTGCGCTGCGAATAAGCTCGCGAGCTTCTCGGATTGCCCGATCGCCACTACTTTTGGCCGCCCAAGCTGCATCGCGATCGCTATGGTCTTTAGACTGTTGTGCAGCCTTGGCCATCAGATCCTCTAAAGTGGAGATTTTACGATCCATGCCTTCTAATCCACGCACAAACTTGGGGCGAATGATGCTGTTGGCTTCTGACATGGCCGAAATCTTGGCCTTCTCATCGCTCAAGCCTTGGGCTTCACTCATTTTGGCCTCGGCCTTTTTGAGGATTTCTTCAAAAGCTGGCTTGAAATTGCTGTACTTGGCCGATAGTTTTTGAATGTTGCCTTTGTTGGCCTCCCAACTCTGTGTCTCGCCTTCTACACTGCGCTTACAGGCCGTTTGGCCCAAAAGTAAGGCCCCTAAAAAGGCCAAAAAGATAAAGTTTTTCATTGCAAATAGTTTTTTGGTTATACTCTCGAATATACCACTATTTTTTATCTTTTAACAAGACTTTTGCGCGGACCTCTAGCTTCAATGGCTCCTCATTTCCCTTCCAATTTACAAGCAGATATTTGTACTCGGCCCCCTGCCGCCCACGGCTGTCAAAACGAACATCTATATAACTTTTTTCTCCCGGCCCAATAGGCAAAAACGGCTGGCTGCCCTGTATACAACCACAACTGCCCTGCACCGACTCTATCTCTAAAGGGCGACCACCCGTATTCTCAAAATGAAAGCGGTACTGGACCACCGAATCTTGCAAAATAGCCCCAAAATCATGAGCCAAACTATCAAATTGAGGAAAAGCGGGCTGCAAATTGGGCTTTTTGCCCCGCTTGGGCGCACTGCTATCTACTTCTACTACAGGCGATGGCGGCGGCGGAATAGGAGCCGCAGGCACCACTTTTTCTACAACTACAGGGGCTGGCTGCTCTTCTACTGCTTCTGGAGGAGCTGAACAACGCACTAAAAAAAAGAATAAAATAATAACTGTAAGTATACGCATATTTAAGGGGATTTGTTTTATTTTTTGGGGCCTCCGCTGCGGCTTTGCCTTGCGGCGCTACGTTTCGCAGCTCGCTATTCGCTCGGCCCTGCGGCGCTTGCAGCGCCTTGGTCTGGCCTGACGGCCACTGCTGCACATCGCTAGGCCAAGGGACCGCAGAAGTTTTTGCAGTCTTCTATTCAGAACGGCTTCTAAGTTCATTTAGAAAGCCTATCTTTGCCCTACAAGTTAAATTATTATGAGTAATTTCGTCGTTTCCGCCCGCAAATATCGTCCCATCCGCTTTGATTCGGTTGTGGGCCAACAGCATGTTTCTAATACCCTCAAAAATGCCATCCGCTCGGACCATTTGGCCCAAGCGTTTTTGTTTTGTGGACCAAGAGGGGTGGGCAAAACGACCTGTGCTCGTATTTTGGCCAAATTACTCAATTGTGAAAATCCAACTTCGGATACCGAGCCTTGCGATGAATGCCCCTCTTGTGCAGCTTTTAGAGAAAATGCCTCGCTCAATATTCATGAGTTGGATGCGGCCTCCAATAACTCCGTAGAACATATTCGCTCTTTGATTGAGCAGGTGCGCTTTGCTCCTCAAAAAGGACGCTATAAAATCTATATTATTGATGAGGTGCACATGCTTTCTCAAGCGGCCTTTAATGCTTTTCTGAAAACCTTAGAGGAGCCGCCTTCTTATGCCATTTTCATTTTGGCAACTACCGAGAAGCATAAAATTATTCCTACTATTTTGTCTCGCTGTCAAATCTTTGATTTTAATCGGATTCAGGTGGCGGATATGCGTGCTCATTTGGCCAAGATTTGCCAAGAGGAGGGGATTGAGGCCGAAGAAGAGGCACTCAACATGATTGCCCAAAAAGCAGATGGTGCTTTGCGGGATGCCCTTTCTATTTTTGACCGCATGGTCAGTTTTTCAGGTAGTCATATCCGCTATGAGGATGTGATTGAAAACCTGAATATCTTAGATTATGATTACTACTTTAAGATTATAGATGCCATTTTGAGCGAAGATATGCAGCAATTGCTGCTCATCTTTGACCAAATTCAGCGAAAGGGATTTGATGGAGACATTTTCTTAGATGGCCTTTCTCTGCATTTGCGCAATTTATTGATGGCCCAAGAAGCCAGTACTTTAGGTTTATTGGACCTAAGTGAAAAGTTGCGCCAGCGTTATCAGCAGCAGGCCCAATTGGCGCCTAAAGATATTTTGGTTTCGGCTTTGAGTTTAAGTGCTGCCTGCGATGTAAATTATAAGATGGCGAGAAACAAACGCCTACATGTAGAAATGGCCCTGATTAAAATGGCCCATATTCGCAGAGCAATACAACCACAAACTTTGGCCCCTCAGCAGTTGGTCCAATATGTACAAGTGCCAACAGAAACAAAAACCGAAGAACGTCAAGAGCTTGAGCACCCCATAGCCAAAAAGGAAGTGCCCCAAGAAAAGCAGGCCCCTAAAGTTGTAGAGCAGGCTGAAGTTCCCAAAGAAGAAATGCCCAAGGGCGAAAAAACGCCTAAAAAGAGTTTAAAAGAGCGTTTGAAAAAGAAGGCTACGGCAATAGATGAACTCAAAGCGGAAATTCAGGCAGAAGAAGAGCGCAAAAAGCAATTGGTCCATAAAACATGGGAAGAAAAGGCGGTTTTGGCCCTTTGGGAGGCTTATGCACAACAAATGGAATCGCCTTCTATGCAGGCGCTTTTGCGCTCGGCAAAATTGACGGTTTTTCCGAAGGAGGAGCAGGCTTTGGGCTTAGTGGTGAGTAGCCAAAGAGTAAAAGATGCGATAGGTGATGAGCAAGCTTTGCTCAATCAGTTGCGGGAAGAATTTGGGTTGCCTCAATTGCAATATCGTTTTGAGATAGAAGAGCCCAAAGAAGAGGATATTCCCAAACCTAAGTTTCGTCCGACGACAGATCGGGAGAAATATGTTCACTTTTTGAAGCAGAATGCTTTGTTGAAGGATTTTCAGAAGCGTTTTGAGCTTTTTCCGCCCAAAAAGCGCTAGGATTTTCTGGTCCAATTGCGTAGAGCAGGCCCGAAGGGCCGCAGGCTGAGGGATGGGCAGCAGTGGCCGTCAGGCCAGACCAAGGCGCTTTGCGCGCGCAGGGCCGAGCGAATAGCGAGCTGCGAGACAGCCCGACCCGCCCGTAGGGCGGGGCAGCCCCAAAAAAGCTTATTAACTAGTTACTATTTATACATCTTGGGGAGAAAAAAACAAGCTTAAGCAAGCTTGCAGTTTTTCTAATGCAATGGGCTTTTGTAGAAAGCCATTTATTCCTTCTATCTCTGCTTCCTCTTCTCCACTAAGCGCAATAATAGGCGTATTAATTTGTGCCGCCCGTATTTGTTTGCTGGCCGCCCGACCATCTAAAACAGGCATTTGTAGGTCCATAAAAATGAGATCCACTTCTTCTTGGGCTAAAAAATCTAGGGCCTCTTGACCATTTTGGACCAGCTGTACCTCTAGTCCTAAACGCACTAAAACCTGCTGCATGAGCCGCTGATTGATTCGATTATCTTCTGCTAAAAGTACTTTTTTATTGCTCCACGGCATGGCTGTAAGCTCTTCTTTGTTATTTTGAATTACCGACATCTGATTGATCAACAGCTTTTTAATTCGCAAGGGGCGCAAAGGGGCTGCAACTTCAGCCTGAAAGTTGCGACTGAGCTTGCGTTCTTCCCCTAATGCTAAAATCAAAAACTGTGGACAAGGCCAACTCAATACTTCCTCAGGGTCTTGCAATTGACTATCAAAAAAGACAAAATCAGGTGAGGGAATGACGCCAAGCTCCACAGCTTCGTAACTTGCGTCGGGTTCCCAAAACTGGAAGTATTCCATCTCCCAGCGCTGACAAATAGCTTCGAAAAAGCAAGCAACATCTTTATTCTTGCTCAATAAAAAGAGCCGTTTGCCCTTAAATAAACTGGCCGATTTTTGTGCGGCTAAGAGTAAGGGGAGGCGGAAGTAAAAGCTGGCTCCTTGTCCCTCTTCACTTTCTACGCCTACATTTCCCCCCATTTGTTCGGCCAATTGCCGCACAATAGCCAAGCCCAAACCTGTTCCCAAATTACTATCGGATTGCTGATTAGAGAGCTGCGAAAATTCCTTAAATAAATCGGCCTGTTTGGCCTTGGGGATTCCTATACCCTGATCTGTTAAGCGAAACTCTACCCAAACTCGATCTTCTTCTTCCCGTAATTTGGACATATATATGGAGATACAGCCCTGATTGCTATACTTAATGGCATTATCCAAGAGATTTAATAGCATCTGCCGAATCTTAGTGGCATCCCCGATCAGTTGTTCAGGTAAATGCGCATCTGGAAAATAACGAAGACTTAGCCCTTTGGCCACCGCCCTAGAAACGGCAATGTTGATGGCCTCTTCTAAACAACGCTCCAACTCAAATTCTTGCTCCTGCAAATGCCAGCCCCCAGCCTCTAGCTTAGAATAATCCAAAATCTCATTGACGATCTGTAAGAGTTGCTCGCCACTCTGCTTTAAGGTCTGTGCATACTCTTGTTGCTCCTCACTCAATGGACTATTCACTAGGAGCTCGGCCATGCCCAACATTCCATTCATGGGCGTGCGAATTTCATGACTCATCTGCGCCAAAAACTGCGATTTGGCCTCACTCGCATCCAATAGGGCCAGATTCCTATTCTCCAATTGCTCCTGACTCAACTGATAACGCTCTTTTAAGATGCCCATCAAAACCCAAATAGAGATTAAGGAAATCCCTAAACTTGTAAAACTAGTGAAGGCCACCTCCGCCGCAGAAGGATGATGGTTGATGCTCTCTGGATAATAAAAATGCAGCAAGAGCAAAAATGCAAAATTGGAGAAATTTAATAACATGGCCACCCACAACCAGCCTTTGTTCGATATCATCAAGGAGATGAAAAAGGCCAATAAGAGCAAAATAGGCAAATCACTATAAATGCCCCCCACCATGACCCACAAGCCATCCAAAAGACAAAGCGCAAGTAAAATGTAGAGAAAGGATAACCAAGGCGAAAATGCCTTGAACTTGACCCAAGAAAATAAACCCAAAAAACCTAGCCCCCCTAAAAATGCCCCTAAAGGGGTAGCCGACTGATAATCATAGAAAAAACTAAGCAGCCAGAACGTAAAACAAACGATCATACTCCAAAAGCTACCCAAACACAAAAGCGTTTCTTCTAATTTCGCTTGACGTTTGGCCTCTGGAAAAAAAAACAGAAAACGGGGAGCACGCATAATTAAGTTCTAGGTCTGTTGCCCGAAGGCTGTAGTAGGGATTGGGGGACAAAAAAAGGATATTAAGGGAGCATCCTCCCCAAAAATCCTTCTGCTTGGGTTTAAAGTATCTACAATTTAATAAAAATTTTAGGGAGGAAGAATTCTATTTAAAACAAAGGCGCCAATTCATACAAGCAGGTCTTGCCCTCCTGATCTCGACTAGCCAATAAATACGGCCCGCCACTCTGCTTGATCTTGAGCTTTTTTCGCAATTGCTCTACCGTTAAACCAAAGTTTTTACTAATGATCTGCGCCTTGGCCAAGCCCAACTTTTTACTCGCCTTGCTGGGGTAGGGGATGCTGCGCAAAAGCCGAAAACTCCGACCCGGAAAGTCCTTGACCTCCTCCTCACTACTATAAACATGACTGTTGGGCGCCAATTTTTGCAAACCATAACGCTCCGCCAAAAGCTTGAAGGCCCCCGCCTTGAGCAAGGCCGTATGCGGCAAATATACATAGCTGCCCAATGGCCCATAATTCACTTGAGCCCGCTCTTCTTCTATCAACTCAAAATGAAAGGAAAAAGCCCGCTGAGGATAAATTTCTTCAATCTGTAGCTGAGGAGAAGCTTGCAACTCCCGCCCAATTTCAAACAGCAACTCTTTGCACTCATTGCGCCAAGCCAAAATATAAACTTGCCGAACTCGCCCCCCCAATTGCTGCAAAGCCTGCTGTATATCCAACATACTGGCCGCCTTGAGCCAAACCCGAGGCGCAAGCTCCAATAAACGAGGCAATATTTCCAATAACTGCGGCTGACAATCATCTAAACGAAAGACTTTTTGCCCTTCCGATCTTCGACTAGGATCTATGTAAAAGCAATCTATCGCTGGCAAATCAGCCTGCGCCAAAAATTCCTCTGCCTTGCCCAAAAAAAACTCCGCCCGATCAAATCCCAAAAGCGCAAAGTTGGCCCGCACAATCTCTTGCAACTCTTTTTGCGGCTCCACATGATAAACCCGCTCAAATTGCTGCCCCAAATAATAACTATCTACCCCAAAACCTCCCGTCAAATCAACTAGAGTGCCCCCCGCTAAATACTCGGCCTTTTTTTGGGCGGTCATCTGGCTAGAAGACTGCTGCATCGACAAACGAGAAGGAAAAACTAAACCTTCCCGCGCTACCCAATCTGGCAGCTTTTCTTTGGCCTTTTGCCGCCCATTGATCTGCTCCAAAATAAAGGAACGATCTAAGTCCGGCCGCTTGGCCAATTGCAAAGCCAATTGCACCAAATCCCCCGCCTGATGCTCCGCAATAAATGCCCAATCTTCTGTTCTTCCCATTTTAGTTTGCTGTTTTTTATGCTCTTGCTGCTGTTGTTTTGGGGCCTCCTGCAGCAAAGCTGCAGGCGCTACGCTTCAGGGCTCGCAGGTCTGCTCGGCCCTGCGGCCTGACGGCCTTGGTCTGCGGCTTCGCCGCCCCCTTTCGCATCGCTAGGCCAGTCGCTTCGCTCCTTCTAGATGCAATCCATATTTAATATAATGAACAGGAGCTCCCCCCCTCAAGCCTCTTCAGGCAAAATACAACTAATTTTAAAATCGCTGAGCTAAGCAAGCCTAGCTAATTTGTAGTAGGGTCGGTCCAGAAAAAAAAGATAGGGCCTTAGAGACCCTCCCCAAGCTAATTGTAATTTGCAGATTAGGCTGGGCGCCACGCCCACGTCAATTGTAATTTGCAGATTAGGCTGGGCGCCACGCCCACGTCAATTGTAATTTGCAGATTAGGCTGGGCGCCACGCCCACGTCAATTGTAATCTGCAGATTAGGCTGGGCGTCACGCCCACGCCAATTGTAATTTGCAGATTAGGTTGGGCGCCGCGCCCACGTCAATTGTAATCTGCAGATTAGCTGGGGGAAATTCCCCCAGAGTATTAGAGCGGAGGAGAAGCAATTGGCCTAGCGATGTGCAGCAGTGGCCGTTAGGCCAGACCAAGCCGCCTTAGGCGGCGCAGGGCCGAGCGACCCGACCAACGGGAGCCGACGCAGCGAAGCAAGTAATAGCGAGCTGCGGAACGTAGCGCCGCAAGGCGAAGCCGCAGCGGAGGCCCCAAAAAAAAAGGCTACTGAAAAGTAGCCTTTATCTTCATGGACTTTAACTAGCCATTATTTTTAGCGTGATCGGCCAAAAACTTTTGCAAACCGATATCTGTAAGGGGGTGCTTGAGCATACCTTTCATGGCAGAAAGGGGGCAAGTGACCACATCTGCGCCGAGCTCTGCACATTGTACAATATGCAAGGGGTTGCGGATAGAAGCGGCCAAAACCTGAGTGCGGAAAGCAAAGTTTTGGTAGATATGGACAATCTGTTCGATCAATTCCACGCCATTCCAGTTAATGTCATCAATGCGGCCAATAAAGGGAGAAACGTAGGTAGCGCCTGCTTTGGCGGCCAAAATTGCTTGTCCAGCCGAAAAGACGAGCGTACAGTTAGTTTTGATGCCTTTATCGCTAAAGTAGCGAAGGGCTTTCACGCCATCCTCAATCATAGGGACCTTCACGACGATATTGGGATGTAGGGCGGCTAGGGCTTCGCCTTCTTTGATCATGCCCTCAAAGTCAGTGGCAATCACTTCGGCACTTACGGGACCGTCCACAATATTGCAGATGTCTAGGTAGTGTTGGCGCACGGCTTCCTCGCCTTTGATGCCTTCTTTGGCCATTAGAGAGGGGTTGGTCGTTACACCATCCAAAACGCCAAGGTCGGCGGCTTCTTGAATTTGGGCCAGATTGGCCGTATCCACAAAAAATTTCATAGAAAAAAAAGCTTTGAAGAGGTCGAGCCTCTATGTTTTCAAATGAGTTCAACGCGAATTGGCTGCAAGTTAAGCAAAAGCTAGGAGGCAAACAACTAGGCCTTTTTGATCTGTTGATTTAGCTGAAAAAGGGCCAGATGGGCCATGAGTCCAGCCCCTAAGGGGAGGGCGGTTGCTTCATCGGGAGAAAATTTGGGGTGGTGCAGCCCTGGGCCAATGCCCGTGCCCAAGCGATAGAAGCAGGCGGGCAGTTGTTGGGCATAAAAGCCAAAATCTTCGGCCCCCATGCGTTGGGGCAAGAGGACCAAATTATCGGTTCCGACATAGTCGCGGGCGGCTTGTATGAGGCTATGCGTGAGGGCTTCATCATTGTGCAAATAGGGGTAGCCCTTTCTGATTTCCAGCTCGGCACGGCCGCCCATACTTTTGGCCATTTGCTGACAGAGTTGTTGCATTTTTTGGTGGGCTTCGGCTCGCCATTCCTCATTGAAGGCTCTGAATGTGCCTTCAAGGTCAATGCGTTCGGGCAGGACATTAGTGGCGCCGCCTGCGGTATTCATCTTGCCAAAACTAAGGACCGAGGGTTGGAGGGGGTCTCTAAATCGGCTAATCAACTGTTGGAGGGCGACCACTAGATGAGAGGCAATCAGGACCACATCATTACAGTCTTGGGGGCGGGCGGCATGTCCGCCCTTACCATAAACAGAGAGATAGAGCTCATCGGCGGAGGCCATGAAAGGGCCGGGATGAAAGCCAACCTGTCCAGCGGGTAGGCTAGGTTCTACATGTTGGCCCAGAATCGGGAAAGCTAGGCTTTGGTCCAGCCAGCCTTCGGCCAGAACTTGGCTAGCGCCGCCGGGTAGCAGTTCTTCGCCGGGTTGGAAAATCAGTTGAACGCGGCCCTCAAACTCCTCCTTAAGTTCATTAAGGATAAAGGCGGTAGCGAGTAGGGAAGTCGTATGCACATCATGACCGCAGGCGTGCATACAGCCCTCATTTTTAGAGCTAAAGGGCAGGCCTGTTTGTTCTTGGATAGGGAGCGCGTCTATATCGGCACGGAGCGTAATGCAGGCCGCATCGGGATTTTTGCCTTCAATTTGGGCAAAAATCCCTGTTTTGACCATTCCTCTTTGGTAGCTAATGCCCCAGCGATCTAGGCAAGAGGCGATATAATTAGCGGTTTCCCATTCTTCAAAAGAGAGTTCGGGATATTGGTGGAGATGTCGGCGAATGCTGATCCATTGGTCCAGTTGTTCTTGGGCCAGTTGTTTTATTTTATCTATCTTGATCATGTTAATTATTCTGAGTGAACTCAAAGATAAAAAATGAAAGAGATAGAATTTGAACTAAATGGCGAGGCCTATTCCCTGCGCCTTTTTCAGCCAGCGGATGCGGAGGCCTTACAGCAGGCGGCGGATTATCCAGAAGTAGCCAAAGGCATGAGTGATCGTTTTGCTTCGCCTTACACTTTTGCGGATGCGGAAGGATTTGTAAATAATGTGGCCATTCCATCCCAAGGGGGGATTTTAGCCATCTTTGCCCAAGAGCAATTGATAGGGGGGATTGGTTTGCATGGGCATCAGGATGTTTGGCGCTACAATATGGAAATAGGCTATTGGTTAACGCCAGCCTTTTGGGGGCGGGGGCTAATGAAAAAGATCTTGCCCTTATTTTTGGAGCGAGCTTGGGGTCTTTATCCCGATTTGCATCGGGTAGAGGGCAAAGTATTCAGCTTTAATATGGGTTCGGCCAAGGTATTGGAGGCTACAGGCTTTCGTTTAGAGGGCAAGGCCTTGGAAGCCGTCTATAAGTCAGGCCAATTTTGGGATGAATATCATTACGCCTTATTGAGAACAGAAGGATAGAGGATGTAGCCGCCAACTTATCTCCATAAGTTGGCGGCTTTGCTTTATTCCCTCCACAAACAAAACAAGTCTCTGTCTGTTTCTCCACAAACAATCAGAACCATTAAAAAAATTAGTAAATGAACACGACTAGCGTAAAAGCTTATGGCACAGAGGCCGCTACTCAGCCTTTAGAAAGTATGCAAATCAAAAGAAGAACTCTTTTGGCCACAGATATAGAGATGGAAGTTCTGTTTTGTGGTATTTGCCATTCAGATCTACACTCGGTTCGCAACGACTGGGGCGGAACAACTTTCCCTATTGTCCCCGGCCACGAAATCTTAGGCCGAGTGACCCAAGTTGGGCCCGAAGTAAAAAACTTTAAAGTAGGCGATCTAGCTGCTGTTGGCTGTATTGTCGATTCTTGTCAGCATTGCCAACATTGTGAGTCTGGGGAAGAACAGTTTTGCGAAGAAGGGGTGACCTTCTCCTTCAACTCTCTTGATAAGGTTTCTGGTGGACGAACCTATGGTGGCTTCTCCAAATTCTATGTCTGTGATGAGGCCTATGTCTTGAAAATGCCCAACTTTGAGGACCTAGCCGCTGCGGCTCCCTTACTTTGTGCAGGCATCACGGTTTATTCTCCCCTTAAACATTGGAAGGCTGGGCCAGGTAAAAAAGTAGGTGTTATTGGTATTGGTGGACTGGGCCATTTGGCCGTTCGTATCGCTAACGCCATGGGGGCAGAAGTAGCCGTATTCACTCGCTCGGTAGCTAAGGCCGAAGATGCTAAACGCTTAGGGGCTGATCAAGCGATCTTATCTACTGATCCCAAAGCCATGGCTCAAGCCAAAGGCTTTGATCTCATCATTGATACAGTTTCTGCCAAACATGATGTGAACAGTTATTTGAATGCCTTAGCCGTAGATGGTAGCCTCGTTATTGTGGGCCTACCTGCTCAACCTCTAGAAGTAGGCGCCTTCCAATTGGTAAAAGGACGCAAAAGCTTTTCAGGCTCTAATATCGGTGGTATTGCAGAAACCCAAGAAATGCTAGACTTCTGTGCCGAGCACCAAATTGTTGCCGACGTAGAACGGATCAATATCCAAGAGGTCAATGAAGCCTTTGACCGACTCGAAAAAGGCGATGTGAGATACCGCTTCGTTATTGATATGGCTTCTTTGGAGGCTTAGATTGTAGCACTAGAGAAAACTAAAGCCGCAAGTTGTATGACTTGTGGCTTTTTTATTTCCTAGTCTTAGGTCAAAAAAAAATCCCGACATCTTCCGATATCGAGATTTTTGTGTGCCCAGGACAAGAGTCGAACTTGCACGCCTGTAATTAGGCACTACCCCCTCAAAGTAGCGTGTCTACCAATTCCACCACCTGGGCAAGAGTAGTAATGCACTATCGTTTCCTCAAGTGCGATGCAAATATAGGCGCTCCAATTGATTTGTCCAAATAAAGCGCCTATTTTTTTGCTTATTTTTTATATTTCCATAGAGTGGAAAACCTTCTGCACATCGTCATCATCCTCAAACTTATCAATAAGGTTCTCTATCTCAGCAATTTGATCGGGATCATCCAATTGCTTGCTCGCATTGGCAAAACGCTGCAAACTAGCCTCTTTTACCTCTATCCCCAACTCTTCCAACTTGGCTTGCATATTCCCAAAGTCCTCAAAGGCCGTGTAGATATAAATCTGATCCTCATTCACCTCAATTTCTTCCGCTCCTCCATCAATCAATTCCAACTCCAACTCTTCCATATCCAAACCTTCAGCATCCACAATGAACTCGCCCTGACGGTCAAACATAAAAGAGACAGAACCTGAGGTACCCAATGAGCCATTAGAACGACTAAAATAAAAACGAATATTGGCCACCGTACGCGTGGGATTATCCGTCAAGGTCTCAATAATAAAGGCTATACCATGGGGACCATACCCCTCATAGATCACCTCCTGCAAATCTTCGGCATCCTTAGAGGTCGCTCGCTGAATAGCCGCCTCTACGTTCTTTTTGGGCATATTGGCCACCTTGGCATTCTGTATCGCCATCCGCAACTTAGGGTTGTTCTCCGGATCAGGGCCCCCCTCTTTTACCGCCAATGCGATCTCTCTACCAATTTTTGTAAATACCTTGGCCATCTGGCCCCAGCGCTTCATCTTGCGCTCTTTGCGATATTCAAATGCTCTTCCCATGATATATTATTCGTAATACGGTTTGTTAATATCTGCTCAGGACCCTAAGCCCCAAAAACAAGCCCCAAATTTAACAAAGCTTCAGCAAGATAACAAGAATTTACTTCAGCCTTTTTATTTGGGGCCTCCTGCCTGCGGCAGGCGCTACGCTTTGGGGCTCGCAGGTCTGCTCGGCCCTGCGGCGGCGAAGCCGCCTTGGTCTGGCCTGACGGCCACCCCGTCGCATCGCTAGGCCATCCACGCCCACAAAAAAAACAAGCCCCACAAAAGTAGAGCTTGGCTGTAATTACACTTTAGTAACCCCCCAAGTTAAACACCTAAAAGTAATTACTCAACAATAGGAGGCTCCGCCTCATCATTGCTCTGCTCCTCCAAACCATTGTTAGTGCTACGCTTGAAAAACTGAGACATCTCCTCTAGCCAAAAATCAATGCCTGGAATGTCTTCCTGGCTCATGTTCTTCAGATGCCGATATAGACTGTAAGAATACTGAAGGGTATCATAATCCAAAAGCGTCCGAGTGTCGCGAACCTTTTCATATAGCTCGCTAATTCTGCTTTCCATCTGCTCAAAGGCTTTACGCCCCTCAAAGTCTTTTTCATACTCCACAGCATCAAAGTAGCTCGGAAGCAACTGCCCCTTGGCCCGATAAAAATCATGCGCCTTAAACACAAATAGTTTGGCCTGCTCATTTACACTCCCATAACGCTGACGGTCCTCCGGGCTGATGTTGGTCAATTTGCCCTGCAGTAATTGCTCAATGCTCTCAAAGGCAGACATAATTTGCTGCAAATCACTAGCAAGCAAATCAATGCTAATTACATTTCTTCTAGACATAGGTCAAAATGTTTAATTGATTGAAAATTTATTAGTCAAGAACTTGTTCGACAACTACAAAGTTATAGTCCTTTTCGTTGTCTACGTTATAAACGTAGGGTAAACAATTTAATAATGCAAGTTATAACCAATAAAAAATACGTTTTAGCTACTATTTTTTAGTATTTTTCAGGTTTTTAGGCTAAATTGTTCGCATTAGACGATAAAATTTAGCCATTTTGCTAGCTGTTGAACCTTGGGTAAAGGCTAATTTCCCTTTAGGGGGGCACTACCTCCTCAAGAGGACCTCTATACCTCATCAAGATGATTTAAGGAGGTCCTCCTGAGGAGCTTGTAAAATGGTCAAGAGGATTTATTGACGTCCTCCCGAGGAGCTTGCAAGATGCTCAAGAGGATCTATTAACGTCCTCCCGAGGATCTTGTAAAATGGTCAAGAGGATTTATTGACATCCTCCCGAGGATTTCATGAGGTCCTCCTGATGATTTCTATAGGTCCTCGCTTGGAGGTAAAAGAATCCCCCTGAGGGGTAGAGTACCCCCTGCAGAGGGGTCGGGGACCCCCTCTAGAGGACTAGCATGCCCCCTCTTTATTTGCTATAATAATTGGAGCAGAGAGCTGGCCAATAGGCTAAGAGTACTCTCGCTAAATAGCGGCTGAATGAGTTAGCGTAAACTGCTGGGGATTAGCCCAAACAACAAAGCCCCCTAGCTGCTACAAGCAACTAGGGGGCAAAGCGCAAAGCAGGACAAAAAACAGCCCGCTAAGGCAATGACTGAAAAAAGGCCAGTATGTTTTTGGCCTCAGCACCCCAATAAGCATAGTTGTGCTCGGCCTTTGGGGGAGCAGAGTAATAGAGTAGCTCCTGATTTAAACGGCTTTGCAAGCTGTCAAAAAGTTGTTGAGACTGGGCGGGAGGGACCACCTTATCGGCTCCGCCATGCCCAATAAAAATAGGGGTTTGCCAATCGTCTATGCGGACGATTACATTATCTACGGTTTTCCAGCGCTGACTGAACTGAGCATAAGGGCCATAAAAATTGCGCATCAGTCCATCATTAGGCATCTGGCTTTGGTCAAAATCACCCGAAAGGCTGGCCACTGCGGTCCAAAGCTGAGGCTGAGCCAAGGCCAAAAGGGCTGCTCCTCTACCCCCAGTAGAAATCCCTACAATAAAATTGCGCTGTTCTTCAAGGGCGAGGTCATACTCCAATTGCAGATGAGGAATTAGGCTATCAATAAACCAGTTTTGATCGGGATATTGTTTGTAGCGTGCCTGCGTTTGGGGAAAATACTGACTACTGTATAAGGAGCGGCCCATTTCGGGCATGATGAGTAGATAGCCTGCTGCTAAAAACGTTTGGCAGAGTTGGGGCGCCTTTTGGCAGGCATCCTCTTTAGGGAAATTGTAGCCAGGCAAAATAAATAGGCTGCCTTTAAAAGGGGCTTGGGGGAGTCGAATATCTACTTCATGGCCCGCTACTTTAATTGTGCTTAGGCTATCCTTTAGTTTATGGAGCTTGGGGAGAAGCGGGCTGGGTGGCATTTCTGTGGGGGCTTTAGCGGGAACACTATCTACAACAATAATTGCGGGAGCATTGCTTTGGTTGTCTTCTGCAGATTGGGCAGGCTGGCAGGCCGTTAAGCTCCCTACAAAGGAAGAGAGCAACAGAAAACTGCAGCCAAAGGAGGATAATTTGGCCAAGCCTTGGGGGCGGCCTAGCGATGTGTAGGGGTGGCCCGTAGGGCCAGACCCAGCCGCTTTAGCGGCGCAGGGCCGAGCAGACTTGCGAGCCCCGAAACGTAGCGCCGCAAGGCCTTTGGCCGCAGCGGAGGCCCCAAAAGAAAAAAAACTAATCATAACGGTAAAGGATAAAGTTATTAAAGACATTGGATTGGCGGGCGGTAGGTTGTTGTTGGCCTTGGCTGAGTTCTAAAACCCTTTGGCTGAGGAAATCTCGCAGCTCGAGGATGGGGATTTCGCCATTGCCATTGAGGTCGGCCTGCTTGCTCTTGAGGCCTTCTAAGAGGGCGTAGGTAAAGAGGCCATTGCCCCATTCATCGGACTCGTAGGCCAGCTCAAAGCCGCCTGCGGCCGAGATGACAGTTACGCCCGTCTGCTGTTCTAGGTCCGAAAAGAGGGCCTTCATATAGGCAAAAGAATTGTTGAGTCCCGTTTTGGGGCGTATTTGTGTGCTACCTGACTTGCTTCGTTTGAGGATATTTTGGGCAAAGCTACTGACCGATTTCTTTTCGGTTTCCACCTCCTTATCGACTTCTCCAGAGTGGCAGGCATCGAGTAGCAACAGGCGATTGCGGCAGGGGAGACCATCCAGTAGTTGCTCCACATCTTCATAGGCCCAGCTACCGTTTTGGGGTTGGTCAAATTGGCTTTGGGGCAGGGCTAGGTAATAGTTTAGGCTATCGTCTAGCAGGCCATGAGAGGAGATATAAAAGACAATTTGGTCATTGATCTTGGCCTTTTGCAGAAAGGTCTTGGCGGTTTTTAGGAGGTCGGCCATATCCGTATTGGGGTCGAGTAAAAGTTGGTGGAAGTTGTTTGGGGTACGCGATTTGGCCAAGGCTTGGGCTAGGTCCTGTGCATCCTTTTGGGGATATTGAAGATTGCGGCTACTATCTTTAAACTGGCTAACCCCTAGGCCTAGAAAATAGAGTTGGCTAGTTTGTTTGACCTTGGGTTGATAGGCGAGTTGGAAGCTTTGTCGGGCACTTTCTAGCCCCGCGGCATTGAGGACCGAAATCTGGATTTTATTGGGGCCTTGACCTAGTGGAATGCTTAGCTGTTGTTGGAGGCTATCGCCTGCGGCCGTCTTCAGTTTTAGGCCTTCGGCATTGGGGTAGGGCACGCCATTGACAAAGATGCGGAGTTTTTTTAGGGGGTGTTGGGCATCGAAGGCTGTAATTTGTAGTTGGATGAGGCTATCTTCAATATAAATAGGCAGCTTTAGTTGATCGACAATTTGGAGTTGGGGGAGGTCTAGCTCTTGTTCCAGTTGTTCTTCTGTAAAGCCAAGGCGGCGGACTCGTTTCTTCCAGGCCTTATTATAGATATTGAGTTTGCGTTGGGCATCGGTAAAGGCGGCAAGGACCTTATCTGGGCGGTTAAAGCGCAGATCAAATTGGTCATAGGTGTAGAGGTCTCCATCATATCTAAAGCCGAGACCAGCGGTATTACTTTGGCTAGTTTTATAATAATTTTCGGGAGAGATGATTAGATAATCGAGCTCATTGTAGCCAATAAAAGAGGCGGCTAGAGCGCATTTTTCAATATCCCAAGCCTTAATAAGTCCATCTTCGGAGCAGCTATAGGCCTTTTTGCCTAGAGGGTCAAAGGCTACATCATGAATACCGCCATTGTGGCCAGGGAATCGGCAGAGGAGTTGTTTGCTGGACCAATCCCAGAGCAGCACATCAAAATTGATTACAGATTGATAGGCGGTTTGTCCAGTGAGTAGATATTTACCATCGGGGCTAAAGTCGGCCGTTTTAAAGATGCCTTCCTCTTTGGTGGGGATATCGGCCAAGAGTTCTCCTGTTTTGTAATTATAGACAAGTATGTGGCAGAGGACCTCAGGCTGTTTTGTTTGGCTATTATATTTGACATCAGAAATGGCAAAAAGGACTTGAGGTAAATGGGGGTGTAGGCAAAGCATTTCCCAATAAGTTGTCTCTTCAGGGAGAACAAAGGGAATGCGTTTTTGGCTTTTCAGCTCGATGCTATAGGCTTGATTTTGGGCGGCAGCAATGAGGTAATCGCCTGCAGAATCGAGTAGCATACTTTCAAACATGGGGATAGCGGACTCCTTACTACTGATCTCGATTTCTTGCTCCAATTTATACTTAGGTAGGCTCCAAATCGAGTAATAAAAGCGGTTGTTGAGCGGATTTTTGAGGTTGGGGTCTACCCTAAGAGCGGCGATTTTTTTGCCATCGCCACTAAGGGCAAAGGCACTGCAATTATCCAGCTCCTTTTGGGCCACTTTTCTAAAGTTGGGCAGTTGGTAAACTGTGAGTTCAGGATTGGCTTTTTCGGGATATTCTAGCAGGGCCAAATGCTCTTTATCTTGACTTTGACTAAAGCTTTGGGAGCTATGGATATAGCGCTCGATTTCTCCTTTGTTGAGGGCCCAAGAGCGTAGCCCTCTAGTTTTGCCCAGATTGATAGAAAGCAATTTTTTGCCCTTAGGAGAAAGTCCCAGTTGTGTAATCCACTTAAAATGTCCTTTAAACAGGCCACGTTCTTGGCCTGTTTGGGCATCAATCAGCTGTACTCCACGAAGATCATTCATCTTATTGGTCTTTCGATTGACCTCTGTTCGGGTAAGGGCTAGGCCCATAAATTGGCCATTAGGGCTAGGGCGAATCTGATGGCCTATGTTAATTTGGATAAAGTTGGCCTTGCTCATCGTTTGAGGGTCCCAACTCTTTTTATTGACCGTCATTTCTTCTTCTAAGCTGGGGCAGCTATAAACCTTGCATTCGGCATGCATATCCATGACCCAAAGTTGTTTTCCATTAACATCAAAGCAGAGGCTTTGAATCATGGGCTGATTCTTTACACTGCCCAGCAATTTACCAGTTGGGTAGTCCCATAAATCAAGCGATGAATTACTGGCAGAATAGGCAGCAATATAGTGTTCATTGGGCGAGAGGACCATCTTATAATAGCTTCCTTTTCCCACAAAGGCCTGCTTTCTTTGGCCCGTCCAATCATAGGACCAAATGCTATCTAGCTGTTCAGGTAAAATAATACGGGCGCTTTTTTGTCCCAATATCCAGTTGCTCCAGTTGTGCATAAACTTTAGGGAAGCGAGATCAATCTGCCCGCTTTCGAGTTCGATCCAGGCTGGGCCATCAGGTAATTCTACCATGACAGATCCTGTCTTGGCCGCCGAAAATTGCAAGCGTTTAGCAGCTGCATCTACACCAATTTGATGCAACAATTTCCCTTCAGGGACAGACCAAATGCAGAGGAAACGACTGCCCACAGAAACCAAAAATTGCCCATCTATAGAAAAACCAACATCCATAATGGCCGTTTTATGCCCCCAAAGGACCTTGTACTCTTGTTGTAGTCGCATGGACCAAATTCGTAGACTACGATCATCTCCAGCTGTAGCCAAAAAACGCCCATCAGGCGAAAAGGCAAGGCAGCGGACCAGACTGTGGTGGCCTTGACTGACCACCAATTCAATTTCTTCCTGGGCCCAAAGCCCCCTACTACTCCAAAGTAAAAGCAACAATAGTAAATAGCGCATCATGATAGTTGTTGTTATGAAAAGGTCCGCTCTAATATGTAGGGGCTGCCCCTCCGCTGCGCTTCGGGTCCTGCCTTTTCGGGGCTCGCAAGTCTGCTCGGCCCTGCGGGGCGTCCCGCCCCTTGGTCTGGCCCTTCGGGCCACCCCTACAAGCCAGTCAGCCTGCGGCCCCTTCGGGGCCTGTACACTGCAGAAAAGGAGCGGCCTAAGTCTAGAGAAATCTTTTTTTAGTCTAAAGAACTGCAATATACCAATACTAAAGTCTACATTAGAATAGCTAAGCCTAGCAAAACTAACTGGTTCACTCAATGAAGATTAATGAATAGCTATTTCCTAAAAATACTTAGCCTGCTAATGTTGCTCATTAGTAGTAGTTGTCTATTTAAAAATCCAGCACCCGAAACGGAAGTTGATATGCAAACAAAAGAGAACCTCATTCCCCTAGAAGACTTTTTCCGCAACCCGGCTAGTAATGCCTATAAATTATCGCCTAACGGAAAATGGATGGCCTATTTGGCGCCTTACCAAAAGCGCAAAAATATCTTTGTTCAAGATGTTGAACAAAAGCAAGCCCCTAGACGCCTAACCAATGTTACTGATCGGGATCTCTCTGGTTTCTTTTGGGCCAATGATGAACGTTTGGTTTATGTGCGCGATCAAGGCGGAGATGAAAACTTTCATCTCTTTTCTATAGATCGAGCGGGCCAAAAGGAAGTTGACCTCACTCCCTACGAAAATGTTCGGGTAGAAATTATTGACGACCTCCGCAGCGATGAACAACATCTCATTATTGGGATGAATAAGCGCAACCCCCAAGTATTTGATCCCTATCGCCTCAATATCCAAACTGCTGCACTAGAACTCTTGGCCGAAAACCCAGGAAATATTACGAGTTGGAAAACGGACCATCAAGGGCGGCTCCGCCTAGCCATTGCTACCGATGGCGTAAATAGTAGCCTCTTGTATCGTAAAGAGGAAAAAGATAGCTTCCGTTTGGTCCTCAATACTTCTTTTAAGGAGACGCTTTACCCGCTCTACTTTGACTTTGATGATAAGGAAGAGATTTACGCCCTTTCTGATTTGGGCCGAGACAAAATGGCTGTGGTTAAGTTTGACCTCAATACGGCTAAGGAAACTCAACTCATTTTTGAGCATCCAGAGGTCAATGTCTCTTATATGTCCTACTCCCGTAAGCGCAAGGCGCTTAGTACCATTTCTTACATTAGTTGGAAAAGGGAATATCATTTTCTAGACCCTCAGGTTGCAGCCATTTATAAGCATTTAGAAAGTCTTTTGCCCAATTTGGAGATTGTCTTGAGCAGTACCAATGAAGAAGAAAACAAGTTTATCGTTCGCACTTATAGTGATCGTTCTTTGGGGGCTTATTACTTCTATGATTTGGACCAAAAAGAGCTGCGCAAAATAGCAGAGGTTAGTCCCTGGCTCCCCGCCGAGCAATTGGCAGAAATGCAGCCGATCAGTTACCGTAGCCGAGATGGCTGGCAAATTCATGGTTATCTTACTTTACCTAAGGGCAAGGAGGCCAAAAACTTACCTGTGGTGGTTAATCCACATGGAGGCCCTTGGGCCAGAGATGTCTGGACCTTTAACCCAGAAGTACAGTTTTTGGCCAATAGAGGTTATGCGGTTTTGCAAGTCAACTTTAGAGGAAGTACGGGCTATGGCCGCAAATTTTGGGAAGCCTCCTTTAAGGAGTGGGGCCTCAAAATGCAAGACGATGTAAGTGATGGAGTAGATTGGTTGATTCGGGAAGGCATAGCTGACCCTGAACGAGTGGCCATTTATGGTGGAAGCTATGGGGGCTATTGTAGTTTGGCTGGAGTCACTTTTAGTCCAGACAAATATGCTTGCGCCATTGATTATGTGGGGGTATCCAATCTCTTTACTTTTATGGAAACCATTCCCCCTTATTGGGAGCCCTACCGCAAAATGCTACATGAAATGGTGGGCGACCCTAGCAATGAGGTGGATAGTATTCGGATGCGGGCGACCTCTCCCGTTTTCCATGTCGATAAAATTAAGGTACCTTTATTGATTGCGCAGGGAGCCAAAGATCCACGGGTCAATCAGGCCGAATCGGACCAGATGGTAGCGGCTTTGCAGGCTCGTTCGGTAGAAGTAGAGTACATTCTTAAAGAAAATGAGGGGCATGGCTTCAGAAATGAAGAAAACCGCTTTGAGTTTTATGGCCGAATGCAGAGCTTTTTGGCCAAGCACCTACAAGCCAAAGACTAAGCCCTTTCATTTGGGCCAAAAAGAGCGCCCCGCTGCCATTGGCAGCGGGGCGCTTTGCTTATTATAGGGCCAATAAAAGGGTTTTGCTTAGGGGGATCGGCCCAACTGCGGCTTTGGGCCGCAGAACTGGCCTAGCGATGTGAAGGGGTGGCCGAAGGCCAGACCAAAGCCGCCAAAGGCGGCTGCAGGGCCGAGCGAATAGCGAGCCCCGCAGCATAGCGCCCCGAAGGCGGGAGGCCCCAAAAATTACTCTTCTAAACCAGGATCTTTAGTTTCTCCTTTTTTATCTAGTAGATAGGAGAGGGGACTGCCGGCCAGCAGATTGCCAAAGACCTCGACAATACTTTTGCCGCCGATAATAGAGAGTGGAGCCATGCTTTCGGCCATTTTTTCGGCCAGGGCTTTGTCGCCAAAAGCTTGTAGGGCAGCAATCAGATCGGGGCTGACAGCTTCTGCTTTTTGGACCACAGCCAGTACTTCTCCCTCCAATTCTTTGAGGCGTTGTTCGAGGGCACCTTTTTTGAGCTCGAGTTGGAGTAGGCCAGCTTCTTCCTCATCTTGGCGTTGTAGGCGAGCAACGGCTAGGGCTTTTTCTTGCATTTCCATTTGGGCCGTGAGTTCTAGGCGTTCTAGGTCAATGCGGGCGGCTTGGCTAGCCAGTTTGAGCATTTGGGCCTGTTTTTCTTCGGCTTCTTGGAGTTCTAGGGCGAACTGTTTGGTTTTGGAGCGGCTAGCGGCGATTTTCTGGGCCATTTCTTCCGTCTCTTGGCTATAGAGTAGTTCTTTTCGCTTATTGTCTAGCTCTAGTTGGCTGCGAATATCTTGGTGTTTACTGGCAAAGAGCAACTCTTGGATTTCCTCGTCTAGAATCTCTATATCAAGGACCTCCAATTCATAGATATGCATACCATTTTCGGTAAATAGTCGGCCAGGGCGGCGGCTGTCATGTTCCTCGCCTTCGGCTCGGGGACCGAGGACGATATTGCGCAATTCGGCAATTCCCTCGGCATAAAAATCGGCCAATTTATATTGCTTAATGGCATTGCGGAGGACTGAGCGGAGGTGGTCGGTCAGGAACTTGACATAATTCTCTACATTAAACCATTTTTCGGGATCGCCAGTAAAATTGACCCGATAAGAAAGGTGGATATCCAGCTCGCAGAAGTCGGCAGTTTCCACTCTCACCAAATCAGAAACCTTATTATTGAGGATGCGGAGATAGACGGTGCGCATCAGTTGATTATCAGATTTTGGGGTGCCTGTAGAGAGCTCAATGCCTTGTAGAACCTCGTCATAATCGAGCAGGTAAGTGCTTGGGCCCACCACCACTTTGCGGTCGCCTAATTTGCTAGTGACCAAAACAGCATAGCCGGTCCAGGCATCGATGGTAACTGCACCTTCATATTTGCTATCGAGGACCAGACTATTATTGTTTTGGGGTTGTCGGCTTCGAGAAAAGGAATTGCTGACGATGCCTTCATAGACGCTTTCGCCTTCTTCTTCATTCTCCTCCGAGAAATCCATATCAATAAGGGCCTGTTGTTGTTGGGCCATAGGCGGCAAATTGAGTTTATTCCGCTTCTTTGAGGCTTTTCGCAGGCGGACCTGCTGTTGTTTAGAGAGTTCTTGGAGTTGGAGGTTGTATTGCAAGGCTTCTTGATTGCCTGGGAACCAAAGCTCTACCTGTTTGGGGCTAAGGATGCGGCGCAAAATCATTTCCTCTCTGGGGTCGGCCAAAAACATGGCAGGCCCTTTTTGCAGGCTGATTTTTCCGCTCTTTCTATTCAAGACATAGCGGCCCTCGCCGGGGGGAATAGCGACCGCTTGATAGATCTCTTGTTCGCCATATTTGATTAGGGCTTGCTCTGGGCGGGGAAAATAAATCATTTGTTCTCGGCCCGTAATAAAGAGCTCATCGCCTACCTTATAGCTTTGGCCATTTTCGGTATAGGGGGCAATGATTTTGACATAAATCCCGCTATTTTCATCTAGTTCAATCGCCTTAAATTTTCGGCTGCCACTTTTCTCAATAAAGCGTTCGGTGGGGCGAGGAAAGACCACATCGGGTCCTTGTATATAGCGTTTATTGCCATCTTCATCGAGCAAAATGCAATACTCTAGGCGCTCTAAAGTCACTGCAGAGCGGACATAATTCCCTTTTTTGTCTCGAACCACTTCAACCCCTGTGGGCGGAATATAAAAGGAAACATTGGTTCCTTTTATCACATGCAATTGGCCCATACTTAGGCGGTTGGCATCAATGCTATCTTTGGGTTGCTGCTCGTCTTCTAGCCCTTCGGGTTGAGTATGTTGGGGCGTAATTACGGCATTATCCCAATTGGCTCGTGCTTGTTCCTCTTCATACACACGGACCAATAAATACTCATTGGAGCGCAAATGATGGCCCTCTAAAACTTCTGCCATCTGGCCCGGCCAAAGCGCAAAAAAGTTGGGACCAGGTAAATTGACCTTGCGCCCAATCTGCAAAGAAGAAAGCTGGTTGGAGGTCCCAATTTGGGGCGGTTTATTATCAATCGCAGGATTTTTCAGGATAATATACCAGCCTTCTGGGGCCGTGCAAAAGGTCTGAATAGAGCCATCCAAATCGCAAATGTCAAAGGCTTTCGTCTTTTTATTGAAAAAAACGGGCTTGTCCGTATTAGCCATACTGGTTTTATAAGGCCCTACATAAGTAATGACATTTCCCTTGGTTTGGTCAGAAATAAAGGCGTACTCGTTGGGGGCGAGGACTAAATCACGTTCGCGGCTGTCTCCCATAATAGGATGATTTTGAGGTTAAATATGGACTTAGTTTAGATTTTAAACTAAGTGTGAGCGCAAGCAGAACTCTGCCTCCTCTGGATAAGTTCCAAAGCAGATAAAAAAGGGCAAAAAAAAGCCGCAAGCGGATTAGGCTGGCGGCTTTTGCTAGATTAAAATTTATTTAATCGAAAATAGATTATCTACTCCAATGCTGCGGTTCACATTAAAGGCTTCTGCATAATGGAAGCCAGCGGGCCGGCCATAAGTAGCATTTTTTGCCCGAACGAACTCCAAAAACTCTGCGGAAGAAATGGGCGTTTTAGGCTCGGTAGAATTGGGATCGTAGAACTGCGACTTAAAGGCTTGAATGAGCTCCATTTTTTTGTCCATATAGAGGCTAATATCAAAAACAAAATCAGGGACCAGATTATGATCTTGAATATAGTGATAGACCACTTCTGGTCGCCAAGCTTCTTGGGCTTGGCCCTCCCATTGGGTTTCAATTCGGCGCAAACCCGCATAAAAACAGGCATCGGCAATGAGTTTACCTGCGCGCCCATGATCGGGATGCCGATCACTGATAGAGTTGGCCAAAACGATTCGGGGTTGTACCAGTCGAATCATCTGCACAATTTCCAAGATACTAGCTTGATTGTGCTCAAAAAAGCCATCGGCCAAGCCTAGGTTAGCTCTAAAACTCGCGCCCATCAGTTGAGAGGCTGCATGTGCTTCTTGCAAGCGAATTTCGGCGCTACCTCGGCTACCCAATTCTCCAGCGGTTAGGTCCAAAAGGCCGACTTTATGCCCCAATGAAATATGGTGCAACAGCGTACCAGAACAGGAAATTTCAATATCGTCGGGATGTGCGCCAATGGCAAGAATATCAACTTTCATTTTTAGATGTTTTATTTAGCTCTTTTTGGGATATTTTGGGGCCCGCGGCCGCCCCTTAAAGGGCGGGCGGCCGCCGCTATGCTGCGGGGCTCGCTATTCGCTCGGCCCTGCAGCCGCCTTTGGCGGCTTTGGTCTGGCCTTCGGCCACCCCTACACATCGCTAGGCCAAATGGCCGTTCTTTGCTAAAACAAAAGAGCAGGCTTAGGGTTTTAACAATTTTTTGCTGCCTAGGCATTGGCCATTTTCCCAAACCGATAGATAATAGATTCCGCTGGGTAATTCGGGCAAGTTCCAAGTAGTTTGGGCGGGGCTATGGGCCATCAATTGGCCCAAACTGTTATAGAGTTGAAGTTGGGCTTTGGGATGCTCCTCCAAGCCCTGAATAGTTAAAGTACTTTGGATTGGGTTGGGGTAAACGGTCCAATCAATTCCTGTTTTTTGGACCAAGGGCTTTGTACTAGAAACAATTACGGGATTAGCCGATGGACTAAGCACTGGCCGAATCATTACAGCACCGCCCAAGGCTAAATCCTGCCAGGCATTTCCCCCAATTTTTACACGGGTAAAGGCTTCTGCATCGGTGTTATTACGGTCAAAACCTACAGGAACGGCTGTGCTAGAGGCTTGTTGCCAACCAATGTGAAAGCGGCTGCCCGCAGCTAGGGCAATCGGCGTCAGACTGTCTGTGAAATCGCTAAGTGGCATATAATGAAAGCCATTAAAGCCAGCTACATAGCGCAGTTTATAAATATCTTTAGAGAAAAGCTCTTGGCCGGGCACTCCTGCAGAATCTTCCCAAACTTTGACGTTGATGAAGTCAAGTTCTGCATCGCGATTACTAAAATAAGGCAGATGAAAATAAATACCTCTAAGGGTATCATCTATTTGGGCCTGAAATTCTACGGCGAGTTGAGTTCCAATTCCCTGTACAATAATACGCATTTCTGCAGAGGCATCATCATAAGCAAAATAATTGGAGAGCTCTGTTTTTAGGTAGGCCGTATCATTGGCTTGATAGCGGGGGGCAGATTGAAAATCGCTGGGATTTTCAATAATATAGCGGCTGATGAGTTGTGTTGTTTGGCTAGCTAAAAAGGGAGAAAAGGCATTTATGCTTAGGTCTCGATAATCATCGTCAATATTGGGACTTGCTGCATAAGTAGTAGCGGGCACTTGGCTATTGAGTAAGAAAAAGCTCGCTTGTGCGCTATCATATACTTGATATCGGCGGTCTAAGGTTCCAGAGTTAGCATTATGGTTAAAGCATTGCATAACTACAGAGTCGGACCAAAGCGTATTGTCAAAATGGCGCCAAGGAACAGCGGTATAAGGGGCCAAAGGAGATTTAGGTCGCATGCGAAAGCTTACGTCAGCATAATTGCTAGCTTGGCTGGTATCTCGGTTTTCATCCAAATAAATGTAGTCAATATTCCAATGATCGTTACTGCCTGTAATAGTGGCCAAGTTTCTAAATCTAAATTGAAAATTGGCGTGAAAAAAGGCCGTATCAACAACTACAAGTTCTTCTTCAAACTCAATGAGGGAAGTCGTAGAAACAGAACTAGGAACTCCAGCATGCGCACGTACTGCCTGCCAGTCGCCATTTTGGTCCAAAAACTCTAAAAGGAGAGAATCCCCCTCTTCGGGCCGATCGCCCCAACCTTGGGGCTGGTAGAAATAGCTAAATACAATTTGGTCGGCTAGGTTGCGGTTGCTTAAATCTATAGCTTGAGACGTAAGGGTATCTGCTGCTTCAGGGACAGAGACACTAGCGCTAGCATTATAAGGGAGGCCATTTTGGTCCAAACCGTCTAGCGTGGCAACGCCCAAACTAGGGGGCAAATAGCCAAATTGATCATTGATATAGGCTTGATTGTCTTGCCAGCGGCTACAATCGGGATAAATGCCATTGGGATTATTGGCAAAATCTTCAAAGAAAGGGAGGTTAAGTTGAAGGTTGGGGCAAACCTGATTATTTTTTAGTTGGGCCCGTTCTTGTAGTGCGGGATTTTGTTCTAAGGGGAGTAATTGTACGCCTTGGGCGATAAGGAAGTGGCTGCCTAGACAGCTAATTAAAAAGCATAAAATTGTGCGATGGAACATAATTATATTTTTAGGCTAGGGTCGACCATTTTGGTCCAACAGGCTCAAAAGTAACAAAAAAGAAGTCAGCTGAGGATCAACTGACTTCTCTTTTTACTAACGTAAGGAGCCGCTAAAAAGGCTACTAATCTTGTTTGGCAAAAACCTTTTTCATAAGGTCTGTAGCGCGAGCTACTGGATTGGCGCGGATGTTTGCTTCTTCTTTTTCTACCATTTTGAATAGGCCTTCCATGGCTTTATTGGTCACATGGTCATCTAAATCAGGGTTTACTTTCTGGACCAAGGGAATTTTATTGTAGCGAGTCATTACATTGGTCCAAGCATTCAATGCACCTGTTTTATTCAATGAGTTTTTAATTACAGGTTGGAAGCTTTGATACAATTGGGTAGAGGTTGTTTTTTTGAGGTAGCTGGTACAAGCATCTTTGTCGCCCATCAAGATATTAGTGGCATCTTGAATAGTCATTTGTGTAATGGCTTTAACAAAAATGTCTTTGGCTGATTTAGAAGCATCTTCGGCTGAGCGGTTGAGCTTTTCGATGGCGTCATCGACTAGGCTGCCAGCGCCTAGGGCACGGAGGCGGCTTTCTACTTGTTTGGCCTCATCTGGAAATAGAATTTTAACCGAAGGATTTTTGAAAAAGCCGTCTTTGGCGGCCAGTTGGCTAGCGCCTTTGCTAGCGCCCTGTTTTAGGGCTTGTTTGAGGCCTTCGCCAATTTGGGCCTGCGTGAGTGCCGCTGTTCCGCCATTTAGTTTTGAGGCCTCGTCTAGGGCCGATTGTAGGCTGTCGCAGCTGCTAAAGCTAAAAAGCATGACTAGAGCCAGGAGGCTCAAAGAGAAGATATTTTTCATGATGATAAGTATTTTAAGAGGTCTTGTTTCTTTTTGGTGAAAGCGCAGTTGGTCCAATTGGCCTAGCGATGTGTAGGGGTGGCCGTAGGCCAGACCGAGCAAAAACTTGTTTTTTGCGAAGGGCCGAGCGAATAGCGAGCCCCGGAACGTAGCGCCGCAGCTTTGCTGCGGAGGCCCCAAAATAAAATTAGGAAGCTACTTTTTCTAGTAATTTGGCCGAAATCCAGCCTTGTACGGCATTGGGCAAGCGAACATAATACCAATCTTCTTTTTCTTCTAAGATGAGGGCTTTATTTCCGCTGCCGAGCAGTTCTACTTCTTGGCCTTTTATGGAAGGGCTGTCTAAAATAGCGGCTTCTTCGCTTAGGACGACGGCCCATTGGCGGCCAAATTGTAGATAATTGGCGCGGCGGCTAAGGAGAAAGCTGAAAAAGGCGAGCAGCAGGCTGAAGAGAACGATCAACCAGCTTTTGCCTTGTTTTTTTTGACCAAAAAGGAAATAAGCGAGGCTGCCTGCGGCCAAAAAGAGAAAAAATAGAAAGCTATAGGCCCAAAAATGACTGCCGAGTCCAGCGGCTAGATTATCCCAGGTCCGAAAGACAAAAGCTGCTTTTTCGGCTTGTTTGGGGCGGCTTAATTTGCCTGAAATAGCGGTCAAATTAGCTTGAGCGGCGGCAAATTGGGGTTGGCAAAAAAGGGCGCGTTCAAAGGCGAGCACGGCTGGGCCATATTGGCCTAATTTCTCGTAGGTTAGGCCCAAGTTATTTTGCAATTCGGCCGAGCAATAGCCAGGTAAAACGGCCTTTTGATAGGCTGAAAGGGCTTTTTCATACTCTCCTTTTTCGTAATGGGCATAGCCAATGGCAAACTGTTTGGCCAAGCTATCGGGCAGTTGGGCCCAGCTTGGGCTGGCTACGGCAAGGAGCAAAATGAGGCTAAAAAGGCGTAGCATTAGGCAAGGCGTTTTTCGAGTTGTTTAATGAGTTTTTGGCTATGCTTGAGCTGCTCTTCCATTGTTTTATGGGGGGATTGTCCCGCAAAAAGAGCTTGCTCGCAATGTTCAAGGATTTCGCCTAGTTCACGGGCTTCTTTTTCGGGCAATAATGATTGCAAGCGTTCTTTACTGCGTTCGCCTAAGGGAACTTCTAGTTGCATCCCCAAATAGCCTTTGAGGGCTTCTTCAATGGCGCGGTAGAAATCGCCTACGGTATCTGTTTTCAACGCAGTTTTGGCCAAATCTAGCTGCTCTTGAGCATGTTGGTAAGGGGCGCGTTTGAGGGCTTGTTTTTCTTTAATTTCTTGACTTTTTTGACGGCCCAAAATGAAAACATAGGCTCCTGCAAAGGCCAAAAGGGGCAGTAAACTGAGTAAATAAAAGCTATAACTACCAAAAAACGGACGGGGATAAGCTCGCCAACTAGCCGTTTTCAAAGGGGCTTGCATACTTAAGACCTGACTGCTATCTATGGCTTTTTCGGCCACTTCCTTGTTGAGAATGCGTTTCCCTTGACTCACCTGAATATTTATGTTGGTATCTATGTGAATCAGTTTTCGGTCGCGCACATCAAAGTAAACAAAACTGGGGCGCAAGCTCAAATTGCCCACTTCCTGCGGATCAATTTTATAGGTGAAGGTTTTTTCTCCACCAAGGCCACGGCCACCTTCCCGAATATCTTCTTTTTGAGTGACCTCTAAAATATTAAATTGTCCATCTTCAAAATGGACGGGCGGAGCCGTGATGGGTTTAATATCGCCTAAACCCCGAATGCGCATGACGAGCTCTAGGGCTTCATCGGTCGTAATTTTATCCTTTTCCAGATAAAGCTCTAAATCATACTCGCCCACAGCTCCCGTATAATCTTTATCTTGGCCCGAAAGTGAGCGAACGGGGATCGTTTTGGGCAGACTGAGTAAGGGGTATTGCTTGAGCTTTCGGCTGGCAAAAGGGTTGCGAGGATCTTGGCGGCCCACACTGATTAGAATTTCTGCAGGAGGAATGCTTAGCTCGCCATTTTTGGAGGGAAAAACCCCCATCGAGTAGATGATTTTTGTGGCATATTGCTGCCCA
This sequence comes from Saprospira sp. CCB-QB6, assembly GCF_028464065.1. Lineage (NCBI taxonomy): Bacteria > Pseudomonadati > Bacteroidota > Saprospiria > Saprospirales > Saprospiraceae > Saprospira > Saprospira sp. CCB-QB6. The sequence continues at coordinate 1,160,715 of NZ_CP116808.1, read as the reverse complement.
TTGATGACCTCCACTCTTGCTTCTTTATCAAAGAACCGATATTCTTTGGTGTACATAGAGGGAAATTCTGGCTCCTTGACCAACTCAATATTGGAGATGTCAATTTGAGTATACACCTTGTAGTTGAGGCGAATTTGCTCGCCTACAACAGCCGAATCATGTTCACATTCTAGCCGAAAAAGCACCTTGCCCGCTAATTCTTTAGGCAAATTGTGGTCATTGAGGCTTTGGACATTGCTACTACTTGGAGCCACACATTTAATCTTAACAGGCATGGTTTTCAACACTTTCCCATTGTAAGTGGTCACTTCCGCTGGCCCAATCGTATAATTTCCCTCCGCATTGGGGGCCAAACTAAAGGTATAAGCCTCAAAAGTATAGCGGTTGCCGTTGATATTCGTGTAGCGGCTTTCATTCACAGGCCCTTCCACAATCTGAAATCCCAAGCCTTCAAAATCGGGAAATCGAATCTTTTTAATTTCTGCATTTTCTAGCCGAAAAGAGACTCTAAAGGCATTGCCCAGCACGACCTTAGAAGCATTGCAGTCGGCTACAAAAGCGATTTTTTGGGCCAATAAGCTGCTGCTCATGGCCCAAAAACTAAGGAGGAGTAAACTGAGTTGGTAGCTTTTCAAAACGTCTGATTTAATCTGGTAGTTGTTGACTTAGATATTGATTTGGGGCCTCCGCAGCAAGCTGCGGCGCTACGTTTCAGGGCTCGCAGTTCTGCTCGGCCCTGCGCCGCCTTCGGCGGCTGGGTCTGGCCCTTCGGGCCACCCTTCCACATCGCTAGGCCAGCCTGCGCTTGGCCAAGCCCTTTTCCCTAAAGCCGATAAGTTTTCTGCTCTTTGGGTTGTTTTTGGGGTTGGCTGTCGGGCCCCAACAAACCTGGAAACTGATCCTCCATTTGGCGGAAAAGCTGCTCAAATTCTTGGTCCATATTTCTAAGTTGCGGATCGAGTTGCTTGAGCAAGGAGTCGGGATTTTGCAGATAACGCTGCATGAGCTCTTGCTGCCGCTGCATCAATTCTTGCATTTTGGCATCACTCAAGTTGCCAAAACCCTGCATATCAAAATTGTCAAAATTAAATTGATCTAGGTTGAAGTTGTCCAAATTGAAATCATCGGGCTGCATATTAAACCCCTGACCAAAAGGAGACTCTTCAGAGAAAGGCGAGAAGCCAAAGAAATTGCCTTTTTGGCCATTTCCTCTCAATGGACCCTCTACCACGAATACAGAACCATTGGGACTGCTATAGCTCTGTCCATCAATAAGGGCCGTAGCCGCAGGTAGGGCCAAATAACCCGCATAACGGGCCTTTAGGCTAAAACTATAGGTCGTTTTGCTGCTTTTCTGCCCATTGATAATAGAAGTTTGGCTACTACTAGATGTGCCAATTACCTCAAAATCAATAAAGTTGGGTTGTTGGAAATCTACTTGCCCCCCATTTTGAATATGGTAGTGCAATTGAAAAACATCTTCGGTTCCTACCGTATCATAAGGAATTTCCAAAGAAATGCTGGGCATTTGGGCCTGCAGCCCAAGGGCCAAAAATAGCCCCATCAAAGTACTAAAAAGCGTTTTCATTATGCAGTTGAATTTAAAAATGAAGAATAACATCTTGGAGCCGCCTGTCTAGGCCTCCAGCTCATTATAAATACAATTTGCTTACCAGTCTTTTTCTGGATTTTGGCGATTTTTAGGTTGCTTTTTCTTTTCCTTTTGGGTGTCTTTATCTTCTTTCTCAATCATCTCCATCATGCGTTCCACCTCATCTTTCGACATTTCATCTGGAGGGGGAGATTCTTGTTCTTCTTGTTCTTTCTTTTCGTCATCTTTGGGCTTGGGGGGAGGGGGCTGCTGCTGCTTGATGGTCCGCAGTACCTGGGCCAAGTTGTGTTTGGTCTCTACATCTTTGGGCCGAATGCGCAGCGCATTTTTATAGGATTCTACCGCTTCTTTTAGCTTTTGTTCTTTAGCGTAAACATTGCCTAAATTGTGGTAGGCCCTAGCTTCAATCTCAGGGTTTTCTGCCTGCTGAATGGCTTGTTTATAATGCTCTACGGCTTCTTCATAATTTTGAGCATTATATAATACATTGCCCAGATTATACCAAGCCTTACTATTGTTTTGGTCCGTTTGCAGCGCCTTCTGATAACTTTGTCCCGCCTTTTCTTGCTCTCCAGAGCGATAGTATTTATTCCCCTCAATTAGATTCTTACGAGAAGATTCTTGGGCCAATAGCCCAAAGGGCAGCGCTAGCAGAAAAAAAATAATTATTCTCATCGCTTATGATTTTTTACGGTAGGCCAGAAAAAACTCAAAGAAGAGGAAGAGTAGGGCAGGAGCCAACAAATATTGATAATAGCTATCAAAATCATCATATTGTAGTTCATCAAATTCCTGCTGCTCCAGCTTTTTAAAATCTTGGAGCAAGGCGGGCAAAATATTTTTCCCTTGGTCAATATCAAAGGCTCTGCCGCCGCCCACTTGGGCCAATTCGGCCAACATCTTTTTATTGGTGGCGGTTACCACTTCCTCTCCTCGCTTATCTTGGTGAAAACCTAACTCATTTTCTCTTTGCAAAGGAATTTTGGCCCCTTGACTAGAGCCTACACTAATCGTATAAGTAAAAATGCCATTTTGGCGGGCCTGTTTGGCCGCTTCCAAGGCTTTGGGGTTATGCTCTTCTCCATCAGTAACAAAAACAACTGCTTTCTGATGCTGTTTGCCATCTGGTTGAATTTCCGATTTCTGGACCAATTCTAATACTTTTTCAGGCGTACTTCCCTGTACCAATTCAACCTCTTCCAAACCATTATAAAGGAAAACCTGAGCCGAACTATGATCTAAGGTCAAAGGCATTTGCAAAAAGGCTTCTCCTGCAAAGAAGATGAGTCCCACTCGATTATTGGCTAACCCTTGCAAGAGCTCTAAGCTAAACAAACGAGCCTTTTCTAAACGGTCCAATCCCTTAGGTTGTACATCCTTGGCCCACATACTCCGAGAAAGGTCCAGCGCCAAATAAACATCTACGCCAGCCCGCTCTACTTTACGGCTCCGACTTCCCATTCTTGGGTTGGCCCAAGCCAAAATCATAAGACTGAGGGCCAAGCTAGCCAAAGCAAACTTGAGCCTGTTTCGCCCAGGAGCAAAAGCAGGGATCATCCGCTGAAAAGCAGCCCAACTGCCAAAACGCGCCCGAATTTGGGCATTGACCCGCTGCGCCCTAATAAAAAGAATGATAATTAGGGGAATGCAGACTAGTAGGGCCAGCAAACTGGGAGATTCAAACTGCATAATAAAACTATTGGACGATGCTACGCAATACGGTTTGTTGAAGAATAAGATGAAGCAGCAGCATAAGAACCGCTAAAAATAGAAAATAATGATAAAGCTCTTTATGACGAGTAAAGGTCTCTTTCTCAATTTTTGAACGCTCCAATTTGTCAATCTGAGCGTAAATTTTCTCTAAGCTTTTTTCATCTGTGGCCCGAAAGTAAAGGCCGTTGGTGCTCTGCGCAATCTGCTGCAAGAGCTGTTCGTCAATTTCTACTTCTGTTGGACTAAAGACAAAGCTGCCATTGGCTTTGCGGTAAATGGGCGCCAAGGCCCGCCCTCTGGTCCCTACGCCAATCGTATAGACTTTAATGCCCAGCTTTTTGGCGGCTTCTACCGCTTGTAAAGGCGGAATCCGTCCCGCATTATTAACGCCATCTGTCAATAAGATAATGACTTTACTTTTAACTTGGCTTTTTTGTAAACGACGCACCGCATTGGCCAAGCCCATCCCAATGGCCGTGCCCTCTTCAATTAAGCCGCATTCTACCCGACTAATCAACTGCTTGAGCATGCCATGATCTGTGGTTAATGGACATTGTGTATAACTGCGACCCGCAAAAAGAACAAGCCCCAAACGATCATAAGGCCGCTGATCAACAAAACTTTGAACAACCCGCTTTGAAGCATCCAAACGATCTTCCTTGAAGTCACGAGCCAACATACTACTCGATACATCTAAGGCGACAACAATATCTATCCCATCAGCCTTGATGCTCTCTTTGACCAATACTTTTTGGGGACGAGCTAGGGCCAAAACTAACAGGGCTAAGACCAAAATTTGTAACCAAGGCAATAACGGACGCAAACGACTGCGCCAGCTCTGGGTTTGGCCCAAACCTGCCGTAGAAGATAACTCTAGATCTGCATAATAATGGGTCCGTTTTCGCCAATACCAAAGGAAAGGCAATAAGGGCAAAAGAAGCAAGACCCAAGCTTGTGCAAAAATAATAGATGAAAGATCGGACATGCTCTAGCTTAATTTGAACTATTGCGGAGCGCTTCCTGCTGCTCTACATATTCCAACATTTTATGAATAAATTTTAAGGCAAAATCATTAGCTGCGGCCAAGGGAGAGGCTTTGGCATATTTGACCAAATCCGCCGTCTCCAAAACTTCTCGAAGGTCCAAAATTAAGGTTTGCTCCAACTGATCGTAACTCACCTGAGCCAAAAGCTGATTGGTCGTCGCCTCTAATGCCTTAATTTTAAATCGACGATGCAAATAAGTGCGAATAATCCAACTTATGCCCGTGTGATAGTCCGCCCACTCGTTTCGCTCCAAATGCTCCTTGGCCAAAAGCCGCTCTAATTCCATACGAGCCAGTTGCTCTGGGGATTTTCGTCCCTTGCGCTCCTGCGCCTTTTTGTACAGCAGATAAGCCAAAAAGCCCAAACCACCCAAAAAGAAGATCAGCAGAATCACCGCAATAATGGGCAAATAAGTAAAGAACCATTCGAGCAGTTTTTCCATAAAACTCTGAGGTTCCTCCATAATATCCTTAATGGGGGCCATATAAGTAGAATCGCCCCGAATACCTGCCGGAAATTTCACCAGAATCATCGGAACCTGTACCCAAATGCTGTCTACTTTTCCATCTTTTTGATAGACAAAAGGTAAATCAGGCAACTGATAATGGCCCGTATCCCAAAAAGTCAGCGTAATTTTTTTCTCAAAACTATTGAGGCCCTCAGGGCTAGTTTCCTCCAATTGCTCCGAAAGCCGAATGATTTCCACCGATTTATTATCCCAATATTCCGTGGGATTGGGCAAGCGCACCAGCAATTCTTCTCGACTCTCCAAGCGCATTTTGGCCGTCAATTGGTCTCCAATCAAAAGCTCGGTGCTATCGGCAGAAAAGGTGACGACGGGCTGGGCATAGCCCAATACAGGCAGCAATAAGGCAATAATAAAGGCGATAATTTGGGGCCTCCGCTGCGGGCCTTTGGCCCTTGCGGCGGGCTGGTTGTCGCAGCTCGCTATTCGCTCGGCCCTTCGGCGCAAAGCGCCTCGGTCTGGCCTGCGGCCACTGCTTTCCATCCCTCAGCCAATGAAGTTCTTCGCTTTGGCTATCCTTGGTTTTTGCGGTTTGTAGCTCGCTAATAGGCCAAGGGCTGGCCTGGCCTAGCGATCGTAGGCAGTGCGGCGCAGCCGCAGACCAAGGCCCTTGGGCCGCAGGGCCGAGCAGACCTGCGAGCTGCCGAAGGTAGCGCCTGCCGCAGGCAGGAGGCCCCAAATCCTACTCATCATAGGATAAAAACAATAATATATATAGCGTATCCACAAAGGGCGGTGCATCATGGTATTTTCTGGTCATTTATAAGGCGGGGCGTTCTTGGAAAAACTGCCGTAGCGCCCCCACAAAGGGTTGGTCGGTGCACAAACTGAGCGAATCGATGCCCAATTTGCCAAACTGCTCTTTAAAAGTTTGCGTTTGTTGCTCAAAGCGCTCTTTATAAGCTTGGCGAACGTTGGGTGAGGCGCTATCTATCCAGCGCCAATTGCCTGTTTCGGCATCTCGAATGGGCAAAAGGCCCAAATTGGGAAGTTCTACTTCTCGGGGATCATAGACCTGCAGGCCCACCAAATCGTGTCGGCTAGCGGCCACCTTGAGGTAGCGCCCATAATTGGGGTCCAAAAAATCGGACAAGAGGAAGGCCGTGCAGCGCTTGCGCACTAGGCCCGTCAGGTAGCGGAGGGCTTGGTCAATATCGGTATGTGGACTTTCTGATTGGCATTGCAACAGCTCGCGGATAATGCGCAGGCCGTGATTTTGCCCTTTTTTGGGGGGCAAATATTGCTCAATCTTATCGGAAAAAAAGATGACGCCCACCTTATCGTTATTTCGGATAGCGGCTAGGGCCAAAGTGGCGCCCAGCTCAGCCATAAACTCCCGTTTATTGATATCGTGGCTACCAAAATTGGTCGAGGCACTGACATCGACCAAAAGCATAAAATTTTGCTCTCTCTCTTCCTCAAAAACCTTGATATAGGGCGTGCCCGTGCGGGCCGTCACATTCCAATCAATGTTTCGGATATCATCTCCATATTGGTAGCTGCGCAGCTCGCTAAAGGACATCCCTCGACCCTTGAAATGGGTTTTGTAGCTGCCCGAAAAGGCCATAGCAGAAAGGCCTCTGGTCCTTAACTCAATTTTGCGCACTTTCTTGATTAAATCTCGAACTTGCTGGCTCATGTTTAAGGGACCTTTACCGTGTTGAGGAGTTGTTCAATAATATCTTCTTGGCTAATATTTTCGGCTTGGGCTTCATAGCTTAGACCGATACGGTGGCGGAGCACATCGGGTGCGATGGCTTGTACATCTTCTGGAATCACATAGCCTCTGCGGCGCATATAGGCTTGTGCTTTGGCCGCTAGGGCCAGGTTGATACTTGCTCGAGGCGAACCGCCATAAGTAATGAGATCTTCTAGATGGGCGAGGCCGTGTTCTTTGGGGAATCGGCTAGCAAAAACGAGGTCCAGAATATATTGCTCGATGCGTTCGTCCATATAGACTTCTCGGACGGTTTTGCGGGCGCGCAAAATATCTTCAATGCTGGCTACTTTTTGGACCTGGCTAAATTCTCCGCTCATATTCAGGCGGATAATTTGGCGTTCCTCGCTCTTTTTGGGATAGCCAATTTTGGCCTTGAGCATAAAGCGGTCGGTTTGGGCTTCGGGCAAGGGATAAGTTCCTTCTTGCTCGATGGGGTTTTGGGTAGCGAGGACCAAAAAGGGCTCTTGCAGTTTATAGGTTTTTTCGCCAATTGTGACTTGTCGCTCTTGCATGGCTTCTAGCAGGGCGGATTGGACCTTAGCGGGGGCACGGTTAATCTCATCGGCGAGGATGAAATTGGCGAAAATGGGGCCTTTACGGACAGAAAAGCTGTTGTTGGCGGGATTGTAAATCATGGTCCCCAAAATATCTGCAGGCAGCAAATCGGGGGTAAATTGAATCCGTTTAAACTCTGCATCAATGGCCTTAGATAGGGTGTTGATCGCTAGGGTTTTAGCCAAGCCGGGGAGTCCTTCCAAAAGAACGTGTCCTTTGGTGAGTAGGCCCATAAGGAGGCGCTCAATCATGTATTCTTGGCCAATAATCACCTTAGAGGTTTCGGCCAAAAGGCGTTCGATCACATGGCTTTCTGCATAAATGCGTTCGTTCAGGGCTTGAATATCTGCCGAAGATTGCATCTGTATTATTTTTTTAGCCTTTTAAGGGCTTGGATGTTAATTATATAAGGGAGTTGGGCTTTCCCTTTATTTTTTAGTGTTTAAGGGCCCTAAAATAGGCATTTTTTTAGGCTCTACTAACTTGGGCCAAAATTAAATCATTTTAGAAAGGCTTTAGGCCTCTTTTTTTACTTTTAAATCTCTCTTAATGTTTTAGGGCATTGTTGTGCTTGCTTAATGTTGCGTATAGAAAGGCGCGCAGCGCCTTGGCTGAGGGATGGAAAAGGGGGGGCGTAGGCCAGACCGAGCCGCTGTAAGCGGTGGCAACAAGGCTGAAGGCCGCAGTTCGATGACCGAAGGGAGTAACGGCCGAGCGAATAGCGAGCCCTGACAACCAGCCCCTAAAGGGGCGCCAGTTCGACGACCAACGGGAGTACCCCGCCCGACCCGCCTGCAGGGCGGGGCAGCCCCAGAAAATAAAAAAAGTCCAGCAGAAGCGCTGGACCTTGAATATTATTGCTTTGGTTCTTTGGTTATAAATTGGCGGCTATCCAGCTCGTGGATATCGCGGCTATCCACCTCTTGGAGTTCGGGCAGCCAATATTTGATATATTCGCCTTCGGGATCGTAGCGTTTACTTTGGCTGATGGGGTTGAAATAGCGATCTTCTCTGGGGTCGTTGCCAACGCCAGCGATGTAGAGCCAATTGACCCAGTTGCTGGTCACATCATAGTCAATTAGGGTCGATTCGAAATATTCGGCACCTAGTTGCCAATTGACTTTGAGGTCGTTGATCAGGTAGCTAGCGACATTTTGGCGGCCGCGGTTGGACATAAAGCCAGTTTTGGCTAATTCTCTCATGTTTGCATCGATAAAAGGTTGCCCAGTTTGGCCAAGCATCCAATTTTCAAAAGCCTGCATATTATTGGAGAGTGATTTTTTCTTCTTGCCACGGAGTCCGGTGTATAAGAAAATTTGGTGGCCATATTTTTTGCCCATAAGGCGGAAGAAATCGCGCCAGAGCAGTTCAAAATAGAGCCAATAGGTTGATTTATTCTTTTTCCGTTCGTTTTCGTAGCGTTTCAGCTCGGCATAAATTTGTTTGGGGGAGAGGCAGCCTTGGGCGAGCCAGGGGGAGAATTTGCTAGAGTAATCGGGGCCCAGCAGGCCGTTGCGGGTCTCTTTATATTTAGCGATCGCATCGGATTCCCAGAGGTAATAATGTAGGCGTTTGAGACCTTGAGTTTCTCCGCCTTTAAAATGCAACACGCTACGTTCGTCCTTGGGGGGCGTTTCCCAGCCAAAATCGCTTAATTGTGGAAGTTCTCCCAGGGCTAATCGGTGGCTCCAGGCAACAAAACTTTGGGGTTTGGGGAGCGGTTCTCGAACAGGCGTTAGCTTTTCAACTTCCTTGCGAAACTGAGTAAAAACATCGGGTGTATGGGCAATAGGGAAGGGGAGATCTTGGGTGTAGTAGAGCATTTTGCCTCTAAAAAACCGAATTTCTTGCCCAATCGTCCAAAGTTTTTCTTCTAAGCGATTTTGTTGAACTTCTTCCTCATAAGTCTTTTCTCGGTTGCAAAACACCCAGCCTGTTTTGAGTTCTTGGGCCAGCTGAAAAATCTCTTCTTCGGCCTTTCCTGTACGGATAATGAGATCAATGCCAAGGGCTTGCAGTTGTTGGCGCAGGTCGGCCACAGCCTCAATAATAAATTGGCAGCGTCTGGGGCCCGTTTTGGCAAAGCCTGCTTCCGTTTTGCCCTTAAATGTCCGTTCATCAAAGACATAGACGGGGTACACCTCCTCGCCAGCCTTCAGGGCTTCGGTGAGCATTTCATTATCATGTAGTCGCAAATCTAGGCGAAACCAAGCGATAACTCTTTTCGCTTTTTTGGGCGGAGCAGACATATATTAAGACTTATTTTAAATTCTAGCTGTTAAGCTAACAATATCTAGGCTTTTCTTTTTTTTTTTTTCTGCTTTTTTGTCTTTGAGGATGTGTAGTGAAATATATTATTGTTTGAATATGGGTTTGTTTTGGGGCTGCCCCGCCCGAAGGGCGGGTCGGGCGGGGTACTCCCGTTGGTCGTCGAACTGGCGCCCCTTTAGGGGCTGGTTGTCAGGGATCGCTGCTCGCTCGGCCGTTATTCCCTTCGGTCATCGAACTGCGGCCTTCAGCCTTTTTGTCGCCGCTTACAGCGGCTCGGTCTGGCCTACGCCCCCCTTTATCCATCCCTCAGCTAGTCGCTTCGCTCCTAAAGTAGGGCTTTATTGGTCTAGTTAGCGGAGAGAATAAAAACAAAATATGAAGATATGTTATGTAACAGGGATAGGCGTTAAAGAGGGTTTGTTTTCAATTGAAAAATCCTTAACTTTACCTAGGAAGATTTCACTAATTTATAACTCTTCATCAAACTTAAATTTAAACGATGCGAAAAACGTTAACACAATTAGGTTACTGTGTAGCGCTGTTTTTGGCTAGTTGGACCTCTTCGCAGGCTCAGCTAAGCCTCCCTTATAATGAGGATTTTGAGGGCGCCACAGCGGGTACTTATGTAGCCACGACCAACCCTGTTCCTGGCCTTACAGGTACAGGATACCAATGGGAATTTGAGGAAAATACCACGAACTGTCGTCTTCGGACAGATGCTGGCTCTGCCTTTTATCATGGAGGTAGCCGAGCAATGACATTAGATGCAGAAGTAAGTGGTACCTTAGGAATTTCTTATTTAACCTTTACAGGGGATTTATCCCCCTACCTTGGATCTAATGATCTAGAACTTAGCTTCTGGTGGATGGATCATGGTGATGAGGTGCACCCTGAAGATCGCGTTTGGATCCGTGGTAGCAATACTGATGCTTGGATTGAGATCTATGATTGGACTGCAAATACTACTTTAGGGACTTACTTCAATGAAACAGGATTTGATATTGATGCGATTTTAGCCGCCAATAGTCAATTGGTCAGTAGTACTTTTCAAGTGCGTTTTGGTTGGTCCGACAACTTTGAAGCAACTAGTACTACAGGTTCTGACGGATTCACCCTAGATGATTTCAGTATTACAGGAACAGCTCCAGTTCCAGATAATGCTGGAATTACAGCTTTGGTCGCACCAACAGTACCGGGTATCGCTGGTAACCAAGCAGTAGATGTGACGTTGACTAACTTTGGAACTAATGCCCTAAACTCAGTAAATATTGACTGGGAAATGAATGGGGTGATGCAAACGCAGGTAAATTATAGCACTTTAGTAGCACCTCAGGCTAGCGTAAATGTGAACTTAGGTAACTACAACTTTGCTACTGGTTCAACGACAATTAGAGCTTGGACTTCTTTGCCCAACGGCAATACAGATAACTTTCCTGGCAATGATACTTTGACGCTGACATTTTGTACTAGCCTAAATGGTAGCTACACTATAGGAGGTGCTGCTGCCGATTTTGCCACAATTGGAGATGCTGTAGCTGTGATGTATAGCTGCGGAATTAGTGGTCCAGTTACGTTTAATATTCAGCCTGGTACTTATACAGAAAACATTGCTTTGGTTGGCCCTATTGTAGGAGCTTCTGCAACTAATACGGTAACCTTTGATGGTGGAAACCCTGCCACTACTATTGTAACTCATGATGGTTCTGGCACAGATGGTAATGCTACCGTTGCTCTTGATGGAGTAGAGTGGATACGCATCCAAAACTTAGGTATTCAAAGTACTGGATCTACAGATATTTGGGGGGTATTCTTGACTAATTCGGCCAATAATAACCAAATCCTCAATAACCAAATTACAATGCCTTATACATCAGGTATTTTTGATGTAATTGGGATTTTAGCTTCAGGAAGCTATATCAATAACTATACAGAAGGCGATAATGCAAACTATAACCTTATTCAAGGTAACGCTATTTCTGGAGGAGACTATGGAATCCGCTTTGAGGGGGCTAGCGCAACCCCCAACATAGGTAACCGCTTTGTGAATAATACGATCTCAGGTGTAGATGACTATGGTATTTATATGGATGACCAAGATTCTGTAGACATTATTGGAAACAGCGTGAATGACCTTCGCTATACCTATGCTGATGCAATTTATTGCTTTGACTTGATGAACTTCCGTATCAATAGCAATAATGTGTATGCCCCAGATTATGGTATCTATGTTTCTGACGGAAACTTTGATGCTACGCCTACTCGTCGTGGAGAAATTATCAATAACATGTCTATCGCTGAAGGTACTTATGCCATTTATCTAGATGATGTGAATGAGACTGATGTTTTCCATAATAGTACCTGGAACAAAAGCACGAGTACTACTAGTGCTTCATTCTATGGTAATGACTTGCTAGATGTAAATGTAGTGAACAATATCTTTACTGCAGACTTCGGTTATGTTTTCCGCCATGCTGATGCTTTGGCCCTAACCGATATGGATCACAACTTGTTCTTCCGCTTTAACGCTGGAACAAACTTTATTCAGTTCGGCACATCTAACTATGTAGATGTAGTGACTTGGCAAAATAGTAACACTTTCGGCCATGGTACTAACTCTGTGGAAGCTGATCCTGTATTTTTTGGTCCAACTGATCTACACGTAGATGGAGCCTTTGCCAATGATGCAGGAGATAATACCTTAGGCGTTACTGTGGATATTGACGGAGAATCTCGTCCATTTACAGGCGCAACAACTGTAGACATTGGAGCAGATGAATATCGTCCTAAAGATAATGACGCAGGTGTTGTCGCTTTAGTGAACCCTACCTCTCCTTTAACTTCAGGCTTTCAAGCCGTCACTGTACGTGTACGCAATTTTGGTGTACAAGATTTAACGACTTTTAATATTGATTGGACCTATAACGGTGCCACTCAAGGAACAATTGGCTACACTGGAGCTCCTGTTGGACCTCAGCAAGAAGTAGACGTTACCCTAAGTAATATCAACTTCCCCGCTGGACAAAATGTAGATTTTGTTTTCTGGACCAGCATGCCCAACGGCCAAATCGATGACCGTATGAGCAATGATACGCTCTATGCCGAGCTTTGCCAAGGTCTAGTTGGTACTTATACTGTGGGTACACCCACTTCTGACTTTCCCGCTATTACTGATGCCGTTGCTCGCCTTTACCAATGTGGTGTGGCTGGTGCCGTCACTTTCCAAGTCGCTCCAGGCGTCTATGCTGGGCAACAACTAGCCCTAGTCGGAGAAATCACTGGCGCAAGTATGACGAATACTATTACTTTTGATGGTGGCGATACCGCAACTACTTTCCTTACACATGACGCTTCTAATAGCCAATATGCTACTGTGTTGTTTGATGAAGTCGATTATGTAACGGTACAAAACTTCAATATTGCGACTACTGCCGCTTCTGGAGATGATGGTTGGGCTGTACATTTTACCAATGGTGCAGATCATAATAGCATCCGAAATAACTACATCTCAGCGACTTTCCAAACTTCTGTCTTTGATGTGATTCCTGTGGTTATTTCAGGAGAATATACCAATGACTATACAGAGGGTAATAATGCTAATTATACTCTTATTGAGAATAACTATATCACTGGTGGTGAAATGGGAATTCACATCGAAGGCGCTAGCGCCGCTCGCAACAAATACAACCGTATCATCAACAATACAATTGTAGATTTTGATGACTATGGTATCTATCTCGACGACCAAGATTCTATCGAGATTAACTACAATACGATTGAAACAACTGTGGGCTCTACTTTCAGTGATGCAATCTATTGCTTCGATATTATGGACTTTACGATTAACTACAACCGTGTAGTGACAGAAGATTACGGTATCTATATCTCTGATGGTAACTTCGATGGCGCTATCACTCGCCGTGGACAGATTATCAACAATACTGTCTTCTCTAAGAGTGATGATGCACTCTATATGGATGATATCCAATATGTAGATATCTGGCACAATACACTAGTAGGTTCTGGAAGCTCTTCCGCTTCTGGTCTTTATATGAATGACCCCACCGACCTAGATATTCGTAATAATATCTTTGTGGCCGATAATGCTTCTGCCTACGCTTTCGAATCTGCAGATGCCCTGCCCTTGGCCGCTATGGATAATAACGTATTCTATAAGGCTAGCGGAACTAACCATATCGATTATGGTACAACTACTTATGACTTGGCTACTTGGCAGGCCTCTGGCCCCTATGGCTATGATGCCAACTCTTTGGATATCGACCCTCAGTTTGTCGCTAACTACACTGACCTACACGTTCAAAACATCCAACTCAACGCCGCTGGAGCCCTTGTAGGTGTTGCCACTGATATCGATGGAGAAACTCGCCCCTCTGCAGGGACAAGCTTGCCCGATATCGGAGCCGATGAGATTACTATCTTTACGGATGATGCCGTAGCCGTTGGTGTTGACGCACCTAGCGTAGGAACCTGCGAAAACGCCAATGAAGTTTTAGTGATTACGCTATCTAATAATGGGAGCAACAGCATCAGCAATGTACCCGTAACCGTAAATTTGAACGGCCCCAACGGTACGCAAACCTTTAACGCTACTTACGCAGGTCCACTAGCCTCTGCCGCTCAAGATACTCTCACTGTAGGTACCTTTAACACTACTGGTGGCGGAAACTATTGCTTCGAAATTATTACACAGCTAGCTGCCGACGCTAACGCAAGCAACGATACCGCAAACGTTTGTGTGAGCATCGCTAATCCTAACCCCACTTTCATGGGAGACACTACTTGTGTAGGAAATAGCGCTAGCTTGACCTCTATGCCCGCTGGCGGAATTAGCTGGTACGATCAAGCTACTGGCGGTACACTCTTGTCTACCGATCCCGTATTTACTACTCCTGCTCTTCAAGTATCTACTACTTATTATGCAGAGATCACTTCTTGTGCTGGTGGTACAACACGTACCCCCGTTACGGCTACAGTTGTCGCTACCGCTAACCTAGACCTTGGCCCCGATGCAACTATCTGTGAAAGCAGTCCTATTGGATTGGCCGCAGCACCTGGCGCTCAAAGCTATCTCTGGAGTACTGGCGAAACTGTGCCCGGAATTATTACTAGCGTGGAAGGCCAATACGCCGTGACCATGACTGATGGAAATGGTTGTGTTTTGACCGACTCTATCCAAATTTCTTTCTTTCCCGCCCCCACAGTTAGCGCTCAATTGAGCACACTTAGCTGCGGACGGGACGGTAACGGTGCTGTTGATATCAGCCTAACTGGCGGTACCGCTCCTTTCTCTTTTGATTGGACCACTGGCGCTACTACTGAAGATATCTCTGGACTAGATGTTGGAACTTATACCGTAACAATTACCGACGATAACGGCTGTGAGTTTACCGAAACTTATCCCGTTAATGGCCCAGCCCCGATCAACTTTAACTTTGTGGCTAATGGTGTAGACTGTGGCAATGCTGGTACCCTCCAAGCAGGCGTACAAGGTGGTACAGCTCCCTATACTTACAACTGGAGCAATGGCGCAACTACTGCCGCTCTAAGCAACGTCCTCGATGGCGAAACTTATAGCGTAACCGTTACCGACGCTATCGGCTGTACTTATGACGAAAGCTACACAATTAGCGCTAACCCCGCTTTGACAATCAATGTAGATAATATCGTAAACGAAAGCAGCGACTTCGCTGGCTCTATCGATATTTCTGTCTCTGGCGGTGTTGGTCCTTACTATATCGTTTGGAATACTGGAGACACTACCGCTAGCATCAATAACCTCGTTTCTGGCCAGTATGAAGTTACTGTCTACGATCGAGTAGGTTGCTCTACTAGCCAAATTATCACTGTGGCTTATACTCAACCCACTAACATCAATGGAGTTGAAGGCCTTAACCAATTGAACCTCTTCCCCAATCCTACGCAAGCTGTTGCTCAGCTTCAACTTGAACTAGCCAAGGAAGAAGAAGTACAATTGACGATCTTTAACCTCAATGGCCAAGAAGTACAACGCTTCCCCAGCCAATTGGGCCGTAACCATAACTACCAAATTAACCTAGCCAATTATAGCGCTGGCGTTTATCTCGCTCGCATTATCGTGGGTGAGCAAGTATTGACCGAACGCATTATTTTGCAGAAATAAGCCAAAATATTGTACTTTTGAGGGGAGGACAGTTCGCTGTTCTCCCCTTTTTTATGCCCTTTTGGGGCCTCCGCAGCAAGCTGCGGCGCTACGTTCCGGGGCTCGCTATTCGCTCGGCCCTTCAGCGCTGCGCGCTTCGGTCTGGCCTTCGGCCACCCCTTCACGCCCCTAGGCCGTTTGGCCTGCGGCCAAGGCGGCAAAGCCGCCATTTTTTGGACCAGAAACTTCTTTCCTATGGACCTACACGTTCAAGATGTTAGTTACCAATATCCCGATGGAAAACAGATCGATTTTCCCAATTTTACTTGCCCCGCCGGCGAACAACGCCTGCTCTTAGGCCAATCCGGCTGCGGCAAAACCACCCTGCTCCACCTGATCGCTGGCCTCCGAAAATTACAAAGCGGAAGTATCCGCCTAGGAGAGCTAGCCCTAGAAAATATGAAGGGCCAATTAGATGAGTTTAGAGGCCAAAAGGTAGGCGTCGTCTTTCAACAGGCCCACCTGGTCCGCTCCCTAAATGTAGAAGAGAACCTTCTAGCCGCTCAGTATTTTGCCAAAATCAAACAAGATAAAAACGCCATTTCCCAGTTGCTAGACCGCCTAGGCCTAGCCGATAAAGGCAAGGCCAAACCCCATCAATTAAGCCAAGGCGAACAACAACGCATCGCTATTGCTAGAGTGCTACTGCGCCGCCCCCAACTCATCCTCGCCGATGAACCCACGGCCAGCCTAGACGATAAAAATGCCAAGGAAGTGGCCCAACTCCTCCGCGAACAATCAGAAGCCCTAAACGCTAGCCTGCTGATTGTAACCCATGATGCCCGCCTCAAAAAACTCTTTCCCCAACAAATTTTATTGGGCCAATAATTTGCAGCGAGCAGGCGCAAAGCGCCTCGGCTGAGGGATGGAAAGGGGGGCGGCGAAGCCGCAGACCCAGCGGGCAAAGCCCGCGCAGGGCCGAGCGAACAGCGAGCCCCGATACAGCCCGACCCGGCCCTTGGCCGGGGCAGCCCCAAAATATCCCCAACCCCCAACCGAAAAACAAGAACTTTATAATATTATGTGTACCGTAACTTACTTGCCCCTAGGCAAGGACCAATTTGTACTGACGTCTAACCGAGATGAGAGCCCCCGCCGCCAACCCGAGGGGATTTTTAAGAATGAGGAAAAGGGGTTGATTTACCCCAAAGAGCCGAGCCAAGGGGGAACTTGGATTGCCGCCTCGGATAATGGCCGCCTGCTTTGTTTGCTCAATGGCGCCTTTGTGAAACATAAACACCAACCGCCTTATAAGCGCAGCCGTGGCCTGCTGGTCCTCGATTTCTTTGATTATGAAGATGCGCCCAGCTTTTTTGAACACTATGATTTTGAAGGGATCGAACCCTTTACTTTGGTCATTTATGACCGAGGCAGTTTGTACCAATTGCGCTGGGATGAGGAAAGGGCTCATGTAGAAGAATTGATGCCCACCGAAGCCTATATCTGGTCTTCTGCCACTCTTTATCCCGCTCCGATTCAGGCCCAAAGAGCGGGCTGGTTTAGCGATTGGAAGGGCCAACAAGGCATCTACCGCCCAGAATCCGCTTGGCAGTTTCATCAGGAAGGTGGCCAAGGCGATATCGAAAATGGCCTAGTGATGTACCGCAATAATGGCATTGTGCAGACGGTTAGCCACACTCAAGTGGTCCTCGAAAATGAGCGCTTTAAGATGCGCTATTATGACCGCCTCAGCCAAGAAGAATATCTCGCCGAACAAGCCACTCAACTATGAAACTCCTGATTGTCGCCGCTACCGAACTAGAAATTTCGCCCCTTTTGCAATGGCTGTACAAAAACTGGGAGCCCCAGCGCAGAGCGGGTAGCTTTAAGCAAGGCCAACTAGAACTACATTGCCTAATCACTGGGGTGGGCAGTATGCATACCGCCCATGCTTTGGGCCAAGAGCTCCTCTTAAATCCCCCCGATTTGGCGATTAACCTAGGGGTAGCTGGAGCCTTGAATCCCGATTTGGTTTTGGGCCAGCTCTATCACGTTCGGGCCGAAATCTTAGGAGACCTAGGGGCCGAGGAAAAAGACGGTCGCCTATTAGATCTCTTTGATTTGGGCCTCTTAGAACCAAGTAATCCGCCTTATATCAATAAGCGGCTTTATAATCCCCAGGCCGATGAAAGCGAGTTTTTGCCCCTGGCTACGGGCCTAACGGTCAATAAAGCCCATGGTTCTGCCCATTCTATCGAGCAGATTCGGGCCAAATATCCCGAGGCCGATTTGGAGAGTATGGAGGGCGCTGCCTTTTTCTTTGCCTGCCTGCAAGCCAAACAGCCTTTTGTGGCCCTGCGGTCTATCTCCAATTATGTAGAGCCCCGCAATCGAGCCGGCTGGCAAATGGAAAAAGCCCTAGACAGCTTGTTTGAAGGGGCTAAAGGACTTTTGGAAAGCTTTAGCAAATAGCTAAGAAAAGCGCAAGGAATAAAGCCTTATGTTTGTGCCTATGAAAAGGCTTCGCAGATATATTGGCCTGCTCTTTTTGGGCAGCTTGCTCTTGCTGGCTCCTTGCAAAATGCGCTGGGCCCTGCAAAGCAGTTTGGGCCAATTGCCCACGGCTGTGGCCGCAAAAGCCAAAGGCCTAAGCTGTGCGAAAACAGAACAAAAAAGCGAAAACAGGCTTCTGCAATGGAGCCAAACGATAGTGAAGCTAAAGAAAATAGGTCCAAAGCCTCTTTCTTCGGCTTCGCTATTTTTTTTGAGCCAAATGAAGCGGAAAAATAGAGCTATGCTCGATGCCGAAGGCCCTCGAGGCCCTCCTCGACCCTACTTTCTGCTCTACCAACAATGGAAAAATGAGTTGATGAATGCTTGGCAATTAAGCAATTCATTCATTAAAAAAACTCATTTATATGTCAAATCAAACAACAGCCTTGCCCCAAGATGGGCAGCAGTTCCTTTCTTATAAATTATTGGGCGTCTTTAATTTGGGCCTCCGCCTAGTGGTGGGGTGGACCTATTTCTCGGCTTTTTGGCGCCGCCTGATTCTCTCTAATAAGCTAGACCCCGATGCGGCTAATTATATCGGCATCAAGTTTAACCATTTTTTGCCGCAGGCCCTAGGCATTGGCCCAATCATCGAGTTTTTGCTCGAACATCCCGCCTATCTCTGGTGGGCCATGCTCTTTTTTACTTTGGTAGAGGGTGTTGTGGGCCTCTTTTTTATGCTTGGCTTTTTAAGTCGCCTGATGAGTCTGGCCGTTTTGGGCCTTGCCCTAGGCATTTTGCTGGGTTCGGGCTGGTTGGGCACGACCTGCCTAGATGAATGGCAAATTGGCATTTTGGGGGTATCTGCTGGGGCCAGTATATTTATGACGGGCGGAGGCCGCTATAGCCTAGATCATTATGCTTTGGAGCATTGGGGCTGGAGCAGTTACCTGTCGTTCTGGAGCTCTGGCCCTATCCGCTGGGAACGCTTCCAAAAGCCCGTTTTATGGAGCAGTTTGCTCATCTTGGCCCTCGCCCTTTATACCAATCAATATTTTCATTCGGGCCTATGGGGGCAACTACACAACAAATCTGTTAAGCCCAAATTGGCCCTATCAGCCCCGCTTCTTCAGGCCGATAGTCTGAGCTTTGAGCTCTATCGCATAGAGGGCGTAGATGTCTATGGCTCCTTTATCATCCAGATTGAATTGTTAGATGAGAGAGGGCAAGTTCTAAAGACCTGGGACCAAAAGGTGCTTTCTAGCCTGCCCGACCAACAAATTCAGAATGCTTATCCCGCTAAAATCAAGGCGGGGGCACATAGCCTAGTGGTTCCCTTGGGGGCCAAGGCTCGCCTGAGTCTGCCCCTTAGCAAAAGGCTGGCGGCTAAGGCCAAAGCCCTAAGATTAGTCGATATTTCGGGTTTGAGTTGGGAGTTATCGCTTTAGGATTGGAGGATTATTTTTTGGGGCTGCCCCGCCCTGCGGGCGGGTCGGGCTGTCCGCAGCTCGCTGTTCGCTCGGCCCTGCGGCGCTAAAGCGCCTGGGGCTGCCGCCTAGGGCGGCCCTGCTCTCATCCCTCAGCCTGCGGGCGCTTTGCGCCCTGCTAGATCCATAAGATTTAGGGCCAGCTATTTAGCTGGCCCTTTTTAGGTCCTAGCCTAAAGAGAAAAGTTTCTTTTAGCTATTTGCTCTGCAAAAACTAGCGATCAAAAGGCAGGGAAGGCATATATCTGTGCAAAAACTAGCGATCAAAAGGCAGGGAAGGCATATATCTGCGTAAAAACTAGTCATCAAAAGGCAGGGAAGGCATATATCTGCGTAAAAACTAGCGATCAAAAGGCAGGGAAGGCATATATCTGCGCAAAAACTAGTCATCAAAAGGCAGGGAAGGTATATATCTGCGCAAAAACTAGTTATCCTAAGATAGGGATGGCATATATCTATAGAGAGAATAGCTTAAAGTAGCCTTTTTTTATCAAAGGGGGGCAGAAGCGAAGGGTTCCCATTTGGCCTAGGGGCCTGAAAGGGTGGCCGCAGGCCAGACCGAAGCCCGAAGGGCTGAAGGGCCGAGCAGACCTGCGAGCCCTGCAAGGGCCCGGCCGCCAAAGGCGGCAGGCCCCAAAAAAAAGAGACCTCCTGAAAAGAAGGTCTCTAAGTTTGAATATCAAGAAAAATCGGGAGGGATTAGTCTTGGATAATCCATTTGAGGGTAAGTTGTTCTTCTGCCTTTTGGAGGCGCAAGAAGTAGAAGCCGGGGGCTAGATTTTCATTAAGATCTAGTTTGTTTTGGCCGGCGGGCAGTTCATAGCTTTTCAAGAGGCGGCCATCTAGGGAGAGTAGTTGGATGCTCAAGTTTTGGCTAAGTGCGCTAGAGAGTTGCAGTTGGCTTTGGCCAAGGCTAGGGTTGGGGAGGAGGCGAACATCTGTGCCATTGCTCCAGCTTTGGGTAGCGGTAGGTCCGACAGTGACTGTATCGGTAAAGCTACAATTGCCGTTAATCGTCAGTTGAACGACATAAACGCCAGCGGCAGCATAGGTATAGCTAGGATTTTGTTGGCTAGCGCTATTGCCATCGCCAAAGTCCCAGTTCCAGTTATTGGCTCCAGCGGATTGGTCCGTGAAGTTAACGGCAAGGGTACTAGCATTTGCGTCATGGTTAAAGTTAGCTTGATCGGCGGAAACATTTACCGTAACGGCAGCAGAGCGGCAGGGGGCATCTTGGATCTCCCAATCATAGAAGAAATAGTAATAATCGGAGTTAAAAGAAGAGCCAGTAATGCTAATTAGGCCGGCGACACTATAGGGGTAGTTGGCTCCACTACTATTTCTGTAGAAATCAAAGGCCGTTCCTCCGATGCTGTAAGTGCCTGCAGCGGGTAGTACAAAATTAAGTGTAACTCGACTTTGGCCGCTGGGAACATTTACGGTAGTTGATTGGATGAGGGTGCCTCCGCCATTGATGGCATCATAGAGCTCGATTGTTCTATTTCCAGCAGTATTGGCATCGACCAAAACAGAGACGATGCGAATGGGGCCAGAAGCGTCGAAATTGAGGTATTGAGTACCCGTGAAATATCCACCAGGGCCTACAGTTGTGGGGGTAGCAGGGCCAACTTGTTGAGAAGGAGAAGTAATTACACTTTGGACCAAATAGCTACTACTTGTAGTTGAGGGGATCGCATTATAATTTTGGCCTTCAAAGAGGAGGTTGCCATTTGCGTCGGACCACCAGATATCGTTAGTGCTAGAGGCGCTAAGGGCGATAGCTTGTCCAACACAGCCATTAGCTGTAGTTGGTGCAGAGGGGGCGCTAGGGAAGTTAACGGTTATGTAGTTGGTTTGGGTAAGTGTATCGCTTCCCAATTGATTGCTAGTAATTAGCTGCACGGTATAGCTACCATTGCTAGCGTATTGGTGGTTGGGGTTTTGTTGGTTAGAGGTATTGCCATCGCCAAAATCCCAGCTCCAAGAAGTGGGGCTATTAGTAGATTGGTCTGTAAAAGAGATAGCGCCGCTACAGCTAGTTGTGCTATTTACATTAAAGGCTGTTGTAGGGACGTTGTTGACTGTGTTAATGTTGATATTATCTAGAAAAAGGTCGTTGCCAAAGCCACAAATATTGACAAAGCGGAAAGCTACATTATTGCCAACATAAGGGGCAAGATCAATAATTTCTGTGCGCCAGTCACTAGCATCAGAGGGGCTAAATTGCCCAGTTTGCGTACCTGCTGTAGCTAGGTTGAGATTTTCCTTAAAGTAG
The DNA here is from genome assembly GCF_028464065.1 of Saprospira sp. CCB-QB6. NCBI lineage: Bacteria > Pseudomonadati > Bacteroidota > Saprospiria > Saprospirales > Saprospiraceae > Saprospira > Saprospira sp. CCB-QB6. The sequence continues at coordinate 1,138,881 of NZ_CP116808.1, read as the reverse complement.
AGTTGGCTGTAAGTTTGTCCGCAATCGGTAGAGACTTCTACGCGTAGGCCATCGTATAGAGAGCTGCTGTATGCGGCATAGGCTACGTCAAAGCTCAGTTGGGCAGCGGGGGCATTGGTGAGGTCCATGCTAAAAAAGCCAAGGACATCTTCTTCGCCAGCGGCATTATAGGAAAAGTTATTGACTCTAATAGCGGTAGTAGGGCTGCCATTGCTGCCCGTCACATTATCCTCTCGCCAGCTAAGGCTTGCGTCATTATTTTCTAGGTAAGAATTTGCTGGAGGGAAGACGCCTGATTCAAAGTCTTCGATATAAGGGAAGCTGCTAATCGTTGTATTAAAGTCAATGGTCATACTAATGGTATCATTACAGCGGGCGCCATCTCCAGGGATATTGGTCCATACCTTAAATTGATATTGGCCGGGGCCGGCTAAGACTACAGGTTGACTAAAGCTAAAATTAGTGAGGCTACCGGCGGCTAGTGTACCTGTAAAGGTATCAGTAACAACAGTTTGGTTGTCTAGTTGGTAGTAGACTTCAAAATTGCTTTGTGCTTGGTTACTGATGTTGGTTAGTTCTACGTCTACGGCTAGTGTATCTCCATTACAACTTTGTTGAAGGGCTTGAGGGCTAAAAACTTGATTGATTCCAGCGTCATCTGTCAAGCTACAATCCATCATACAGGCTGAATTACCGCTATTGCCTCCTTGCATTTGCACGGCAATAGCTCGTCGGCCTCTAAGCCCGTTGGGACCTTTAGCCCGAACAGAGAACCACTGATCATCATTGATATTGTTTACGGGAACATCAAAGCTTAGGGTTGCTGTAGAGCCAATAGAATCCATATGAGTTGCACCAAGAACAAAGACATCGTATTCGGTGGCGCCAGCTACGGCATCCCAATTGATGCGGACGGTATTGGCAGAAGTACAAACGGCTACGATGCGAATATTTTGAGGTGTTTCAAGGATAGAAAAATTGGCATCGCTAAGGTCTGTATTTGTTCCTCTTGTAATGCGGATAAGTCCTTGCCCAGTTACTGTAGCGGGAACGGTCCAATCAATAAATCGAGCGCTACCAGCTACATTAGTTTGTACAGTACTCCAAGCGTTGCCATTGTCGGCACTGTACTCAATATTGAAGCTGTTTGTTGTTCCATAGGCATCCCAATGGATTCGGTCTTGAGTTCCAGGAATAAGGCCTTCGCCACCAACGGGATAGGTAAGCATAATCTCATCGGTTAGGAATTCATAGACGATATAGTAGTTTTGAGGACCAAAAGGAACGCTTGTGCCTGCTACGTTAATCGTGTAAGTTCCTGCGCTAGGGTTGTCGATAGCCACTTGTTCCACATTGTTAAGGGTATCTACACCTTTAGTTGCAGGGAGAGCTAGGGTAGAGGCAAGGGGGGCTGGATCTAGGATCCAAGGGAAGTGTGTCGTGTTGCTAGGGTCATTAACACTAAGGTCTAGGTTATTGACAAGTGCTAAGGTAGAAGAAGTAGAGGCTTCTTTATCATGCCAGTAGATCATAATTTTAGCACGGCGCACATTTGCTGGAATGTTGATGGTATGTGTTGCGCTAGCTGCTTGTCCAACTGCTCCATTGATATAACGATTATCTTCTAGGGTTTTGAGGGCGCGATAAGCATTAACCTTACCCCAACCAAAAGAAAAGTCAGGACCATCATTACCCAAATCATTGGCAGAGTTGAGCAAAGCTGCTTTGAGTAGGGCAGAGGGGGCGTCAGTGCCTGCATTCATGCTGCGATAAGCTTGATGTAGTTGAGTAAGCACTCCTGCGATGCCAGGGGCTGCCGCAGAGGTTCCACCACCAACGGCATAGCTATTATCTGGGTCGGTAGAGACATGGCCTTGACCATGTGCTGCGATATCTGGTTTGATCCGACCGTCTGAAGCGGGGCCACGGCTACTACTAGTCGCTAGGTCATCATCATTATGGAGATTAGCTGTTGCTAGAACATTTTTCCCCATTTTATGTCCTCCTGTAATGTTTCCCCATTGACTGCCAGCGCCGTAGCCACAGTCGCTACCATTGCTGTTTCCGCCAGAGAAAACTTGGATGAGGTTGGGGTTATTATAAATTTCTTGGTCTACGGTACGGGTAAGTGTGGTATAACCAGCATTACATCCGTTGGAGTAAGAGCTAGAGAAAACCATAACGGAGCTATCTTGGTGAAGGGCAACCGTAGCAGGGAGGCTGCTATTATATTGGCGCACGTGTAGGTAGGCATTGGGCGCCATTCCTCGCATGATTGGATTGAGGTTTCCTGCTCCACCAACAATACCCACGGTCATATCGCCATGTGTTCCGGTCATATCGCCAGCTACATCTTGTTGGTTGGCTCGACCTTTAAAGTCGATATGGGGGCCGACAAATCCATCATCGTTAATAGCGACAGCTACGCCTTCTCCATTATAGGCGTAGGCACCATAATAATCGCCATCGATAAGGTTGGCGCGGTGAAGGTTACGTCCATCATCTGATTCGGGTTGCCCTGGATCTGAAGGAAGGTCTAGGTAGCGAACAAAGGGTTTTTTGGCCAAGTTTTCAATTTGGCTAGGGGCTAAGCTAGTGACTAGCGTTCTACTCATTGGGTTGACAAAGAGTAGGGGGTAGCCTTCTGCTTGGAGTTGGGCCAAAGACTGTTCCCAGTTAATATTTTGATGAATTTGGACAAAGAGCTTGAGTTTCTGTCCCTGCATGGCCCAAATAGGAAATGGACGCTCGTCTAAACGGGCATCCATTTTATGTTTGGGAGCTAAGGGTTTGAGCCCACGAATTCCAAAGTTTTGTAGGTCCTGAATATTCAGGCGAGCAGGAATAGCCAGTAGGTAGGTATTTTTAGGCAGGTATTCCAAAAATACAATGCCTTGTTCATTCATGGCAGCCCGTTCTTTGGCATTGGGGAGTTGGCTAAAGTTGGCTAAGCGAAAGAGCTTACCTTGATAAACATCTTGTTGCTGGGGACTGCTAAAACTACTGAGATCAGCAGCAATAAATTCTCTGCCTGACTTGAGTTCTAGCCAGTCTCCTGCTCCTGTTTGGGCCTGAAGCCCAAAACTAGAGAGCAGCAAGGCAGCGGCAAAAGCATAAAGTATACGCATACATTGTAAGGTTGTAATGAAGAATTGGTTTGCCCTCTAATTTAAAATTTTATTAGTTGAATTGTGCTTTTTCTTATTTTAAGTTCTGATTTGAAATTATTCTGAATATGAATTTCAGGACACTACAGGCCCGAAGGGCCGCAGGCCTAGGGGCCCAAAAAGGTGGCCGCAGGCCAGACCCAGCGGGCGAAGCCCGCGCAGGGCCGAGCAGGCCTGCGAGCCTTGTAGGGGCCCGGCCGCCGAAGGCGGCAGGCCCCAAAAAAAGGCTAGCCCAAAAATGGACTAGCCTTATGAATGTATTGCAAAAGTGCTTTTTTATTTAAAGCGTTCTTCTAGCTGAGTGACGCGGATGACCTTAGAAAAGACATCTGATTTTCCGATAATTTTGAGTTCGAAAACGCCTCGGCTTTTGGGCGGAACGGGCAATTTGAAGCTCAGTTCTTTTTGGCCCTTGATTTTTTTCAGCTCTTGGCTTTGAAGTATCTTATCTTCTAGGATATCGACTCCATTGGCTTTTTGGATGAGTTGGATTTCGATATTTTGTTTTTTGGGGCTATCGAAGCTAAGGGCAATTTTTCGACGGCCTTGGCTAGTCGTAATGCTCATGTTTTCGATGGGGCTGCGGCTAGAGAGAATCTCTCGGGTATATTGTAGGTCTTTAAAAATCCAGTTGAAGGGATCGAATTCGAGTTTATTAAAGTTTTGCTCTAGCTCGACTTCTATACTTTGATCGGCTTGGGCCTTGAGTTGCACGACCTTTTCTACTGTGCTGCCATCTTCTAGGGTAAAGCGAAGGCGGGCGGGCATTTCAAAGAATTGTTCTTGGCCTTCTACTTTTTCTTGTAGGATGCGTAGATTGATGCCGTTGCGGCTTTTTTCATACTCTACTTTATAGGTGGGGTAATATTCGCCAAATACCCATTGATCAAAGAAGTATTTGAAGTCTTTGGGCTCATTTTCACTAGCGTAATATTCGCAAATTTCTCTAAAGCGCTCGGTACTCAAATAGGTGCTTTTGCCTCTTTTGAGTTCGGTAATTCCCTTGAGGGTTTCGTAAAAATATTCGTCGCCCATAATGCCGCGAAGCATGTGAATTACATACATGCCCTTTTTAGAGAGGCGTTCTTGAGAGTACTCATTGATATTATCCAAATAGAGTTTTCCGCCTTCGTAGTATTCCTTTTGGTCCAAAATAATTTGGTAAACGTTTAGTCCACGCTTATACTCTTGCCAGGTGGCTTCGGCATAGGTGGCTAGGGCTTCCGTGATCCAGGCATCCTGCCAAGCTTCTGGCGAAATATGGTTGCCAAACCACATATTGGCTGCTTGGTGCACCACTTGGTACATATGAAAGCTCTTGAGGTCTTCTACCAAAACTGCTGTTTGGGTGGGCATACCATCTAGACCTAAAGGCAAGCCCAATTCAATGACGCTAAAGCCTTCATCTTTATAGGGGTAGGGGCCAAAAGTGCGGCTCAAACAAGCCATGATTTCCTTAGAGCGATTGATCGTTGCATTGGCTTCTTCCAAATGCTCTGGAAAGATATAAAAGTTGATCGGGAAGCTATAGCCTTTGGCTTTGTACTCCACTTCCATTTTGGCAAAATTAGAAATAGCAATGGTCAAGTGGTGGGGCGCAATACGATGACGGTGACGCCATTTAAATTTGCGCTTTTTGCCATCTTCGATAATTTCTGTCCCTTCCAAAACACCATTAGATATGGCTGTATAGGGAATTTTTCGCTCTTTTTCTTGTACCATAGCCGTACTAAAACGAACGGGGATGCTCACATCTACATAAACAGAATCTACCTTGTCCCCAATACCTCTGCGGCAGGGAAACCAACGATAACCCGCCTGAGGATAAGCCGCTAAGGCAACTAAGCGACTCTGAAATTTATCCTTTCCACGGTTTTTGACTAGTAACCCTTTGGTTACGGTTTCTCCATCGACATTAACCTGCTCATTTTCTGGAACACCCTCATAATGCACCGTGATTTTACCTCTTTCTTCTTTGCGCAACGGACGGCTCGATAGCTTAACCAAGACTTCCTCCCCTTCTCGTTCAAAAGAGGCCGCACCATCGATTTTTGTTATTTCCATCCCCTCGCCAAGGTCCAAATAAAGCGTTTCTACCTGGTCTTTAACCGCTACAAATTCCATATAGACCTTGCCCTTGATTTTAGGATTGTCAATGTCTATATCAAGGTCCAAATGATAAAATTTCATGTTTACATTGTATAGCCCATCAGTATCTTGAGCCCCCAAACTAAGCGGCAAAAGAAATAGGACCATCATGGTAAGTTTCAATAATTTTGGCATAAGATATCTTAGATTAAATTAAACCTCTGGCCGCACTGCCCAGTAAGTTCTTCAGTTAAATTAGGAGTTGAGGCTGAAAATACGAGGAACTCATTTAAAAATGACCTTTTGGCAGCAGCAGACTAATAAATTTGCCCCTTTTAGGCGTTTTTTAATGCGTTCGGGAACGAAACGATTCCCTAAAAAGTAAAATAACTGATTTTTTAGCTGCTCCTCCTTTATCTTTGTTATTTTTCTGTTTCCAAAGGCTTAAAGCAGCTCCTTATTTTGTTCTTTAGGGGCCCGCGGCCAGCTAGCCAAAGGCTAGCTTGGCCGCCGCTATGCTTCGCGGCTCGCAGGTCTGCTCGGCCCTGCGCGGGCTTTGCCCGCTGGGTCTGGCCTGCGGCCACCGCTGCGCAGCGCTGGGCCATTTGCGCCCCCTTTTCTTTGGTCATCACGCGTTTAATTAAGTCAGAACTATGCCAAGTATACAATCGACCTTTGTCAAATACGCTATGCGCGCCATGCGCCAAGTGAGCCTCAATTATTTAGATGATATTGAGCGAATGAGAAAAGAACACGATAAAGCCTTGGCCCGCTTGTCGGCTCCAAAAGAGCTCAATTATGAGGAAATAGAACTGCCCAACTGCTCGGCAGAGTTTTGTCGCCCAAAAGAGAATAATAGCCCCAAGATAATTTTATACCTACATGGCGGGGGCTTTGTGTTGGGATCGGCTAGGGCACATCGGGCTTTGGTGGGCAAAATTGTAGATCAGTCAGGCATTCCCGCCCTAAGTGTAAATTATCGCTTGGCGCCGGAACATCCTTTTCCAGCTGGATTAAATGACGCGCTTTCGGCTTACCGCTATTTATTGGACCAAGGCTATTCTCCTCAATCCATTTTTGTGATGGGCGATTCTGCTGGAGGTGGTTTGGCCCTCAGTTTACTCCTAAAACTTAAAGAGATCCATTTGCCCCAACCTTTGGGGGCGGTGGTGCTCTCTCCTTGGACCGATTTGACCTTGTCTGGCGAAAGCTTAGAAAGTTGCCAAAAAAATGACCCAATCCTATTGGCTGAACATGCTGGGGATTGGGCCAAATCTTATTATGGAGAGTTGGCTCCCAATTCGCCTTTGGTTTCGCCTTTGTTTGGCGATTGGAAGGATACAGCCCCTATTTTGGTGCAGGTAGGTACTGCCGAAATTCTCTTAGATGATAGCCGCCGCCTAGGCGAAAAAGCCGCCGCAGCTGGGGCCAAAATTTGGGTGGACCTCTGGGAGGGTATGCCGCATGTTTGGCAGTTTGCCTGGGCTTATGTGCCCGAAGCCCAACAAGCTATTGATAAAATTGCTCGATTTTTAGCCATTTTGAGTGAAAAACAAACGCCTAAAGCTGAGGATCCAATTTTAGAGCAGTTGTCAACAACAGAAGAGAATAACCACCCTATGCTAGAATGGTGGCAAAAAAGTAGTGAGTGGTTACAGCAAAGCTGGCCCTTGGGTAAAAAATAATGCGTAGATGAATTTACTGAAACAACATATTGGGAAGCTTTTGGGGCTGCTGTTAGGCGGATTGCTTTATTTTCCAATAGGTATTTTATTGGGCCTTGGAATTGGCTTTTTTATAGATATGTTTCTCCAAAAAGGAGGGGGGGCGCCAAAAAGACGCAAGAAACAATTACCTCAACCGAATGATAGTACGAACTTTATCCTCAGTTCCCTAATTTTGGCTGCTGCTGTTGTTAAGTCCGATGGAGAGGTAGAAGATTTGGAGTTGAGTTATATTCAGAAGTTTTTGGTAGAGCAGTTTGGGCAAGATAACTTGCAGGAGTATATGGGAATCCTTAGTGCTGCTTTGGAGCAAGATTGGGAGCTCTCTAAAATTTGTCGACAAATTTATTTGAGTAGCAATTATGAAACCCGCCTGCAGATGCTTTATTTCCTTTTTGGTATTGCCAATGCAGATTATAGTATCGATCAGGTGGAGGTAGATACTATTAAGCGGATTAGTTTAGAGTTGGATTTGCCACATAGTGACTTTGTCTCAATCAAAGCGATGTTTTATGATGAGATGGATAGTCATTATAAGATTTTAGAGTTGCCGCCATCGGCTTCAGATGCTCAGTTAAAGGCGGCTTATCGGAAGATGGTCAAGAAATATCATCCAGATAGTTTGGCGAGTTTGGGGGAAGCGTTTCAGAAAGTGGGGGAGTCTAAGTTTAAGCGTTTGCAAGAGGCTTATGATACGATCTGTGAAAAGCGAGGCTTGAAATAGGTCCAACTGCGTTTTGCAGGCCCGAAGGGCCGCAGGCTGAGGGATGGGAGCAGGGCCGCCGAAGGCGGCAGACCCAGCGGGCAAAGCCCGCGCAGGGCCGAGCAGACCTGCGAGCTGCGGAGAGCCCGACCCGACCGAAGGGCGGGGCAGCCCCAAAAAAAGAAAAAACTTGGCCTATTAAGTAGAAGTTATTATCTTGAAGGCCTAATTAGAAACAATTTTATGGAAGAAAAGAAAGCAATTGCGGCCAAAGAGGTTTGTATTTTGGCGCAGGGTACGATTATCGAGGGGAGTTTGGAAACCAATTCTAATATCCGATTGGAGGGGGAATTGCATGGCGAGCTAAGATGTGGTGGCCGTTTGGTAATGGCGCCCAAAAGTAAGGTGATGGGCCAAATTAACTGTAAGGAGCTCATTTCGGAAGGGGAGAGCAAGGGGAATGTAAAGGCCAAGTCGTTGGTGTATTTGCAGGCTTCGGCTCAGTTGACGGGAGATATAGATTGTGAGCGATTGCAGATTGAACAAGGAGCAATATTTAATGGCCAATGTACTATGCCCAAAGACAAGGCTTAGGTCCTTGGATGAAGAATAATATGAAAAAAGGTCTGGACCAATTGGCTCAGGCCTTTTCCCTTTCTTTTTGGCAAGAAAAAGCAAAGGTAGAAGCGTTTTTTCCCTTTTATCATGCGGTAGAAGCGGAGCCGCAGCCACATATTTCGCCCCTTTATCCCTTGATTTCGCCTCAGCAGTTTGAGGTGGAGTTAAAGTTGATTTTGGCTCATTTTGAGCCCATTGATTTAGGGGAGGTACTGGCTTGGGTTGAAGCGGGGCGCCCAGCTCGAAAGCCATTTTTTCATTTGAGTTTTGATGATGGCTTGAGTAGTTGTTATCATATCATTGCGCCTATTTTGTTGCGCTTAGGGATTCCAGCTACTTTTTTTATCAATGGGGCTTTTATCGATAACAAGCGTTTGATGTTTAGGCATTTGGCGGCCCTGATTTATAGCCATTTGGAAGAGCGAAAAGAGTTGGGCCAAAAAGATGCGGACTTACTTTTTTCTGCGGGCTATGCTCAGGAGGATGAGCTTTTGGTTTGGGCGGAGCGTGTGGGCTGTTCAGTAGATAATTTTTTGGTCCAACAACAGCCTTATTTAAAGCTAGAAGAGCTGAAAGCCTTGCAAACTATGGGCTTTAGCATAGGCGGGCATAGTTGGAATCATCCTTTATACAAAAAGCTCTCTTTAGAAGAGCAATTGGTTCAGACAGAGAAAAATCAGCAGCAGTTGGCGGCTTGGTTGCCGCAGCCTATTCGGGCCTTTGCTTTTCCCTTTACAGACCATGAAGTAGAGTTGGCCTTTTTTGAGCGGGCCAATTTGGACCTTAGTTTTGGTGGGGCGGGGATTAAGGAAGAAATGCAATTGAGCCAGCATATACAGCGTTTTCCGATGGAAGAAATGCGGATACGGCCAGTGGAGCAAAAATTAAAGTCGGCTTTTGCTTATGGGAGTTTGTTACGGACCTTAGGAAAGAGCAAAATAGATAGGAGTGCAGCAAAAAGAAGATAGCCCCAGAGCAACCAACCGCTTTCTGCATATTTATAAATGCGGTAGCAGATAAACAGGCTGCTGCTGCCTGCTAGAAAGAGTAGGGCAAAACTACTTCGTCCTGAGAAATACTGCAAAAGTCGAGGATATAAGAATAGAAGAGGGAGGCTGCACATCATCAGGATGCGGTCCATATAGTAGGGCCAAGCAAAAGGGAAAAGCAAATAAGCTAGGCCGACGGTAGTTAAAATGGCCCATTCCCAATACTGAAATTGTTTTTTAAAGTAACTGAGTAGGACAAAAGCGAAAGGGAAAAATAAGAGATCTAAGGTTCTGGCCAATTGCTGGAAATAGCCAATGATTGGAATTGTATATTCAATAGGGTCGGTATGCGCAAAGCGCCACCAACTAAAAAGTGATTTTCCAAATTGCCATTCGGCCCAAGCGGAGCCAGTGAGAAATAGCAGCAGAAAACCGCTGCCAGTAGCTAGGTAGAGACGTAATTTTTGGGTCCAGAGCAAATTGGTTTTAAAGAGGAGGAGCAAGGCCCAAAGTAAACCCGCCATCAGGATAGATTCTTTGACTAGAATACCGACTCCCATAAAACAGCCCAGCCAAAAGGCGGTGCTATAATTAGGTCTTGCTTTTTGGATTAGCCTCAACGCCCAATAGCTGGCCCAAAGCTGCATGGCCCAGCCGCTGCCATCAGTCATGCAGACGGTAGAGAAAATAGCGTAGGGAGGGGCCATCAGGCTAGTGCTAAGTAGTAGGATAGGGGCCCAGGCTTGCTGGGGATAGAGTAATTTTGCAATTTTATAGAGGGCCAAGGCCGAAAGAAAATAGCAGAGCCATTGCTGCCCCAGGATTCCCCAATAAATGGGCAAGCCTAATTTGGCCCAAAGGGCAATAGGGTAGAAGGGGTAAAATTTGGCGAGGCGGTGCGAGCTATCTAGGCCAATATCTTTTTGGCCCAAAATAATTTCTACTGCTTGGATGTAGCTATTGGTATCGGTTTGATATTGCAGAAACCAAAAAAGGCCCAAACTTAGGCCAAAAAGCGCAAGGACCAACACGATAGCGGCAGATGGCCTAGGGCTGTTGATTGTCGGCATTAGGCTGATTTTTACTAGGGCGGATAAGGAATTCTCCTATGCGCAAACTTAGCCATAAGGCGGAAAGGAAGCTAAGGGCTAGGCAAAAATAGAGTAAAATGGATCCAAATAGTTCTGCTTCCTCTACGGTCCCCTCTATTGAAAACTGCTCTAGGTAAAAGAAGTAGCCTAATCTAATCGTGCGATATAGTAGATCAGCTAGCAGAACAAAGAGCTCTTCGCAGAAGTAGTAGATAGGAAGACCAATAAGGCCCCAAGTTAGTGGATTTTTATTGTGGCGAATGGCTTTCTTTCTGTAGAGATAAAAGTTGAGGCCAAGCGTAAGAAAAAGAGTACTATGATAGATGTAGTAGGTTGTCATGGGCGTGTTTTATGATAGGTTTAGGGATGTAGGGGGCGAAGCCCCCTTGGCCCGCTGGGCCAAATGGCCCAGCGCTGCGCAGCAGTGGCGCAGAGCGCCAGACCCAGCCGCCTAAGGCGGCGCAGGGCCGAGCGAACAGCGAGCTGCGCAGCATAGCGGCGGCTGCCCCCTATAAAGGGCGGCCGCGGGCCCCTAAATATCCGCATCTAGAATATCTGAATTGGAGGAGGAAGGAGCGGGTCTTTTTGCTTGGGGAGCAACAAAAGAAGGGGTTAGCTTAAGGCTAAGGACGCAGGCGATTAGGGGGAGAAGGAGTAGGCCAATCGCCCAATAATCATTGATGGGCCAAGAAAGGATTTTGAATAGGCCAAAAAATACCTTACTGAATAGGATGAAAAGGATAGAGAGGCCCGTCTGAAAAAGAAAGCCAAAAGCCGCCCATAGCAAGGTATTCTTGCTGTGTTTACGGGCAAGAGAAGCATAATAAAATAGGCTGAGCAGGCTGAGGATATAAGTGAGGAGATGGGGGCTAATCGCGTTCATGTTCTGCTGTTGTTTGGACCGTAGAAATTAGGTAAGGGGCCATAAAGAAAATGGCTGCAAAGCTAATGAGGCTGCCTGCCAGACTGAGGGCCAGAAATAAATTTTCATTACTGATGCTCTCGCTAAGGGCAATAGTGAGCCGGCTGAGATAATGGCTAAGCCCAAAGAAAAGAATGGGGCCAGCTAGGCCCCATACTTCTGGATTTAGTCTAGCAGCTTGAGCTTTGAGGCGGTAATGTCCGTAAAGGACTAAGGCCAGAAAAAAAAAGAACAGGAGTAAGTAAATAGTCAACTGCATAGAAAAATGGTTTAGATATCCGCGTCTAAGATATCTGATTTTTGGGGAGGGCTATAATTTTCTAGCCAGCGTTTGTTGCCCCATTTGCAGACACTAATAGCAAAAGAGGCGGTAATAAGAATTTTGCCAATTTCATGTATACCAATGGCCAAATCGCCAAAAACGAACTCAAAAACTAGGGAGACAACTATTCCAATTAAGATATAGCTGCCAATAAATAGGCCCATACCAATGAGGAGCCATTTGAGTTTGGGCAGGGATTGCTCGGCGGCGCTATCCCAATACCATTTGCCAATGGCTAGGGCGCCCGCAAGGATAATAGTGAGTATGATCATAATGATAATTTAAAGGCCAGCATCTAAGATGTCGTCTTTTGTAGTTGATACTTTCTTTTTTAGTAGAAGAGGGGCCATCAAGTAAGTCCAGATTAAAGCGAGCAAAGAAGCGATCAGCTTAATACTCGTTTCTGATTTAGTGCTGACATTTAGGTCTACTTCTAGTAAATAGACAAATAGAAACATGAGGCCAGAAGCTAGAATAGCATAAATAGAAAAAGCTAAAAATGCCCATAAATAAGGGTTTTGGTCTATTTTTTTTGCTAATCTCCAGTAATAGCGTAGAATAATTAGGAGTAAAATTAATGAGATCATGAATCGAAAATAGCGTTTTGGTTTTAGATAAAAAGGACTGTGGAGTTATATAAGAAATAAATTTAAACCGTCAACTTAGCTTTAAGTTTCATCTATTTCATTTGGACCTAATTTTTTAGTCTGTAATTTTACATCAAACCATCTATACATGCATAAAATTATACTTCTATTATTGATCAGTTTTTTCCCTTTATTTTTGGGTGCACAAGGTCTGTTTTTGGGCGATCGCCAAGAGCGACTAGGCGGTTATAAAACCTATGCGCTCTTAGAATATGAGGAAGATCGCTTTCAAATCTTGCGTTTTAATAAGCAATTCGATAAGGCCGAAACCGAAATTTACGATGGTCAGCTCAAGTTAAAAGGGCGTTATATATCGAGCGATAAAAAGCGAAAATATGGAGGCGCTATGCACATTCATGGCAAAAACTACTTACTCTATTCTTATTATATAGATAATAAAGTACTCAAACGCTATGAGGAGGTGAGTCTTTATGCTAAGGAGATTGTACCCGATAGTTTTCAATTGACTCCAGATAGCATTACCCTAATTCCTCCCTTTGATATGAAAGAGCGTCTCTATCGGGGAAATTTTGTTCTTTCTCCTGATGGCAGTAAATTATTGCTCTATGACTATGAAGAAGAAGGCGACATTGAAGATATCCGAGGACTAACCAATAGCATTCGCCTTAGAGTATTGGATATGGATTTAAATCTGCTTTGGGAACGCAAACTGGATCTTTCTCCCAACCAAAGTGGAAAAAGAGTGATCGCCATTCAAAAACTTAAAATCAGCAACGAAGGAGTGGTGGCTATTCTCAGTGATCAGTTTCGAGAAAAACGCTCTTATCAGCTTAAAAAAGTGACCGCAGATCCCGTAGTCTTTTTTGTAGGCCAAAAACCTCAAGAATTTGTCCGCTTTAGTCCCAAATTGGGCGATTTTTTCTACAATGAAATGGACCTTCTCTTTGATGCAGAAGGAAATATTTACTGGACGGGCTTTTACTCTCAAAAGAAATACTATAAACAAGGCGGCTATTTTCTCATCAAAATCAATGCGGAACGCAGCCAGGTTTTGGCCAAAAAGAAACAGGCCTTTTCTAAGGCTTTAAAAGGTCAGTTGCTCCACCGAAAAGCTAGCAAAATCAAAGAAAAAACAGAATTACGCAATTATAACTGTATTAGCTTCCGCCAACTGGCCGATGGCCGCCTTATCCTACTGGCCGAACAACGACCCTACGGCATCCACAACTTCAAAAGCCATAATATTTTTGTGCTCTGCTTCTCTGAAGCTGGAGAGTTACTTTGGGAACAAAGTATTCTCAAACACAACTCTTTTCCTAAGTCTAAGGCTACCTTTTTACGTCCCTATCTTTGGGAGAAAGCTGGAAAGATCTATTTGCTCTTCAATAGAGGCCTCTACGGCCGAGAGTCAGGGGCCTATCTGGCCCAAATTGATGCCCAAGGACAGCTAAAAGAAAAACAGTTACTATCTTACGAATTCAAGGACGAATTGCTCTGCCCCGAATTGAGCTACCCTCTTCAAGATGGTCGCCTGTTTATCGGCCTGCAATCTCTCTATTTCAGATATTATCAATTTGGTTTTCTAGAGCCCCAAAGCTTTATAGAGGCCCCAGAATCAACATCAAAATAATTCTATCATGAATCAAATTTGCTGGAAAAGCCCCTCCAATATCGCCATCATTAAGTATTGGGGGAAGTATGGTCGCCAACTTCCCAAAAACGCTTCCCTCAGCTTTACACTTTCTGAAGCCTATAGCCAAACCAGCCTCCGCTATAGCCCCAAAACAAAAGGCGGTATCCAATTGCGCTTTTTGTTTGAAGGTCAAGAAAAACCAGCTTTTGCCCAACGTATCCAGGGTTTCCTAGAAAGTATCCTCGATGAGCTCCCTTTTCTCGATGAATATAGCCTCGAACTAGATTCTAAGAACTCTTTTCCCCATTCTGCCGGCATTGCCTCCTCCGCTTCTAGCATGAGCGCCTTAGCCCTCTGCCTCTGCGATATGGCCGCCGAACTAAACCTTGGTCCCCAATCCGATCAAGCCGAGTTTTGGCAGAAGGCTAGCTATTTTGCCCGCCTAGGCTCTGGCTCCGCCTGCCGATCCCTCTACCCTATGGCTGCCTCTTGGGGCGAATCTAGCCAGCTAAAAGATAGCGCTAACCTCTGGGCAAGCCCCTGTGCCAACTTCCTACACGATGATTTTAAGACGGTCCAAGATACTATCCTACTTGTGAGCCGTGCCGAGAAATCTGTCTCTAGTACCGCTGGTCACAAACTCATGGAAGGCAACCCCTTCGCCCCCCTTCGCTACCAACTAGCCGAGGAAAATCTAGGCAAACTTTTACCCGCCCTCCAATCTGGCGATTGGGAAACCTTCGGCCAAATTGCCGAGGAAGAAGCCCTGATGCTACACGCCCTCATGATGACTTCTCGCCCTTCTTACCTACTGATGCAACCGAATAGCCTCGCCCTGATCGAAAAGATTCGCGACTGGCGCCAACAAACAAAACTCCCCCTCTATTTTACCCTAGACGCAGGCCCCAATCTACACCTGCTCTACCCCAAATCGATCCTGCCAAAGGTCCAACCCTTCCTTGAAGAGGAATTACTCCCCCTCTGCGAAAAGGGCGGCTACTTAGCCGACGAATTAGGCTGTGGACCCGAAAAATTAACGCTGGTCTAACCACCAACTAAAAGCTTCCTCTAGGAGGCTTTTTTTATGCCGCTATTTTGGGGCTGCCCCGCCCTGTGGGCGGGTCGGGCTGTCTCGCAGCTCGCTGTTCGCTCGGCCCTGCGCCGCCTTAGGCGGCTGGGTCTGGCGCTCTGCGCCACTGCTGCGCATCCCTCAGCCAGTCGCTGCGCTCCTATGCGGCGGCTTCGCCGCCTGTCTCAGAGATTTCTAAAGATAAATCAACAGTTTTTTCTATTTTTGGCCCCTAAATTAAAGACATATACCATGAGAAAAATAAGCGCCGATTATATCTATCCCATTAGCGATGCCCCCATCAAAGAGGGCGTTTTGGTCCTTGATGAAGAGGGCCGCATCCTAGAAATAGGCCAACGTACAGATTACCCCCAAGAAGAAATCGAAATCCATAAGGGGATTTTGGTCCCCGGCTTTATCAATGCACACTGCCACCTAGAGCTTTCTCATATGCTCGGAAAAGTGGAAACAGGCACTGGCCTAATCGACTTTATTAAACAGGTGGTTTCTAGACGCAATGCCCCCGAAGAAATTATTGCCGATGCTATCGCTTGGGCCGAGGACCAAATGATCGCTAATGGTATTGTGGCCGTAGGCGATATTACTAATGTTCCCGATACCTTTGCCCAAAAGGCCAAAGGCCGCCTGCGCTATTATAGCTTTGTAGAATGTTTCGACTTCCTACAAGCCGCCAATGCCGAAACCGAATTTGAAAAATACAAGGCCGTCTATGACGCACTTCCCCTAGCGGAAGGCAGCAGAAAAGTCATGGTGCCACACGCACCTTATTCCGTTTCTCCCCAATTGTTCGAACGCATCAATGCCGCCAATCAAGGAGAAGCCCATACGGTAAGCATTCATAACCAAGAGACGCCTCCAGAACAAGAACTCTTCCTCAAGGGAACAGGCGGCTTTGTCGATTTTTATGGCCAATTTGGCTTCTCTTTGGACCAGTTCCAACCCAGCGGAAGAACAGCCATCCATTACGCCCTCTCGCAAATGGACCCAGAACAAAAAACGCTCTTTGTTCATAACACCCTCACTTCTGAACAAGATATTGCTTTCGCCAAGAGCTGGGGCAAGGCAGTCTATTGGGCCAGTTGCCCCAATGCCAATCTCTATATCGAAAATCGCCTCCCCAATTATCAAGCGTTTTTGAAAAAAGGCGCCAAAGTTTGCCTAGGTACCGATAGCCTCACCTCTAATTGGGCCCTTTCTATCCTAGACGAAATCAAGACTATCCGCCGCTACCAATCTTATGTCCCTTTTGAGACGCTCTTGCAATGGGCCACGCTAAATGGTGCCGAAGCCCTGGGCTTTGAAGAGGAGTTGGGTAGCTTTGCCCCTGGCAAAAAACCTGGCGTTAATCTACTCACCGTAGCTCCTGGCCAAAACTATGGGGATGAAAGTACTGCCGTCCAAAAATTAGCCTAATTTCCTGCTCTTGAGGAGGCCAAAAAGCGGTATTCGTCGCTGCGCTCCTCATTCGCAATATAACCCGCCCACCCACCCCTCTACGGGATTCCTTACGGAATCCCTTGGGATGGATGGGCTTTTTTATTTGTAGGTGGGACTATTTAAAATTTTGTGTGCGCCCTTGGCCCTAGGCGATGATTAGCCTTTTATAATAACTGTAGGTTAAAACCTACAGCCATATGTGGTATTGCTGCGCAATGATGTATGAATGAGGGTTAAAACCCTC
Source organism: Saprospira sp. CCB-QB6 (assembly GCF_028464065.1). NCBI lineage: Bacteria > Pseudomonadati > Bacteroidota > Saprospiria > Saprospirales > Saprospiraceae > Saprospira > Saprospira sp. CCB-QB6. The sequence goes on along the minus strand of NZ_CP116808.1, from coordinate 1,122,245 downwards.
ATAAAATTTAAAGGCCAAAATTTTATTCGGATACACAAAATTCTGAACAGTATCAGCCGGTTATATTTTTTACCTAGCTAGTTAGCTCCCAGACATAGCCAGTTATGTCTGGAACATAACTTTTGCCCTTTTTGATTTTGTTACATTATTTTTATTTTTAACAACTCCCTAACAATTGGGGGCGATTTAGCCAATCATTGCTTAGCGGCTTGTTCTTCAACAGCAAGAAGTTGTTTAGGGCCATGGGCTGAAGCCCATGGTTGTAGGGCTGTGCAAACTGGCGAGCTAAAGCCCTTGTTTGCTATAAATGATATGGGCCGATGGTTTCAACCATCGGCTCATTTTTATTGCGTTTAGTATGGCCTCTTTTGTTGCTGTGGGTTTCAACCCACAGGTTCAAAAAAAAATCCCCTCGAAGGAGGGGATGACGATGATTCTATAGCCAAGGCCCTTGGGTTCCTATGAAAATTATGGGGAATAAAAAACGAAAGCCAAACTGCCGAAGAAAAAAGTTAATAGAAAAAAATGGATGAGCGGCCTAGCGATGTGCAGCAGTGGCCGTCAGGCCAGACCCAGCTGCCTTTGGCGGCGCAGGGCCGAGCGAATAGCGAGCTGCGGAACGTAGCGCCGCAAGGCGAAGCCGCAGCGGAGGCCCCAAATACTACTTCCTCAAATAGACTGTTTTGCCATTTACAATAGTTTGGAGGACCTTAGTTTGTGGAATATCTTGGAGGGGGACCTGCATAATATCTTGGGAGAGGATGGCAAAATCGGCAAACTTTCCGAGTTCTAGGCTGCCTTTTTCTTTTTCTTGAAAGGCGCCATAGGCGGCATCTAGGGTATAGGCTTTTAGGGCTTGTAGGCGGCTAAGTTTTTGGTCGGCTTCATAGATTTGGCCATCATTGGCTTGGCGGCTGACGAGGCTATAAAAGCAGGCGATGGGATTGATAGATTCCACGGGGGCATCGGTGCCGTTAATTAGTTTAGCGCCAGAGGCCAGCAATTGTTTCCAGCGGTAGGCGCCCATAGCGATGCGCAGGCGGCCGAGGCGGCTTTGGGCCCAGGGGCGGTCGGAAGAAAAGTGGATGCCTTGGATGGAGGCAATAACGTCTAGTTTGGCAAATCGGGGAATATCTTGGGGGGCAATATGTTGGGCGTGTTCAATTCGGAAGCGGTGGTCTTTGGCGGCTTGGGGATGTGTTTTTAGGACTCGTTCATAGATATTGAGTAGTTCTTGGTTGGCGCGATCGCCGATAGCGTGGGTACAGAGTTGGAAGTCGGCCAGCAGGGCTTTTTCGGCAATTTCTTCAATTGTTTTTAGGGGGAGGGTAGGGTGGCCAAAATGGCCGGCGCGGTCGCTATACTCTTCGAGCATCCAGGCGCCTCTAGAGCCTAGGGCGCCGTCGGCATAGAGTTTAATGCCTCCGATGCTGAGAAAGTCGCCTTTTTCGGGGCCTTTTTGCAGCCATTTTTCCAGGAAAGGGTCTTCTTGGCCTTGGACATCGGCGGCATAATTATTATAGGCCAGCATGACCCAAAGGCGGAGGGGGAGTTCATTTTGGGCCAGGGCTTTTCGGTAAAGTGCGATAGCGGCAGAATCGGAGCCTGCATCTTGTAGGCTGCCGATGCCATAGCTGAGGGCTTCTTGGATACCGGCTTGTAGGTCTTGGTAGCGGCTATTTTCGTCGGCTGGGGGAAGGGCCTCTTTAATAATAGACATGGCATTTTCGGTAAAAATGCCTGTGGGGCGGCCATTGGGAAAGCGGATAATTTCGCCTTCTTCATTCATTTGGGTTTCGGGGCTGAGGCCAGCTAACTGCATAGCTTTTTCGTTAGCCATTAGGGCGTGGGCGCTAGCGTGCATCAGCAAAACGGGATGATCGGGGACAGCTTGGCTGAGGGCATCATGCGTTTGGTAGCCTTTGATAGAAAAGGGGAGGGAGTCCCATTTACTTTGGTGCCAGGCACGGCCGATGATCCATTCTCCTTTGGGAGTATGTTGGGCTTGTTCTTGGACTATTTTGATGAGTTCCTCATAGCTTTTGACTTGGCTAAGGTCCAGTTCTCGTTTAAATTGTCCGAGGCCCAGAATATGGGCATGGCTTTCAATAAAGGCGGGAATCAGGGTTTTTCCATTGAGGTCAAGCAGTTCGGTATTTGGGCTTTGGTATTTTTGGATATCTGTCCAATTTCCGAGGGCGATAATTTTTCCATTGGCTACGGCTAGGGCTTCGACCTGAGCTTGGCTATTATCTAGGGTATAGATGGGGCCATTAAAAATGAGGAGTTCGGCTTTGGGGGCTTCATTTTGGCAAGCGAGGAGTAGGCTAAGGGCAAAGATATAGAGCAGGCGCATAGAGAGGAGAGATTAGTCGAAAGAAAGGGTATCTGGAGCTACGACCCAGGGGGATTCTGGGCGGAGCAGGAGTTGATCGTATTGGTCGAGTTTAAATCGTTCGATCAGAGAAATGAGTTTATCGGGATATTTGGGGTCGGTGGCATAGCCAGCGGCTTGTAGGCCTTTGGCCCAGGCTTTATAATCGCCAGAGGGGAGGAGAAAGAGTTTTTGGTAGTATTTGCGGTAGCGGAGGAAATCGGAATGGGCACGGAAAGAGGCTTCGGCGGATTCGAAGACGCGGAAGCAGGCCAATTGTCGGTAAGATTGGGCTTCATTATTCCATTCTCCGGTAAATTTGGAGTAGCTATCGCCCTCCCAGTTGCCGCCGCATTTCATTCCAAAGTGGTTATTGGCTTGTTGGGCCAGTTCACTTTTACCGTAACGAGATTCTAGGATTCCTTGGGCGAGGGTAATGCTAGCGGGCACGCCCATTCTTTGCATTTCGGCAATGGCGAGGGGGTGGAAGCGATCTACGTAGGCGGCAATAGCCTCATTATTGGCTGCAATTTGTTCAGCTTTGCTAGCTGTTTTGGGTTGAATCCAATGGAACCAAAAAAGGAAAAGAAAATAAAGCAGCATAGGTATAAGCAGAAAGTAGCGGAGCCGGGGGGATGTCGCCATAAGTTAGATTTTGGCTCAAAGATAATAAAGAATAGAAATGCGGGGAAGAACTGATTTAAAAACAGCATTGCGCTAATTTTTTAGGCTTGCTTGGGCCGTTCTTGTTAGAGATAAAAAAAGGCGAGTCAACAATTGTTGACTCGCCAGTATTAGCGTCTTTTGAGAAGAAGATTATTTGTTGTTATCTACTTCTTCAAATTCTACGTCGGTTACATCATCGCCACCGGTTTGGCCTTCGTTAGCGGGACCTTGGGGACCAGCTTCGGGGCCTCCAGCGCCAGGTTGTCCACCCATTTGCTGGCTAGCAGCAGCCCAAGCGTTATTTACAGCCTCGATACCTTTGTTGATAGCATCTAGATCTTGTGCTTGGTGAGCAGCTTTTAGTTCGGTTACTGCTTTTTCGATATCGCCTTTGAGGTTTTCGGGCAATTTATCGCCATACTCCGTCATCTGACGTTCAGTTTGGTAGATGATAGAGTCAGCCTCATTAAGCTTATCTACTTTTTCGCGAGCTTGGCGGTCAGCTTCGGCATTTGCCTCAGCTTCTTGCTTCATTTTATCAATTTCTTCTTGAGAAAGACCAGTAGAAGCCTCGATACGGATCTTCTGTTCTTTTCCGGTAGTTTTTTCTTTAGCAGAAACGCTAAGGATACCGTTAGAGTCAATGTCAAAAACTACTTCAATTTGAGGTTCGCCTTTGCGCATAGCGGGGATACCCTCTAGTTGGAAGCGACCGATTGTGCGGTTTTGATTAGCCATAGGGCGCTCTCCTTGCAAAACGTGGATCTCTACAGAAGGCTGATTGTCTTGAGCCGTAGAGAATACCTGAGAGGCACGTTTAGGAATAGTCGTGTTGGCTTCTACTAGGCGAGTGAATACGCCGCCATAAGTTTCGATACCCAAAGAAAGGGGAGTAACGTCTAGGAGAAGAACATCTTTCACTTCACCAGTCAATACACCACCTTGGATAGCAGCACCTACGGCAACTACTTCATCAGGGTTTACACTCTTATTGGGTTTCTTGTTAAAGAATTTTTCTACAGCTTCCTGAATAGCAGGAATACGAGTAGAACCACCCACTAGGATAATCTCATCAATATCGCTGATAGAAAGACCCGCATCATCCAATGCTTTTTGGCAAGGAGTAAGGGTACGCTGTACCAAGTTGCTAATGAGTTGCTCAAATTTAGAGCGGCTCAATTGGCGAACCAAGTGCTTAGCGCCACTTTCATTGAAAGAGATATAAGGAAGGTTAATGTCTGTAGAAGAACCACCAGAAAGCTCAATTTTAGCTTTTTCTGAAGCTTCTTTTAGACGTTGGATGGCCTCTGCATTTTTGCTAAGGTCAATACCTTCTTGATCTTTAAACTCGCTAATGAGCCAGTCCATAATCACGCGGTCAAAGTCGTCACCACCAAGGTGAGTATCACCATTAGTTGATTTTACTTCGAAAACACCACCGCCCAATTCAAGGATAGAAACGTCAAAAGTTCCTCCACCAAGGTCATAAACAGCGATAGTTACATCTTCATCAGCTTTGTCCATACCGTAAGCAAGTGCTGCAGCAGTAGGTTCGTTGATGATACGACGAACTTTAAGGCCGGCAATTTCGCCAGCTTCTTTAGTGGCTTGACGCTGAGAGTCGTTAAAGTAAGCAGGTACAGTAACTACAGCTTCAGTCACTTCTTGGCCCAAATACTCTTCTGCAATGCGCTTCATTTTTTGCAGCGTCATGGCCGAAATTTCTTGTGGGCTATATTCACGATCGTCAATTTTTACGCGAATAGTATCATTGGCCCCTTTCAAAATTTCGTAGGGGACCTGGTTCACATCATCGCCAGCCTCGCTATAACGCAAGCCCATAAAGCGTTTGATAGACATGATTGTTTTGTGTGGGTTGGTAATAGCTTGACGCTTAGCGGGATCTCCGATTTTGCGTTCGCCATTATCCAAAAAACCAATAACAGAAGGCGTAGTGCGCTTACCCTCTTCGTTGGTAATCACTACAGGTTCGTTTCCTTCCATTACAGATACGCAGGAGTTGGTAGTTCCTAAGTCGATTCCTATAATCTTACCCATAACTTGTAGATATTGAATTTGTTAGTTTGATAGTCAATTATTGTTCGCCTCATTGAGCGACACTGCCCTAAGATCAAGGCTTGTACCAACACAATTTTTTTTCTTTTTTGCCCTTTTTTTTGCCAAATCGGCTGTTTAGATGTCATTTTCAGCCTGACAAGCTGCCATTTTTACAGTTTTCTCTGTTTTTATTGTCAGTTAAAGAAGCTAGCTGAAGGCTTAGTGAATCGAGTTGTTTGAGGACATAAAAAAAGGCCCTAACAAGAGGGCCTTTATATTTTTAGTTACAACTGTAATCTCTAAATCCTAGATCACGAGTAATCTCCCCAAATTTAAGATACTCCAAAACCTCATCATCTAAATCATAGCCTTTTTTATTGGTAAACATCTTTGTAGTAAAAATACCATAACCATCAGGTACATTAGTATAGGGCTCTGCGGGAAATAGTCCACCCACTAAAGTCTGATTCGCCGCATTGGCTTTTAGATAGTTAGCCAAATCAACCCCCGCAGCATCTACCTGAACATCAAAGTGGCTAAAACAACGACGAATGTTATTGTCTGTTGTGCTAGATAGATTACTGGCCAAATAACGGAAGAAGTTTTCGCCATTAATCTCTTGCGCTACACTTCCATCACCTTCTACAAAACGCTCATAGGTGGCTGGACAAGCACTGCAAAGCCCCTTGGGCTCAGAAGAACCAGAAGCCATAATAGAGCGGAAGGGGGTCCAAGTTAATGTTTTGAGTACACGAGTACCCGCTATCTCAGGCTCTCCAGTTTGACTTTCATCTACCTCAAATTCATAATAGTGGATATCTAAAGATAAATCGTAAACAGCAGCATCAGTTGGTGTTGCCCAATTAAAATTGATGTCTCTGAAAATCCAATCCTGAGAACCTTGATCATAATTGACCCACTTTACCCCTAAAGAGGTAGATGGCGTGTTAACTCTAAAGTTGCGAAAAGTCTGACCCGTAAGGTCGAGATCACCAGCTTGAATAGCTTTTGTATAGATGTCATACTCTTTTCCCGAACTCAAATTTTTTACTTTTAACATCAAGTATGCCCCCACAGGTACAACCGCATCACTCTTATATATATAGTTGGGACTAGCCGCAAAAATGCCCTCTTCCCGGTCTCCAAATCCTTCATCTACCGCACTAACACGCTCTAAAGTATCTAAAGCAGTACTAATAACCTGCGAACCCTGTAAGCTTTGCTGAAAAAGAATGACCTCCAAATCAAAAGGACCATAATATAGGGAGTCTGGCCGTTGCGCAATCTGAAAAGCATCGGTGCGAGGATCCAAAAAGGCCTTCTCAATGCGAATATAATGCGGCTCCATCGGCTCAAAAAGAGGTAGCGGGTTAATCACCCCATAAACAACAGGCACCTCTTTCCAGTCCCCAACCACATCTACTTCATTATCGCAGCTATTCGTCAAAAGGCCAAAACAAAGGAGCAGGGCCAATACACTCCATCTTTTTAAATACATAGATTTTAAATTCTAAGGATGAGACCAAACATTTTTGGGCAAAAAAGCAATCGGGCAAATTTAATAAAAGGGCCCGCTATTCTTAAATTTTTAAAAAACTTTAAGTCCGAAGAACCACACAGAATAAAAAATCACTTTTTTTTAGCAAAGCTTTGGAATTTTAAAAAACTGCCTTATATTTGTGCCACGCAAAACAAAACAGCGGGTTTCGTAGCTCAGCTGGTAGAGCATCGGACTGAAAATCCGTGTGTCGGCGGTTCGAGTCCGCCCGAAACCACTTCAACCTTCAAGCTTTTGGCTTGGAGGTTTTTTTTTGCCTTTTTAATAATGATTTGGGGCTGCCCCTTCCGCCAGCTTGAACGCCAGCGCAAAGCGGTATCGCTTTGCGAAGCTCTACAAAATGAGGGTTAAAACCCTCATGAATTATCGGGCGGGTCGGGCTGTTCCGGGCTCGCTGCTCGCTCGGCCCTTCGCAAAAAATGCTGCGCATTTTTGCTCGGTCTGGCCCTGTGGGCCACCCTCTCCATCCCTCAGCCGCGTCGCTTCGCTCCTTCATGGCCTAGCGATGTGCAGCAGTGGCCCGCAGGCCAGACCGAGCCAGCTTAGCTGGCGAAGGGCCGAGCGACCCGACCAACGGGAGCCGACGCAGCGAAGCAAGTAATAGCGAGCTGCGGAACGACAACAAGGCTACAAGCCGCAGTTCGACGACTGTAAGGAGTAACGCCCCAAAAAATCAATAAAAAAATAATCGCCCCGCCTTAGCCTGTCAGACTAAACTGACAAACTGCCAAAAAGCAAGAAAAAACTGACAAGATGTCTTTATCTTGCGGCTGGCAAAAAACTTGAAAAGGGCCAAAGTGAAATCGTTTAAAAACCGTCTTACTATATATTATATACTATCATGGAAGAAAAGAAGCAGGAGGAACAACTAGATCCTCAGGAGGAGCAACAGCAGCAAGAAGAACAGTTGCAAGCAGATGCACAAACTCAAGAGGAGACTGTAAAGGAAACCGCAGCCCCCAAAGATGAAAAAGAAAAACTGGCCCAAGAATTAGCCGAAATGAAGGATAAATACCTGCGTATTTATGCCGAATTCGACAACTTCAGAAAACGCAACGCCAGAGAAAAATTGCAGCTCATCCAAACTGCCGCAGCCGATACCATCAAGTCGCTCTTGCCTGTACTCGACGATTTTGATCGGGCCGTAAAAGCAGGCCAAGACCTAGACGATGGCATTATGCTCATCTATGAAAAAATGAAAAAAGCCTTGGCCCAAAAAGGATTGGAAGAAATGGAATCTACTGGCCAAGCCTTTGATCCCGATTTCCACGAAGCCCTCACTAAAGTGCCCGCTCCCACAGAAGAGCTCAAGGGCAAAGTGATTGATACGGTGGAAAAAGGATACATTTTGAATGAAAAAATCATCCGCTACGCCAAGGTTGTAGTGGGCCAATAAAAAAGAAGATAAAGAGTCATGGCGCAGAAAAGAGATTATTATGAAGTGTTGGGCGTAGATCGGAATGTGGATAAGGCGCAACTCAAAAAAGCCTACCGCAAGGTGGCTATGAAATACCACCCTGACCGCAATCCCGATAACCCCGAGGCAGAAGAAAAATTTAAGGAAGCAGCAGAAGCCTATGAGGTGCTCAATGATGACCAAAAACGTGCAGCTTACGACCGCTACGGTCATGCTGGCGTTAATCAAGGAGCTGGACCAGGTGGTGCAGGGGGCTTCTCTATGGAGGATATTTTCTCTCAATTTAGCGACATCTTTGGTGGTGGCGGCGGAGGAGGTTTCGACTTCTTTGGCCAACAGCAAGGCGGCCGCGGCCGCAGAGCAGCCGGTGGCCAAAAAGGCTCTAATCTCCGTATTCGCGTTGGCCTGACCCTAGAAGAAATTGCTAAGGGAGCCAAAAAGAAGATTAAGGTCAAGAAATATGTAAATTGCCAAAGCTGTGGCGGCTCTGGGGCCAAAGATAGCAGCTCAATCAAGACTTGTAGCGGCTGTAATGGTAGCGGATATGTCCGCAAGGTGCAAAATACCTTCTTGGGCCAAATGCAAACCACGGTCGCTTGCCCCCAATGTAACGGCTCTGGAAAAAGCATTACCAGCAAATGTACAAGCTGTAAAGGCGAAGGCCGTACCTATGGCGAAGAAACCCTAGAACTCGAAATCCCCGCTGGCGTATCAGAAGGAATGCAACTTTCTATGAGCGGCAAAGGGAATTCTGGCATGAACGGTGGCCCCGCAGGCGATCTACTCATCAATATCCAAGAAAAGGAACATGAGCTCTTTGCCCGCGATGGCAACAATATTCACTATGAACTAGATGTCAATTTTGCCGACCTAGTACTAGGTACCGCTGTCGAAGTGCCCACCCTAACCGGTAAGGTGAAAGTTACCCTACCCGCCGGAACCGAAGGCGGCAAGGTGTTCCGCCTAAGAGGTAAGGGCCTCCCTTCTCTAAGAGGCTATGGCCAAGGCGACCAACTCATTCACGTCAAAGTTTGGGTGCCTCAAAATATCTCTTCAGAAGAACGCCGCGCCTTAGAAAAAATGCGCGACAGCAAAAATTTCATCCCCAATGCTAAAGAAAAAGGCGGTAGAAAGGGCTTTTTAGACCGTCTCCGTGATGTATTTGGAGGGAATTAGGAAAAATAATCGCTAGAAGTTTGGATCTTAAAAATATCGCCCTATATTTGTGACCACAAACAACAACGCTACTAGCGAATCGGGATGTAGCTCAGTTGGTAGAGTACTCGTCTGGGGGGCGAGTGGTCGCTGGTTCAAGTCCAGTCATCCCGACCAAAAGCTGAATAACTTTACAGTTATTCAGCTTTTTTTTTGTGTTTATTGAGATATTTTGGGGCCTCCGCTGCGGCTTCGCCTTGCGGCGCTACGTTGCGGGGCTCGCTATTACTTGCTTCGCTGCGTCGGCTCCCGTTGGTCGGGTCGCTCGGCCCTGCGGCGGCTGCGCCGCCTTGGTCTGGCCTTCGGCCACCCCTCCACATCGCTAGGCCGTTTACTGTAGGTTGAAACCTACAGCAAGCAAGGTATTGCTCCGCAATATTTTTTATGGAATGCGGGTTGAAACCCGCATGGATTGAAATCTTTTGGCCTTTTATCTTTCTCACTTAGTTAATCAATCCTTTTCTAGCTATGGGCTGAAGGTTTTAACCTTCAGCCCATTTTATTGCGTTTAGTATGGCCTCTTTTGTTGCTGTGGGTTTCAACCCACAGGTATATATAATAGCGTGATTTCGGAGCCAAACCCCAAACAATTCAAAGGGAAAGCTATTCGGGATTTGTGAAATAGCATTTGTAAAGTCGGGTAAGAGACTGTCAGGATTTTGTGTATCTGAATAAAATTTGGGCTGTTTAATTTTATGAGGGTTTTAACCCTCATTCATACATCATTGCGCAGCAATACCATCTGGCTGTAGGTTTTAACCTACAGTTATTATAAAAGGCCAATAATGGCCTAGGGACAAGCCCCTAGGCTAATCAAATGGAGTCCGCCTTAAAGGGCCTCAAAGGTTGATGTACATTACCGTACTAAGTAGTTATTGCAGAGAAGGTCCTTATCCAAAGGCCCTCTTTAGAGGGCTGTCTGAAAAGCTAGCCTAGGGGCTTGTCCCTAGGCGCAGAGAAGGCAAAACCATCAATAAAAAACAGCCCCCGCCTTTCCAATCCCCTAAAAGCGCAGTATTTTGAGCCCTTCACATTAAATAAAATGTATTATGCGACTTAATATCTTATGCTTTCTTGCCTTATGGATTGGAGCGCTACAGCTTCAGGCGCAATCTTCAGATTATCAGAATCGCTTTTCGGCTAGTATTATAGCGGGGATCAATATGGCCCAAATAGATGGGGATGAGGCTGCAGGCTATACCAAGCCCGGCCTAAACATTGGGGCTAGGGGAACGGCCCGTTTGGCGCCTATTTGGGACCTAGGCGTAGAGATTCTTTTTTCTCAGCAAGGCAGCCAGTCGCCTTCTCTTCAGGGGGCGCCCCGCAACTTCTACCTACATCTTAATAATATAGAGGTGCCAGTCCTCATCTTTCTCAAAGATTGGGAGGTCTCTACAGATGGGAAGGACAGCTACCACCGCATGCACTTTGGGGCGGGACTTTCCTATAATCGCATCCTCAATGCCACGGTAGAAATCAATGGGCAAGATGATCCTGCCGTAATTGATAAGTTCCGCAAGGATTATGTCATGCTAATGGCCGATCTGACCTTTTATATCACCAAAAACTGGGGCATCAATGCTCGTTGGCAGCGGGCTCCGATGAACATCCGCAAGGATACTTATTTCAATCCCTATATGTTTAGCCTGCGGGCCATCTTTACGCTCTAATTCGTTTTCATGAAACAGCTGATTTATCTCTTTCCCCTTTTGCTTTCGGCTAATCTTTGGGCGCAGACTAGCCAATATAGCCCATTGCAAGGCCCTTCAGATGATTATTTGGACCGAGAGCAGACGCTTCAACCAGCAGTAGAGGGCGCACATACGAGTCTGCGGCCCTTTTTGCGCAGCGATCTGCGTAAGTTGGTCGCCCAAAGTGCAGATTCTAGCTATCTTCTGGCTGATAATGCCCTTTGGGATAGCTTGGCCCCTGCGCCCCAGGGGTTTTGGTCGCATTTCTATCAGCAGAAGGCCAATCTATATGCCTTGCAAGCGGGCGACTTCTATTTTTCGGTCAATCCCTTATTGCATTTGCAAGCTGGAGGCGAGCGCCTAGAAGATGGAACCCAAAACCTGCTCTTCCTCAACCGCAGAGGCCTGCATTTGGAGGGAGATATTGCCAAGCGGCTGTTCTTCTCGACGACCCTAACCGAAAACCAGGCGGCTTATCCCGCTCATATCCAAAACCGGATTAGCGAATTTGGGGCAGTGCCCGGGGCGGGCTTTTATAAGGTATATGATAGCCAGTTGACGGATGCGCCAGAAGATGGAGTAGACTATCTATTGGCCCAGGGACATATTGGCTTTCAGCTTATGCCTTATATCTCTGCCCGTTTGGGCCATGGGCGCCATTTCATTGGCGATGGGCACCGCTCCTTATTATTGTCTGATTTCTCGAACAACTACTTTTACTTACAACTAGATACTCGGATTTGGCGCTTCCACTATCGCAATATCTTTGCGGAATTGACGCAGGATCATGCACCAGTGGCCAATGGGCTCTATCCCAAAAAGTATTTGGCGGCGCATTATCTGGACCTCAAGCTGAGTAAAACCCTACAAATTGGCTTATTTGAGGCCATCGTTTTTGGTCGAGAGCAAGGTTTTGAGTTGCAATATCTTAATCCAATTATTTTCTATCGGGCGGTAGAGCAGGGTTTGGGCAGCCCAGATAATGCCATGCTGGGGCTCAACTTCCGTTGGGATTTTCTGCGGCGTTTTGCCTTTTATGGGCAAGTTGTGATTGATGAGTTTGCCTTTTCGGAGGTGTTCCGTTCGCCTTCTGCGGCCAATGGGGGCTGGTGGGCCAACAAGCAGGGTCTACAATTGGGCCTCAAATACCGAAATGTGGCCAATATCAATCATTTAGATCTGCAATTGGAGTTCAATACGGTCCGTCCCTATACCTATACCTTTAGAGATAGTTCAGCTAGTTATACCCATTATAATCAGCCCTTGGCCCATCCCTTAGGGGCCAACTTTAGAGAGTTTTTGGCCATTATTCGCTATCAGCCGATGCCCAAGCTACAGCTTAGGGCCCAATGCACTTATGCCTTTTATGGACAGGATAGCAGCGGGAGTAACTGGGGCAGCAACATCCACCTCTCTTATATTACGAGAGAGCAGGAATATGGCAACCGAATAGGGCAGGGGCTGGCCACTCATTTATTGTATTTGGATTTATTGGGCAGCTATCAGCTCTATCATAATTTATATGTAGATCTGGGGCTATCTTTCCGCCAAGAAAAGATAACTGGCCTAACAGAAAGCCCGCAGGCAGTTTGGGGCCGCTTAGGCTTGCGTTGGAATATGCTAGAGCGGAGGCAAGATTTTTAGGTCCTACAGGCCCGGAGGGCCGCAGGCAATAGCCAGATTTAAACGCACTCACTTTTATAGTTTGCAGCAATTTCCCGCTAGTCGGCCCTATTTTTCTCGGCCATATCGAAGGTTATGCCCTTAAAAAATAGCTGGCCTAGCCAAAAAATCATAGCAAAGGATGGCCAAAGCAGCGCAATTAAATCTGGCTGAGGGATGGACAGCAGTGGCCGAAGGCCAGACCGAGGCGCTGCAAGCGCCGAAGGGCCGAGCGAACAGCGAGCTGCGACACAGCCCGACCCGACCGATAATTCATGAGGGTTTTAACCCTCATTTTGTATAAGCTCGCAAAGCGATGCCGCTTTGCGCTGGGTTTCAACCCGGCGGAAGGGGCAGCCCCAAAAAGCAATAAAAAGAGCTAAAAATTGCTTAAGTTTAGGCGCAGAACAGCAAGATCATCTAAATACGTTAAAAAAACAGTAACATGAACCAAGATGCAATGCCCCTATTGGGGACCGATCATGTGGAGTTTTATGTGGGAAATGCCAAGCAATCGGCCCACTATTATCAGACGGCCTTTGGCTACAAGTTGGTGGCTTATAGAGGGTTAGAAACTGGCGATAAAGAGCTTTGCACCTATGTATTGGAGCAGGGTAAAATTCGTTTGCTTTTGACTTCGGCCCTAGTGCCCGATCATCCTGTAGCGGAGCATGTGAAAAAGCATGGCGATGGGGTAAAAACCTTGGCGCTTTGGGTAGATGATGCAGAAAATGCTTATCAAGTAGCGGTAGAAAGAGGGGCCAAATCGGCTTTTGCGCCAAAAACCTTGACCGATGAGCATGGGGAAGTGAAGTTAGCGGGGATTTATACCTATGGCGAAACCATTCATACCTTTGTAGAGCGCAAAAACTATAAGGGGGCATTTATGCCGGGTTATATTGCTAAGGAAAGTCCTATGAAAGTGCAGTCTGTCGGCCTAAAATATGTTGACCATTGCGTGGGCAATGTAGGTTGGGGCGAGATGAATAAATGGGTAGAATACTATCAGAAAGTGATGGGATTCAACCTGCTCATCACCTTTGATGACAATGATATTTCTACAGAGTACACCGCCTTGATGAGCAAGGTAGTTTCTAATGGCAATGGCTATGTGAAATTTCCGATTAATGAGCCCGCAGAAGGTCGCAAAAAGTCGCAGATTGAGGAGTACATTGATTTTTATCAGGGGGGCGGCGTGCAGCATATTGCCGTAGCCACAGAAAATATCATCGAGACTGTTAGTCAGTTGAGAGCCAATGGGGTAGACTTCCTTTATGTGCCCGATAACTACTATGATACGGTTTTGGATCGCGTAGGCGAAATTGAGGAAGATTTGGAAGAGTTGAAGAAACTCAATATTTTAATCGACCGCGATGAAGATGGGTATTTGTTGCAGATTTTCACTAAGCCGGTACAGGATCGTCCCACCGTTTTTTATGAAATCATTCAGCGTTGTGGGGCTCAATCTTTTGGCAAAGGAAACTTCAAGGCCTTGTTTGAAGCCATTGAGCGCGAGCAAGAGCTAAGAGGAACCCTTTAAGGGGATATTTGGAGCAGGTCGTTTTTAATTTGGGGCTGCCCCTCGCTACGCTCGGGTCGGGCTGTGTCAGGGCTCGCTGTTCGCTCGGCCCTTCGCAAAAAATGCTGCGCATTTTTGCTTGGTCTGCGGCTTCGCCGCCCCCTTTTCCATCCCTCAGCCGTTGGGCCTTTGGCCCTTTAGGACCTGCTCCAAATTCACTTAAGGTCAAATTTATTAGAAAAAAAAGGGAGTGCGCACACCCCTTTTTGAAAAAGAGGCGTCTAGAAAACAAATATTGGCCCAAAAGGTCAAGGATAAGAGGAAATTAGGCGGCTGCTGAAAATGAGGGAAATAAAGCAAAACAGAAGCTAAAAAAAGGGCCTTGTTAATTTAGGCCTAAAAAAAATTTTGTTTTATAACTTTATTTTACAAATTTTGTGCGGTTCCGAAAGCCCCGAGGGCAGTAGGAAGTAACAGGAGAGGTGCCGGAGCGGTCGAACGGGCACGCCTGGAAAGCGTGTGTGCCTTTACGGGTACCGCGGGTTCGAATCCCGCCCTCTCCGCTAATTTTCGAGCGCCTAAAGTTATTTGGGCGCTCAAATTTTCAACTACACTTTAACTTTACAGCTGCTTTCTAAGAAGCATTTAATTACTTCTTGGCAAAGACGAAAAGTAATTTTCCGAAAAACTGTTAAATCGCACATCTATTATGAAAAGATTGTTTGCTTTGTTGCTTGTGCTTGTTTTGGGAGCAACGATTTCTACCACGGCACTTTACGCCCAAGATCCTCCCGCTGATAATGGCGACTCTACTGCACAAGTAGATCCTGAAGCAGAAACTGATCCTGCTGCTACTCCTGAAGCTGCCCCCGAAGAAGAAACTGGCGCTGATGTAGAAACTGTAGATGCTGAAACTGAGAAAGTAACATTCTACCAGCAAATTAAGAAATACTATATTGATGGAGGTTGGGAATTCATGACCTTCGTATTGGTTTGTTTGATCCTTGGTTTGGCTGTAGCTATTGAGCGTATCATCACCCTTAGCTTGGCGACCATCAACACCAAAAAGTTGTTGACCAAAATTGAGGAGCATGTTCGCGCCAATGATATTGCAGGTGCTCATGAGCTTTGCAAAGCTACACCTGGCCCCACTGCAGAAGTACTTGGAGAAGGCCTCCGCCGCGTAGGCGGTGGTTTGGATGCTGTAGAAAAAGCCATCGTATCTAACGGTAGCGTACAAATGGGCCTTTTGGAAAAAGGTTTGGTTTGGTTGGCGCTATTTATCGCCTTGGCTCCCATGTTGGGCTTTATGGGTACGGTAATCGGTATGATCTCAGCCTTTGATGCGATCGAAGCCGCTGGTGATATCCGTCCTTCTGATGTAGCGGGTGGTATTAAAGTAGCCCTTTTGACTACTGTATTTGGTCTAATCACAGCGATTATCCTTCAGATTTTCTACAACTTGATTACCAACAAAGTAGACTCTCTATCTAACAAAATGGAAGATGCTACAATCTCTATGATTGACATCCTTCTAGATAACGGTCACAACAATAAAGGCAAAAAAGCCTAATTGATTTTCTCCATTCACATCCAAAAATCAGAAATGCCTTATGAACGGTGCATATCAGTTTTTGAAGAAACATGGGGTGACAATTAGCTTCTCTTTAGGTGCCTTATTGTCTCTCATCTCTATCTTCGCCATTGTTGGAGGTTTTCCAGAGCAAGCAGATAAGCCTACGCTTTATGCTTCAGGAATCTTCAACCCTGCGCTAAATATTACTTATCTACTCATTGCTATTTGTACTCTTGTAGCTATTGTAGGCCCTATTCTTTATATGGCCTTCAATATCAAAGAATCAATCAAGTTCCTAGCTATCGCCGGAGCAATGTTGGTTGTTTTCTTTGTCACTAAAGCAATGGGCACTACTCCCACTGCCGAAGAATTGGTCGTCTTTCAAGGAAACCATAACCACCACCTAGAAGGAGCCGATGTCGCTTTTGTCGATGGCCTTCTCCTCTTTGCTGTGGTCATGATCTTCCTCAGTATTGCTGCCTGGGTCTTCTCTGCAGTTTGGGACACCATTAAATCATAATCATAGAAATCAAGAATTATGGCTGAAAGACAAATCCCAGAAATCAACGCAGGCTCTATGGCCGATATCGCCTTCCTGCTTTTGGTTTTCTTCCTCGTTACTACGACTATTCAAACGGATTCTGGACTACAGGTGACTCTCCCCCAATGGGTAGATGAACCCGTGGACCCACAGGATAAAAACTCTCGTAACGTTTTAGAGGTGGTGATCAATGGGGCTAATCAGCTTGCTGTAGAAGGAGAGCCTGGCTTTCCTGTAGAAAGCCTTAAGGAAAAAGCAATTCGTTTTATCACTAATAATGGCTCTGACCCTAGTATGTCAGATAACCCCAGAGCAGCAGTGATTTCGCTGCAAAATGATGATGGAACTGATTATACTACCTACCTAGGAGTCTACAACGAACTAGAAGCTGCCTATAACGCCATTTGGGAGTCAGAAGCCCAGCGCCGCTTTGGCCGCCCATACAAAACTCTAGAAAAAGAGGACCGTATGGCTATCCGTGAGGATTATCCAAAATTCCTCTCTGAAGCGGAGCCCACTCGATTTGATTAAATCTTAAACCACTAGACCATGTCTAAATTTAAGAAGAATAAAAAGAAGGATGCCCCCGGTATCACCACTGCCTCTTTACCCGATATCGTTTTTATGTTGCTCTGCTTCTTTATGGTAGTAACCAAAATGCGTGATGCGGATGTAAAAGTGCGGGTGAGAATTCCCCAAGCTACCGAATTGGAAAAGCTGGAGAAAAAATCTATGGTGAGCCACATCTTCATCGGTCCTCCTTCACCCATTTATCAAGCTCAGTTTGGTTCAGCTCCTAAGATCCAACTCAACGATGCTTTTGCTACTCCTGATGATATCATGCAATTTGTCAATGTAGAACGTTCGGCTATTAACCCCGAACGCCACAACGAAATGACTTGTGCCATGAAAATTGATGGGGAAGTGAAAATGGGACTCATCACCGATGTAAAAACAGAGCTGCGTAGAGCCAACTTCCGCCGAGTAAGCTATTTGGCCAACAAACGCTCTAACTAGTTATAACAAGCAATCTTTTCTATAGGCTCTTCTCTTAGCTGAGAAGAGCCTTTTTTAGTCAAATTTAGTTAAACGGAAGTCCCTTAAATAGATCACTTCCTTAATTATTTGCCTTATGTCCTCTTCGCTTATTCCCCAAAAATGGCTGCCCTATAAGACTTATATCTTTTTGGGCCTGACTTCAGTCCTTTTACTCTTGGCCTTTAGCGCTTTTCTCTTTGGTCCAGACCTTTTTCTTTTTAAAGATATTGGGAGCGATACCCTCAATGTATTTTACCCCCAACTCCATCATGTTGCCGATTACCTCCAAAAAGAGGGACTCCCTACTTGGTCTTTCCAACAAGGGATGGGACAAAATATTCTCCCCCTTAGCCTAGGCGACCCCTTCCAATGGCCCCTCTATCTCCTCGGTCCAAAACAGCTGGCCTATGGCATCGCTTGGATGGAAGCGCTCAAGCTTTTTCTGGCCGCTTTCTTTTTCTTTCGCTTTTTAGGCTATAGACAGTTGGCGCCCCTGGCCCAAATGGCGGGGGGATTAGCTTTCGCTTTCTCTGGCTTTCTGCTCATTGGCGCAGGCTGGTATGTCTTCAGCACCCAAGCCGTTTTTATGGCGCTTTGCCTCTGGGGCTTCGAGCGCTTGCTCGCCAAACAAAAAGGAGAGACTTTCGGCCTCTCGGTCTTTTTTTTGGCCCTCAATATGCCTGTGGATCTCTATATTATTGGCCTTTTTGTAGGCGTTTATAGCATTTTCCGCCTCTTGGAGCTAGACCAAAAAGATAAAAAAGCCATTATCCAACTCTATCTTGGGCTAATGATCTGGGGAGCTGCTGGCCTACTCATGAGCTCGGTCCTCTTGATTAGTACCATTGACCAAATTCTCAATAGCCCTCGAGTCGGCGGAGAATCCGCCTTTTTTGCCCAATTGATGCAGGAAGGCCTCGGCAGTACCCAAAAGGCAGAAGCCCTGACCATCCTCGGCCGACTCTTTTCTCCCAACTTTTTCTTTGGCGCAGCCTACGAGCAATTGCCCAATGGTCAAAATGTACTGGCCTATAAGGGCTGGAATAATTACCTAGAGGCTCCAAGCCTCTATATCGCCCTCCCGCTGCTCTTGCTCTTGCCCCAAGCCCTGTTTTTTCAAAAGGGCAAGCAACGCTACCTAAGCTTGGCCGCCTTGATTTTACTCTTGCTCCCGCTTTTTGTGCCCTTTTTCCGATATAGCATTTGGCTGTACGCAGGTAATTATTACCGCATTTACTCGCTTTTTGTGGCCACAGGCCTGCTACTTCTGGCCCTAAAGGGACTCTCTAAGCTTTTGCAAGGGGCCAAACCCAATATCGGACTGCTCATTTTTAGCTTTGTCTTTTGGGCGGCCTTGTTATATGTCCCTTTTCTATCGGCCAAAGAGGTGCAGGTAGATCAGAGTTTGCAAAATCTGCTCTTTATCTTTTTGCTGGGGGCTGCTCTAGCCATTGCGGCCCTAGCCATTGAAAAATATCGCTTGCAGGCCTTTGGTTTTCTGGCCCTCCTCTTTTTGGGCGAGCTGATTTTCTCGGCTAAGCAGGTGTATAGCAGCGACCGCCAAATAGTCAGCAAAGAAGAATGGTCCCAAAACATAGGCTACCAAGATGAGAGCATGGCCGCTTTGGCCAAAATTGAAGCCCAAGACAAAGGCTTTTACCGCATAGAGAAGATGTATAGCTCTAGCCCCGCTATGCACAATGGCCTCAATGATGCCAAGGTCCAAAACTTCAAGGGCTCCTCTTCTTATCACTCTTTCAACCAAAAGAATTATATCCGCTTTTTGGCCAAAACAGCAGTGATTGATCCCAAGGACGAAAACCAAACCCGCTGGGCCCCCGGTATTCGCCAGCGGCCTTTGTTGCAGGTTTTGGCCAGCAGTAAGTATTGGTTGGCCAAGGAGCCGGTCAATCCTTTCTTCTATGTTTTGCAAGATAGTGTGGGGCCCGTCAAGATTTGGAAAAATAGCATGTATCTCCCGCTAGGCTTCACTTACGATAGCAAATGCGCCGAAAAGCAATGGGAGGCGCTCCCCAATGATAATCAGGCCATTCAAAAACAGATGGCTTTGCTCAAAACTTTGGTGCTGGCCCAAGAGGATCTAGCGGCTTTTGCCGCCCTGAAGGATAACCCCTTGAACCATCTTAACCCTCAGGCCTATGGCCCAAATGAGCTGGGACAAGATGTGGCCAACCGAAGCCGCAAAGTCGTTAGCTGGAGTAAGCTGGGCCAAAAGCATCTCCAAGGCGAAATAGCCTTAGAGCAGCCCGCAGCCCTCTTCCTCTCCATTCCTTTTGATCCCAATTGGCAACTTTTGGTCAATGGAGAGGCGCAGCCGATTTATCGGGCCCAACTAGGGTTCATGGCCATTCCCCTGCCGGCGGGCCAACATCAGCTCGAGCTGCAATTTTCGCCCCCTTATTGGCAGCCCGCTCTTTTGGGCAGTTTGCTCGGCTTTCTTATCTTTGGGGGCTTGCTGTTCTGGCAAAGAAAGCGATAGCTTTCTGTTTGGGGCCTCCGCTGCGGCTTCGCCTTGCGGCGCTACGTTCAGCAGCTCGCTATTCGCTCGGCCCTGCGGCGCTTGCAGCGCCTAGGTCTGCGGCTGCGCCGCACTGCCTACCATCGCTAGGCCGGCTCGCTGCGCTCGCCTCTAGACGCAGTAAATCGAAAAATATCCATTTGATCAATCAGATATCATTATGACTTATCAGAATCTTTTGGCCGTTGAAGAAAACGGCATTATTACTTTGACTATCAATCGGCCCAAAGCCCTCAATGCGCTCAATCAACAGACCTTGAAGGAGCTCAAGCAGTTCTTTGGCCAAGATGCCCTAGCCGTAGAAGGCCTTAAAGGGGTGGTTCTTACTGGAGCGGGCCCCAAGTCTTTTGTTGCTGGTGCCGATATTAGCGAGTTTACTGGCCTTGATGCTCAGGAAGGTTTGGAGATGGCCCAGCATGGCCAAGATATTTTCTTTTTGATTGAAGAGTTTAAGCTGCCTGTGGTAGCTGCCGTAAATGGTTTTGCCTTGGGCGGTGGTTGCGAGCTAGCTATGGCTTGTCATCTTCGCGTGGCTAGCGAAACGGCTCGCTTTGGCCAACCCGAAGTAAACCTAGGGATTATTCCTGGTTATGGTGGAACACAACGCTTGATCCAATACTTGGGTAAAACGAAAGCCGTAGAATTGCTTATGACTGGCGACATGATTAAGGCGGAAGAAGCTTATCGTTTGGGCTTGCTTAATTATGTAGTGCCCGCAGGCGAGGAAGTGGCCAAAGCTAAGGCCCTATTGGAGAAGATTTCGACTAAAGCGCCTATTGCTATCCAAAAAGTGATTGAATGTGTAAACAGCCACTTTAGCAAGACTGGCTTTGGCAAAGAAGTAATTGAGTTTGCCAATGCGGTAAATACGGAAGATTTTAAGGAAGGGGCTTCGGCCTTCTTGGAGAAACGTGCGCCCAATTTTAAAGGGAAGTAGGTTTTGTCCGAAATATCTGTGGGGCTGTCGACTTTTAGGGGCAGCCCTTTTTTTGTCCCAAAAACTTTAGCTATTTTCTCTAACTGATTTAGGCAGAGGACTATCTTGGTCCAATTAGGCGGCTTGGCCGCCTTCATAGCGGGCTTTAGCCCGCTATTTAAGCGAATAGCGCGAAGCGCTATGCCACTTGCTGCGGCTTTAGCCGCAGAGGCTGAGGGATGGAAAAGGGTGGTCGATAGGCCAGACCCAGCGGGCGCAGCCCGCGCAGGGCCGAGCGAATAGCGAGCCCTGGCACAGCCCGACCCGACCGCAGGGAGGGGCAGCCCCAAATCATTAGCAAAGAAAAGTATCTAATAAATCAATCATCTATGAAGAATTTTATCCGTGAGTTTTTTGCTTCCTGCTTCGGGACCATTGTCGGTCTTTTTGGTTTGGGAGCTATTGTGATGGCTATTGTCTTAATGAGCCAGCCTGGTGATCCAGAGGTAGAGGAAAATAGCATTTTGAAGTTGGATTTTGGGGCGGCTGTTCCCGAATTGAGCAATAATATCAATAAAAACGGGGCGACTGATTTGGAAAGCCTCTTTGCCGAGAATGTAGGTCTAGCCGATCTTTTGCAGTTGATTGCCATGGCGAAGGAGGACCCAAATATCAAGGGGATTTACCTTTCTCCCAAAAGCAGCCCAGGTGGTTTTGCTAGCATGAAGAAGGTCCGTGAAGCCCTAGCTGATTTTCAGGCTTCGGGTAAGTTTGTGTTGGGTTATGCCGATAACTATTCACAGTCTACTTACTATCTGGCTTCTGCCGCAGACAAATTGTATGTGCACCCTATGGGCGGTATTGATTTCATGGGCTTTGGTGGACAAATCATGTATTATAAGGGCCTAATGGATAAGCTGGGGGTAAAAGCACAGATCTATTATGCAGGTAAATTTAAGAGTGCTACGGAGCCTTTCCGCAGAACGGATATGAGCGAAGCCAACCGCAAACAAGTGCGGGAGTACCTGTCTGGAGCTTATAAGCAGTATTTGGAGGTAATTGGCGAGAGCCGTGGGATCTCTGCTGATAGTCTATATCAATTGGCCAATCAGGCTAAGATCCGCAATGCGGATGCGGCCCTACAATATGGTTTGGTAGATGGCTTGAAGTATAAGGATGAAGTCATTAAGGAATTGCGTGAATTAGTGGGCATTCAGGATGATAAAGAGGCTAAATTAAAGTTTGTAGGCCTTTCTGGCTACTATGATGTGCAAAAGAAGAACTTGCGGAAGCGCTCGGCTAATGCCGATAAGGTAGCTGTGATCTTTGCTGAGGGAAGCATTGTTGATGGCGAAGGGGAGCGCGGAAGCATTGGTGGCGAGTATTATGCCCGTACCATCCGCGAAATCCGTGAGGATGATAAGGTGAAAGCCATCGTTTTGCGTGTAAACTCTGGTGGGGGGTCTGCCTTTGCCTCTGAGGTGATCTGGAGAGAAATCGAGTTGGCTAAAGAGCAGGGCATTAAGGTAGTGACCTCTATGGGAGACGTAGCAGCTTCGGGCGGTTATTATATTGCCTCCAACTCGGATAAAATCTTTGCCGAAAGCAATACCATTACGGGGTCTATTGGGGTATTCGGGATGATTCCGAATATGCGTGAGCTTTATGAAGAGAAATTGGGCTTGACGATGGATACCGTAAAAACGGGTAAATTCTCGATCATGAGTCGTGATATGGGGCAATATTACGCCTTCAATGAAGAGGAGGGGGCCATCATTACGCAATCAATTGAGGAGATTTACGACTTGTTCAAAAACCGTGTGAGCGAGGGCCGTGGCCTCAAGCGCGCAGATGTAGACAGTATTGCACAGGGCCGTGTATGGTTGGGCACTGCTGCCTTGGAGATTGGATTGGTCGATAGCCTAGCGGGCTTGGATGCTGCTGTTAAGGAAGCCGCGAGCTTGGCCAATTTGGGCGAAAGCTATGATGAGGTACATTATCCCAAAATCAAAAGCTTTGAAGAGGAGTTGATGGAAGGTTTGACTGGAGGTAAAAAAGTTGAGTTTTCTCCTGGCGAATGGCAGAAAAACCAAATGCTTGAGGGACTTGATCCAGAGCTTTTAATCTGGATGCAGCAGGTAAAAGACTTGCGCAGCATGCAAGGGCCACAAATGCGTTTGCCTTTTGAATTGAAGGTAGATTAAGCCGTAGGCGCTGCCAAAACGAGCGGCCTAGGAGAATTTCTCCTAGGCCGCTTTGTTTTTTGGGGCGATCAGAAGCCTGTTGATCGGGCAAAGAAAAAGGAATCTCCTACAGGAGATTCCTTTTTTTCATTGGGGGCTAGTTAGGGAGTAGTTCAAGCTCTATGACTGCATTCTGATTGCTGGGATTATCCAAAACAATGAGGCGTTGTCCTAGAGGGACGTTAATTTCAATCATTTGATTGGGCAGTAGTTCATACTGTTGGTCGGGGCTATCATTAGCTTGGGCCAAAAAGTAGTAGAGGACTGCTGCGCCACGGATATGTTGCAATCGAATTCGTTCGCCACCGAGGAGGAGGCCTTCTAGTTGGGTTTGGTTGCTGCCTGGGCTGAGTTCGACTTCAAAATGGCTGTAATTATCGTCTTCCTCTTCTTGCTCTGTATTGTTGTTCTTGCTTCTGCGGAAATACTTGAGCTCATAGAAGTTGTCTACCCGTTTTGGGTTACGGTAGTAATGGGCCAAAAGGCGAGCAAAGGCGCCATAGAGCACAATGGCGAGTTCTTCGCGCTTGCTTTCCAAGTCGTCCACATTATCATCGGTATTGCCTTCTACGCCTTGTTGTTGGCTGCGGAGGTCTTCTAGTTGCTGGCCAAAAGCGAGGACTGTTGCGCCTAGTCCCTGAAGTTGAGGGTCATTGCTCAAGAGGTCGCCCAAAGTCATGACCGCCTCGATGCGCATATCGTAGGTCCCTTTTTGGAAGGGCTTTCTGCCATCGGGGAGGAGTCGGTTGTAATCGCTAGTGATGACATCATAAGTCATTTGGATTTCAATATCCCAACGGCGAATTTCAACGCTGGACAATTGTGCAATTAGGGCTTCAAATGCTGCTGTTTTTTGATGGTAGCCTCTTTGATCGATGGTATTCTTGCGGTACTGAAGAAGAAAGTCATCATAAGCGGGCAGAATAAAGTTGAGGATGTCTTGAATGACAGGATCCGAAGCGGCTTTTTCGGTCAATTTGTGAACATGATCCTTAGCTAAAAGGTACATCTTCTTTTTGTTGTCTTTGGTGATGGTATAGACGAAGTTTTCCGTCTTAATCCAGCCTGTAATTTCTATCATAGTATAAAAACTTGAGGTGATGAAAAGGAGTTACGTTATAAATATACGTATACACATTTATAATGTCAAGACTTTTGGTGGAAAAACTATAACTTTTTAATAGTTGCTGTTTACGTAGATATTTTAATGCTGTTTTTAATGATGTTGATAAAGTAGGTTGTATCTATTTGTAGTGTCTGCTTAAAACTCTCTTTTAGCTTGAGGCCAGAGCTAAATGTAAGGATACAGATGCCTCTGGCCTGGGGCCAGAGCTAAATGTAAGGATACAGATGCCTCTGGCCTGGGGCCAGAGCTAAATGTAAGGATACAGATGCCTCTGGCCTGGGGCCAGAGCTAAATGTAACGATACAGATGCCTCCGGCTTGGGGCCAGAGCTAAATGTAACGATACAGATGCCTCCGGCTTGGGGCCAGAGCTAAATGTAACGATACAGATGCCTCCGGCTTGGGGCCAGAGCTAAATGTAAGGATACAGATGCCTCTGGCCTGGGGCCAGAGCTAAATGTAAGGATACAGATGCCTCTGGCCTGGGGCCAGAGCTAAATGTAACGATACAGACGCCTCTGGCTTGGGGTCAGAGCTAAATTCAAGTCTAGAGTTCCTTACAAAAGCTAACTTGATGCTTGCTGATAGCTTAAGGTGGGCTAAAAGGGGGGGACTAAGCCTGTGGAAGGCGTTTAAATTCTTTGATCCTTGGACAATAGCTTAAAAAAGTTTGGAAAAGCAAGGGCTTCTCTCTAAATTTCTTTTTTGCTGCTGCTGTCCTCTGCGCTTAGAAGTTAGAAGAGGGGCGCTCTTGTCTTTGGGATAAACATTTTTTGTTTGTAGGGCAAAGCAAAAAATAAAGTGGCGGCCTAGCGCCAAATTTATGGATAAGCAGGCTGGCTCAAAAAAAGGATAAAACTATGGTAGACTATATAGAAGAAAAGCTGGCGCCATTAAATTTGCCAGATCCCACCGCTGACCTCAATGCAGAGGAAGAAAAAGAAGTTTATGCAGCTTTTGAGCATTTGCTTGGCAGCCTGCGAATGGATTATCCCCCAGAGGAAGAAAGAGAAATGCGCTTAGCATTTACCTTAGCTTTTCGGGCGCATGCTGGGCAGAGACGAAAGTCGGGCGAACCCTACATTTTGCATCCGATAGAGGTGGCTCGTATTTGTGCCGATGAGTTGGGCTTGGCGCCTCGCTCAATTAAGGCGGCCCTTATGCATGATGTGGTTGAAGATACGGAGGTAACTTTGGCTCAAATTCGCTTTTTGTTTGGGCAAAAGGTCAGCTCTATTGTAGATGGCTTGACCAAGTTTTCGGGTATTGCCAATGCCAATAATGTACAGGGCGACAAGATGAGTAGCCCACAGGCCGAAAACTTTAAAAAAATCCTGTTGACTATTGCCAAGGATGTGCGGGTCGTGCTCATTAAGATGGCGGATCGTCTACATAATATGCGGACGCTGGGCTCTATGCCTCATCATAAGCAATTAAAAATTGCTTCAGAAACCTCTTATATCTATGCTCCTTTGGCCCACCGTCTGGGATTCTATTCTATTAAAACGGAAATGGAGGATTTGGTCATGAAGATCATTGAGCCCGAAGAGTACCAAGATATTGTCAAGAAACTTCAAGAAACTAAGGACGAGCGAGAGGCCTATATCGAAGATTTTATTGCTCCTGTGCGCAAGGCTGTAGAAGCCGCAGGCTATAAGGCCCGCATCTTTGGTCGGGCCAAGTCCATTTCGTCTATTAACAACAAGCTGAAGAAGAAGCAATTAGCCTTTGAGGAAATTTATGACTTCTTCGCTATTCGGATTGTTTTAGATTTGCCCATTGAGCGAGAAAAGGCGGCTTGTTGGAATGTTTATTCCATCATTACAGATTATTATACCCCTGTGCCCGAGCGCCTAAAGGATTGGGTATCTATGCCAAAGACTAATGGCTATGAATCTTTGCATACGACGGTTATGGGGCCCAAAGGGCGCTTTGTCGAAGTGCAGATTCGCTCTGAGCGGATGGATGAGATTGCTGAAATGGGTTTTGCGGCACACTGGAAATACAAGGGGGTTAAGTCTAGTCAAAGCAGTACTTTTGAGCGTTGGCTAACCAAAGCAAGAGAAATGCTGGAGAATCCAGAAACCAATGCTATTGAGTTTTTGAACAGCTTCAAATCAAATCTTTTTGCCGAGGAGGTTTATGTGTTTACGCCTAAGGGAGATCTTCGCTTTTTCCCGAAAGGGGCCACGGCTCTAGATTTTGCTTTTGATATTCACTCTGAAGTGGGCTACCATTGTAAGGCGGTCAAGGTGGCCGAAAAGATTGTTCCGCTTAGCTATCGCCTCCGAAATGGAGATCAGTTGAGAGTAGTAACAAGTCCCAATCAAAAGCCAACAGAGGGTTGGTTGAAGATGGTAGAAACTGGACGGGCAAGGCATAAGATCCGTCAAGCGCTTCGAGAGGAGCGCATGAAGCTGGGGGCTTTGGGGAAAGAAACCCTAGAGCGAAAACTCAAAACCCTCAAGCTAGATGCCGACGAGAATATAGATGTTCTAGTCAAGTACTATGGCTTAGAAAATCGGCCAGCCCTTTATTATGGGATTTATCAGGGGCAGTACAATCTAAATGAGATTAAGCTCTTGCGGCAAGAGCAAGGAAAATTATTTCCAGAGTTAGCAGATACGCCCAAAGAGGAGATTGCACAGATGGAAAAGCCCAAGGGCCCGAGATTACGCCCCTTGGCTAGTCGCAAACAGTTTAAGAAGCCCAAATTGGTTGTTGATGGCGAAGATGCGAGCAACTATACTTATTCCTTGGCGACCTGTTGCAATCCAGTAATGGGAGATGATATCTTTGCTTATGTGACCTCTAAACATGGCTTAAAGATTCATCGGACGACCTGTCCCAATGCCGAGCATATGCAGGCTACTTATGGCTATCGGATTAAAAAGGCGGAATGGATAGAGTCTGGGGAAACCTCTTTTGTAGCCGATCTCTTGATTACAGGTATGGATGATATGGGCGTAGTGCAGCAGTTGTCCAATATTATTACCAATGAGTTGGGCGTGAATATGCGCTCGTTTTCTATGGAGGGCCTTGAGGGTCATTTTGAGGGCCGAATTAGTTTGATGGTACAGAATAAGGACCAGCTCAAGCAAATCATTATGTCGATTAAAAACTTGGATGCGGTAAATACTGTGGCCAGAATTGAGTAAGTCATGAAGCATGAAGAACGGCTGCAAGAACGCCTTGCCGCCTATGCTAAGCGGGGGATGCAGCGCAGCTTGCGTTATCAGCCAGACCTAATTAGCTTTAGCTCGAATGATTATTTGGGGCTGGCCAAGAATCCTCAGCTATTAGCTGCTTTGGGGCAAGAAAAATATGAGCAAATGGGAGCCACGGGCTCTCGTTTGCTTTCTGGCCATCACCCCGCTATGGAGGAGTTGGAGCAGCAGCTGGCCCAATTTCATGAAGCAGAAACGGCTTTGCTTTTCAATACAGGCTATTTGGGCAATTTGGGCCTGGTCTCAGCGCTTTTGCAGCGGGGCGATACCTTATATTATGATGCCTTGGCCCATGCGAGTCTGCATGATGCCCTGAAGTTGGCCAAGGGGGAAGCTTTTGCCTTTGCCCATAATGATATAAAGGACTTGGAGCGGCAGTTGGCCCAAGATCGAGCTGGATTGCGCTACATTTGGGTCGAATCGCTTTATTCTATGGATGGCGATCAGGCGCCTTTGTTGGCTCTTGTCGATTTAGCCGAGCGTTATGAGGCGGCCCTTTTGGTAGATGAGGCGCATGCAACGGCTTGTTTTGGTCCTAATGGGGGCGGTTTGGTTCAGGACTTAGGTTTGAGTCAGCGCATTTTTGCTCGTCTGCATACTTTTGGCAAGGCGATTGGCGCGCATGGGGCTGTGATTTTGGGCAGCCCAAGTCTGCGTAATTATCTAATCAATTTTGCACGTCCCTTGATTTATAGCACGGCCATGTCTCTGCCCCAAATTGGGCATTTGTCCTTGGTTTATCGCTATTTGGAGCAGGAGGGAGCGCGCTTGCGAGCCGAACTTAGGCAGCGGCTAGAGCATTACTTAGCATTAAGAGAAAAACTATCTCTATCCGATTATCTGACGGCTAATCAGGGGCCGATTCAGGCTATTTTTTGGCCTGGAAATGCAGAGGTCATGGCCCTTTCTGCGCATTTGATGGGGGCGGGCTTTGACCTGCGCCCAATCCGATATCCTACGGTGGCTAGGGGACAAGAACGCCTGCGCATTTGCCTACGGGCAGATATGGATGTAGAGGATATTTCGGCTTTGTTGCAGGCTTTGGCGGCTTATGTTCGGCCTTAGTGCTTGGGATAGTCCTTTTTAGTTCTAGGCTATTTTATTGAGGGAGGATGAGGGGCCTCCGCTGCGGCTTCGCCTTGCGGCGCTACGCTTTGGGGCTCGCAGTTCTGCTCGGCCCTGCGGCGGCTTTGCCGCCTGGGTCTGGCCCTTCGGGCCACCCCGCCGCATCGCTAGGCCGTTCTGGCCCTTGGGGCCAGAGGCGGCTTCGCCGCCTAATTGGTCTGGGGAAAATTGTAGCAAGTGGCCAGCCAGCCCGAGGGATTCCGTAAGGAATCCTGTAGAGGGGTGGGTGGGCGGGGACATATTGAAGCAGGCCGAGCGAAGCGAGGCCTACCGCTTAAAAGGGGCAGACAAAAGGCCGAAGCAGAAAGAATTAAGTGAAAACAAAAGTGGAGCGGCCCAGCGCTGCGCAGCGGTGGCCGCAGGCCAGACCGAGCTTTTGAGCGCAGCGAAAAAGCGAAGGGCCGAGCGATGAGCGAGCCGCGCAGCATAGCGGCGGCCAAGCCGGGCATTCTGCCTGGCTTGGCCGCGGGCCCCAAAATAAAAACAAGAGGGGAAAAAAGAAATAATGCTTGGGAAGGTTAATTCATCCGAATACAGTCGCTAGGTTTAATTAGGCCTTGTTCTATGGCATAGACGACAAGGCCAACGGCATTTTTAGAGCCTGTTTTAGAGAGTAAATTGCTTTTATGGGCCTCAATGGTTTTGACCGTTAGGCAGAGTTTTTCGGCAATTTCTTTGGTGGTATATTGTTGAGCGATGAGTTGGAGGACCTCCAATTCTCGGGGGCTAATTGCTGTAGTGGGGTCGAGTTGTAGTTTGGGTGATTTGGCTGTAATTTGGGCGCGTAGGGATTGCATTTGTTCGGAGGTAAAATAGTGGCCTTTTTTGTGGACCTCCTCCATAATTTCGACCAGTTGTTCCTTATCAATTTCTTTGGGTAAGAAGGCGTGGGCGCCTAGGCTCATCATTTGGCCAATGTAAGCTGTTTTATAGTAAGAAGTTAGGACAATAATTTTTGCGGTGAACTGCTGTTTGTTCAATTGTTCGAGGACCCAGAGGCCGTCGCCATCTTTCATGCGCATATCGAGGAGGATAATATCAACCTCTTGAAAGCTAGGGAGCTTTGTTTTTTCGATAAATTCTTGGCCGCTATTGGCGGTTAGGCTGACGGTGCAGGGAAGCGGAGAGAATTTTTCTAGATATTCGGTGAGTAGTTGGACCACTAGAGAGTCGTCATCGGTAATTGCAATGTTGATATTAGTGAGTTGGCTCATAGTTGAGGAAAATAAAAGTAGTTCCGTGTGGATAATGGGGTTTAAACTTAAATTGGCCATTGAGTATTTGGCTGCGCATAGCGATATTCTTTAGGCCGAGGCCAGCTTGTTTATTTGGGCTAAAGCCTTGGCCATCATCTTGGATGAGGAGGACCAAATAGTTGTTTCGGTAGCGATAATAAATATCTATACGGCTAGCCTTGGCGTGTTTATCAATATTGGTAATAAGTTCTTGAAAGATGCGGAAGAGTTGGAGTTTTGCTTCTTTAGAAAGCTCCTTATTATTACCGGCATTGAGGTTAGATATAATTTTATATTTCTGTCGAAAGGGTTCGATAAAGTCGAGGAAAATTGTTTCCATATTCACTTGATCGATCATGGGGGGGCTCAGGTCGTGAGAGAGGCCTCTAGCTTTTTGGATACTTGTTTTAAGCATTTGGTTAATTTGGGGATTAAAGTTAGAGAGCTTAATGCGGTAGAGTTGGGCGATAAGGTCGTCATGTAATTCTTCGGCAATTCGGGCGCGTTCTCTTTCTTGGATTTCTACGGTAGCGGAGGCGAGGGCTTTTTGGTGGTTAATTTCGAGTCGGTGTTTTTCTTCTTCGGCGGCTTTAATTCTTTTGAGGTGGATGCGGAGGAAGAAGAAAAAGAGAAAGAGGAGGAAGCCAAGGAGGAGGGTTCCTACGGCAAGGAGGATAAAAATGGTCAAGGCGTCTTGCTGCGTACCCATCCGTAATAAATTAAGGCGATATAGAATAATTGAAGGCAGATAGCTCTGATCGTCCAGAAGCCAGAGACTAAAGTAAGGCTTTCGCTAATTAGGTATTTAGTGGCGAGGGCCAGAAAGGCGTCTAGGCTAAAAAAGAGGAGGATACTGGCGTTGAGAAGAATACTAGATTTTTTGCTGGGTTTTAGTCCACTGACTAGTAAGTAGAAGTAGAATAAGCTAGCCAGCATAATGGCGATCGAGTAGGGGAGTCGGTCATAATATCTTAGTTGCTGATAGTAGGGGGCTGGCAAGCTGAAGATGAGGAAGGGGAGGAGGCCGAGGCTTGCGGTCAGTAGTATTTGTATAGGGGGGCGTTTAAATAGGTAGTGGTTATAATATATATTGAGGAAAGAAAAGTGAATAAAAAAAGAGAGGATAAACATAAAGAAGACGCTTTCCTGTCGGTAGAAGCCGATATAACTGGCTAGGCCTTCTGTGCTGAGCAGGGCTAGTAGGTAAATGCTGAGCCAGGTTTTTTCATTGTATCTCTTTCCGAAAAGTTGAACTAAGCAGCCGATGCTAAGAATTAGAATAGCCGAAATGGCGATTAGTCGACCGACTAACTGTATAAACTCCATCATAAGTAAATAGCCCCAATTTGATTGGGGCTAATGTACTTAAAATCTAAACGTAGTTAGATAGACTGGGGGAAAAGTTTGGGGAGGGATTACAGAGTTCTGGGGATTTAGGAAAGCAAGGGGAAATTAGTTATTGCGCTATATGGGGGGCAGGGGGTACTAATATCTGCGGTACGATTGGCTAAGACAAAGTTAATTTCTTCGCTAGAATCTTTTTTGGGGTCGTATTGGGCCAAAAAGACATCGATGGCGTTGCGGTAGTTGTCGTTGGGAGTGTTTTTGAGGGCAAAAAAGAGGAAGACTTCTTGGCAATTCTCTTGATTAAAAAGAAACTCGAAGTCTTGGAAGGGGATTTCAAAAGCTTGGACTACTTGTTCGGCCTGTGCTAATTCTTCGAACCATTGGGGGGCATACATCAGCCATCGGAAGCCTGGAATAACGGCATCTACATGGTTGCGTAGGTTTTGGTGAAACTGGGCAAATTCTTCAGGCGTCTTCAATTGATCAATGATTTGGTTAAAGCTTGCTTTGATTAGCTCTTTTTGTTTATTAGTAGAGGTGTTGGGTTCATCATCAAGTACTTGGAGGAGCTTTTGAATCAGTTGGAGTAGTTCGTTCGGTTTATGTTGTTTTAGGGGAGGCTGTTGTGGTGGAAGACTAGGTTTAATGTATTTTTTTTCAAAAATAGTTTGGCCGAGGATATATTCTTGGGCTTGGTCGTGGTATTCATCAATGAGGTAGAAGCAGGGTTCATTATTTTTATTGGCTAAATAGAGGTGAACACAAGTTGATTGCTTATTCCATTGTTCAAACTCCTCTTTACTAACACATAATCCACTGCCAGCTTGTAAAAATTGAAAGCCTTTGGAGCTATTTCGGATATCGTTCCAAGCTTGGATATATTCTTTTATCTGCATAATTAACGATTAAAAGGATGAAATATCAGTATTTTTAATAACAAGGGTGGCTTGTCCATGAATGTATTGAATGCGTTTTCTGGTGTAGCAGCCATTGATAAATAGGTGAATATATTGGCTGATTGTTGTTTTACAATATCGATTACTCTGAGAAAGGTCTATACATTTATTGGGGCCTAGAGGAATAAATACATCTTCTGTATTGCCTTTTTGGGAGCCAACAATAGTAAGTCTATGTTCAGATTGATTATCTATTAGATAGACTTTGGTTTGTAATTGTATAACTTTTTGGAGCTGTTTAATATAGCTTTGGAGGGAACAAAAAAGAGAGTATATAATTCTTTTGGGAGTAGGTTGCATAACAAAAGGGTTGAAGTAATAGGGATTTGCTTATGTCACAAATATATTCAGAGAGGAGCTAGTTTTTGTTAGGGTTTCCCCTAGTCTTTTTGTTTTTAGGGGTTTCCCTAAAACAAAAAAGCAGCTATTCCAAGACTGGAATAGCTGCTTTGGGTTGATTAGCAGAAGGGGTTATTCTGTACAGATAGCTTCTGCTTCTACGCGTCGGTTTTCAATACCGCCCTCTTCTAGGCCTTGTAGTGGTTGGCGACCACCATAGAACAAGATTTCAATTCGATCTCGTTCAATTCCCATTTTTACTAGTTCTAGTTTAACGGCCATTGCTCGTTCTCTAGAGAGTTGAAGGTTGCGAAGGTCATCTCCAAAAATATCTGTATGTCCGTGTAAGCGAATCATTGCTGTGGGATAGTTCTCGAGATACTGGCGAAGTGTTTTGATATCTTGCATCGCTCGAACTCGTCCATTAAAGTTTACATCATCTTCTTTAAAGGAAATAGATGGAAGAATCACTCTTTTATTACAACGAATATCGGCTAAGTCTGTCATTGCTTGAGGACGGTAGTCGATAGGCTCTGCCATGTGGCTGCTGCCGTTATTTGGTTCTGGAGTGTTATCTTCTGTTGTGGTGGCTAGTGGCTGACTAGTCGTTTGAGGTTGTAGGTAAGTGAAGGTAGACTCAAAGCGTTGGGTGTTCTTTTGGGCCTCGTTTTCTTTTCCGAGCAGAGGGCTCTGAGCCGTTTTTATAAGAATATCAAAACAGTTGAAACGATCATTGTCCATATCACCATCAGCTCCTTCAATAAGGTCTAGCATACGGATATAATGAGGAATGCGAGCAAAGTGCATTTCGCAGGTGACCACATCACCTCTCTTCATTTCGTATTCGATTTCTGGAATATCTTTGAGAATATCAACCTTAACTTCGTTATTGACGCGGATATCAGTGATTTCCATAAGTTTGAACTGGACCTCAATACCGCGCATACGTGGAGGTGTACGGAGGTACCAAGCATTGGGGTGTGAGCCGCTGTAAAAGGCGACATTATTATCTTCTTCAACAACAAAGCGGAAGTAAATTACTGTGCGCTTCTCCCTGTATTCAATCTTATCAATCTGATAATTGGAATTGAACTTACGGTACTTTGGCAGGTAATCAAAAAACTTGTCGTTGGCCTTTAGCTCTGCATTGCTTCCTAAAAGTAGCAGGCTACAGATAAACAACAAGCTAAAAAGTGAGTGGTTGTACAGTGCTTTCATATTCCCTAAAATATTAAGTGTATCTAGTTTTTATCTTTGCTTTTGCTTTGGTTTAGAATGACTTGAGGCCTGTTTAGCCAATGAATATCGTGAAAATTAACAGTTTTGGAAAATTAATTCTTATCAGCTTGCTTATCTCTGCCTTGTTAGCCTATCTGTCTTTGGATTTTATCGAAATTTTATTTTAATATAAATAAAAATAAGCAATAAAAGCCTAATTGCAAAGGGCTTAAACTAGCCTAATAATTTTTTAATCTGTTGCTAGGTAAAATACCTAATGTTTGTGACAATTTATTTGGGCAAATTAAATAGGAGTTGATTTTTCCCTATTTGAAGACTATGCATTTTGGGAAACACTTGCTGAAATTGTTCCAAAAATGCTGAATGGCCCTTTTGATCGGACATACTATTATATATTATACGTCCATTAGGAGCTAAATGTTCCTGTATACTCAGTAGAAAATCCTTTGTTCTGAACTGCTCAGGGGCTTGATTATCAATGAATAAGTCTATGAGTATTAGCTCAAACTTGTCTGCATTTTCTTGCAAAAATGCAATGGCATCAGTCTGTTTTAAGCTAATGTTAGCCGCCAATTCAGGCAAAATATATTGCTTGGTCCACTTAATAATTACAGGATCTATTTCAATGCCTAAGTAGTTGGCATTGAGCCCTCTATTCTCTAAAAGTTGACAGACACTCCCCATGGCAAAACCTAAAATAAGTACTGATTTTAGTCCTTTTTTTTCAGGTTCTAGATAGTCAAATGCAAGCCGAAAGTTGTGGTAAAGGTCTTGGTAAGAGTAAATTGCATGCTCAGTACTCAACATATATCGCCCTTCTCTATACTGAAGCTCTAAAGGGCCACTAATCGAACTTTCTTCCTGCTCTAACCGAAAACTATAAAAGTAGCTCGCTAATTTTTTAAGTAAATTAGGTTTTCTTGTGACAGCTACTCCCATTTTCGATAATTTTGAGTTCGGACAAAAAGCTGCTCAAAAAGCTGGCTTTCATTTGCATCAAAGGGAATGTTTCTACGCTGCATCATGCGCTCCGCGGTTTGCATGGCTTTGTCAAGGCTGTAGGTTTGCCAGTTGCCTTTGCTTCCCCAAGCAAAGGAGGGAATAAATTTTTCTGGAAAATCAGCTCCATAAAGATTGGCCGAAAAGCCTACTGTGCTGGCCGTATTAAGCATGCTGTTAATGCCTGTTTTGCTATGATCGCCCATAAGCAGCCCACAAAATTGTAAATCAGTTTGCTCAAATTGTTCTTGGGCATAGTTCCATACTTTTACTTTGCCATAATTGTTTTTGAGGTTGGAGCTATTTGTATCTGCCCCCAAATTGCACCATTCCCCCAAAACGGCATTGCCCAAAAAGCCATCATGTCCCTTGTTGGAGTAGCCAAATACATTGACATTGCTGATTTCTCCACCCATCTTAGCATGAGGACCCAAAGTTGTCGCGCCATAAACTTTTGTGCCCATTTTTAAGGCAGCTCCCTCGTTTAAAGCAATTGGTCCACGTAACATACAACCTTCTAAAACTTGGGCCTCTGGACCAATATATATAGGTCCCGTTTGTGTATTCAAAATACTGCCTTCTACATAGGCCGTTGGATGAATATACAGCTGATCTTCTGGCCCAATCAAACGATTGCTGGCCGAAAGTTTTTTCCCTTCGCCCTTCAAGCGCTCAAAGTCTTGCCGAAGCTGATAATCATTGAGCTGAAAGAGATCCCATGGGCCTTTTAACTCGACTAAGTCCGCCCGGTATTCTTGCTGAACTAAGGGCTCTAATAACTGTCCAGCCAAATATTGTTGGGCCGCTAAGCTACCTAACCGTAATGCAATAGATTGCCCCTGAGCATCAGCTAGACTTTCGCCCGCCTGTAGCTGCCCAATGGCCGCAATCAAATCTGCAGAGGGAAGAATGGTAGCCCGAATCAATAAGTTTTCTTCCTCAACTTGGCAGGGATATTTTTGGGCCAAATAAGGAGCCGTAAAATGAGAAACCTGTCCGCCAAGCAAAGCTTGCCATTTTTCCGCTAAGCTATCTATACCTAAACGAAATGCCCCAATCGGACGGCTATAACTAAATGGGCGTAGCCGCATACGGCTGGTCTCTGTACTAAATAAAATGATGTTGAGCATATAAATCCCTGTATTTGAGCGTGCAAAATTGCCGCAAATTTAAACAAAACTCTTTAAGGACCGAAGCTAGCCCCAAAATTCCCTAATAAGTTTGTATCTTCCTTTCCCTAATCTCTATTTGCTATGCTTTCTCTTTGGTTAATCCCCAATCATCAGGCTTATCAGGAACTGGCCCAACTCATTACGGGCCTATATAGCCTAGATGATTCTCCGCGCTTTTGTCCCCACCTGACGCTTTTGTCGGGCTTGTCGGAGCCCGCCGAGCAGCTAGCTCCAAAATTAGCCGCTTGGGCCGAGGCTATTTTGCCCATTTCGCTAGATTTTCATCCCTGTGGCGAGCTAGAGGCACATTATCGCTGTCTATTCCTCAATAAACAAGCAAATTCCAAAATTGACCAGCTTCGAGCAGAGGCCCAAACGCTTTTTGAACATCTGGAGCTGCACCCTTTTGTCCCTCAACTCAGTTTTTTATATGGAGCCTTGCCCATTTTTAAGGAGGAGGCCAAGGACCAAAGCATTCCTCTGCATTTTGACCGCCTGCAGCTGGTGCATACGGCTCCTCGGCCCAATGAATGGGAGTTGTTAGCCGAAATTAAGTTATAAAATGATTGGGGGCTGCCCCTCCCTTCGGTCGGGTCGGGCCATTGCGCAGCTCGCTGATCGCTCGGCCCTGCAGCGCTTTCAGCGCTTTGGTCTGCCGCCTAGGGCGGCCCTGCTACAGCCCCTCAGCCTGCGGCGGCTTTGCCGCCTGTAGGTCGCCAAGGACCTTATTCTTTTGGGCTAAAGTTCAGGCTAGCCGAATTGATACAATAGCGAACTCCCGTGGGGGCTGGCCCATCATTAAAAATATGGCCCAAATGCGATTCGCACTGCGGGCAAAGCAGCTCGATGCGTTGCATACCATGGCTATAATCGGGCCGTTGGATGATATTGGCGCTGGCTAGCTCGGTCCAGAAGCTGGGCCAACCACAGCCCGAATGATATTTTTGTTGGGCATCAAAAAGGGGCCAATTGCAGGCTTTGCAGCTATATTGGCCAGGGCGTTCTTCTTGGTAGTAGGCTCCTGTAAAAGGGCGTTCGGTTCCTGCCTGCCGCAAAATGCGGTATTCTTCTGGCTGAAGTAGGGCTCTCCATTCAGCCTCGGTTTTTTCTACTTTTTTCATGGCGTTTTTTTCCTTAAACAGTCTTTTCTGCTTTTGGTTGGCCCAAAGCGGTATTCCTCGCTTCGCTCGTCATCCGTACTGATGACCCGCCCACCCACCCCTCTACGGGATTCCTTGCGGAATCCCTCGGGCTGTCTGGGCAAAATTGGTCCAATCCAAAGCGGGCTAAAGCCCGCTTTATATTAAATAGGCGATAGCCTGCCGCTTTTATGCAGGCTAGGGCCTGCATCGGCTGAGGGATGGAAAAGGGTGGCCGTAGGCCAGACCGAGCCAGCTTGCTGGCGAAGGGCCGAGCGAATAGCGAGCCCTGACACAGCCCGACCCGAGCCGCAGGCGAGGGGCAGCCCCCAAAAAAGAAACTAATGATAGTGTTTTACAGCTTAAGCCACAAATTGTATGTGGTATTCATAATTACAGCCGTTTTCTATGCAATTTTCATCAAGGGGAAGTGATTTTCGGGGCATTTAGTTGTAGAAGCTGTTTAAAATTTTGTCTTTCCCCTTTTTGCTGCAGAAACAGGATTTTGGACCCCAATTGTTAAAAATGAAAATAATGTAACAAAATGAAAAAGGGCAAAAGTTAGGGCTGGCTGCTAGCTGAGTAGGTCTAGCTGCTAGTTGGGTAGGATTCAGCCAATCTTTGACGCCTTATAGCTTGGCGCTTGTCTCTCAGCTTTTTTTCTAGCAAAATAGGGGTGGGTTTAACTTCCTTTGTAGAAATTTATATCTTTGCTGCATTTATGAAGCGAAGGCCGCCCAAAAGATCAATTTGGCCCTTTGCATATTTTTTGAACAACTTTAAATTAGCGAGAAATAATGCCATATTTGTTCACATCAGAGTCGGTCTCTGAGGGGCATCCCGATAAAGTAGCCGACCAAATCTCAGATGCTATCCTAGATGCTTTTTTGGCCAATGATCCTAGTTCTAAGGTAGCCTGTGAAAGCTTTGTGACCACAGGTTTGGTGGTTGTGGGCGGTGAAGTTCGCTCAGAAGCTTATGTAGATATCCAAAAAGCGATTCGCAAAACATTGCATAAAATCGGTTATACCAAGGCTGAATATCAATTTGATTACAACTCTTGCGGAATCATGTCTGCAATCCACGAACAATCTGCCGATATCGCGCAGGGCGTAGATGTGGGCCGTGAAGAAGAAGAGCAGGGCGCCGGTGACCAAGGAATGATGTTCGGTTTTGCTACCAACGAAACCGATAACTACATGCCTTTGGCCCTAGATCTTTCTCACCGTTTGTTGAGAGAGTTGGCGGCTATTCGCAAGGCGGGTAAAGAAATGACTTACCTCCGTCCCGATGCCAAGTCTCAGGTAACTATCGAGTACAATGACGATCATCAGCCTATCCGCATCAACACTATCGTTTTGTCTACACAGCATGACGATTTTGCAGAAGAAAAAGCGATGCGCAATCAAATCCAAAAGGATGTTATCGAAACCTTGATTCCTCGCGTAAAAGCTAGCTTGCCCGAGCGCATCCAAGCTCTTTTTGATGACAACATCATCTATCACGTCAACCCCACAGGGAAGTTCGTAATTGGTGGTCCTCATGGTGATGCTGGCTTGACTGGCCGCAAGATCATTGTAGATACTTATGGTGGAAAAGGTGCTCATGGTGGAGGCGCTTTCTCTGGTAAAGATCCTTCAAAAGTAGACCGTTCTGCTGCTTACGCAACTCGCCATATCGCCAAAAACTTGGTGGCTGCTGGTGTTGCTGATCAAGCACTCGTTCAGGTCGCTTACGCTATTGGTGTAGCGGAGCCCGTAGGTCTTTTTGTAGACACTTATGGCACGGCCAAAGTAGATATGAACGATGGGGAAATCGCTAAAACGCTTTCTACTTTGTTCGACCTTCGCCCTTCTGCCGTAATCCGCAACCTCGGCCTACGCAACCCTATCTATTCTGAAACTGCTGCTTATGGTCACATGGGCCGCCCTTCAGAAATGAAAGAGGTGGAAGTATTGACGCCTCAAGGTTGGGAAAAACGCGAAGTGGAAACTTTCACTTGGGAGCGTTTGGACCGCGTAGAAGATATCAAAAAGGCTTTTGGTCTTTAGGATAAACTTCCTATTTCGCTAGAAATAATAATAACCAATTCTATAATTAGGGTTGGTTATTTTTTTATGCCTTGGGGCCCGCGGCCGGCTAGCCTTCGGCTAGGGCGGCCGCCGCTATGCTGCGGGGCTCACTATTCGCTCGGCCCTTCGCCAGCTTGCTGGCTCGGTCTGGCCTACGGCCACCCCTCCGCAGCGCTGGGCCAGTCGCTTCGCTCCTCTAAACGCAAAATTGGACCAAAAAAAAGGGAGCCTAAGCTCCCTTTTACATCAAACCGAAAAATGATTATTTCGGAATATTATCGCAGCTGATGTAGCTACCATAAGGCACT
This sequence comes from Saprospira sp. CCB-QB6, assembly GCF_028464065.1. Taxonomy (NCBI): domain Bacteria; kingdom Pseudomonadati; phylum Bacteroidota; class Saprospiria; order Saprospirales; family Saprospiraceae; genus Saprospira; species Saprospira sp. CCB-QB6. The sequence goes on along the minus strand of NZ_CP116808.1, from coordinate 1,082,949 downwards.
TGGCCCTGGATCACTCCACCAAACTCAATTTCTGTATGGTATTTTCCACCCACATAACGCTGCTTGAGCGTATAGCCATGAAGCATGCAACTTCCGTCTTTATTTTTCTGAACAAAAGCACCTTTACACCAACGGTAAAAAGGCTTAGATGTTCGTTGGTTCATGTAAGGGGTCCAATCATTAGACTCTAGGTGAAAGTAGAGTAGGGGAGTACCGTCTTTTTCACAAAGCTCGGTCAAGTATTTTTTAGACAAAGCGCGGAGGTTGCTGTTTTTATCCATAGCCCCTTTTTTAGGCACTTGTACTTTGGCAGCCGCAGCATTGAGCTCTTCTAGTTCTTTGGCTTTCTCTTTTTCTAAGCGGATATTGATTTTAGCTTCAACGGCTTTAGCTTTGGCTAAAGAACTTTCTGCCTCAAAAAGATTTTGAGCTTTGGTTACAGTTGCTGCTCCAGCAGCAATAACCATAACTTCTGCACCAGGACGGTTTAGGTAAAGAATCCAGCTTTCGTCTTCAAAAAGAAGTTTGCGAACAGTGGCCTTATCTAGTTCTTGGTAACGGAAAGCCTTGTTCGTTTCAGGATTTTTAATGATACCACTAAGTCCAACAATAGCATAAAGTTTATCTCCAGCTTCCACCCAATCACTAGATTCAGGAAGTTCTGAGTATTGAAGGAGCTTACGATCCTCTAAGGGAGATGTTAATTCAGCATAAGTTGCGCTAGGGTGTTGCATAGCTTTCGCTGCACCAGTCACTTCTTCTGCCAGCTCACCTTGCTCAGTGGCCCAGTGTAGATAGCCAACAACAACTTGATAGCCTTTTTTTTCATACAGTGCTCGACGCTCTTCTGCTGGCAGACTATTGATGTCTACAGCTTGTTCTGTTTGGGCCTTCACACCTGCAACACCTGCTTTTGCCTTGTTTTTTAGGCGATTCATCAATTGAGCCTCTGCAGGTTGATAGAGGAACAACAAAAATAGAGGGAGAAATAAAAATCTATACATTAGATTAAGTTTTAGGTAAAAAAAATAGCCTCATAAAGATAGCTATTTCCTTGATGACAATTCTTAATGTTTTGTTACCTAAAAGGCATGATTTTTTTCAAAAAGCTTTCTATTACGATTTTTTCAATTCCTTAGATTTTTTTAACAGCAGAAATTTTCATTTTTTTTTGAAAACCGTTATCTATTGGCCGAAAGTCTATTATAGCGCAGATGCCTAGCATTTTACGCTTTCACTAAAACGATATATTTGTGCCCAATCGCAAGAATAATGTATACGGCCCCAAGCCCCTCGAGCAAACAGAAGAAAAATATGCTATCATTGGTGCCGGCCCTTCGGGGATTTCTGCGGCCAAAGCACTTAAGGAACAAGGAATTCCTTTTGATGGCTTTGAGCTAGGTGTAGATGTTGGCGGATTATGGAATATTAATAATCCCAATAGTATTGTCTACGAGTCTGCTCACCTGATTTCTTCTAAAAAGCAAACGGAGTTTAAGGATTTCCCAATGCCCGAACACTGGCCCGATTACCCTTCTCATCGAGAAATGTATAGCTATTTTCAGGCTTATGCTAAGGAGTTTGATCTCTACCCGCACTACTCTTTTCAAACAAAGGTGCTTAAGACCGAAAGAAAAGGAGAAAGCTGGGAAATTACGGTAGAGCAAAATGGCCAAAGCTCTACACATCTATACAAGGGACTCATTATCGCCAATGGAATGTTGGCCCAGCCAAGCTACCCTAAGTTTAAAGGAGAGTTCTCGGGCGAAATTTGGCACTCTTCGCAATATAAGAATGCCGCCATTTTTGAAGATAAACGAGTACTCATTATTGGAGCGGGAAATAGCGGTTGCGATATTGCCGTGGATGCTGCTCACCGTTCACCAAAAGTAGATGTCTCTGTCCGTAGAGGCTACTATTTTGTGCCCAAGTATATTATGGGTAAACCCTCCGATACCTTGGGAGGAAAATGGCGCCTGCCTCGCCCCTTACAACAATGGATTGGAGGAAAACTTCTCAAGTGGGTAGTTGGCGATCTCCAAAATTTTGGATTCCCAGCCCCAGACCATAAGGTTTATGAGTCTCGGCCCGTAATGAATACCCTTATCTTACAACATATTGGCCAAGGCGATATTACTATCCGTGGCGATGTCGAAAAGTTTGAGGGACAAATAGTCTATTTTAAAGATGGTCAAAAAGAAGAGTATGATATGCTCATGCTAGCCACTGGCTACAAACTAGATTACCCGTTTATTGATAAAAAAGAGCTAAACTGGCAAGGCCGAGCCCCCGAACTCTATCTCAATATGTTTCATCCCGAATATGATAATCTCTTCGTTCTGGGAATGGTGGAAGCTGTTGGGCTAGGCTGGGAAGGTCGCGCAGAACAAGCTCGACTAGTCGCAAACTTTATTACTGGACTTAATCAAGCTTGTCCTGAAGCGCTCGAGTTTAAAAAGAAAAAGACTGGTCCAAATCCCGATATGACCGCAGGTTATACCTACCTTAAACAAGATAATATGCCTTTCTGCGTAGATACCAGTACTTATCGCTCTATTCTAGAGAAAGAGGCTGCAGCCCTACCTCAATAAGTTGCAGATAATGCAGCCCATCTATATATATACAAAGGTATAGCTGATTACCCCTTTCTAATATACTATAGATATAAGCATCCTCATAAGCAGGAAGTAAAAGCCGAAAGCTCTGCCAGCTTTCGGCTTTTTTTTGTTCGAGCAGGGCCTCGCTTTGGTCCAAATCCTTGGCCCAGTAGCCAGCCCGAAAATTTTGGCTCAAAGCCAAAATGTACCGCTCTTGGACACCCCAAGCTAGCTGTTCCAACTGGAGCCCTTTATCTATCGAACTATTCGAAAGGAAAAATTGACCCGATCTATAGTAATAACTTCCTTGGGGAGCCAAATAAAAAATACTATCATGCGCTAAAACTAATTGCCCTCCTTCTTCAGGCAAAGGCTGCAACTGTGCCCAAAGCGGAAAACTCCAAAGGCAGATAAAACAAGAGAAAATATAAGGATACATCATTTTGGGGGACTAAGATGAAGAATAATTGGGGAGTATTTATCTGGCTTGTTTTGTTATGTATGACTAAGTTAGCTTAGTGTTCTTGTATTTACAAGTATTTACAACGTTAGTTTGCTCTAAAGCACAAAAAAAGGACTGCCGATTTCGACAGTCCTTGAGATATCTTTCCTACTAGATTTAGGCCTAGTAGTAGTGGTAGCGACGTACTTGGCTCACATATTTGGCTAGACGAAGCACTTGGCGAGTATAACCATATTCGTTATCATACCAAACATAAATGGTAATGGTTTTGCCATCTGCAGAAATTTTGCTGGCAGGAGCATCATAAACCGAACAAGCTTGAGCACCAATTACATCCGCAGAAACAAATTCTTTAGAGGTAGAGTACTGAATTTGCTCAAAAAGATCACCATGCAAAGACGCATGACGCATCGCTTGATTGAGCTCATCTAGACTGATGGCCTTGTCTAAGTTGAGGGTCATAATCGCCACAGAACCATCGGGAATAGGTACGCGTACAGATGAACCCGTAATTTTACCCGTCAAAGCAGGCAATACTTCTTTTAAGGCAGAACTTGCTCCAGAAGAAGTAATGACCATATTGGTTGCCGCTCCACGTCCACGACGCTCTTTTTTGTGGTAGTTGTCCAACAAATTCTGAGAGCTCGTATAAGCATGGATGGTTTCCATATGGCCTTTTTCAATCCCAAAATTGTCATTGAGGACCTTGAGCACAGGCGCAATGGCATTGGTGGTACAAGAAGCCGCACAAACTACTTTGTCTTCCTCACTATTAAGGTCCAAATCGTTTTGATTAATCCCGTAAACCACATTTTTAATGCCTTTGGCAGGCGCAGTAAAGAGAACGCGATCAACACCAGGACGAAGATGACGGCTCAAGCCCTCACGATCCTTCCAAGCTCCAGTACTATCAATAACTAGGGCCTCGTTGATGCCATACTCTCGGTAGTCAATATCTTCGGGCTGTCCCGCATAGATAATCTGTACCTTACAGCTATTGATAATTAACTGATTTTCCTCATGCAAAACCTGTACGGTTCCTCTCAATTTGCCATGCACAGAATCTTTGCGCAAAAGAGAAGCACGCTTGTTCAATTCTGCTACCAAATCACCTCCTTTACGAGGACGCAATACAATAGCACGAAGACGAAGCTGCTCTCCACGCCCCATCATTTCAGTAAGAATGCGAACTGCCAAACGACCAATGCGACCAAAACCGTAAACAACCACATCTTTAGGGCTAACATTTTGAGCATCTTTAGCCGCCTGACCTACAAAATCTTTTAGCTGATCCGCTACAAAATCTTCTAGACTTAGCCCTTCGTTTTGCTCTAAACTTAGCCATTGAGTAGCCAATTTTCCAATGTCAATCTTAGACGGAGCTAGATCCAATTTGGCAATCGCCTCCGTAATCGCCAAACTCATCTGAGCTGTAATCGGCTTCTTTACGTAGTTTTTGGCAAAAAGGTGGTCGTTAATAATTTGACTGGGGCGACTATCATAAATATCTCGACGGAAAAGGACAATCTCAATGGAGCGATCAAAGCGAAGTTCTCCAACTAAACGCTGAAGTTCTAAAGCCGTTTTTTCATTTTCGCGCCATTTGCTCAAATGCTCCTCAAAAGGGGCAGCAGTGGTTTTGATATCCATAGGTTCTGCAAGTAAATTGATTCGATGAAATCCTTTTTTTGGTCCAAGAAGAACCAACTTAAAGGCTTAAATTGCTGCCAAAGGTCGCTTTTTCCTAGCTATAATATAGCTTATGCTGTTTCAAGAAAATGTTAAGTTTCAATATCAGCACTAATTTTTGGGGGCCTCCGCTGCGGCTTCGCCTTGCGGCGCTATGCTTTGGGGCTCGCTGCTCGCTCGGCCCTGCGGGCCACCCCGCCGCATCGCTAGGCCAAATGAAAGCTCTGCGCTTCGGCCATTTTTAGAGAAAGCCATAATGCAGCATAATTTTACTCCAGAGCGCCTGTCCTATTTTTGGGCGGGCCAACAAACTTTGATAGCCTTTTTCTGTCCAGCGGAGGCCCTCTTCTTCAAAGCTTAGCTCTAGGCATTTTTGGCCCTTTTGATAAAAGAGAAGGCGGCAGCCATGGTCCAAACACTCTAACTGAGAGAAGGTGCATTGTCGGCGTTTGAAATTTAGGCCAAAAATCTGCCGTTCCAAGATAATTTCTTCTTGGTCCAATCTTAATTGGAGTTGAAAGGAGCGGCTGAGTTGCCAAAGTCCAAAGGCAATAAGTCCCCAGCCAAAAATCCCCATTTTGAGTAAGCGGCTGAGGTAGCTGCCGCCCAAAAGCAAAAGTAAAAGCAGGATATAAAATCCCCATTGTTGGCTAATGATTCTATCCTGAAGTTGTAGGCGTTTTTCCATGACGACAAGCTTTAGAGCAATATTTGACAGATTCCCAGTTGTTGGCCCATTTCTTCCGCCAGTTGAAGGGGCGGCCGCAATGTATGCAAATTTTAGAGGGAAGCTGCTCTTTTTTCCAGGGCTTTTTTCTCTGCTCTTTCTTCATATTTTTGGGGTTTAAACAGCTAGCGGGACCAAAGGGTTGCGTTTAGGCGGCGCAGCCGCCTTGGCCTAGCGATGTGCAGCAGTGGCCGTCAGGCCAGACCCAGGCGGCAAAGCCGCCGCAGGGCCGAGCGAGCAGCGAGCTGCGGAACGTAGCGCCGCAAGGCGAAGCCGCAGCGGAGGCCCCAAAAAATGCACAATCTTAGGCTTAAACAAGACTTAAAAACCTTTTTGGGCTTTTGATTATTATAAGTCGGGTCTTATCTTGAGGCCAAAGCATACAGAACAGAAGCGACATTATGAAAATAGGAATAGTTTGTTATCCTACCTATGGAGGTAGCGGTGTGGTTGCCACAGAATTGGGCAAGGGGCTAGCCGATAAAGGCCATAAAGTTCATTTTATTACTTATGCGCCGCCGGCTCGCTTAGATGGATTTCATGAGAATATCGTCTATAATGAGGTCCGCTTTGCTGATTATCCGCTTTTTGATTATCCGCCTTATGAGACGGCTTTGGCCTCTAAGTTAGTGGATGTGGTCAAATATGATGAGTTGGATGTTTTGCATGTGCATTATGCGGTGCCGCATGCTTCGGTGGCTTATATGGCCAAGAAAATATTGCTGCAAGAAGGGATTTATATTCCGACTGTGACTACCTTGCATGGGACTGATATTACGCTGGTGGGCAAACAACCTGTTTATGCGCCTGTGGTGAGTTTTGCGATCAATAAATCGGATGGGGTAACGGCGGTATCGGATAGTTTGCGGCAGGATACCTATGCGAATTTTGAGATAGAACAAGATATTGAAGTCATCTATAATTTTATTGACTTTGATCGCTTTAAACGCTCGAATAAAGAGCATTTTCGCAAAGCTATTGCCCCACATGGCGAGAAGATTTTGATTCATATCTCGAATTTCCGCAAAGTGAAGCGGGTAGAAGATGTGATCAAGATTTTTGCGCAGGTTCGGGCCGAATTACCTGCTAAACTACTTTTGGTGGGGGATGGTCCAGAGCGGCAAAAATTGGAGCAGTTGTGTAGAGAGTTGGGCCTTTGTGCAGACATTCGCTTTTTGGGTAAACAAGATGCCGTGGAAGAGCTTTTGGCCGTTTCTGATCTCTTTATTATGCCTTCGGCTAGTGAGAGTTTTGGGCTTTCGGCCCTAGAAGCTATGGCCTGTGAGGTGCCCGTGATTTCGACTAATGTGGGGGGCTTGCCCGAGGTGAATCTGCATGGCGTGACGGGCTTTTGTTCAGAACTAGGGGAGGTGGATGAAATGGCGGCCAATGCGCTCAAATTGCTTAAAGATGAAGCCTTGCACCAAGCATTTCAGAAAGCGGCTCTAGAACATGCCAAAAAGTTTTCTATGGAAAATATTTTGCCCCAATATGAGGCCTACTATGAGAAGGTAATTCAGCGTTCGGTTTATCCCAAAGAGGCTTTGGACTAATCCTGTTTTAGGCGCAACCAATAAGCGGGATGATTTTCCGCATTACTATATATGATAGCCATCAAATCAAAAGGCTTTTTTGGACCTTTATACTGAATAAAAAAGCGGCGGCGGCCATCTTGAGGAAGAGGAATCTGATGATAGGGCCGCAAGGTCAAACAATCGCAACTTAGGGCGATGCTATCAATTTGTAGCATCGCCTTTCCTTTGTTTTCAATCAAGATCTCAAAATTGGCGCCTTGCTCATCCCAGCTTTCAGCCACTAATTCCGCATAGGGCTGTTCGGGCGCCGGACCATCCACCAGCTGGATGCTCTGGGCCAGCAGCGAAAACGGAAGAGATAGAAAAAAGCTAAATAGAAATAATTTGCTTTGCATTTGCCTTTAGTATTTTAGGGCCAAAATACCGTTAATGATACAGAAACTATACCCGCTTAGCCTCCTCCTCTTGCTTTTTTGTGCCTGCCATCGCCCTTTAGAGATTGAGGACCGCTCTAGCCCTAAGGTTGCTGCGATAGATAGCAGCTTGCTCATTCCAGCCCCTGACCCTTTCTCTTCTCTAGTGGCTCTAGAAACGCCTTATGGCGAGATGAAGATCGAACTCTATTTTGAGCCCAGCGGCCATAGAGAAAATATGCTGCAGTTGATTCGCCAAAATTTTTACGATAGCCTGCTTTTCCATCGCGTGATCGAAGGCTTTATGATTCAAGGGGGAGATCCCAGTTCTAGACAAGCCCAAAAAGGGCAACGTTTGGGCTGGGGCGGCAATGGCCAATTGTTAAAGGCTGAAATCCTTCCGCAATATCCCCATATAAAAGGGGCTTTGGCTGCGGCTCGCCAAGGCGATGAGCTCAATCCCGAAAAAAAGTCTTCGGCCAGCCAGTTTTATATTGTGCAAGGCAGCCAAGTTCGGATGGAGCAACTGGACCAAAATGAGCGCAAATTTGATATGGTTTATAGCCCCGCCAACCGAGAACGTTACAAATATTTAGGCGGCAGCCCCCAATTAGATATGAATTATACGGTCTTTGGGCGGGTCTATGAAGGCCTCAACATCATTGATAGCATTGCCGCTCAAGCCAAAGACCAATATAGCCGCCCTCAAGAAGATATCTGGATGAAGTTCCGAATCCTCAAAGACTAAGCTTTGCTTTGCGCAAAAAGGCCAATCAATATTTTGTGAACTGCCAAAAAATGGTCAAATTCAAGCCGCTCAGCAAGAGCAACACCAATAAATCAATTCGAATGAGTTATTTTAAGAATAAAACCGTCTTCATTACAGGCGGTAGCCGAGGAATCGGCAAAGCAATTGGCCTCCGCTTGGCCAAAGAAGGCGCCAACATCGTTGTAGCAGCCAAAACTACAGAACCCCACCCCAAATTAGAGGGAACCATTTATACCGCCGCCGAAGAAATGACGGCCGCTGGCGGAAAAGGCCTAGCCGTTTATCTAGATGTACGCAGCGAGGAGCTGGTCCAAGAAGCCGTAGATAAGGCGGTGGCCGAGTTTGGTGGCATCGATATCCTCATCAATAACGCCAGCGCAATCAGCCTAACGCCCACGGAGCACACTAGCCTCAAACGCTATGACTTGATGCACTCCGTGAATGTGAGAGGAACCTTTTTGGTCAGCAAAACTTGCTTGCCCCACCTCAAAAAATCAGCAAATGGCCATATTCTCAACCTATCGCCACCCTTGAATATGGACCCCAAATGGTTCGCGAATCACGTGGCCTATACCATGACCAAATACGGCATGAGTATGTGCGTTTTGGGCATGTCAGAAGAGTTTAAGGATGACAAAATTGCCGTGAATGCTCTTTGGCCCAGAACCACCATCGCCACAGCTGCCGTGCGCAATCTTTTGGGCGGAGAGGCTATGGTCAGCCAAAGCCGCACGCCCGAAATCGTGGCCGATGCCGCTTATTTCATCTTGCAACGCCCCGCCGCAGAATGTACGGGCAACTTCTTCCTCGATGATGAAGTCTTGATGTTCGAAGGCGTTCAGGATCTTAGCCAATATGCCGTAGATAGCAGCCAAAAATTGATGCCCGACCTCTTTATCTAATGTTTTGGGCCTAATAGCATAGCAAAAGGAGTAGTAATTTTTTACTGCTCCTTTTTTGTTTTTTGGGGCCTCCCGCCTTCGGCGGGCGCTACGTTTCGCAGCTCGCTATTCGCTCGGCCCTGCGGCCTGACGGCCTTGGTCTGCGGCTGCGCCGCACTGCTGCACATCGCTAGGCCTGCGGCGGCTTCGCCGCCTGCTAAATCGCCTAAAGGCCTTGATCTCTGTCAACTAGCTTACCTAAGTTTAGCTAAGGGGTTATTGCAGAGCAGGTCCTTATCCAAAGGCCCTCTTTAGAGGGCTGTCTAAAAAAGCTAGCCTAGGGGCTTGTCCCTAGGCGCAGAGATAATAGATGAGGAGATATATGTCCCTAGGCCGCAAGAAAGGCGCAGACACAAAATTTTAAACCCTATCTTGGACCAATAAAAACAATCAAAATGAAAAACTATCTTTTTCGCTCTGCCCGCTTGGGCTTTCGTGCTTGGACCGCTGCCGATCTGCCTGAATTTGCAAAAATGAATGCCGATATAGAGGTCATGGCACATTTTCCCAGTCCGCTAACAGAAGAAGAAACGGCGGCCTTTCTGCGGCGGCTACAGGCGCATCAGGAGAAATATGGCTACTGTTATTTTGCCACGGACATTTTAGAGAGCGGAGAGTTTATAGGCTTCATCGGCTTAGCCTATCAGGATTATGAGAGCGTCTACACACCTGCGGTAGATATTGGTTGGCGCTTGAAAAAAGCGGCCTGGGGGCAGGGCTTTGCGACAGAAGGGGCCAAAAAATGCCTGGAATTTGCCTTTGAGGAGCTAGAAATAGAGCAGCTGATTGCCGTTTGCACCCTAGACAACCAAAAGTCCGAGCAAGTCATGAAAAAAATTGGCCTACAAAAGTTGGGGGAGTTTAAGCACCCTAAGCTAAAAGACTATCCAGAGTATGAAGATTGCCTTTGTTATGGGGGAAGTAAAAGGTTTTAGGGAGGATCCTTTTGTGGAGACTCGTTTTTTGAAAAAAAATTTGGTTGTAATTGTCCTAAGTTGTAATTTTTGGAATTAACTGATAAATTAAATGCATTGATAATGAGTTACAAAGAAAAATTACCTGAAGATTGCCCGCCCCCTGATGCTAATGCTGTTAATGGAAAAACTTTTTATAGACTAGGTCATTCTAGTTCGATAGTGGAAAAAGATTTTTTCTCGCATCGAAAATTGTTTCCTAATAAGAAATTCAATACAACAGAGTGTATAGCTTGTTCTTTATCAGTTTTTAGTGAGAAATTCAGATGTGATAATCTTAAAAAACTACCTGCACATAAAAAAAAGGTAGTATTTAGTGTAGAACTTTTTCCAAAAGATGGTTTAATTAAACAAACTGGAAGATATAAAGAACATCACTCATGGTGGATGAGTACTCTTTTTAACATTGAATCTTCAAAAGTATTATGAGCTTGCTGTATTTGAAAATATTAGATGTGCTTGTATACTATGATGTTCCACAGGTCTTTACTGCTAAAGATCTTTTTCAAAGTAAGTATATATGCATGATCATAGAAGAATCTCCTGAGATAAAATATCTAGGGATTAAAATTTCTAATGAACGTTATATAAAATTATTACAAGGAGAACTTGATTTAAGAATTATTTTTGAGAAACCTGAAGTTAAAGAGTGGTATGATGTAATTTGCGAAGAAGAAAACCTACATAATTTTTCAGCTACTAGACATGGCTGGGATATGATACCTGAATCATATTTACCTGATGAAGGTTTTTTTATAGAAGAAGAGTCTTGGGTAGTAGAAGGTAGCCAGCTGATTAAGGAGTCTATAGAGAGTGAGTCAACAGTTATTCATTTAGCCTTTTCTGATTCAACTAATTCGAATAGTCTGAATGCAGCATTATTGGGGGAATATATGATACTATTCCAAAAGTTGATTGAATATCTTTATAAACTAGCAGTTGGTAATGATAAATCAAAAGATGTAGATAAGAACTATGTACTAAGAATTTTTGATACTTCTAAAGGTTCTTTTAAAGTGCATATGAAGGGGGATGGGGAAAAAGATAAAAATTTATTTGGTAATAATGAGCTCGAACGTTCATTGGTTAAGCTAGATGAAATAACAGAAGATATTCAATCAAATGAGGAAATTATCAAATTATTTACTCAATACAGAGGACGTTCCATCGGGGCCTACAAAAAGCTGATTGAAAAGATGCTAGAGGAAAGTATTAGAATTAAATATGAGTGGTATTCGTTAACTGAAAGAAAAATCTATAGCAGGGAAATAAAAAGGTCTTATGCTGAGCGTGTTAAAGCAATTTTAGACGAAAAGGAAGAACTAAGTAGAATAGAGGTTGAGTTTAAGGGCGTTTTTAAACAAGTAGATGTAGATAAAGGTACTTGGCGTTTATCTGATACAGAAAGTAATAAAGAATTTAATGGATTTGCTGACTCTAGTATTTTAAAAGGTGCTGAAATTGATTCAACTAAATATATTTTTAAGTGTGAGGAAATTACAGAGCAAAAAATTATTTCTACAAAAAGTTCAACTAAATATAAGTTGATAGAGTATGTGAATTTATTGTAGGATGTCAGTTATGGGATAAAATATTTTTAATATGAGTTGTTTCTCGTCCTACAGGCCCGAAGGGCCGCAGGCCTAGCGATGTGCAGCAGTGGCCGTAGGCCAGACCGAGCCAGCGAAGCTGGCGAAGGGCCGAGCGAACAGCGAGCTGCGGAACGTAGCGCCGACGAGCGAAGCGAGGCGGAGGCCCCAAAAAAACAGTAAGCAACATAAAGAGAAGAAAACCTTTAAATCATCTTTGCTGATAGGCCCCAAAACAGTAGAAATTGAGGGAGTATAAAAGAGGGGAGAGGAGGTGGAAAAATTGGGGGCTGGGCTAACAAATCTGGAGAAAGTCCGAAAAGCTAAAGATAAATGCTTATATTTGTGGCAGCAAAACGCATTGAGCGAGGGAACCGTGAAAACGTTCCCTCTTTTTATTATAAAGAAGTCAGATGCCAACAATTACGGAAAAGCTAGCCGATTTGATAGCGGCTTATTTTGCAGAAGAGGGTCGAGAGGCTTTATTTCTGGTAGAGATTGAGTATAAGGGCGAGAACAAAGTGCAGGTTTTTATTGACAGTGACAATGGGGTCAATTTTGGAGATTGTGCGCGATTGAGTCGTCATTTGGAAGCTCAGATAGAGGAGAATGGTTGGTTGGGAGAGAAATACACCTTGGATGTGTCTTCTCCGGGCCTAGATCGTCCGTTAAAGCTACATCGTCAGTATGTGAAGAACATAGGGCGGGAGTTATCGGTAGAGATTGAGGGAGAGCACAAGCATGCAAAGGGGAAGTTAGAAGAAGTGACGGAGGAGCATATTGTATTGACTTATAGTGAGAAAGTGAAATTGGAGGGGCGGAAGAAGAAAGAGTTGGTCGAGATGCGTCAGGAGATTCCCTTTGAGCGTATTAAGAAGGCGTTAGTTAAGATTACATTTTAAAAATTATACATAAGGTATGATCAATTTGATTGATTCCTTTTCGGAGTTTAAAAATATGAAGAGCATTGATCGCCCAACGATGGTGCGGGTGCTCGAGGATGTATTCAGAACCCTTATTCGCAAAAAATATGGGGCCGATGATAACTTTGATATCATTGTGAGCACCATTGAGGGGGATTTAGAGATTTGGCGCAAGCGCGAGATCGTTCCCGATGGCGAGGTAGAGGATGATCGTTATCATATTGCGATTAGCGATGCGGTAAAGATTGAGGAGGATTATGAGGTAGGTGAGGAGTGTTATGAAAAAGTGGGGGTAGCTGATTTTGGTCGTCGTGCGATCATGGCGGCTCGTCAGACCTTAATTTCAAGAATTTTGGAACTAGAGAAGGACAAGGTATATCAGATGTATGCCGATCGGATCGGGGACCTTATTTTTGGGGAGGTAGCACAGACCTTGAAGCGGGAATTTGTTATTGTGGATGAGGCTACGGGAGCGGAGTTGATGTTGCCTAAGTCGGAAACTATTCGCGGCGATTATTTCCGTAAGGGAGATATGGTTCGTGCGGTAGTGGATCGGGTAGAGAACAAAAACAACAACCCGATGGTTATCCTTTCGCGTACGGCGAGCAGCTTTTTGGAGCGTTTGTTAGAGCAGGAGGTGCCAGAGATTGAGGATGGATTGATTACGGTGCGTAAGATTGTTCGTGCGCCTGGTGATAGAGCCAAGGTAGCGGTAGAGTCTTATGACGAGCGAATTGACCCTGTAGGGGCTTGTGTAGGGATGAAAGGTTCTAGAATTCACGGAATTGTTCGGGAGTTGCGGAACGAAAACATAGACATTATCAATTATACTAGCAATGAAGCCTTATTGATTCAGCGGGCGTTGACGCCAGCGCGGATCAGTTCGGTAGAATTGGACTTGGACAATCGCAAAGCTTCTGTCTTTTTGGAAGCGGCTGAAATTTCTAAGGCGATTGGAAAGAAGGGGGTCAATATCAAATTGGCTAGCCGTTTAGTAGATTACAACATTGACGTCTTTAGAGAAGGCGCCTTTGATACAGATGCCGACTTTGATGTAGAACTCGATGAGTTTAGAGATGAGATTGAAGATTGGGTCATTGATGAATTGAAGAATATTGGTTGTGATACAGCCAGAAATGTACTCAATCTAAGTTTGGACGAGCTCTTGCGTCGCACAGATTTGGAAGAGGAGACCATTAAGGAAATCATTGTCGTCCTTAAAGCAGAGTTTGATGATAGTGGCAAAGATTTGCCCGATGAAGCTATTGAGGAAGAGGAATCTTCTGAGGAGGATAGCGCAGAATAACTGCTGCCTTTGACGGGCCTAAGTATAAGCTCAGTTAGTACTTCTTGTACTTAGGCCTTTTTTTAGCTGGACTCCAGTGATTCTAGTGTTTAGTAGGTAGTGAAAACCCAAAAAAACGCTAGTATCACGACTCTTGATTCGAGACTAGAAAAGCAAGGGCCCTAGGCTTTTCGGAGAATAAAGAAGGGGCCAAAAGGCATTTTTCCTAATGTTATGGGAATGCTCTCAAATATATTGACTATATTTGTACCGATTTTTTAAAATCACGATTTTTACGCAATTAGCTAAATACACGGAATGTCAAAAAGGTTAGTAAAAGTAGCTGCCGAGCTAAATATTGGAACAAATACTATCGTTGAGTATCTGAACGATAATGGGTATGAGGTGGTTAACCGCCCCACAGCCAAGGTTTCAGACGAGATGTACGATAAGTTGTTGGCCCGTTTCAACAAATCTGCCGCCATTAAGGAAGAGGCGGACAAGATTACTATTGGCAGCCGCTTAGAGAAGGAGAAGAAGGAGGAGGAGAAAAGAAAGAAAGAAAAAGAGCGCCAGTTGGCCAAGGCTAAGCAAGAAGTTAAGCCGGTTAAGAAAGTTGAAATTACTACACCCAAAGAAGAGACTCCCGTTGTAAAGCAAAGCGAGCTTTCTGAGAAAAAGGAAGAAACCAAGGATGACGAAGTGGTTTCTAATATGCCTAAAGGGCCAAAAATTTTGGGCAAAATCAACTTAGATGAGCAGTCTCGCTCTGGCCGCCGAAAAGGAGGCAAGAAAACTACTGCTAAGAAAGAAGAGGCGCCCAAAAAAGAAGAGCCTACTCCTAAGCTAGAGGAACAACCTAAGGAAGTAAAAGAAACTCCCAAGAAGGAAGAAGCCCCTAAAGCAAAGGAAGAGCCTAAGCAGGAGACGCCTAAAAAGGAAGAAACCAAATCACCAAAAGTGGTAGAAGAAAAACAAGTTGTAGCGCCAGAAGTTGAACAAAAAACTACTGAGCAGCCAGAAGCAACTACAGAGAAAAAAGATGGAGTCGATATCAAGATGGAGGCTCCTCAACTTAAAGGCTTGAAGATCTTAGGTAAGATTAACATCGAAGATCCTCGCCGCAAACGGAAGAAGAAACGTAACCGCAAGAAAATTGGCGGTACAGATGAGAAGAAGCCTCAGGAGAAACAAGAGGCTAAAAAAGGCGAAGAGAAGAAAGACGAGAATCAAAATAGCAACAACGACAATAAAAAACGTAAGCGCACTAAGATCTCTACAAATCAAGCTGAAAACGATAATCGCAATAATAGAAATAACGATAATCGTGGAGGCAACTCTACTAATAATGATCGCCAGTCTTCTAATAGCAATAAGAAACGCAAGAAGAAAGGAAAACGTCGCGAGATCTCTGATAAGGAGGTCGATGACAAACTAAAACAAACCATGCAGCGCTTGCATGGTGGAGGCAAAAAAGGAGGACGACGTTCTACCCGTGCCTCTCGTGATGAGAAGAAGGAAGCCATGCGCCAACGTATGGAAGAAGAGATGGAGGAACCACAAGTACTACAGGTGACAGAGTTTATCTCTGTATCTGAACTTGCTGGCCTGCTCAATGTTACTCCTGCCGATATCATCATGATGTGTATGCAAATTGGACAGTTCGTTTCGATTAACCAACGTCTAGATGCAGAAATCATCGAGCTAATTGCTACAGAATATGATTATGAAGTAGAATTTATCTCTGCTGAAGATCAAATCGATATTGAAGAGGAGGAGGAAGAAGACGATCCCGCAGATCTTAAACCTCGTTCACCCATTGTTACTGTAATGGGGCACGTAGACCACGGTAAAACATCACTTTTGGACCGTATCCGTAAAGCTAATGTTGCTGAAGGAGAAGCTGGAGGAATTACTCAGCATATCGGTGCCTATGAAGTGAAGGTGAAAGATATGGGAAGCATTACCTTCCTTGATACTCCTGGTCACGAAGCCTTTACCGCTATGCGTGCCCGTGGTGCAAAAGTAACCGATGTTGCTGTAATTATCATCGCTGCAGATGATAACATCATGCCACAGACTAAAGAGGCGATTAGTCACGCCCAAGCCGCCGAAGTACCTATCATTTTTGCTATTAACAAGATTGATAAGGAAGGCGCACAACCCGAGAAAATTAAGCAAGAATTGGCTTCTATGAACCTACTCGTTGAAGAATGGGGCGGTACTTACCAAAGCCAAGATATCTCAGCTAAGAAAGGCCTTAATGTGGATTTACTCCTAGAGAAAATCTTGTTGGAGTCTGAAATGCTAGAACTTAAAGCAAACCCTGACCGCCGAGCTGTTGGTGCTATCCTTGAAGCCTCTCTAGAAAAAGGCCGTGGATATGTAGCCAAAGTATTGGTGCAAACAGGTACACTTGCTATTGGTGATCCTATCATTGCTGGTCAATACCATGGCCGTGTGAAAGCGATGTTTGACGAAAGAGGTAAACGAGTGAAAAAGGCTGGCCCTTCTACTCCCGTTCTCGTTCTTGGTCTCGATGGTGCCCCTCAAGCAGGGGAGAAGCTTCAAGTATTGGAGTCTGAGCGTAAGGTGAAAGAATTGGCCAACAAACGTGGCCAAATTATCCGCCAGCAACAGATTCGCGCTACCCGCCGTATTACCCTAGATGATATCACGCGTCGACTAAAAGTTGGAAACTTCCAAGAGTTGAACTTGATCGTGAAAGGAGATATGGACGGTTCTGTAGAGGCACTTTCTGACTCTTTGCTCAAACTTTCTACCGAGCAAATTCAAACTAATATTATCTATAAAGCCGTAGGTCAAATTACTGAGTCTGATGTAAACCTAGCCGCCGCTTCGGATGCCATTATTATCGGTTTCCAAGTGCGTCCTAACCCATCTGCTCGCCGCCTATCTGAACAAGAAGGAGTAGAAATTAAGACCTATTCTATCATCTACGATGCAATCGAAGAGGTGAAGTCTGCCCTAGAAGGTATGCTAGAACCTAAGCAAGTAGAAGAAACAATCGGTTCTGTAGCTATCCAAACTGTATTTAGCATTTCTAAGGTAGGTAAAGTAGCCGGTTGTATGGTACAATCTGGTAAAGTGACCCGCAATAGCTATATCCGCGTGATTCGCGACGGTATCGTGATCTTCCCTAAAAAAGAAGGACAACATGGCGAACTTAGCTCACTCAAACGCTTTAAGGATAGTGTCGCTGAAGTTAAAAATGGCTTCGAATGTGGTCTAACCATCCGCAATTTTGATGGTATCCAAGAAGGCGATGAAATCGAAGTTTACGAAATTAAAGAAGTGAAGCAAACGCTCTAAGCCGCTTGACTCAATAATAGAAAAGACCTCTTCTAGCAACTGCTATTAGAGGTCTTTTTTTTGTACCTTTGCCCCATTAAAGGACCAATTTAATCCTAAAGTTTATGAAAGTAACTGGCATTAGCTTCGTCAGAAATGCTGTTAAGTTTGATTACCCCATCCTCGAAGCCATCCGATCAATCCTCCCGCTCTGCGATGAGTTTATCCTTCTTTTTGGCAATTCAGAAGATGGAACAGAGGAATTGTTGGCCCAAATTAAAGACCCCAAACTCAAAATTATTCCCTCTGTCTGGGATGATAGCCTGCGCGAAGGCGGCAAAGTCTTGGCCGTAGAAACAAATAAAGCCTTAGATGCCGTTAGCCCCGATAGCGATTGGGTATTTTACCTCCAAGGCGATGAAGTACTACACGAGAAGTTTATCCCTACGGTTCGCCAAGCCATGGAAAAATATCTTAATGATAAAGAGGTGGAAGGCCTACTCTTTAATTATCAACATTTTTGGGGCTCCTACGATTATGTGGCCGACTCCCGAAAATGGTACCGCAGAGAAATCCGAGTGGTCCGAAATGATAAAAATATTCGCTCCTATAAAGATGCCCAAGGCTTCAGAACCAAAGAGGACGAAAAACTAAAGGTCAAGCTCATCCCCGCCGATATTTATCACTACGGTTGGGTGCGCCCCCCCGAAAAACAGGTCCAAAAACGCCTTTCTTCTAACCGCTTCTGGCATTCCGATGAATGGATTGAGAAGAATATGCAAAAGGAAGGAGAATACGATTATTCCGAAATCGATTCGGTAAAACGCTTTGAAGGAAGCGCCCCAAAAGTGATGGAGGAACGCCTCAAACGCCTAAACTGGGAGTTTTCACCCAATCCCCCAAAACTCTCTCTCAAAGAACGCCTCTCTAGAACGATCGAAAATATGACGGGAAAAAGAGTGGGTGAGTACCAAAATTATAAAATCATCTAATTATGCGCCCGCTTACTGTACTGATTCCCACCTTCAACGAAGCCGATAACCTCCGAGAGTTATTGCCTTTGGTCAGCTGGGCCGATGAGGTGCTGGTCGTCGATTCTTTTAGTACGGATGATACTTTAGCCGTGGCCGAAAAAGCCGGCGCCCGAATTATTCAAAGAGAATACGGTAACTCGGCTAGCCAAAAAAATTGGGCCATTCCCCAAGCCAAAAATGAATGGATTTTTCTGCTGGATGCCGATGAACGCCCTAGCGAAAATCTAACGGCCGAAATCAAGGCCATCATGAGCCAAGCTGAAGATCCCCAAGGACCTATTGCCTACTGGATGGGCCGCGATAACCATTTTATGGGACAGGCGGTCCGCTTTTCAGGCTGGCAAAATGATGCCGTGATCCGCTTTTTTAAACGCGATCTTTGCAGCTATGAGGAAAAAGAGGTGCATGCCGAAATTATTACCAAGGGAAAAGTCGCTTGGCTAAAAGGCCGCCTACTGCACTATACATTTAAAAGTATGCGCCATTTTATGGCCAAAATGGAGCGCTACGCCCATTGGTCCGCTGGCGATTACGCCAGCAAAACCCCCAAAGTGGGCTTTTTCCACCTCTACCTCAAACCCGCTTTCCGCTTCTTCAAACACTACATCATCCAACAGGGCTTCCGCGATGGCAAAGTGGGCTTTATCGTCTGCAAATTACTGGCCTGGGGCGTTTTCATGCGCTATGTTATCCTACTCGAAAAAAGGGGACATTAGTGGTTTTGGGGCCTCCGCCTCCCTTTGGTCGTCGGCGCTACGTTGCGCAGCTCGCTATTCGCTCGGCCCTTCAGCCCTTCGGGCTTTGGTCTGGCCCTTTGGGCCACTGCTGCACATCGCTAGGCCAAAAAAGAGGCCCTTTGGGCCTTGAGTAAAAGCGCAATTTAGCCCATAATCTGTTTGAGGACCTCCCAACTTTTGAGCTGAAAATTGGGCAAATGATAGCGATAAAATAAAATCATTTGCTCAATAAAATGTTGCCGCTTGAGGCGGTTGAGCTTTATTTCTGCTAATTGATGCCGATCTAAACGAAGGAGTTGGTCCAAAATCTGGCTGCTTTCCTCATCAAAATGGTAGGCGTGCAGCGGCTGTTCATGCACAAATTCTCCCTCTTTATAATCGAAAATGGGGGCGGAGCTAGGGCTGGGACAAAAGCCCAATTCTGCCGCAAAATGCACCATAAAATGCAGGTGTAAATTGGCCCAAGCAGGGCTGTTTTTTTGGTCCAATTGATTGAAGTAAACCCACAAAAAATTGTAAAGCTCTTCTTGCGGTCCCTCTTCTTGTAGGCCTTTTTGGGCAACTTCTACCATAAAAAGGGCCATATTAGAGCGGGCAATATCAAAGGGAATGATTTGGTAGATATAGCTGGGCCGAATTTCCTTGACCTTATTTAGGTCTCGTTCTTCATTGTGATAAACCACTAGCTCTACCCAAGACATAGGGCGTAAAAGTGCCTTGGTAATTTTGGCTTTGGGCTTGCGCACGCCATGGACCATATAAGAGCGGCGGCCAAGTTCGCGGCTAAATAGATCGCAGATGACGCTGCTTTCGCTATAATCTACGGTGCGTAGCACTAGGCCTTCAATTTGTTTGAGCATAAGTGGTAATTTGGTCCAAAAGGAGATAATTTGCGTTTAGCAGGCGCGCAGCGCCGCAGGTAATAGCCAAATTTAAGCGCACTCACTTTTATAGTTTGCAGCAATTTCCCGCTAGTCGGCCCTATTTTTCTCGGTCATAGCGAAGGCTATGTCCTTAAAAAATAGCTGGCCTAGCCAAAAATTCATAGCAAACTATGGCCAAAGCAGCGCGATTAAATCTGGCTGAGGGATGGACAGCAGTGGCCCGTAGGGCCAGACCGAGGCGCTTTGCGCCGAAGGGCCGAGCGAATAGCGAGCTGCGAAACAGCCCGACCCGACCATAGGGAGGGGCAGCCCCAAAACTAGATCAAAATAAAGTTATAAAATGGGGGACAGACAAAAAAATAAAAAAAAAGCAGTCCTGCGCCCAAGCTTTCGTATCTTTGCGGCACTTAACGAAAATAATAAATCGAAAAATATGTTATCCTTCATTCAATTTTTCACTTTTCAGCGACAGCTGATTTTGTTTTTTGCTTGTTTGGCCTTGACCATAGGACTTTGGCCCACAGTGGGTTTTGCTTGGGCTTGGATGCCTTTATTGGTGGTTATTATCTTGTTGGTCAAGCATTTTTTGATTGGTACGGTGAATGCGGCGGCCATGAAAATGCAGATTGGCGATACGGAGGGAGCGGAAAAAGTGTTGGCCTATACGTTTAAGCCAGAATGGTTGCAATTTGGTTATCATGGGATGTACTACTTCATCCGTTCGGGTTTGGCCTTGCAAAAAGGAGAGACCAAAAAATGTGAAAAATTGGCCAATCAGGCATTAGGTTTAGATTTGCCGGATGATATTCGGGGGATGCTTTATTTGCAGCTCATTAATGTGCAGGGAATGTATGCGCAAAAAATGACCACAGAAACGCAGCGTCGTCCTTATGTGATGAAAATGAAAGACTATTTGGAGACGGCCAAAAAATTGAACATTAATAATCCTCAGGTTAAAGAAAACATACAGGAAATTGATTTAATGTTGAAAGGGCAGCATCAGATGCAGCGTCAGGCCATGAAAGGTGGCCGTGGCGGCATGAAAGGGCAGATGCAGAGTTATATGAAAAGAGGGGGAAAACGCCGTTAAAAAGAGAACTTATGTTTTTTAATCCAAGATTGCGTTTTATCCTCATCTTCTCGCTTATTGCGGCGGGGATCGTGGCCATGTTATTAAATTTGGGGCCAACGATTAGTATTTTGACTTGGGGATTTGCCATTTTGTTGCTTTTGGGCTATTTTTTATTTGGGCATATCAATGGAGCTCTTTTTGCGCTCAAGGCGGGTAAAATTGAGCAGGCAGAAAAGTATTTGGCGGCCACTCATAAGGTAGATTGGTTATTGGCTTCTCATCGGGCCTATTACTTTTTTTGTCAGGGTTTGATAGCTATTTACAAGAGCCAAGAAAAGGAGATAGAACCAGAAAAGCGCCTTGCACTTTTGGAAAAAGGCGAGCAGCAATTGTTGCAGGCCATAGATTTGGGCATGCGTAGAAAGGCTGAAAAGGCCATGTCTTATCTCAATTTGGCCCATATTGCTTATTATCGAGCAGATAAGGCCAAGGCTGAAAAATATGCCCAATTATTAGCAGAACATTTAACTGAAGACCTGCACCTCAAGAAAGGTTATGAGGATTTGCAGTTGGCGATCGCTAAAATGTCCTAAGAAAAATTATGGCGCAAAGCTGTATACATTGTCCGGCCCAATTGCCTGCCCGCAGTCGGTTTTGTCCGATCTGCGGGGGGCTACAGTGGCCCATAGATTTTGAAGATTTGGCCCGGCTGCCGCAGCAGCTCAAAGGGGCCTTTTTCTTATATATGCAGCAAGAAGGGCAAGCTTTGGGTTTAGCAGTGGCTGCTTGGGGACAAGAAGATAGCTTCCGCTTGCGTTATTTAGAAGAGCATTTGCTGCAATTGGCCTATTGGATAGAGCAGCAGGATCCAGCTCAACAGCAGCAGCTTAGGGCCATCAGTGAAGAAATAGATTGGCAGTTTAGAACTTGGGCCGAGGCTTATTTCTTACAAGAGGGGCGAGCATTTTTACCGAGGGCCTTGCCACAAAGTCTGCTGAGTTATCAGCAGATGCAAAGAGGCGAAAGCTGTAATTTGCGGACATTAATAGCCAATTATTTGCAAACCGATAAATTGCCTTATGCCCATAGCTGGCAGGCGTTAGATTGGCCCAAAAAAATAAAGACAGCCAGCCGTAAATTTTTCTCGGCAGCCGCTCAAGAAGAACTGCTCTTTTTTCTAGATCCCTCAATGCGACAATTGGGGCGAAGAGGATTTATTTTAACGCACAAAGGCTTGTATTGGCGGCAGTCGATGAGCCAAGGACGCCGTGTTCAATTTAGTTTGCAGCGGAAACTAGAACTAAAAAAACAAGTTCTATACATAGATGGGCAAGTCTTTGACTTTCAGTTAGAACTCAACCTCAATACCTACTTTCTATTTAAACGCATGGCTGTTCTGCAGTAAAAGAAGTTAACTTTGGTTTATTAATTGCCTAGGCTAGCTAATTGAAATAGAACTCAGTCTAAAAAACTAAAGCTTTAGGCGAAAAACAGAAGGGATATAGCCCAATTTTAGTATTTTATTTGGCTTTTCATCCCCTCGATTAACAGACCACTAACATATCTAATTTTGTATGGATGGATCATTCATCCACTAAAAACAAATCTTTATGAACAAGCTCTTTACTGCCCTTTTGCTCTTTTGGAGCTTGGGCCTAATGGCACAAGATGATGATATTTATAAGTATGAAGTAGACCTCAATGAAGTGATTGCGGATCAAGTAAAGGTAAGCCTACAGGTGCCTAGCTCGGTTCCCGAAGATGAGGTGACTTTCTACTTTCCCCGAATTATTCCTGGAACTTACGAAATTCACGATTATGGCCAGTTTATCAATAACTTAGAGGCCTTTGATAGTAAGGGTAAAAAGTTGAAGGTCAATCGTATTGATAAAAATACCTGGAGAATCAAAAAGGCGCGTCGCCTAGAAAAAATTACCTATTTGGTTGAGGATATTTGGGATGCTAAACTGAAAGAACCTCTTTTTGAGCCCGCTTGTACTAACTTTGAGGCAGGCAAGGTGTTTTTCATCAATAATAATGGACTCTTTGGCTTTTTTGAGAACAAGGAAAAGCTCAAGTTTGAATTGACGTTTAACCGCCCCAACGACTTTTACGCAAGTACTTCTTTGCGCAGAACTGGTGGCGATTTCGATACGGATATTTTCCGTGCCTCAGATTATGGCGACCTCGTCGATGCGCCCATTCTCTATAGCAATCCCGATACGGTTAATTTTAAATTGGGCTATGGAGATATCCAAATTTCAGTCTACTCGCCCAACAAAAAAGCTACGGCTAAAGACATTGCCGAGAAAATCCGCCCAATGCTAGAAGCTCAAAATAAATACTTGGGCAATATGCTTCCCGTTGATCGCTACCATTTTCTCATTTACCTTTCGCCCAATGGCTATCCCTCAGGTTCTATTGGCGCTCTAGAACATCCTCGTTCTTCTATGTTCTGCCTTGCCGAGGAAAAAGTAGACCGCATTGGCGAGCTGGTGGTAAATATCGCTTCTCACGAGTTTTTCCATATCGTAACGCCACTCTACATCCAATCAGAGGAGATTTACAATTTTAATTATATCGACCCCAAAATGTCTAAGCACCTTTGGCTTTATGAAGGGGTGGTCGAATATATGGCCCACCATATGCAATGTCGATATGGCTTAAAAACGCAGGAGGAGTTTATGGATAAGCTCTGCGAGAAAGTGCAAACCTCTACCCGCTACAAAGCTGGTATTCCTCTAGCCGAAATGAGTAAAAAATGTTTGGATAAGGAGTTTAATAGCCAATACAACAATATTTACTACAAAGGCGCACTGACCGCTATGTGTCTAGATTTAGAGTTGATCCGCCTCTCGGAAGGACAATATGATTTGACTATGCTTTTGCGTGATCTTTCCGCTTATTATGGCCAAGATAATCCCTTCCAAGATGTAGAACTCTACGATAAGATTATCGAAATTACAGGCTTTCCCCAACTGCAAAAATTCTTTGATAAGTATGTGGAAGGTATCGAAATGCTGGACTATAACAAGTTCTTAAAACCCTATGGCGTTGAGTATTTTAAAGAGGCCGATGTACTAGAAATGTCTCCTCTTGGTGGGCTCGAAAATGGCGCACTTCGCACGGATACTCTTGGCCGTTTCTATATGGCTAAGGCCGAAAAACTCGATGAGTTTGGAAGCAAATATATGGGCCTCAAAAATGGCGATGTCATCCTCTC
This sequence comes from Saprospira sp. CCB-QB6, assembly GCF_028464065.1. NCBI lineage: Bacteria > Pseudomonadati > Bacteroidota > Saprospiria > Saprospirales > Saprospiraceae > Saprospira > Saprospira sp. CCB-QB6. The sequence goes on along the minus strand of NZ_CP116808.1, from coordinate 1,058,782 downwards.
TTGGAATGACAAAAGCTTTACCCCAAAAACAGCTTCGGCTATCCTCTTTACCTATATGCAGGGCCTAAAAGTGGGCGATCCCCTCGAAATTCGCATTTTGCGCCCCGATGATGAAGGCAACTACAAAGAAATGAGCTTGGAAACTGAAATTACCGAGATCAACATGAAGAAAAAACACGTCTTCAAAATCAAAAAGACGAAAACAGCAGAAGAAGAAAAACGCTTTAAGCGTTGGCTCGAACCACAAATTAGATAGAAAAGGGAGGACTTCGGTCCTCTTTTTTTATGCTTTGGGGCCCGCGGCCACCCTTTAATTAGGGTGGCCGCTAAATTCATGAGGGGTTCAACCCTCATTTATAAATCATCGCAAAGCGATACCTTTGTTGCGCTGGGTTTTAAAAGCCTATTGGGCCAAGTCTTCGCTCGCAGGCGGCGAAGCCGCCTCTTGGACCCCAAAACTTGCCTCCTAGAGCTTCCAAAAACTTTTGCAGGCTGCCCCAACTTCCTTATCTTTCGCATCCACATAACGACAAACAACAAAATGAAAAAAATTATCCATACAGATCAAGCGCCTGCCGCAGTAGGCCCCTATAGCCAAGCTGTTGCCGCCAATGGTTTTTTGTTCCTCTCTGGACAAATTGCTATTGATCCCAGCAGCCAAGAACTCAAAGTGAATGGCAGCATTGAAGAGGAAACAGAGCAGGTCATGAACAACCTTTTAGCCGTTTTGGCTGAAGCGGGCCTTGGCCCAGAACATCTGGTTAAATGTAGCATTTTCATGAAGGATATGAATGATTATGCGGCGATCAATGAGGTTTATGCTCGCTATTTTGAAGGCATTGCGCCTCCCGCTAGAGAGGCCGTTCAAGTTAGCTGCTTGCCTAAAGATGTGCGTGTAGAGGTTTCTGCTTTTGCGGCTTATCCGCAAGAAAAATAAGCAAGGGAAGGGCTTCAATTAGGATTTTGGTCCAATTGCAGGGGACAGGGCGCGAAGCGCCCGCAGGCTGAGGGATGGATAGCAGTGGCCGAAGGCCAGACCAAGCAAAATGAGCGCAGCGAAATTTTGCGCAGGGCCGAGCGATCAGCGAGCTGCGACACAGCCCGACCCGACCGATAATTCATGAGGGTTTTAACCCTCATTTTGTATCGCTTCGCAAAGCGATACCGCTTTGCGCTGGGTTTTAACCCGGCGGAAGGGGCAGCCCCAAAAAAATAGAAAAACAACAACAACTTATGTCTGTAAAACAATTTATTGAAAGTGATAAGGACCGTTTGTTAGAGGAGTTGATGGCTCTTTTGCGGATTCCTTCAATTAGTGCCGATTCAAACTATAAAAAAGATATGCTTTCGGCAGCGGAGTTTTTGAAAATCAAGTTGCTAGAGGCGGGAGTAGACAGTGTGGAAATTTGTCCCACAGCAGGACATCCCATCGTTTATGCCGAGAAAATTATGGACCCTAGCTGGCCTACTGTTTTGGTCTATGGCCATTATGATGTGCAGCCGCCCGATCCGATTGAGCTTTGGGAATCTGGACCTTTTGAGCCCATTATCAAAACCACCGATCGTCATCCTGAGGGGGCTATTTTTGCCCGCGGTGCCTGTGATGATAAGGGGCAGATGTATATGCATGTCAAGGCTTTTGAGTATATGATGCGGGAGCAAAAAATGTATTGCAATGTCAAGTTTATGCTAGAGGGCGAAGAGGAAGTTGGCTCGCCGAATTTGGGCCTTTTTATGCGTGAAAATCAGGAGCGTTTGGCTTGTGATGTCATCCTCATTTCGGATACTTCTATGCTGGGCAATGAAAGTCCTTCTATGACTTCGGGTTTGCGTGGATTGAGCTATGTGGAAGTGGAGGTTACGGGCCCAAATCGCGATTTGCATTCGGGCACTTATGGTGGCGCTGTGGCCAATCCCATCAATGTATTGGCCAAAATGATCGGTTCTTTGCAAGATGAGGAGGGCCGAATTACCGTAGAGGGCTTTTATGATGATGTTTTGGAGGTTTCTGCCGAAGAGCGGGAAGCTATGGCCAAGGCGCCTTTCGATTTGGCTGATTATAAGGCCAAATTGGGCATTGATGATGTGGCTGGAGAGGCTGGTTTTTCAACTATGGAGCGGGCTTCTATTCGCCCAACCCTCGATGTGAACGGCATTTGGGGCGGTTATACTGGAGAAGGGGCCAAAACGGTTTTGCCTTCAAAAGCTTATGCCAAAATTTCTATGCGCTTGGTGCCCAATCAAAGTTCTGAGCAAATTACGGCCCTATTTAAAAAGCATTTTGAGGCCCTTGCACCTGCATCGGTCAAGGTGGTGGTGACTCCTCATCATGGTGGAGAGCCTGTTTTGACGCCCACCGATGGCATTGAGTTTCAGGCAGCGGCCAAGGCTTATGAGCAAACCTTTGGTAAGCGCCCCATTCCCCTCAGAGCGGGCGGAAGTATTCCAATTGTGGCCCTTTTTGAGGAGATTTTAGGCGCTAAAACGGTCATGATGGGCTTTGGTCTAGACACCGACGCGATCCACTCGCCCAATGAGCATTTTGGGGTATTCAATTACTTTAAAGGAATTGAAACCTTGCCTTATTTCTATGAGCATTTCCGTACGATGAAGGAGGCCTAGTACTTTTTTTGGGGCTGCCCCTTCCGCCGGGTTAAAACCCAGCGCAAAGCGGTATCGCTTTGCGAAGCGATACAAAATGAGGGTTAAAACCCTCATGAATTATCGGTCGGGTCGCTCCACTTCGCAGCTCGCAGGTTTGCTCGGCCCTGCAGCGCTTTCAGCGCTTTGGTCTGCCGCCTTCGGCGGCCCTGCTTCGGCAGCTCAGCCTGCGGGCGCTTCGCGCCCTGCTCCACGCAAAAGAAAGGCCCCGAACATCGAGTTCTGGGCCTTATCTATTTAAAAGCTAGTCTCTAGGGCCAGCAATTGTTTCAGGCTTTTTTCTAGGATATCCTTGCGCAGATTTTTGCCAATAAAGACAATTCGGCTTTGGCGGGGTTTGCCTTCGGGCCAATCATCGCCCAATTGGAGGGCAAAAGATTTTCGGACTGATTGCAGGACCATCTTTTTATCTTGCCATTGCACCCAAAGCACGCCCTTCACTCGATAAATGCCTTCTCCTTGTAGCATGAGCAGCACTTGTAACCAATGCCGAAGCTTGAGCAGATCAAAGGGCTGATCAAAAACAAAGCTATGCGTAACCAATTCGCCTTGCTCATGATGATGGTGGTGGTGACTGCCATGGCTGCAAGTTTTGGGTTGATGTTGGGCTCTGAGCTTTTCTTCTACGGTAGCAAAAGCATAAGCTTGTAGGTCCAGAAGATTGCGTTCTGTTTTGCCATAATCGGCCTCAATGATTTCGGCTAAGGGATTGAGCTTTTTAAGGCCCGCTTTGGTTTCGGCCAATTGTTCTGCGGAAACGCTAGACTTTTTATTGAGCAAAATGAGGTCGGCAAAGGCGAGTTGGCGTTTGGCTTCTTCTCTTTCGGCTAGGCTGTCTAGGGTATATTGCGCATCGGCTAGGCAGATGACGGCATCTAGTTGAAAATAGGCTTGGACCGAGGCATCGGCCACAAAGGCGGCGGCGATGGCATCGGGTTCGGCTATGCCTGTGGTTTCAATAACGAGCTGGTCAAATTCGTAATTTCCGTTGAGGAGTTTGGCCAGGGTATCGACCAATTCATCATTTAGGCTGCAGCAAATACAGCCATTAGAGAGTTCGAAGATTTGGTCTTCTCCACGGACCACCAAATCTTGGTCAATGCCTAATTCGCCAAATTCATTTTCAATAATGGCCAACTTCTTATTGGGGTAGCGTTGGATGAGTTCGTTGAGCAGGGTCGTTTTTCCGCTGCCCAAAAAGCCAGTAATGATGGTAACAGGAATGCGTTTATCCATAATAGTATCTTTTTGTCAATCAGAGGAGTTTATACATGGCAAAAAAGGCCACAGCAATTTGCTGTGGCCTTTTTGTTTTATTGGTTGTCTCTCCATTCATAGACCCATTTGGCTTGGATTTGCTCGAGGTGGCCCTCGTTACAATCTTCGCGTTTGCCCACAAAATTGGGTAGGTCTAGCACCCATTCGATCAGGTCGGTAAAGCGGATGCGATAAATTTTGGATTCGGTAAAATCGTCGCCAAACTTATCATAAAGGCCCATGGCGATATCCTCATAATCGGTCCAATGGATAGGAAGGTCTAGTTCAAAACTCATGAGATCTTATATTTAGTGTTCGTGTCCAATAATGCGAGATTGGTCAGGGACCAAGACCTCAATAACGGCATCTTCTTCTTGGATGATGCATTGGCAGGCGAGTCTAGACTCAATACGTGGGTCGAGAGCTCTATCAATAAAGTCCTCTTCTCGGTCTGAGATTTCGGGTAGGCTATCTTCGCCTTCTTCAATATAAACGTGGCAGGTACTACAGGCGCAGACGCGGCCACAGTTATGGTTAATATGAATGTCGTTATCATCAGCCAATTCGGAGATATTATCGCCTAGGCTGGCTTCTAGTTCCTTAGGTGGAATATTGGGGTCTTCAAAAATGAATTTTACAATAGCCATATTGTATCGGATCAGATATTTTTTAGTTGCATGAAATGCCAAGCGGTTGGGATGGGCGGCGGAGCCGCCTCGGCCTTTAGGCAATTGGCCTAGCGATGTGTAGCAGTGGCCGAAGGCCAGACCAAAGCGCTTTAGCGCTGCAGGGCCGAGCAAACCTGCGAGCTGCGAAACGTAGCGCCTGCCAGCTTGCTGGCCGCGGGCCCCAAAAAATAGCCATGAATAAAACAATTGGCCGTTTCCGTCTTGGGCCGCAAAGTTAACAAGACTAAATCAAAATAGTTGTTTTCTTTGGACAAACTTGCAGATTCTAGGCATTGAGGATTGTTTTGGGGATTTTTCGGCCCAATTTAGGGGCAGACTGGTCCATATCTTCAATGATAAAAAAGCCGTCGTTGCCTTGTTTTTGGTAAAGCGGCATGAGGATGAGGCCATCGAGGGGGGAATAGATGGGGCCATTTTTGTCTTCGGCCAGCAATTCTCCTTTGTAGATGGGGTCAAAATTGCGATAAATTTTATCGCTACGCATCTTAAAGTTATCGCCTTGGTGGATGCGGTGGCAGTAGGCGAGTCGGCCTTCTTTGGGCAGGCCTTGGTTTTCTTCGCTAAGGCGGAGTTCGTGTTTCATTTCGATATCTTCGGCATAGAAGCCGCCCATAGCGGTAAAGCATTGGATGATCGCCGAAACGGCATGGCCGACAGAGGAGAGGCTATCGTGTTGGCCGGCTTCAAAGCAGATGCAAGTCAGTTGATGTTGGGGAAAATTTTCTTGGCGAAAATAGTGAAGGATCGTACCTTCTAGTCCGTCGAGAAATCCGTGTAGGAGCGGAGCGTGAATATTGAGGCCCAGCGCTCTAGAATTTTCATCGGTAGAGGGGATGAGGAACATCCCGCCCTTGGCGGTAGTGGTGTGCAAATCGAGCAAAACAACCTGTTCGTCCTGATGTTGGTCCATCAGTTCTTGGATGGTTTCGAGCAGCCCTTTGAGTTCTTTTTCCTCTTGAGATTGGAGTTCATCAAAGGAGCTATTTTTGATTCGTTCGACCCGTTCATTGGTCCAGATTCGGTTAAAGTCCTCATCAATAAATCGTTGGCCAGAGGCGATAGCGGCTAGGTTGCCTCTTAGGGCGACGATACGGCCGCGATAGTCGAAATCTGCTTTATTTTGGTACTCTTGATCAATGCGTTGAAAGAGTTCTTGAACGGCATAATAGCCAGCGGGTTCGTTGCCATGAACCTGGGTGAGAATAAGCAACAGCGGCCCTTTTTCAGAGCCGCTGCGTTCGCCCAGAATGCGCGAAATTTGAGTCATAACGTTAATATTTTTCGGGCATTAACTGCCTTCGTAGTAATCAGCTTCTGTGAGGATATACATGAGGCGGAGGGGGTCTTCGCTATTGAGTTTGAGTTTTCCTTTGAGCGTGATGGGTTTATCTATGCGATAGATAATGGGCGTTTTGGCGTCGATTTCGATCACAGATTCGGGCCCAGCTCCGCCACAAAAAAAGCAAGAGCTATAGGGAAAGGCCGAGAGGGTCATGCGGCCACCACTCAGGTCGGCGGGAATCACATACCCTTTGAGAACGATCTCTTTTCCGTCTAATTTTTTGATACTTTTATTGAATACGGGGGTGTAAATTACCGTCCCGCTCTCGATGTCAATTTTTGACTTATATTTCACTTTGCTCAAGACCTTCCAGAAATGCAAGCCATCAGAGGGGTTTTGGGCCAAAAGTCCAGAACCTAAGCTGGCAAATAGAAAGCTGAATATCAGTGCTAAGGATTTCATTTTATAGTAGTTTTAAGTTCCGTCTGCGGAAGTTTACAAAAGTAATGATTTATTCCTAGATTTAAAATCCAGTATTGCTTTGCCAAAATCCATTCCCAAAATTATGCAGATAGAAGAACTCATAGCCTTGCTCAATCAGGATCCCATCGCCCTTTTCTTTTATTTTTTGCTGCTGCCTTTTGTGGCTTTATTGCTCAATATTGTCTCGGGCCCATCGCCAGAAGCCAGCTCCTACGGCTATCTGTATTCTTTAGTGGTTTACGGAACAGCCATTCCCGCTTTGGTTTCAATTATATTTTGGGCCTATAGCATTATGTTGAACCAAAAAAACCTCTTAGAGTTGAGTTTCAGTATCTATTATTTGCCGCTGATTTCGGCAATTGCAGTCGTCACTATTTTAAGAAAAAAGGGACTAAAAATGAAATGGCTGCCTTGGTTTGGCGAGTTATACGAGCTGCTTTTGGTGGCGGCCTCCGCTTTGGGGCTCTTACTCCTCTTGATGCACAAAATGGTGCTTCCTTTTCAAGAACTTTGGCAAATTGGTCTTTCTTTTCTGCTCTTCTTTTTGGCCTTCAAATTTTTGTGGGAGTACAGTCAGCAGGTTTTTCGCTCTTCTGTTTTTTTTGGGGCCCGCGGCCAGCAAGCTGGCCGCCGCTATGCTTCGCGGCTCGCAGGTCTGCTCGGCCCTGCGGCGCATAGCGCCACTGGTCTGGCCTTCGGCCACCGCTACGCAGCGCTGGGCCAATAGGGCCTGGCCAAGTTCCCAACTCAAAAAAATGATTAAAATATTTGGCCGTTTGATTAAAAGTTGGCATATTTGCGCTGCAGTTGGCTCCATAGCTCAACTGGATAGAGCATCTGCCTTCTAAGCAGACGGTTACAGGTTCGAGTCCTGTTGGGGTCACCAAAGCAGCTAGTTTTTACTAGCTGCTTTTTTTTGTTTTAACCTATATATCAAGGACTTATCTACCATTCTTGCGCATTACTGCTGCATGGAAAAAAGGCCCAAATTCGCCTTGTTTTTAGGGAATGTTATACCCAAGTTATACCGAGATGGGGAATGAAAAAAGCCGAGCAGGCCTTCACCTACTCAGCTTTTCTATTTCAAACAAATCGCTTACTTAGCCTACCAAACGGGGCAACCATAACGGCGACCACCACCCAACGAGCCACCATCAAAGAAGTAGCTAAAACGAAGCGCGATTGTATAATAAGAGTCATTATCCTTGGGGTCTCCTCTTTGCTCACCTGGAGCAGAGACATAGCCATTGACCAATCCAGGGTCAATCTCTACAGAGCGACGAGCCAAAGCCGCAGCCAAAGCCGCTTGCTCAGGCGCAAAATTCGCATAAAAAACTTGGGGATCTACATAGTCCACAGAAACATCATCAATATAATCTGTGAAAGTTAGACGGTGGTTCACCTCAAAAGAAAGCGCCCACTGATCGTTATAATTCCATTTTACCCCAAAACCCAATGGCACATTGAACTGAGTTAAGGCATAAGGCGTACGACCATCTACCAAACCTTGGCCCTCTGTAGATAGCGGCTGTAGGTCTACCCATTGTCCATTGTATTGCGCCTGTGGATTAAAGTTGAAAATACCCACGCCAATAAATCCATAAGGAGAAATTACGCTATAACTCTGGTATCCACCTCCTAGCTCAAAGTTGTAGGGAATGATTTCCCCAGCAATAGAGGCCTCAAATACATGCGAACGGAAACTGAGGTTGCGGTAATACCGATACCAAGCTTGGTCGGCATCTCGAGTCTCTCCACTAAAGCCACTCCCCGCAAGCGCATCATCTCCAGCCAACTGCAAGTAGTTGATATCCGCACGAGCAGAAAAATAAGGGCCAATATTCCAACGGCCAAAAACACCAATTAAAGGGCGGATGGCCTTGAGGTCTGTATCCCGAATGAATGGGCGACCAATTTCACTTTGCCCCCCAAGGTCACCTAAAAATTGAGAGGTCCCAATCTGAAGACCAATTTCATAAGGGAAAGGCGGCTGATAACCGGCTTGAGCTTTTAATAGCCCAAAGCTAAACATCAAACAAAAGCTAAGTAGTCCTATGCGCATGCTACTAACAGTATGTAGAGGTGAAGAAATGGTAATGTTATGTCTTGATATTTGTCTGTGCCCGCCAAGATACCAACTTTTGTTGGGCTCTCCTGACTTTGTAGAGAAAAACCAAATATGTTAATTTATCCTTAAAAATAAGAGGAATTAGGTTTTGATTTTATGGAAAACGCCAATAAAAGCGCTCCTAGTATTTCAAGGATTGCGAAATATTCAGCTTTCTCTATTTTTAGCGGGAAGATAGGACTTTCCCCTCTTTTTCTGACGACTCCATAATTTTAGCCCGTATTAGCCTACCTTTGCGCCCAAAAAATTGGTCCTTATGAACTTACTCGCTCAGCCTAAAAGTATTGCGCCTCTCCTTAGTTTCCGAATCATTTTCGGCCTTTTGGCCGCTATACTCTCCGCGAGAATGCTGCTGCTCGGCTGGGTCGACAAATTCTATATCCAACCCCAGTTTGCTTTCCGACTTTGGGGCTGCCAAAACTTGCCCGAACTCCCCGCAGCAGGACTCTACAGCTGTTTTGTCCTCATGATTCTCGCTGGCCTAGGCATCGCTTTGGGCTATAAATATAAACTTTCGGCTGGGATTTTTTTTAGTTGCTTTACCTATGTCGAGCTTTTAGACCTTACCCATTATCTCAATCACTATTACCTCATCTCTCTCTTGGCCCTACTGATTTGGATATTGCCCGCTCATCGCGCCTTTTCTCTCGATCATCCCATCTCTCCTGAATTGGTCAAAGTTCCCGCTTTGTACATTTGGACGCCCCGCCTGCTTTTTGTGCTGGTCTATTTTTTTGCGGGCCTAGCCAAACTCCAAAGCGATTGGCTTTTTTTAGCTCAACCTTTGCGCATTTGGCTGGGTCAACAATCCGATTTCCCCCTTTTTGGGCCAATCCTCGCTAGTAGCTGGCTGCCACCCTTTTTTGCCTACTTTGGCGCCGCTTTCGACCTGAGTGTGGGCTTTTTCCTCCTTTGGTCCAAAAGCCGAAAATGGGCCTATTGCTTCGTTATCGCCTTCCATCTCGCCACCGCCACACTTTTCCATATTGGCATTTTTCCCTACCTTATGATGGCCTGCACCACAATTTTCTTTTCTAGCCAATTTCATGAAAAAATAATTACTACCTTTGCGGCTGTATTTAATTTGACTTTGTCTAAATTAAAACTAGAGTTCGTTCTTCCTGCTTTTCAGCGCTATTTTCTCTTGTTTTTTCTGCTTTTTCAGGCGCTTTTTCCGCTGCGGCATCATCTCTATTCGGGCAATGTGCTTTGGCACGAACAGGGCTTTCGCTTTGCTTGGATGGTCATGCTGGTTGAAAAAAGAGGCTACGCCCAATTTAAGGTCGTAGATGGACAAACGGGACAAATGAGTTGGGTCAATAATTTGGACCATCTCAATGAAAAACAAGAAATTATGATGGCCTATCAACCCGATATGCTCTTGCAGTTTGCGCATTATTTGGCCAATTATTACCAACAGGAACAAGGCTATCAAGCCCCGCAGGTTTACCTAGATGCTCAAGTGAGTCTCAATGGTCGCCTGAGCCAACGCTTAGTTGATCCCAAGGTCGATCTGGCCCAAGAAAAAGCCTACCTTTGGGCCAAACCCAATTGGATTTTAGCTTTTCAAGGGGATTGATTTGGGGCTTCCCCGCCGCCGAAGGCGGCGGGGCGCTATGCTGCGGGGCTCGCAATTCTGCTCGGCCCTGCAGTCAGGCTTTGCCTGCCTTTGGTCTGGCCCTTCGGGCCACCCGCTCCGCAGCGCTAAGCCGCTCCTCGTTTTATTTTACTTTTGGCCATTTGCTTCGGCCGTTAATTTTATGAGGGCTTTGGCCCTCATTCATCTAGCATTGCGAAGCAATACCATTCTGGCTGTAGGTTTTAACCTGCAGCCAAAAAGGGCCGAAGGCCCGCAGGCTGAGGGATGGACAGCAGTGGCCGCAGGCCAGACCCAGCTTTTGAGCGCAGCGAAAAAGCGCAGGGCCGAGCGATCAGCGAGCTGCGACACAGCCCGACCCGCCTACTGGCGGGGCAGCCCCCAAAAAACGAAATAATAAACAGCAAGCGCTTTTATATTAAGTTCATTTAAAACAAAAGGAGTTTATGCGACTTTATGGCTATCTCTTTTTCTTCTTGCTTCCTTTTTTAGCGGGAGCGCAACCGGCTCTTCAGGGCCAATTGACAGATAGTTTGGGCCAAGCAATTGCTGGAGCCGAGCTGTTTTTGGTCCAAAAAATGGCCTTGACCAAAAGTGATGCCCAGGGCTTTTTCCGTTTCGATAGTTTGGCGGCTGGCCCCTATCAATTGGATGTTTATGCGGAGGGCTTTCAGGGCCGATCTTTAGTGCTGCAACTGCCTATAGATACGCTTTTGCAAGTTGTTTTGCAGCCTTTTGAGCGTGAGGGCCCCACGGTTTATGTGCAGGCGGAAGAGGGAAATTATGGTTTGCAGCAATTTCGGGCGGTAGATTGGGACAAAATGCTGATTGGGGCCGCTAAAAAGTCGTCCATTATCAAGGCGAGCAAGTTGCAGGGCAATTTGGCCGCCAACAATAGCCGTCAAGTTTATGCAAAAATTGCGGGATTGAACATTTGGGAGAATGATAATTCAGGCATTCAGCTGAATATTGGTGGCCGTGGGCTGAGTCCCAACCGCAGTTCTAACTTCAACACCCGCCAAAATGGCTATGATATTAGTGCAGATGCTTTGGGTTATCCAGAGTCTTATTATACGCCTCCCGTTTTGGCTTTAGAAGGGATTGAATTGATTCGGGGAGCCGCTTCATTGCAGTATGGGACGCAGTTTGGCGGTTTGCTCAACTTTAGAATGAAGCGGGGAAATAAGGATTATAAATTACTTTGGAATAGCCAACAAACGGGCGGTTCTTTTGGCTTTTATTCTAGCTTTAATAGCTTGGAGGGCCGAAAAGGGAAGCTGCGTTATTATGCCTTTCATCAATATAAACGAGGCGATGGCTGGCGGCCAAGCTCTGCTTTTGAGCAACATACGGCCTATTTGGGCTTGCATTATCAGTGGAACGAAAAGTTGAGTTTGTCTTTGGAGCAAACCTATATGTCTTATGTGGCACAGCAGCCTGGAGGCTTGACCGATTTAGAGTTTCGGCAAAATCCCCGACAAGCTAAGCGTCCCCGCAATTGGTTTCGGGTAAATTGGGCCATTACGGCTTTAGACATCAATTATCGATTGGCCAAAAATACCAAGCTTAATTTTCGACAGTTTGCGCTTTTTGCGGGCCGTCAATCTTTGGGCAATTTGGAAGCCATCAATCGGGTAGATTATGGTGGTCCAAGACAGCTGATTAAAGGCCAATATCAAAACTTTGGACAAGAAAGTCGGATCATGCACCGCTATAAGATTGGGGCCAAAAAAATGGGCGTTCTTTTAGGAGGTGTTCGCCTCTACAAAGGCTTTACCACCCAAGCCCAAGGCCTAGCCAATGCAGATAGTACGGGCAGTCGAGCCGATTTTACCTTTTTGGAGCCCGCTAAAGGCATCCTCAATTCGGACTATAATTTTCCCAGTTTTAACTTTGCCGCCTTTGCGGAGAACTTCTTTAGTTTGGGCAAGGGCTGGAGTATTACGCCCGGTTTGCGTTACGAATACATTCAAACTCAGGCCGATGGTTATTATCAAGATCTTTTGGTGCAGCCTAGTGCAGAAGGAGCAGACACCTTGCGCAATGAAGCGATTTATGAGCAGCGAGGACGCAATCGCTCTGTTTTTTTGATGGGGATTGGGTTGAGTTATCGGCCCAAGGACCAATTAGAGATTTACAGCAATATTTCACAGAACTATCGGGCCATTAACTTTAATGATTTGCGTTTGGTCAACCCCAATCAAGTGATTGATCCCGATTTGCAGGATGAAAGTGGTTTTAATGCCGATTTAGGTTTTCGGGGACGTTGGAAACGGCATCTCCGCTTTGATTTTTCTTTGTTTTATTTGGCCTATCAAGATCGAATTGGGAATATTTCTACCAGTCGGCCCGATCCTGAAAATCCAGATCTTATACAGCTCATTTCTTATCGCTCCAATATTGGAAATGCTCGCGTTTTGGGCCTAGAAAGCCTGATAGAGTGGGATATTCTGCGCTTATTCAAAAGTATCAAAGAAGATAAGGGGCTTTTATTCTTTAATAACTTTTCCATTTTGGATGGGCGCTATACACAAACGGCCAATACTTTTGCGCAAGGCAAATTGTTGGAACTGGTTCCGCCCATTAGCTGGCGTCTCGGCCTACAGGCTTATCTAGGAAACTATAAAGCCAGTCTACAATATGCTTATACAGGCAGCCATTTTAGCGATGCTAGTAATGCCGAACTAGTGGCCAATGCGGTTTTGGGCCGCATTCCCGCCTATGGCGTTTGGGATGCCAGCTTTAGTTATCAATATAAAGCCCTGCGCTTAGGATTGAATGTAAATAACCTATTGAACAAAGCTTATTTCAGCCGAAGAGCATCTGCCTATCCAGGTCCAGGTATCTTGCCCGCAGAAGGGCGCTCCATTCAGTTGAGCTTGGGCTGGCAGTTGGGACTAAAGTAGTACTAACCCGTCACGAATTGATAAATAAATGTAAACTATTTAGCTTGAATAGTTGCTGCTAGAGAAAAGTGCAGATTTTTTTTAAAAAAAGGAACTAATTTTTGATGGTAGTTTACTGATTGTAAATCAGTTGATTGTGTGCCGTGGTTTCTTTCTTGAATGTTTGTTTAATTAGGTCTTGGCATATTTTTAGGCTTAGGCGGCTGCCAGAACAAACTACTTAATTAACATTCAACATTTCAAAATGAAATTTTTAAATTATTTAGGACTTTTTAGTCTGCTTTTTCTTGCCTTGACTTCTTGTAAAAAAGATGAGGATAACAATAATGACAACCAAGATGCAACTAACCAAATGCTAGTCATTGAAAATGGTGCTCAAACCATGTTGATGGATGGCAGTTTGACTTATACGGCTATTTTGCTAGATACAGAAGGTAATCGTACAGCAGCTAGCAATGTTAGCTGGTCGAGTACGAATACAGATGTAGCAACTATTGCTAGTAATGGTAGCGTAACTGTGGCTGCTGCAGGTGTAACAACAATTCAGGCTTCTGTAACTATTGGAGGAAGTACCCTAACTAGTTCTGCACCTCTAGCTGTTCAAACGCCAGCGCTTTTTGCTGTGGCTCCTGCAGCTGTTTTAGTAGATACTGATTTTCCAAATATTCAGATGGAAACTGTTTATTTTGGAACCTCTTCTCCAAGTTATAGCTACCAGTCTAGCGATAATACTGTAGCTACAGTAAGTGCTTCTGGCGAATTGAATTTTATTGGTGCAGGAAGCTGTATCATCACAGTAACGGCTTCAGGCATCGATGGTAATCCCGTAGTAGAGGTTCCTGTAACAGTATTGGCTCCTCCTGTAATTGAATTGCCCGTACAACGTGTGGTAGTTAGCCCAGCTAGCCAAGTAATCCTCAAAACAGAAACTGCTCAATATACAGCTAAGGCCTACGATATGGATGGCAATGAAAAAACAGTGACATTCAATTGGACTGTGGCCGATCCTTCTATCGCAAGTATTGATGCTAGCGGAAACATTACTCCTTTGACTATTGGAAGTACTAAGGTTTATGCTATGGCTCAAGGTGTTGTAGGGGAAGCTCAATTAGAAATTAGCCCAAATAAAGTAATTACTTTGGACCCCTTAACTGCTTCTGTTGCAGCAGGTAATACCCAGCAGTATAGCGCTACTAAATATGACGTAGTCCGTAGCAATGGCGAATTGGTCCTCACCAACCCTCAAGCAACATCTAATGTAAATTGGGAAATCCCCACTTTCGGTTTTCCCATTTTTGATGTAGCTACCATTGATAATAATGGTTTGGCCACTGTAAAATCTTCTGCAAATCCCGGAATGTCTACCTTCGTTTTGGCTACAGATGCTAATGACTCAGAGGTGTTTCCTGGCGTAAGTATGCTCTCTGTTGCTATTGCTTCTTCTTGTAACTGCGGTACAGCTGATGCAAACGCTGCTGGGCTTAATCTCACTAGCTCTTCTAATGTTACTGTTGGATTTGGACAAACAGCGCAAATCTCTGCCGAGGTGGTAGATGCTGCTGGAGCCCCTCTTTCTAATGCTACAATTACATATTGTTCAGACAATATTCAAGTGGCCGATGTAGATGCTAGCGGAGAAATTTCTGGAACTTCTTTCACTGGAGGAACCGCTAATATCACGGTTTGCCATGGCAACTTTAGCCAAACCGTTACCGTAACGGTACAGTAATATAACTTAATATCAAAGTTTGTTCTAGGCCTCGACAATTTTGTCGAGGCCTTTTGCTATTCCCCCTCTAATACTCTCCTCCTTCTACTCTCCAAACTCTCTAAAAAATCTGCTACCTTTGCGCGCATCATTATAAATCCGCCTTGCGCCTATGTTAACTATTGGAATCTTTCTGGCCGGCCCTTCCCGCGAACGCGAAATCGCCTTTGCAGGCGGCCGAACCGTCTACGATAATCTAAATAAACAACTCTTTCGGCCTATCCCTATTTTTGTCGATAGCTTTGGCCAACTTTGCCTACTCGATTGGGAGTATCTCTATAAAGGCAGTATCCGCGACTTTTATCCCCCCGTGCAGGCCCTACCACCTAGCCCACATCATTTTCAAATTTATGTGGAAAGTCTCGGTCTCTCTAAACAAGCTTCTAAGGAATTACTCGGCCAAATTGGTCGCCCAATTAGCTTTAGCGAATTACCCGAACTAATTGATTTTGCCTTCCTTAGCCTACATGGCGAATGGGGCGAAGATGGCCAACTCCAAGGCATGTTAGAGGCCCTAGGCATCCCCTATAGTGGCTCTGGCATTCGAGCAAGTAGTCTGGGCATGGACAAAAGTTTCCAAAAGAAGATGATGCAGGCTGGCGGTTTCGAAAGCCCCCCCATCCAACAAATCTGGGCCAAAGACTGGAGCGGCCAACTGCCCAATATGGAGCAGCTCAAAAAGGAAATGGGCTTCCCCCTAGTCGTTCGCCCCTCTAATCAAGGCTCTTCTATCGGTGTGAGTATTGTCGATCAACCCGAAGACCTTATCGCCGCCCTAGAAGATGCCTTCTTTGGTCTCGAAATTAGCGCCCAAGATTGGCAGCAAATGAATAGAGAGGAACAGATCCAATGGATGCGCAAATTACTTGATATCCGATCTGGCTTAGGGTTCCCGCTAGAAGTACAAGGCCCCAAAAAAGATAAACAATTGCTCTACCATCCCGAGCAATTACTGGCCCTACTCGATAAGGAATTAGGGCAGGGACATAGCCCCAAACTCCACCTACAAAGCCAATACCGAGAAGAAAGCGTTTTACTTGAAGGCTTTATCGAAGGCCGAGAGTTTTCCTGTGTCGTGATCCAAGATGAAGACGGCCAACCGATCGCTCTGCCCCCCACCGAGATTATCAAAGGCAAAGAGCTCTTTGACTACCGTTCTAAGTATCTGGCCGGACTCTCTCGCAAGTTGACGCCTATCGATTTGCCCGAGGAACAAATTCAAGCGATCCGACAAGAGTGCGAACGCCTTTTCCGCTTCCTAGAGTTTGATGTCTATGCCCGAATTGATGGTTTTATCCAAGCCGATGGCCGCATTATTCTCAATGACCCGAATACCACTTCGGGTATGCTGCCTTCTTCTTTCTTTTTCCATCAAGCCGCCGAAATTGGCCTCAATCCCTCGCATTTTCTCAGCTTTATTATCCACCGATCGCTCTTGGCCCGCAGCCGAAAATGCCTGCGCCCCAATAACTACGGCCAATTATTGGCCCAATTGGAAAGCGAGATGCAACGCCTAGAAGGAGAGGTTTCCGAACTCCAAAAGGTGGCCGTCATCCTTGGCGGATATTCTTCCGAGCGCCATATTTCGGTAGAAAGTGGCCGCAATATTTATGAAAAGTTGGCCAGCTCGGCCAATTACCTGCCCTTTCCCGTTTTCCTTACGGGCAAGGCCGATGACCAACAGCTCTATGAGCTGCCCATCAACCTTTTGCTCAAGGATAATGCAGATGATATTCGCGATAAGTTGCTGAATTATAAGGTGCATCCCATTATCCAACAGATTCGCCAAGAAACGGCCCATATTGCTCAGCAGTTTTCTGGCCGCAGTAGCCGCCTTGATCCCCGCCCACTCTCTTTTGATGCCCTAGCGGAAGAGACCCGCCTGGCCTTTATCGCTTTGCATGGCCGCCCCGGTGAGGATGGCGCCCTCCAAAGAGAATTGGCCCAAAGAGGGATCGCTTTTAATGGCTCCGAGGCCGATTCTGCCGCCTTGACGATCGATAAATATCAAAGTCTACAAAAGCTGAAAGCCGCAGGCCTACCCGTTACCGAACAAATCCTCTTGAGCAAAAGCGATTATCTGGCCCAAACTCAAGCCTGCCTCAAAGAAGCTGGCGAAAAGCTGGGCTGGCCCCTGATCGCCAAGCCCGTAGATGATGGCTGTAGCTCTGCCGTGAAAAAGATCAAAAATGAGGCAGAACTGGAGGCCTTTCTGGCCGCCCTTTTCCGCGAGGAAGAAGCCCTGCCCCAAATTGCCCAAGATCGCCTAGCTATTCTACCCAAAGAGGAGTTTCCCCAAAAGGAATATGCCCTCTTAGAGCAGCTGGTTGAGCAAAAAGATGCCCTGCACTTTCTAGAAGTGACGGTGGGCCTACTTTGCCATCACGAGGCTGATGGAAGCATCCGCTATGAGGTCTTTGAACCTTCCGAAACCCTAGCCTCTGGCGAGATTTTATCGCTGGAAGAGAAATTTTTGGCTGGAGAAGGTCAAAATATTACCCCCGCCCGCCTAGCTGTTGGCGAACTCGAATACGCGCCCCTGGCGGCCCAAATCAAAGCAGATTTGGAGCAGGCCGCACGCATTTTGGGCGTTACGGGCTATGCCCGAATCGATGCTTTTGTCCGCATTTATGCCGATGGCCGTGCCGAAACCCTCGTCATCGAGGTCAATTCTTTGCCCGGCATGACGCCCGCTACCTGCATCTTCCACCAAACGGCAATCAATGGCTATCAACCCTTCGATTTTATTCGCCATATTCTGACCTTTGGCCAAGAACGAGAAGCTCAAAAGCAATTGCAGCATTCCAATAAAGAGAATTAATCTGTTTTGGGGCCTCCGCTGCGGCCTACGGCCTTGCGGCGCTACGTTCCGCAGCTCGCTATTCGCTCGGCCCTGCGCGGGCTTAGGCCCGCTTGGTCTGGCCTGACGGCCACTGCTGCACATCGCTAGGCCATTTGGCCTTCGGCCATCTCCAATGAGGTCTGTAGGTTGAAACCTACAGCCAGACAACAAAAAACAGCCTAGATCCATAGCGTGGAGGGTTGAAACCCTCCACAGCTTTTAACAGCCCTCTGAATTGCTGCATTTATGATTTAGGCAGCCTAGAAGATGTTTGTTTATGGAGGGTTTTAACCCTGCATACTATATTAAAATGCATTCGTTAATTGGCTGTAGGTTTCAACCTACAGCTATGGCCCTGCGGCCTTTAGGCTGCAGGATTCTTGGCCCAAGAATACAAGGGTTTTCAATATTTTGTTTTTAAGCGAGCCTAGCTGATCTGTAGTAGGGGCGGTCCAGAAAAAAAAGATAGGGCCTTAGACAGCTATCCCACGTTAATCGGAAAAATCCAAACGCCATGGGGAATTTCCCCAGGCTAATCGGAAAAATCCAAACGCCATGGGGAATTTCCCCACGCTAATCGGAAAAATCCAAACGCCATGGGGAATTTCCCCACGTTAATCGGAAAAATCCAAACGCCATGGGGAATTTCCCCACGCTAATCGGAAAAATCCAAACGCCATGGGGAATTTCCCCACACTAATCGGAAAAATCCAAACGCCTTGGGGATTTTCCCCAGGCTAATCGGAAAAATCCAAACGCCATGGGGAATTTCCCCACGCTAATTTGCCGCCTCCGATCGCCATGGGGAATTTCCCCATGCTAATTTGCCGCCTCCGATCGCCATGGGGAATTTCCCCATGCTAATTTGCCGCCTCCGATTGGCTTGGGGGAATCCCCAAGGGGGATGAGCAGCTAAACTTTGGTCCAAATCAACAGAAAAAGGGCAATGCTCTTTTGCCTTTAGTCATTATTGGAGGGGATAGAGCAGCAATCCCGCTTCCAGTCTGGGCGAAGCCCAGAGCATCGGCTGAGGGATGGACAGCAGTGGCCCGCAGGGCCAGACCGAGGCGCTTTGCGCCGAAGGGCCGAGCGAATAGCGAGCTGCGAAACAGCCCGACCCGACCGCAGGGAGGGGCAGCCCCAAAAAAACAGCCTTCTAGTCTAAAAACTAGAAGGCTATTTTGCTGCTATATGTAGCTAATCAGAAAAGAAGATTAGCGGGAGAGGAGGATTGTTTTAGCCGCCGATTCCGCCAAAATCATCATCAAAAGTATCTCCGCTATTGGGAGCATCTTCTTGGTTCATTTCGTTGCAAACTTCGGGTTTTTCGGCAGAGAGCCAGATGTCGATTCCTGCGCCCATGCTTGCTTTAGAGGCAGCAGAGGGCGATTGGCGGACCACATAGGCATTCATGGTATCAATGATATTGGGGCCATAGCTCACGGTGCCAATATAAAAAGCATTGGCTTTGATTGAGAATTCGGCCTCGGAGAAAATCATGCAACTGAGGTCGGGAATCGTTTTTTTGCCACTATCCTTTCCTTTATAGAGTTCGAGATCAATCTTATCGCCTTGTTTGAGTTGATAAGGTTGTTTGGGGCGGCGTTCGCCCTTACTAGGATCGGCCTCCTTAAAGATGAGAATTTTATCTTTGGTGTAGGCGGCGGCCACGGTATTTTCTCCACCTCCATCGACATACTTGAGTTGGCCAATTTTGAGGCCGAGGGCTCTAAATTTCTTCTCGACAAAATTGAGGGGGCGGCCAATGATCTCATTATAATAGATATTGACGGGGGGCGCACTATTGGAGTTGACCGTTAGGTAAATGCTGCGGTTGGGTTTAACGCGGCTATTGGCTTCGGGCGATTGTTTGAGGATAATGCCGGGGTTTCTCTTGGCATCATAAATTGTGTCGGTCACCACTAGGCGAAGCTTTCGGCTTTTGAGTTGGCGCTCGGCATTTTTGACCGAAAGGCCTTTGATATCGGGTACCTCGATGGACTCATTGTGTCGAGTATAAGAGGGCAAAATAACCCAAAAGAGGAGGACAAAGCTCAGCAAGGCGATGCCGATCATCATCCCAATATTCTTGAGAAATACCTTAGAACTAAGGAAGTAGTATAGAAATTTAAAGAAAGATTTCATGAGAATGAGGACTTAGGTGGTTTAAATCAGGCTCAAAAATAGAACTAATTTTTGGTCCAGTCCAACTTTTTCGTTTCTTGTTTATGGAGCAGAAGAATCTGCCAGCCAACCAAAGCCCTAGAAAATTGTTTTAGGAAAAATACTTATCTTGGCGGCATGGCAAGAATAATGGCATTAGATTACGGAAAAAGACGCTCGGGCTTGGCGACAACCGACCCCCTGCAGTTGATTGCTTCTCCCCTTTGCACGGTAGCAACAGAGGAGTTGTATGACTATCTCTGCAACTATTTGCAAGAGGAAGAGGTAGATGCTTTGGTAGTTGGGCAAGTGCTGCAAAAAGATGGGCAGCCTGTACCGCAGGAAGCTCAGATTTTGGAGTTTATTGCGAAGCTGCAAAAGCGTTTTCCCAATTTAAAGGTGCATCGCCAAGATGAACATTTCACCTCTCAGATGGCCAAAGAGGTCATTCGCTTTTCGGTCAAGAAGAAGAAAAAACGCCAAGAAAAAGGCCTAGTAGACCAAGTGAGTGCTGCCATTATTTTACAAGAATATATGGGATTTCTTTAAGGGGCCTTATTGCCCCAATTGATTGATGTACAAAATAGTATGAAACTAGCAATTTATGCCTACGGGCATCCTGTCTTGCGCAAAGAGTGCGAGGAAATAGAAAATAACTCTAAGGGCTTAGAAGAGCTGATCGAAAATATGTGGGAGACCATGTATCATGCAGGTGGCATGGGCATTGCAGCCCCTCAGGTGGGCCAAAGTCTCCGCCTTTTTTTGGTCGACACCCTTCAACTCGATGAAGAAAAGAATGGGGAAAAAGGCCTTAAAGAGGTATTTATTAACCCGATTATTATTGAAGAAGCGGGTAAGCCTTGGACCTATGAAGAGGGCTGCCTCAGCATCCCTGATATTCATGGAAAAGTAAAACGCAAAGCCCAGGTTCGCATCGAATACTACGATCAGAACTTTGAGCTCAAGGAGAAGGTATTTGATGGGCTCAATGCCCGCGTTATTCAACACGAATATGACCATATTGAGGGCGTTTTGTTTACCGATTACCTCACGCCACTCAAAAAGAGAATGCTCAAAAAGCGGCTCGATAAAATTCAGACGGGCGATATTCCACGCCGCTACAAGATGGTTTTTGCCCGCCGCTAACCAAAAAATGCTCCCCAATGTTTGTACTTAGAATTGCTTGCTTTTTTTTCTTCCTAACGGGCTCACTAATGGCCCAAATGCCTACAATCAATATCTCTAGGCAGGCGCAAACTATGCAAGCCAAACCGCAAAATAGTCAGACAACACTACAAATGGGGCTACTCAAATACAAAGGCGGTGGAGACTGGTATGCCAACCCCACCGCCCTGCCTAATCTAGCTAGCTTCTGCAAGCAGAAACTCTATAGCAATTTTGAGCTAGATTATGCCACCGTAGATGTAGGTAGCGCCGAAATCTTTGATTATGCCTTTTTGCACATGACGGGCCACGGGAATGTCGTTTTCTCCGATGCTGAAGCCGAAAACCTCAGGACCTATCTGATCTCTGGCGGCTTCTTACATATTGACGACAACTATGGGATGGATCCTTTTATCCGCCCGGCTATGAAAAAGGTGTTCCCAGAATTAGATTTTGTGGAGCTGCCCTACGACCACCCCATTTATAACATGAATTATAAATTTAAGGGGGGAATTCCTAAGATCCATAAGCATGACGACAAGCCCGCACAGGGTTTTGCCTTGCTTTGGGAGGGCCGAGTGGTTTGCTTCTACAGTTACGAAACGGATTTGGGAGATGGTTGGGAGGATCAGGAGGTCCACAACGACCCTGAGGATAAACGCATACTCTCTTTGCAAATGGGGGCCAATTTGGTTCAATACGCTTTTGAGTATTAGCAAAATGCAACAGCTACTGGGCGAGTCTCCGTAGCTGTTTTTATTTGGGGCTGCCCCTCCCTGCGGTCGGGTCGCGCCAGTCCGCAGCTCGCAGGTCGCTCGGCCCTGCAGCCCTGCGGGCTTTGGTCTGCCGCCTGCGGCGGCCCTGCTCCCGCCGCTCAGCCGGGCGCTTCGCGCCCCCTAACTGCAAAAAACAAAGAAAGGGCGATCTAGAGTTATCTAGATCGCCCTTTTGTATAATTAATCTTGGCGGCTTACCAGTTGGTGGCCCATTGCCAAGCGATACGGCTTTTGATATAATTATAGCGCAGCTTCAATGCTTTGAGTTGAGCTTCTACATATTGTTGTTGGCGGGTATTGACCATAAAGATATCGGACTCGCCCAGTACAAACTTTTCTCTTTCGGCCACCACCAATTTCCGATAATTATCAACTAATTCATCGGCCAATTGGGCTTGCACTACGGCCTGCTGAAGGGCCATAAAATAGCTTTTGAGTTTGGTCTGTAAATCTCTTTGCTTAAAGCGAAATTTAAAATCCAGCTTCTGTTGCTTGAGCCGATTGAGGGCCAAATCGCCTCGGGCGCTACGCATCAAAATAGGATGCTCTAGTTGTACGCCTAGTTTATAGTATTCTAGGGGACTTCCTTGGCCAAATTGCAAGCTTTCGCCAGCGAGGAAGTTATACTTCAACTTAATTTTGGGCAGTAATTTATTGGCTTTTAGCCGTTCTTCTAGCTCCAAGCCCTGCTGCTGAAAAGCATAGCTTTGTAATTCGGGCTGTTGCTCCAAGCGGTCCAATAATGTCTCTAGATCCGCACTATCCAAGGGCGTCAGCGGAAGGGCCAAAATAGATTGGGCCAAGCTCCCTAGGGGTAAGCTCTTTTCTTCTAATTCTTCGCCCCAAAGATGTCGCTCTACCTTTAGCGCAGCTTGTTCACTCGCTAGGCGGGCCTCCAATTGCTTGAGGCCAGCATCCTGCCATTGGATAAAGCCTTTAAGGGTATCAATAGCAGCAATATCGCCTTGTAAAAAGCGATCTCGCAATTGCGACAACTGTGTCGCTTGAATTTCTCGGTTTTCCTCATAAACGGCTAGACAAGCCTGTTTATAGGACCAGCCCCAATAATCTGCCGAAATATCATAGAGCAATTGGTTAATTTGAGCCAATTGATCAGCCTGATTTTGCGATTGTAGTAACTTCGCCTGCCGAATAGCGTTGCGGCGTTCATTTTGAATCAAACCATTGAGGATCGGGACTTCTACCCCCAAAAAGGCTTGGCCCGCAGCAGGCAATTGGTCGGCAGGGTTGAGGTAATAGCCCTCGGCCAAACGGTAACCTGCCTGAACGTTAATTCCCCAAATGGTAGGCAATTGTAAATAGCTTTCAAAGATATCGTAATATTCTTTGCTCTTAAATTGCTTTTGGTCCCATTGGGCCATGAGTTTAGGATCTAAGCCTCCTCTAGCCTTGCGCAATTCGGCTTCTGCAGTCTGCTCCAAAAGCTGAATTTGTCGGCTCAAAGGATGATAAATCCGTGCATTCTCAATAAGGCTTTGATAGCTCAGGCTATCTTGGGCCGGAAGATTAGGCAGCAGGAGCAAAAAGGCTCCAACAAAAAGAAAGGGATTAAAAGACATGCTTATTTTTTGAGCTGATTGACAGGAGCTTTCATCTTGACTTTTTCATAATTGATATTGTAGTAATCTGGTGGGAAACCATTGAGCTGCCGCCAAATTTCATAACCCAAATATACATCTTTGAGCAAAATGCGAGCTTCTGCTGCAGCCCCTACCCGAAGGCCATTGGGCCAAGGTTTGGCCGCATAAGGATCAGGAACAACTAAGGCTCTAAACATAGAGTTGTCACTCACTGCATTATCTACCGCATAAACTTTCCCCCTAAAGGTTCCTACCGATTGATTGGGCCAACCCGCAAATACAAACGCTGGCCAGCCATCAAAGGTAAAGATGACGGTTTCTCCCTTTTGGAGCAAGGGATAATCCATCGGCCGCACATAGATTTCTACGGCAGGAGGTGGAGAAAGCGGCGCCACCGCAAGTAGCTGTTCCGTTTCTTTGAGCGTCTCGCCAATCCCTTTTTTGTAAATTTTAGAAATAAAACCATCTTGAGGAGCCAAGATATAATAGAACTGCTGGCGATTCTGATAATTGGCTTTGGTATTTTTGAGCTTGGCTACCTTCTCTTGGCTATCAAAACCTGCCGTTAAAGCCGAAAGGCGATCCGATTCGGCCTTAGCCAATTTATCCCCATAATCGGCCCGAATGCTATTCAAGGCAATTTTAGCATTAAGGTATTCATTCTTAGATAACTCTAATTTATTCTCTGCAGCATTGAGCTTGGCCGCCGTTTCTTGCATCTTATTGCGCTTGCCTTCCCATTCTGTCAAAGATTTCAACCCTTTTTGATAGAGGGTATCGGTACGCAAGAATTGCTTTTGTGCAATATTTTGGGCCATTTTAGCCGCCTCTAATTTTGCACTATCTGATGCAATTTTAAGCTGCGTTTGCTTGAGCTTATTCTGTGCTTGCTCCAACTTGAGCGCCTGCGCCTCTTGCAACAATCGAATGCGCTGCTCCAAGGCTTCCGCTTTTTGTTGGTAAGAAACAACGGAAGAAGATTTGGCCTCTAGCTGCTCTTGCGTCCGCTGCACCAGCTCTGGATCCATATAATCCACCTTGATTTCCGATAAACGGACCAGGGTATCTCCCGCCTGAACCGTATCGCCCTCTTGCACATACCATTGCTCAATTCGTCCCGGAATAATCGGATAAACAGATTGCGGACGATCTTCTGGCCGCAAAGAAGTTACTTTCCCCTTAGCACTAATGTTCTGCGTCCAAGGCAAAAAGATCATAGAAAATAATAACAGAAAAAGGACAATAAGGGTGTAGAGCAACCAACGCCTACTCTTGGGCGTCCCCACCTTCTCAAAGGCAGAGTATTTCTTGATCCGCTCAGCAGGTAGCGATCCTCCAGAAGAAATGTTTAGCATATAGGGTTATTCTTTTTTGTAGACGGTAATTGTTTGCAAACTAACTATAAATACAAAATAAGGTTGAATTTGAATCAGGATATTAGTTTTTTTTAACAGCCTATACTCACTATCAAGGCCCTAGCCTAAATTTGTGGCTTCCGCAAAAAGGCCCTATCTTTGGCAGCGATAATTTTGATCAAAAAATCGAGAACTGCGCATTCAGTTATGAAAAAACCTTATGTTATAGGGATTACCGGGGGAAGTGGCTCGGGCAAAACCACTTTTTTATCTGCTTTAGAGCAAGAATTTGGCAAAGATCAAATCTGCATCCTCTCTGCGGACCACTACTACCGCCCCAGAGAAGAACAAGAGGCCGATGATCAGGGTATCCTCAACTTTGATCTGCCCTCTTCTATCAATGCCGAAGAACTAGAGCGAGATGTCCGCCAGCTGATTGCAGGCCAAGATATAGAGCGCCAAGAATATACCTTCAACAATCCTTTGGTCGAGCCCCAAATGCTTAAATTTAAGGCGGCGCCCATCCTGATTCTCGAAGGCATTTTTGTCTTTCACTACCCACAGGTAGCCGATCTGATCGACCTTAAAGTTTTTCTCTACACTAGCGAATCTACGGCCCTTTCTCGCCGCATCAAACGCGATCGCATTGAGCGCAACTACCCGCTAGAAGATGTACTTTATCGCTATGAGCATCACGTTATGCCCACTTATCGACAATATATTGCGCCCATTAAGGAGCAAGCCGATTTGCTGATCAACAACAACCATAAATTTGATGCAGGCCTGAAGGTCTTCAAAGGATTTATCAATAATTATCTGCAAGAAGCAGAAGATTAAGTTTTTTAGGGGCCTGCGGGCCCCTTTTGCCTTGCTGCGCTGCGGCAAGGGCCCGCCGGGCTGCTGCGGGGCTCGCTATTCGCTCGGCCCTTCGCCAGCAAGCTGGCTCGGTCTGGCCTGCGGCCACCCCTCCACATCCCTAGGCCAATAAGCACTTTTTCAGTTTTGGCTTCACTCCCCAATCTTTAGCCCATGATTTCTCGCTTGTTTTCTGCTCCGCCCTCGGCCTTTTCTACGGTCAGTACCCTAATTGTCAAAGTAACTTACCGCTGCAATTTAGATTGTTTGTATTGCTACGAAAAAGTAAGCAAAACGGGCCAAGATATGTCCATTGAGCAGTTTAAGGAACTAGTAGAACTGAGTTTGGGCCAAACGTCTTCCGATCAACTTACTTTTCTCTTTCATGGTGGAGAACCCACTCTTTTGCCCATTGCTTGGTATGAGGAGGCCCTAGATTATGCCTTAGCCCTATCCAAAAGCCTAGGCAAAAGGGTCAGTTTTGCCATGCAAAGCAATTTGGTTCGCCTCAAAGAGGAGTATATTCAGCTATTTCAGCGCTATAAAATTCAGTTGGGCGTGAGTTTGGACCAGCCCGTTTTTCTATTGGATGATAGCCAAAGAGGGGGCGAAACCAAGGTCTTTAAAAACTTTAGGCGTCTACAAGCTGCCAAGGTCAAAGCAGGCGTTTTGGCCACTATTAACAGCAGCAATTACCCCAACTTTTACACCCTTTGCGAATGGCTTTGGAGCGAAGCCCAACAGCGTTCTTTTAAGGCTAATGTGGTCACGCCAGTGGGGCTGCCCATGGGCAGCCCCCACTGCAGGCCGAGCAAATTTTTATGGCCCAAAAAGCCATTATTGATTATATGATAGCTACTCAAGGACAAGCGCTAATAGAAAGCAATATTGCCTTGGAGTTGGGCCGTTATTTTGAGCCAGAGCAAGCCAAGCCCACCCTTTGTCATGAAAAAACCTGTGGGGCGGGCCGTTCGGCTTTGGGGATTACACCAGAGGGGCATTTGTTGCCTTGTGGGCGCTTTGCATGGAATGAGCCTGCTTATTATTTGGGCCATGTTTCTGAACATCAGCAAGCCAGCCGAAAAGAGAAAAAACAACTGGCCCAAAAAATTGCCGACTTTCATGCGCAAACCAGAAAACTGGTACGATTGCGAAAGTTGTCCAGCACAAAAAGTTTGTGGTTATGGTTGTCAAGCCTTCATTCTCCGCTCTGAAGAGCAAGCCAATTTAGATTGCCTGCCCACCAAAATGCGCTTTGCCTATTATCGGGAAAAAGAAAGCGATTTGAAGCTGGTTTATGAGGAAATCCAAAAGCGTCAAGCGGGCCCCAGCCGCCAATTTCGCATCAAAGATAAAAATGGGCAATGGAAAAGTTATAAGCTTTAGCGGCCGCAGAAAATAGTTTGGTCTAAAAAGAAGGGTGAGCGGCCCAGCGCTGCGAAGGGGGGCGGCATAGCCGCAGACCGAGGGCGAAACGCAGTGATGCCCGCAGGGCCGAGCAGCCTTGCGAGCCCCGCAGCATAGCGGCGGCCGCCTCGCCAAGGGCTAGCCGGCCGCGGGCCCCAAAAAATGAGTAAAAAATTAAGGTAAGCGATATTTTAGGCCGACTAACAACTGGACATGATTTTTGGCCATTTGGTCATTTTGGGCTAGTTGGCGGAGGTAATGCGCTTGTAGCGAGAGGCGATAATGGTCGCCCAGTTGGCGATCGAGTCCCAAGCCAAATTGCAAGGCAAACTGTTGATTATTGGCCCAAGCACCATCTTGTAAAATTGCAGCATTTTCGGGTTGATGGGGGAGGTAAGTTCGTTCTAGGATGTGCCCAGCAGCTTGTTGTCCCTCCAGTTCTTCTTGTCCAGCTTGTTGACGATACAAAGACAACTGATAGAGCCCTCCTGCCAAGGCTTGCAACTCCCATTTGTTATCGCTGTATAAGGTATAGCGAAGTTGTAGCGGCAATTGCAGCAGCTGCAGTCCTTCTTCCTTGTTGATTTGGCGATTATAGTTTTGGCCATCGGGTAAAAGTAAGCTAGACTGTTGAAAGAGGGCGTAATTTTGACGCTGCCAAAAAAGGCCAACCGACAAGCCCCAGTTTTTATTGAGCTCTTGTTCTAGTTGGAGGCCAAACTGTATGCCTGCTTGTCCACTACCGAG
Organism: Saprospira sp. CCB-QB6; assembly: GCF_028464065.1. Taxonomy (NCBI): domain Bacteria; kingdom Pseudomonadati; phylum Bacteroidota; class Saprospiria; order Saprospirales; family Saprospiraceae; genus Saprospira; species Saprospira sp. CCB-QB6. Next base: position 1,031,101 of record NZ_CP116808.1, on the reverse strand, counting down.
TTGATTGGTTTCGCCCAGCCCCAAATTAAAGCCCGTGTAAAGGCCCAAATGGCGGTGGCGGTTGTAGATTTTGGGTAAGCTATAGGGGCATTTGAGTTGGAAACTGAGGTCCTCCTTCAATTGCTCCAAATCGTTGCTGTCCTTTTTGGCCAAATAAGTGGCCAAGGGCAAGCCTTGCTCGCTTAGGTCAATATTGGCAAAAGGAGCAGCCTGGTTTTTGGGTTCTTCTTTGGCCGCAGCTTGTTGAGCTGTTTCTTTTTTGGGAAAAGTGCTATTGTTCTCTGTTTGTTCAGAAGTTTGCTCCTCTTTTTGGGCGGCAAGGGCATTGGCGCGAGCGCCAGCTGCAGCCTTAGCAAAATTTTGGCCTTGAACAAAGGGTGGCAATTGAGCGCCAGCCCCAAAACTTTGGGTAAAAGCCCCTGTGGGAGCTTGTCCCCGCAGCGCCTGGCCTGAAGCAATTTGTAATGGCTTTTTGCTAAGGCGCAATGCCTGTATTAGGGCTGTATTTTCTCCAGCAGATAAAGCGGGGGCTTTCTCTTTGGTTCCCAGAGTTTTAGATAGGGGGCTGTTTTGGGCCAATGGTTGTTCAGCATTCAGGCCTTGGGTTTTTGTTTTATGGCCATCGCCCTCCTCTGATTGCATGGGTTGCAGATAGTAGAGATTGATGAGAGTAAAGAGCGAGAGTAATAGCAGGCCAGCTTCCATGGTTTTGAACCAAAAAACAGCGGGACGATCTTCTTCATCCAGAGCGGCTTCTAGGCGGCTCCAATCCTCGGACATATTATATTCTGTTGCGGAATAGGCGGCAAGGGCTTGGCGAGCGAGGGCATCTAGTTCTTCGGCTTCTTCGGTATTGAGGTTCAAATCATGTTGTAATCGGTCCCAATCTTTAGCCATAAATTCCTTGCTGGCTTCAAACTGGCCCAAAGCAGTTAGGGCCAATTGGTCAAATTCTTCTTCTTCCTCAGAAGTTTGTTCCCAGGCGGTTTCAAATTTACTCCAATCCTCAGCCATATTATGGGTGTCTGCCTCAAACTCATCAAAGAGTTTTCGGTTCCACTCATCGAATTTGTCAAAATCTTCTTTCATAAGCGAAGTCTCTCTAGCGCTTAGTGATATAATTGTTTAATGTATTCTCTTAGTTTGGCTCTGGCCTTCACTAAGTTGGATCGGGAAGTACTTTCCGTTATATCAAGTTTTTCGGCCACTTCTCTATGGGAAAAACCTTCTATGGCATAGAGGTTAAAAACGGCCCGATAGGAGGGGGGCAGTTTTTGGATCACGGCCATAATTTCTTTGGCGGAATAGCGGCTTACCGCATCGGCATCCTCAGAGATTTTGTGCTGGGCCGTTTCTATATCTTCGCTACGGTGGCGAATGGCCTTGCGGTAAAAATCAATAGAGGTGTTAATCATAATCCGTCTAATCCAAGCATCTAGGGAGGTCCCTATTTTATAGCGATGCAGGTAGCGGAACACTTTAATATAGCCTTCATTTAGAATGTCGCGGGCATCTTCGCTATTATTGGAATAGCGGAGACAAACCCCCAGCATGCGCCCATAGAACCGTTCGTAAAGTTCTTTTTGGGCCCAACGCTTTTCCTCTAAGCAGGCTTGGATGAGCTGCGCCTCTTGCTCTTTGGCCGTCTGGTCGCGCTCTTTTTTGGAAGATATATTTAAGGCAAAATCCATAGCAGATAATTATCAGTGGAGGGAAATGGGGTGCATTCTCTCGATATGGGGCAAGTTTTCCCATTTGTTCTTAATACGTTGAAGATAGGGCCTTTGCTGCCTAAGCTGCATTTTTATCTGTGGAATTATGTGTTTTTCAGGAAGACAACGATCTAGATAAAAATGATTTTTGGGGGCGTTACTCCCTTTGGTCGTCGAACTGCGAACTAAAGTTCTTGTTGTCGCTTTGGGGCTCGCAAGGCTGCTCGGCCCTGCGGCGCTTGCAGCGCCTTGGTCTGGCCCTTCGGGCCACCCCGCCGCATCGCTAGGCCTGCGGCCCTTCGGGCCTGTAGGTTAAAACCCTCATAAAATTTGAGCTTTTAGCTTGACTTTCAAAAGCAGGATTCAGCCAATTATCGCCTAGGGACAAGCCCTAGACTAATCAAATGGAGTCAGCCCTAAAGGGCCTCAAAGGTGTATATACACGGCCTTTCTAAGTAGTTATTACAGAGAAGGCCCTTATCCAAAGGCCCTCTTTAGAGGGCTGTCTGAAAAGCTAGCCTAGGGGCTTGTCCCTAGGCGCAGGAAAGGGCAGACACAAAATTTTAAATAGTCCCCAAAAAAACAGAATAAAGCAGTGAAGGCATCAACCTTTGGGCCTTGCTCATCGTTAAAGCGGTAAAAGAAAAACATGCGAAATTATCTCCCTTTTTTGGCTTGCTTGCTACTTTTATTGGGCCTGATGGCCTGTGAGGAAGAGTACACTCCAGAGGATGTTTTTGATGGGCCTCAGTTGGTGGTGGAAGGTTATGTAGAGTATGGGCCGGGGGCTTTGCCTCCCTACGTTATTTTGACTCAAAGTTCGGCTTATATGGGCGATTTGAGTCCAGAACGCCTAGCTGAACTCTTTGTACATGATGCAGATGTTCGCGTATCGGATGGCGAGAATGAGGTGCAATTGACCGAGTTTTGTTTGGGCGATTTGGCGGCCTTAGATACAGCCATAGCGCAAAGCGTTGCTGAGTTTTTGGGTTTGGGGGGCATTTCTGTTACCGAATTGGAGTACTGTATTTACATAGATATTTTTGGCTTTCTAAATTTATCTCCTTTAGAGATTGCTCCTGGGCGGAGCTATAGCCTAGTCGTTCGAGCAGGAGATGATAGCGTTTCGGCGGTGACGACCTTAGTGCCTTTGGTGAGTTTTGATAGTCTGTATTATGTCAACCATCCCGATTATCCAGACAATGACTCTTTGGTCGAGTTGCGGGCCTCGGTTACAGACCCTGGGGGGCAGGAAAACTACTATCGCATTTTTACTAAGCGAAATGATGAGCCTTTTTATCCCCTTTTGGGGCAATCAGTTACAGACGATAAGATTTTTGATGGGCGTTCGGGTTTTGAGGTGCCTATACAACGGGGGCAGTCTTTTATTTCTGAGTTTGACTTTGAGACGGCGGGCTATTATTGGCGGGGAGATACCGCTGTAGTTCGGCTAGGGAATATTGATTATCCGCACTTTAGGTTTTGGCAAACCTTTGAGTATAGTTCGGGCAGTCAGGGTCCTTTTGGCAATTATGTCCGTATAGAATCCAATATTCAGGGGGGCTTAGGCGTTTGGGGAGGACTAAATTATGAGGATTATGAGTTGATTATTCCTCAATAAGTTGGAATTTGGCTAAGCCATTTTAAAATTGTATTTTTAAATACCTTCATCGCCGATCCCCCAACCCCGCCAATTCAAAACTGCTTTTATGAAAAAACTATCACTCTTCTTTTTAGCGCTTTCTTTTCCCTTTTTTGTTCAAGCCCAACACAGCTGGGCCCGGCCCTACTTTGAGGTGGGGGCCCAACTAGGGACCTCTAGCTATTCGGGCGAGCTAGTCAATTCTATGCTCGATACCAAGCACCTCCATTTGGCTGGGGGGATTTTTGCCCGCTACAACCTCAACCAATACCTTAATTTTAGGTTGCAAGCTAGCTACGGCAATATTTCGGGCAATGATCAAGACTCTAAAGAGTTGCGCAACCAAATTCGCAACCTACACTTCCGCTCTCATATCTTTGAGGGCGCATTGATGGCCGAAATCAACTTTATGGGCTACCATACTATGGGCCACAAGAAATTGTTTTCTCCCTATGCTTTTATCGGTTTGGGCGTGTTTAACTACAACCCCAAAGCCAAGCATTTTGACCCCAACCGAGATGACGAATGGGTAGAACTTCAACCTTTGGCTACAGAAGGACAAGGCAACCCCAATCTCCCTAACCGAACTGCTTATGAACTTACGCAGCTTTCTATTCCGATGGGCTTGGGCGTAAAGTTCGCCATTCATAGCCACCTCAATATTGGCTTCGAGATTGGCTTCCGCAAAACCTTTACAGATTATCTAGATGATGTCTCTTTGAGCTATCCCTATGATGTTACAACCAATCCAGCTACTTCTCTCTACGATCAAACTCCTTATGATGCAGGGCAATTTGGCAACCTCTCTGAGCAACAACTAATGTCGGATCGCACCTATGAGTATTTGGTCAATCAAAGTGGGGGCACCTTTGGCGCCGATTTCCCCACTCAAGATGCTTATGATGCCGCTGTAGCCGAAAGGGGCGGACAAACTACGCGTGGAGATAAGGCCCAAGATTGGTATCTCATCACTGGCGTAACTATTTCTTACAACTTTATTGATAATGGCTTGGTGGGCTCTCGCAAGCGTCGCCGCAAGCGCCAGGGCTGTAAATCAGCCCGCTTCTAGTCCATTAGACAGCAGAATTATCGCCTCCTTGCTCCACAAGGGGGCTTTTTTTTGCCTAAACTATTCTATTTTTAGCTTGTTCTAATGATCCTTTATTTTTGGGGCCTCCGCCTCGCTACGCTCGTCGGCGCTACCTTTCGCAGCTCGCAGGTCTGCTCGGCCCTGCGGCGCTTGCAGCGCCTGGGTCTGGCCTAACGGCCACTGCTGCAGATCGCTAGGCCAAAGCGTAGGGCCTAGCCCCTCCTAAATCAATTTGCTCAAAATTATATTATGCCCAAAGATCGACTCTTACAGGCGCCCAAAACCTTGGCCGCTGCTCAATATATACAGCTCAATAGCTCCAAAAGCATTAGTAACCGCCTCTTGATTATTCAGGCGATTATGGACCAATTGGCCCCCAACAAAAGCTTGTCTAAGGCTAAGGATAGTCAAACCTTGCTCCGCCTCCTCCAACAAGAAGATCAAGAAATTTTGGATGCTGGAGATGCGGGGACCAGCTTCCGCTTCCTTACGGCTTATCTTTGCTTGAACGATAAAAAGCAGGTTCTGACAGGCTCCGCCCGCATGCTTGAGCGCCCAATTGGTCCCTTGGTAGATGCTCTACGCAGCCTAGGCGCTCAAATTGATTATTTGGGCCAAGAGGGCTATCCGCCCTTACAAATTGGGCGCGCTCAATGGACGGAAAGCAGTGAAATGCCCAGCTTGAGTATAGATGGCGGTATCAGCAGCCAATATATTTCGGCCCTCTTGCTAATTGCGCCAGCTCTCCCCCAAGGGCTAAGGCTACAACTTACAGGCGAAATCATTTCTATGCCCTATATACAAATGACTTTGGGCCTGATGGAGCGCTTTGGCATTGACTACCTACAGGCGGGCAAAAGCTTTTTGATTGAGCCCCAAGACTACCAAGCTCCAGCAGAAGAATTTGTGATAGAAGGCGACTGGTCCGCTGCGGCCTATTATTATGCTTTAGTGGCTTTGGCCCCCCTTGGTTTTGAATTGCGATTGGGCCAACTGCAAAAAAACTCTTTACAAGGAGATGCTATTGTTGCTGAGCTTTTAGAAGAATTGGGCGTAAGTACAGAATTTTTAGCTAAGGGAGAAGTACGACTCAAGAAAATAGAAAACCCCCTACCTTCCTCTTTGAAATATGATTGTCGACATTATCCAGATTTGGCCCAAACCCTAATGGCCATAGCTGCGGGATTAAACATTCCCTGTCAGATTTTTGGACTTCAAAGTTTGCGCATCAAAGAAACGGATCGTTTGGCGGCTATGAAGGCCGAGTTAGAAAAGTTGGGGGCGGAGGTAGAAATTGGTCCAGATTGGATGAATATTAAGTCGGGCCTAAAGCTGCAGCCTAAAAAGCCCCTCATTCGCACTTACAAAGATCATCGGATGGCGATGGCCTTAGCGCCTTTGGCCCTTTTGCTTGGTCCCTTAAAGTTTGAGCAGCCAGAGGTGGTCGCTAAATCTTATCCTGCTTTTTGGACCGATTTGGCCCAGCTAGGCTTTAAACTCGGCTAAAAGCGTTGACTTTTGGCTTTAATCTTCTAGTTTTGGGGCCTTAACCAGAAGTTTGTCGAAGATGCCCATTTTTAGTCCTTATGCGGACTTACTCCGCAATTTACTCCCTCAATTACAGACTGAGCTTGCTGCCATAGCTGCGGCAGAAATGCCTATTTTTGCTAAGTTATTGGCCCATTGGGCCGATTTCAGAGCCTTGCCTTTATTGGAAGAGGAGGAAATGCAGCTTTTGCTTCAGCAATGGAAAAAAAGCAAGGACTGGAGTGATGAATTTGAGGACTTAGCGCCTCATTTGCAGGCAGCACATTTACATTTAGGGCTTTTATTGGCTCAGGTGCAGCCTCAATTTGCGCAAAAGCTTCAATTGCAGGGGAGTGGGCAAGGCTTATCGCTTTGGCCTATGCAGCTTTCTTTTTGGGCCGAGCAGCTTCTTCTCTATAAGCGAGATGGGAATGCTAAGGCCTTATCGGCTTCTGGGCAGTTACTAATTACCTATTTGGAGCAGCCGCTGCAACGCTTGCCCATTTTTCGACAAAAAGCTTTAGCAGATATTTTAGACACCTTTATTGGTTCAGAGGCTAAACAGACTGAACTTCTGCAGTTATTTGGAGAATTAGGGCTTTCTGCTCAGTCGCCTCAGAACTACCCTTTACTTTTGGCCCAATTGCTCTTTTTGCCTACAATCCGAGAACTCTGGGATAAGCAATATTATCAAATTAGAGCGGACAAGACAGAGGATTGGGAAGAAAGCCAATTGATTTACCATCAGGAGAAAGAGCGGCCGCTCAATCAGCTTTATTATGGTCCTTCTGCTTGTGGCAAAACTCGGGCAGCGCGTTTAGAGGCCTTGAGCATTTGTGAGGGCTTGCCTTTGGCCCAAATACAGCAGCTTTCGGCCAAAGATATAGAAGATCGTTTGGAAGAGCAGCGAGAGGCAGGTCATTTGGCTATATTGGCTTTTCATCCGAGTATGAGTTATGAGGACTTTATGGAGGGAATTAAGCCGAAAATGCAGGCTAATCAATTGACTTATGTGTTGGAAGAAGGGCTTTTTAAGCGGATAGCAAAGGCAGCTTTGGCCCAACCGCTCAAGCGTTTTGTTCTCTTTATTGATGAATTGAATCGAGCGGCAGTGGGGCAAGTATTTGGGGAGTTACTCTCTTTGTTGAGTCCAGAAAACCGTTTGGGAGGAACAGAACCTTTACATATTCAATTGCCCTACTCTAAAGAGACTTTTGCTTTGCCCAACAACCTCTACATTATAGCGACGATGAATGAGGGGGATCGCAGTTTGCACAGTTTAGATTGGGCTTTGAGAAGGCGTTTTCATGCGATTTCCTTGCGGCCACAGCCGCAGCTATTGGGCCAATGCCAAGGAATAGATTTAAATCAATTGTTGACTTCGCTTAACCAACGGATACGCTTGCATTTTTCGGCCGCGCAGGAATTGGGGCATGGCTACTTTTTGGGTATTCGACAACTGGAGGAATTGCAGCAATGTTTTGAGCAACAAATACTCCCTTTATTAGAGAGTTATGCCTATGGTCAAATAGAATTATTAGGCCCCGTTTTGGGGCAGGGCTTCATTGAACGCCGTAGATTGAGTTATCATTTACCTTTTTATGGAGAAAATAGAGAAGAAGAACGCTTTAGTTATCATTTTAAACCCTTTCCTCTTTCTATTAAAGCCTATGAAAATTTATATGAGTAGTTATTTATTGTTGTTACAAGAGTGCTAAGTAAAATACCTATAGCTAAACATTAGGTTTTATTCGCTTTGAAAACCAAAGGAGCTATCTTAAATTTGAACTGTGACCAAAGTAAATTTGGTTTTCATAGTGATAGTTTTTAGGGTTTAAGCTCTATAATAAGAGCTAAAGCATCAGGCTTGGGGGAGTTTGATGCTTTTTTTGTGTTTATAGAGCAAGCTTTACTGCTTAGGGGCCAGCCTTTGGCCTAGCGATGTGCAGCAGTGCGGCGCAGCCGCAGACCAAGGCCGTCAGGCCGCAGGGCCGAGCGAGTAGCGAGCTGCGCAACGTAGCGCCGACGAGCGCAGCGAGGCGGAGGCCCCAAAACAGCAGCGAGCTGCGCAACGACAACAAGAACTTTAGTTCGCAGTTCGACGACCGAAGGGAGTAACCGCCCACCGCAGGCCCCAAAAACAAAAAAGCCTCTTACTTAGGAAGCAGAGGCTTTGGTATGGTGTAAAATTGTTATTTCAGTTGGAAGTCGGTCACCCGATAGCCTGGGCGCAAGGGGGAAGTTTCGATATTTGAAAAGCGCTTGTGGATAGCAAAGCAGCTACTTGGCACACAGAGAAAGAGATAAGGTTGTTCTTCGTGGATAATAGCTTGGGCGCGAAAATAGAGTGCTTTACGTTTTTGGGGTTCTAGCGTTACGCGGATACTATCAATAATGCGGTCGCATTCTTCATTGCGGAAGCCTATATAATTACTTCCGTTGGTTTCGTAGGAGCTAGAGTGCCATCCTTGTTTGAGTTCATCGAGTTGGGGGCCTTGAGCCCAAGCAGAGCAGATGAGTTCAAATTCTCCATTTTTTGCTTTCATTTTAGCAACAGAGGATTTGGCGCTTTTAATTTTAATTTCGATTCCGAGGGTACGGGCTTCGCCTTGGAGTAAGAGGCCAATATTTTTACGAATTTCGTTGCCTTGATTATATAGGAACTCCAAGCTCAATTTTTCTAATTTGCCGTTAATGCGTTTATCTAGGAAGCCATCATTATTAGAATCGGTCCAGCCGGCTTCTGTTAATAATTCTTTAGCTCGGTCGAGGTCATAGCTAAAGGGTTTTAGTTGATCATTGTAGTGGTCTTTTTGGGGGTTAATTGGTCCAACGGTTTCCGTTGCTAAACCTTCAAATAGAACATCAATAATCTCTTGGCGGTTGATGATATGTGAGAGTGCTTGGCGCAGTTTTTTATCTTGTAATTTGGGGTTGCGCAAATTCATTGCGATATAATAGTAGCCAAAAACGTGGGGAGAGGAGAGCTCAAAAAGCTCTTGAAACTCCTTATCTTCCTTTAGTGCTTTAAATTTTACGGGTTTGATATTGTGCAAAACGTCAATTTCCTCATTGCGAGCGACGGTAATAGCTGTACTAGGGTCATTGACCACTTTGTGAATAATTTTGTCGGGATAAGCGACTAGCATGGGGTTTTTGGTTTGATTTCCCCACCAATCTTTTTTGCGTTCTAGGATAATATGTTGGCCGTTGCTCCATTCTACAAAGCGATAGGGGCCAGAGCCAACCACTGTTTCATTATTATACTTGGGGCTATTAAAGAGTTCTGCAAATCGTTTGAGCTCTGCATCTTTTTCCGCCGCATCAGCGTCCATTTTATTGAGTTCAGCAAGGCTCAGTTTTTTCATTAGGCCTTCGGGGTTGTAGATATACTCGGGCATAATGAGCATATCTCCAGCCGATTCTTCTGCAATAAAGTAGCGTTGTTTAGAAAAAATAGTAAACTCTTGCTCATTTTCAGGAGAGATATAAATAGAGTCTATAAATTCATAGTAAGGACGTCTGTTGCCAGATTCTACTAAGGGGTTTTTAATTGCCTTAACGGTAAATAGATAATCATAGGCTGTAACTGCTTGTCCGTTATCCCATTTGGCTTCAGGGCGAATGGTAAACTGCAGAGACATCCCTCCTGCATACGGACCTTCTTCTAGCTCTCGTACATCAGGCATTGTTAAGGCTAATTGAGGGACTAACTTGAGATCTTCTGGATGAAACTCCAACAAGCGAGAAAATATGTTGTTCTGAATATAAGTAGCCGCTGCCCCCTGAGAAGTAATCGGATTTAATCCATCGGGATCGTCTAGTTCCCAAACAGTGACCGAAGGGTCCTTCATCTTTTTACTGGCTTGGGTAGGCTCAACTTCTTGAACCGGCTCGCCTTCTTTAGGAGTAGAAGGTTGGCAACTGCCAAAACATAAACTTAGGCCAAGTAGTCCCAAGATTGTTTTTTTTCTGATATTCATAATTGGTGGTTATAGTAGTGTAGTTTGATCAAAATTGTTTACCTGAAGAGCGCTTAAAGATATAAAAATAATGAGTAGAATTTTAATAACAGGAGGTAGTGGTCTAATTGGCCAAGAACTTTGTAAGCTCCTACATCGCCAAGGTTTTGACCCCATCTTACTTAGCCGAAACCCTAGCAAAATTAAGGATTGGACGGCTTTTGAATGGGACCTCAAAAGAGGCTGGGTAGATCCTCAGCTCTTTAATCAACCCATTGATTATCTCATCCACTTAGCTGGAGCTGGTATTGCTGATGCTAGATGGACCGATAAGCGAAAGCGATTGATCGTAAAGAGCCGTAGCCAAAGCCTAGACGTATTGGCCCAAGCTTTTAGAGAAGCAGGACAAGAACTCAAAGCTTTTATTTCAGCTTCTGCGGTGGGGATTTATGGAGATCGTGGAAATGAAGTTCTAGACGAATCGTCGGCTATTCATGAAGAACGCAAAAATGATTTTTTAATCCAAAGTTGTATTGCTTGGGAAGAGGCCGCTAAGGCTTTTCATGGGCTTAGTGCAAGAATTACTCATCTCCGCATTGGTATTGTCCTCTCTACTCAAGGTGGTGCTCTTGCCAAAATGCTGCCTTCTTACCAATTTCATCTAGGGGCCTATTTTGGTTCTGGCGAGCAATATTACCCTTGGGTTCATATAGAAGACCTTTGTCGAATGTTTTTGTTTCTCCTAGAAAAAGGAAAAATGGGCGTCTATAATGGGGTTGGACCAGATCCAGTACAAAATAAAACAATGGCCCGTATTTTAGCTAAAGCCACTAATAAAAAATCACTGATTCTTCCCGCCCCAGAATTTGCCCTCCGCCTGGCTATGGGCGAAATGGCTAATGTGGTCCTCTACTCCGCTCGCGCCCTGCCCAAACGCCTAGAAGAAGAAGGCTTCCAACACCGATATAGAGACCTCCAAGCCGCCTTGGAAGATCTCCTCGAACGCAAACTATAAGCAACAAAAAAAAGGGGGATGTCGATACCGACATCCCCCTTTGCTTTTAAGCTAAATGTAGCTCCTATTATTTGCGCACCTGACTCGCATCAATGGGCAAATCAGGAGAATAAACCATGATGTCATTACAGATTCCAGAAGATAAACGCTGCGCAAACCCATTGTACTTATTGCCCTTGAAGAGCTTGTGAATCCGCACATAAGTCGCCCCAGGATTCGCACTCTTGCCCTTAGGGTCCAATTTGAAGGTAAAGGTCTTATCCCAAAGCTTACGCTCTTTCTTAGATAAATCAGAATAGTTGTCGGGCTTAAATCTAAGGGTAACTACATACTCCTTATAGCCAAACAAACTCTCCACTTCCGTGGGACCTTCCTCCACGGAAACCACCTTGATGGTTCCCGATACTTTTTCCTCATATACACAGCTCTCTCTGCGGATTTCATTGGTGACCTGCTCGCGAATAGCTTCCTTACGCGCCTCAATCGCCTCTTTTTCCTCCGCCAATTTAGCCGCCATCTCATCCCGAAGGGCTTCTTCTTTGGCCTTGATTTCCTTGCGACGCTGCTCTTCTAGTTTCTTGCGCTCTTTGGCCGCCTGCTTCTCGCGCTTAATGGCGTTTTTCTGATCCAATTCCGCCTGCTTGGCCGCCTCAGCCTTAGCCTTGGCGCGCTCTTCTTTCTCAATTGCCGCACGCAAAGAGTCTACATCAATCTCATCCGGACTCTTTTTAATCCCTTCCTTAGCCCGCATTTCAGCCTCTACTTTTTTACGCAATTCTTCATCAGAAGGCAAATTCAAGTCTACCTCAGGCTCTTCCTCCTCCTTGGGATCTTCCTCAGTGGGATCTTCCTCTTCCTTGGGATCCTCTTCTTTGGGCTCCTCTACAGGCGCAACTTCTGGCGGACGGTTACCGCTCGTTTGCGTAGCCGCCTCTTCGGCCATCGCAATTCCCTTGGCCTCATTCACCTCTTTCTCTTTTTTGTAGAGCTTTTCTGCCGCTACCTGAATCTTGTAGGCCTTGATACTATCCTGAGCCTCAAATAAATCGTTGGGAATCCCCAATGATTTATAGGTGTACTGCTCCCGACAAGTTTTGTCGCCCGTCTGCAAAAATTCCATCGCAAACTTTTGCCCCTTATGCACATAATAATGCTTAAGATACTTGGGCCCAACAGGCAAACGATCATACCCACTACGCAAGAAAAAGTCAAAGCTGTTTTCCCCAAAGTCAGCCATCAATTGCTGCCCTTTTTCCATCGGAATGAACTTGAACTTTACGCTATATTCATCATAACCCAAAGCACTTTCCGATTTAGAACGGGTCTTTTCTACTGCCGTAATTTCTGCCAAGCCCTTCAAGACCTGATATTCGCAACCTTGCACGGTCCGAACTTCTTCATTATTTTTATAGCTGGTCTTTTTGGCCGATTGCGCCCAAACCCCAGAGGCCTGAAAAAGCAATAAAAGCAAAATACTCGCTATCCATAAGGGTGATTTTTTCATGCTATTACATTTTATTATCCAAGTGAATCTAAACTAAAGTTGCGCTAAACTCCTTCTGTACGAATAGGATGCACCGCCTTCCTTTTTGGTTGTTATCTCGTCCCAAAATTACTAATTTGTAATCATTTTATCGGCTTCGATTATTTTTTTTGTTTTTTTGGGGCCTCCGCTGCGGCCTGCGCCTTGCGGCGCTACGTTTCGCAGCTCGCAAGCCTGCTCGGCCCTTCGGCCTAACGGCCTCGGTCTGCCGCTTCGCGGCACTGCTGCACATCGCTAGGCCAATTGCCCCAGCTCCGCCCTTCCTTTTCTTAGCTAAAACTTTGTCGCATCATGCCAAAAATGCCTACTCTACTCGCTGTTAGCGAATACTTTTACAGCCTTCAAGGAGAAGGCCAAACTATGGGCGTGCCCGCTATCTTCCTCCGCCTCTCTGGCTGCAACCTGATCTGCGGCGGGAAAGGTGCCGAAAAAGACGGACAACTGCATGATGGCGCCAGCTGGATCTGCGACACTATGGAGGTCTGGATGAAGGGCGAAAGCCTTCCCTTCCCTCAATTACTCCAACGCCTAGACCAAGAATTAGCCTTTAGCCAACGATTGGCCCAAGGCGTGCACTTAGTTATTACTGGGGGAGAACCTCTCCTACAAGATAAACGCATTGCCGCCTTTCTAAGCTTCTTAGAACAAGAACGACAGGGCCTCCGCCCTATCATTGAGGTAGAAACCAATGGCTGTTTTGTCCCCTCTTCTTCCTTATTAGAAAGGGTCAGCTACTGGAATTGTTCCCCAAAACTCCAAAACTCTGGCATGCCCAAGCAAAAACGCCTTGTTCCCCAAGCCCTCCAAGTCTTGGCCCAAGAAAAAGGAACCATCTTTAAGTTTGTGATTGCCCAAGCTAGCGATTTTGAAGAAATTCAACGGGATTTCTTAACGCCCGGCCTCATCAAAAAAGAACAATTGGTCCTTATGCCCGCTGCCGATAGCCTAGAAGCCCTGCTCCAACGCAATAAAATGGTGGCCGAAATCTGTATCCGAGAACAAATTAGAATGTGTAGCCGCCTACATGTCGAAATTTGGGACCAACTCACTGGGGTCTAAAATGCAATGCCCTCCCTACAAACGTTTTCCGCCCAATACAAGGCCGATCTATCCATTTGTGGATAGATCGGCCACTTTTTGGAGTTGCAACAAACTCCTTTATTTGCCCCCTAAATAACTCTAGCTAAACCCTAGTAGGGTCGGTCCAGAAAAAAAAGATAGGGCCTTAGACAACTATCCCAAGCTAATCGGAAAAATCCAAATGCCTTGGGGATTTTCCCCACGCTAATCGGAAAAATCCAAATGCCATGGGGATTTTCCCCACGCTAATCGGAAAAATCCAAACACCATGGGGATTTTCCCCAAGCTAATCGGAAAAATCCAAATGCCTTGGGGATTTTCCCCACGCTAATCGGAAAAATCCAAATGCCTTGGGGATTTTCCCCAAGCTAATCGGAAAAATCCAAATGCCTTGGGGATTTTCCCCACGCTAATCGGAAAAATCCAAATGCCTTGGGGATTTTCCCCAAGCTAATCGGAAAAATCCAAACACCATGGGGATTTTCCCCACGCTAATTGGAAAAATCCAAACACCTTGGGGATTTTCCCCACGCTAATTGGAAAAATCCAAATGCCTTGGGGATTTTCCCCAAGCTAATCGGAAAAATCCAAACACCATGGGGATTTTCCCCACGCTAATCGGAAAAATCCAAACACCATGGGGATTTTCCCCAAGCTAATCGGAAAAATCCAAACACCATGGGGATTTTCCCCAAGCTAATCGGAAAAATCCAAATGCCTTGGGGATTTTCCCCACGCTAATCGGAAAAATCCAAACGCCTTGGGGATTTTCCCCAAGCTAATCGGAAAAATCCAAACACCTTGGGGATTTTCCCCAGGCTAATTTGCCGCCTCCGATTGAGCTGGGGAAATTCCCAGAGGGGATTACTGCTTGGCCCTTGGTCCAAAACGTTTAGAGGGTCTGCCTATTCTTTTGTATTTTGGTCCTTTTCTATTTATTTTCCATTAGAGTGGGGCGGCAAGCCTCACTAAATCGCTGTTTAATAGCATTTTGCTTTTGATATTTGGTTTTAGGCAGCAGCTATTTATATCAGGCGGCTTTGCCTGCTCATGGATAGCCCTTCGCGCAGCGATGCTTCTATTTTCGCTGGGCTTTAGCCCAGTCTTTTTGGCTGAGCGATGTGCAGCAGTGGCCCGTAGGGCCAGACCGAGGCGGCATTGCCGCCGAAGGGCCGAGCAGGCTTGCGAGCCCCGAAACGTAGCGACCCGACCAACGGGAGGGGCTGCCCCAAAAATAAAACAAGATGAACAAGCAGTTATATCTATATTTTTTTGCCCTGTTGTTGTTGGGGGCTTGCAGTGAGGAAAAGGCTAAAGAATTGCCTATTTCTGCGGAGGAGCCCTTGGCAGAAACGGCCGATAGTAGCCTATATTTATCGACAGATGGGCGGGGAGCATCTTTGAGTTTGAGTAGTCGGGAGGGGGAGTTAAAAGCGGCGCCAGATTGGGCAGCAGAAAGTTTGCGGACCTACCACAAAGGCAGTAGTTTTCGGTATTTGGGGCGGATGAGCAAGGCGGAGAGTTTAATTCGGTTGGAGGGGGTAGATTATCGGGAGCCTTGGTTAGAAGTAGAGGCGGCGGATGGGCATAAGGGCTGGTTATTTGGGGGTTGTTTGAGTTTTGACAGCCTGCCGTCGGAGGATTTGCAGCGGCTTTGGTTAGATCGGCGTTTGCACTTCTTTTTTGGGGATGAGTTGGCGGGAGAGCTCAAGCAGTATCAGCGGGAGGCGGCGGCGATAGAGAGCTTGCCTGCTTTTCGGTTGGTTTATCGGAGGGGCGAAAAATTGGAGTTGGCCTTAGAGGAGCGGGTAAATGAGGCCTTGGCCTTGAGTTCGGCGGATAGTTTGGCTAATTTCTTTTGGCTCAACCATGTATTTCCGGGTTTTTTGGTCTATTTGCCTTCGCCAAAGACCGAGTACAAATTGTATCGGGATTATAAATATTGGGGGGCGCGGGCGCAGCAAAGTCCGGATAGTTTAGACGACCAATTGGTAGAACTTTTTTATGCGGCCTATCCCTTGGATAGTTTGGGCTATTCATTGGGGAGTTGGAGCATTGCCTTATTGGAAGAGGGGCGGCAATATAGTTTATTGGGTCGGGGGCAGCATTTGGCTCTTTTTGAGCGCTTAGAAGCGCTTTATCGCAGTGATTTGAATTTAGATGAGGCCTTAGCTCCTTTAAAGCAGGCCTTATTGGATGACATCTTTTTGAGTGAGCAGTATTGGTTGAGTCGGGAAGAAGTTTTGGCGGAATTGGCAGAGATCTTAGCGGCGGACTTTAGTTGTTTGCAAAAATCGGAGCGGGTAGAATTATCGGCTAGGAAAGCCATGTTGGTTAAGGGGCAGGCGGAATTTGGGGGTTTAGAAAAGTTGGAGTAGGGGCGTAAAAAAAGCGGCGCTAGGCCGCTTGGGGGGGAGTTAAAACAGAGGGCGCACTAAATAGCCTTTTTGTTTGAGGCTGCGCAATAATCCTTGGGCGCCGATCAGGTGATAAAGGCCAAGGACCATTAGGCTAGGGCCTTTATCCATTAGTTTTTGCATACGGGGCAAAATGGCTTGGTTGCGATGGAGAAGAATGACCCTTCTGCTTTTGCCAGAGACCTTTTGCTGTTGTTTTAGGAGGTAGGGTAGATTACCTTCGGCATAAGCGTTTAGGCTTTGTTGGAACTTCTTCCATTGTTTGCCTCCTTGGCAGGCGAACTTCTTGAGGGCCCAGATTTGTGGGGCTAGGGGTAAGTGTTCAAAGACCGAGAGCATCTCTTCAAAAGTCTCTAGGTTTTCGATTTGCAGTTCTTTTTCTTGGGCCAGTTGTAAAAGGTAGTGGTCTAGAGCCATGGGATAATCCTTAGCGGCCTTCCATTGGTTATAGAATTGAGGGATAAGCATAGGGCGGCTATGCGTCAATTGGTCCAGTAAAAAGGGCATACCCAATTCTTGAGCAAACAGTTTTTGGAGTTTGCGCCAGATGCTAGGCGAAACCAAATCGGAGAGTTGTTGTCCTTGGGGAAGTTGTTGGGCTAGATGCAGTTGAAGTTGTTGTTCTTCATTTAGCGTTTGGCTATCAAACTCTAGGGCAAAATAGTCTACTTCATTGAGTAGGGCGGTCAATTGGTCGAGTCCGCCAAATACTCGTTGGTCGGTACTGTGCATACTGCCCAACACAAAAGAGGGAGGCGCTTGGCCTCCCTGCTTTATTTCCCATAAAAATGCTTGATGCATAGGGTTATTTTTTCCATTTAATACCACAGCCGGCGCTAGGATATTGTGTTTCGCTAACGCTTTGTTTAGCGAGTACAGCATCTAGGGCGGCTCTTAAATCTGCGCCAGTTAAGGGCGTTCCGCTATTGGGGCGAGAGTCATCTAGACGGCCACGGTAGGCTAATTTTCCAGCGGCGTCAAAAAGATAGAAATCGGGCGTGCAAGCGGCATCATAGGCTTTGGCTACGCTTTGGTCCTCATCATAGAGGTAGGGAAAGTCCCAGCCTTCTTCTTGGGCCAGTTCCTTCATCTTTTCGGGAGAGTCATCTGGATAATTCTCTACATCATTGGAGCTAATTGCGATAAAGCTAATTCCTTTGGCTTGATAGTCTTGGGCTAGGCGTTTGAGCTCAGGCAAGACATGGATCACATAAGGGCAATGATTACAGATAAAGAAAACTAGGGTTCCTTGATCAGATTGGAGTTCGGCAAGGCTTTTCGTTTGGCCTGAAACGGTATCGGGCAGGTTGAAAGCTGGGGCCGAAGTGCCTAGGGGCAGCATATTGGAGGGCGTAAGTGCCATAATTCTTTTTTTGTGAAGGGAGCGGGCTCCGCTTCGGTTTTCAATGTTCTTCTCTCTTAAAAGAGGAGGAGGCTGCATTTGTTTAGGGGATAAGGATTAAACAAATCCTAAACAAAGTTTTTGTGCCAGCTCTCTTCTAGGGGGAGTTCCCATTTGCTTTCCAATTCGGCTTTGGTTTGGACCAAGTTATTAAAAACGGGGCTATCCGATTTGATTTTGCCTTCAGCAAAAGCCTGGGCAAAATCGGTAGAGGGAAGCCCTTCAATTTGGCCCGCTTCATTGCGGTAGAGAAAGAACATCCGTTCAAAAAGGTCTTGGCCAGTAGCTTGGCCCATCTCCTTCATAAAGGCAACGGACTTATCGATAGAGCAACCGCTGGCATCTGCTTGATCTTCGTCGACCATTAGGACCACAAAGTAATTGTGTAGGATACCGCCCCAAGCTTTGAGTTGTCTTTGGTGGCTCAACCAAGAGTTGGCAAAGGCTTGTAATTTGGGGTTCCATTCGCTTTGTTCTTCTTGGGTAAAGGGGCGTTGGCCTTGGTAAATCCAAACTCGGCTATGGGGAGGGAAGGCATCAAAATTGGCCATGATAGTTACAGTTTATTGGCTTCTACAATCATTTCAGAAAGGTCGAGGACCATAATAGGCGTTTGGCGCTTATCATTTTCTGCTTTGAGACCATCTTGAAGCATCGTAATACAGAAGGGGCAGTTAGCGGTGACATAGTCGGCTCCTGTGGCAATGACTTCTTCTGCTCGTTCCATATTGATCCGCTTGTCGCCAGGTTCATTTTCTTTAAACATCTGGGCGCCGCCTGCTCCGCAGCAAAGGCCTTTAGAGCGAGAGCGCTGCATTTCGGTCAACTGGCCATCAATTTTCTCTAGGATAGCTCTAGGTGCTTCATAGATATCATTGGCGCGGCCTAGGTAGCAAGAGTCGTGGTAAGTTAGGGTTTTGCCTGCAAAGCTACCGCCTTCTACGGTTAATTTACCTTCGGCCAATAGGTTTTGGATCAGTTGGGTATGGTGCAAAACCTCTACGCCTTCTAGGCCCAAAACGGGGTACTCATTTTTAAGAATATTGAAGCAGTGTGGACAGGTAGTCACGATCTTCTTCACATTATACATCTTGAGTGTTTCGATATTCTGCATAGCTTGCATCTGAAAGATGAACTCGTTTCCAGCTCGGCGAGCGGGATCTCCGGTACAACTTTCTTCTTTGCCTAGGATGGCAAACTCCACGCCTGCAGCCGAAAGCAATTTGCTAAAGGCCACGGTTACTTTTTTGGCTCTATCGTCAAAGCTGCCTGCGCAACCTACCCAAAAAAGGACTTCAGGCTCTTGGCCCGCAGCGGCCATATCGGCCAAGATGGGAATATGTAGTTTCTTTTTAGTAGACATTTATCATTGATATTTGGTGGTTCTGATTTTTGCTTTGCCTATTTGTTTAGAACTGCTCAATATCCAGTTTTTTCAAAAAAAATCATAGCAAAGCGCCCCTTTTCTTGCTGCTGGCGGCTAGCGAAGCCTCGAAGAAATAGTTAGTCTTCTCCTTCGTTTTCCTCCTGCATCATCTGGTTGTATTCAGCCGATTTTCCTCTGGGAATAGAAAGGCTTTCCCAGGGATCTTGTTTAAAGATGCGAGCAAAAAGTACAATTTGGCCAATATGGTAACTATAATGCGCCAATTGCCGATCAATAGCCTGCCAAACATAATGCTCTTCGCCCCGAATGTAAATGTTGCGGTCCCAATCTTTAGCCTCCAATTGGTCTAGCGCATTGAAAAGGAAAAGCCAGCCCTCTTCCCAATAATCCATTACCGCTTTTCGATCTTTGAGGTAAAGCTCAAACTCATTGTCTCGGTTGCGCCATTCTTTTTCGCCATCGCTATTCAGAAAATCGGTCCAGCGAGAACGCATATTGCCCCAAAGGTGCTGCACAATAATGGCAATGCTATTTTGATCTTGCGAAAATTGTCGGAATAGCTCTGCTTCGGGCAGTTGCTGCATGGCCTTTTCTCCCAAAGCTTTATATTGGCGAAACTGAATCTTTTTAAACTCTAGTTGGGTCTGAAAAAGAGCTAATTCTTGAGCTGTATAGTTTTGTTCTTCCTCTTCCTCCTCTAAAGGTAAAGGCGCCATTTCTAACATATTCGTTAGTTCCTCAAGCAAAGAAGCAGGCTCTTGCCAAACCTCTTGCAAAGGGGAGCCTAGCTCCAAAAGCTGAGGTTCAGCAGGTCCTTCAATAGCCCGGTCTAGTAAGTAAAGCTTCCAAATTTGGCCATTCAAAACAAAGAAGGCTTCTTCCAAATCTGCCCAAAGCTCGGCTAAACTCAGCTCCAAAATAGATTGTTCTTCTTCTGTTTGTGCAGGCCCTACCGTAATCTTTTGTTCATTGAACAAAAAGTAAATATCTTCCTCTTGATAAAGGTCCAAAATAGTCTCTAAAGCATTGAGCATTAGGCTAGCTTCCGCCTCTTGAGGCAAAGAAAATTCTGCCCAAAGTTGCCCATCCTGAGAGAGTCGAATGTGATAATGTGTGTGCATAGGAATAATTTGAGTTCAACAACAAAAAACTAAGAAAAAACTTGGATTTTCGCAAAAGGCCCGCTTTCTTTGTCTTTATCTCCTTAAAAACGCTTGATTTAGAGCGGTTAAGAAAACTAATCATGCAATTGACGACCCTACAGCGCTATTATTATGCTGCTCTGCCCTGGCTAGAGTAAGCGTTTTATTGCCTGTCTAAAGATACATTTATCCTTTAATTTGGCCCGCTTTCTCTCTGCAGAAAGCGGGTTTTTTTATGTACAAAACTATGATGCAGCAAAATTATGCGGCCTATCAAGCCGAAGATCAAGCCGTTTGGCAACTTTTATTTCAACGACAGTGGGATAACCTAAAAGATAAAGCAGTAGGCGAACTTTGGCCCGCCTTAGAAGCCGCCAAAACAGCCCTAAATGGCCAAGAAATTCCCAACTTTAACCAACTATCCCCCCTGCTCCAAAAGGAACAAAATTTTAGCATTGAGGTGGTCCCCGGCCTGATTCCCGTAGAGGAGTTTTTTGCCCTTTTGGCCCAGCGCCGCTTCCCCTCTTCTACCTGGCTCCGAAAAATGGAGGAGCTAGACTATCTAGAAGAACCCGATATGTTTCACGATACTTTTGGCCATATTCCCCTGCTTTTCAATGCCCAATATGCCGATTTTATGCAGGAGTTTGGCCGTATCGGCCTGCAACTGGCCCATTTGCCAGAGGCAGTGGCCGCTCTCGAACGCCTCTATTGGTTTACCATTGAGTTTGGCGTTTGCCAAAATGCCCAAGGCCAAGAAATTTATGGCGCAGGCATTTTGTCCTCTTTTGGCGAAAGTATTCAAGTCCATCAGGGAAACAATTGTGAATTTCGCCCCTTCCAACTAGAAACCGTTTTGCAACACCATTTTTATAAGCACGAAATGCAATCGGTTTACTATTGCTTAGATAATTTTCAATCCCTTTTTGGACTCCTCAAAGAGGTGGAACAACGCCTGCTCAGCTTAGCTTAATGACGGTTGAATTTTCTTAGGGTTTGGGGCCCGCGGCCGCCCTTTAATTTGGGGCGGCCGCCGCTATGCTGCGGGGCTCGCAAGGCTGCTCGGCCCTGTGGGCATCACTTCGTTCTGCCCTTGGTCGGCGGCTGCGCCGCCCCCCTCCGCAGCGCTGGGCCTTTGGCCTGACGGCCATGGCGGCTCCGCCGCCAGCCAAACTAAGCCCTTTGGGCCAAAAAAAAAGCGAGATCGTTTTAACGATCTCGCTTTTGCTTTTATGTAGGGAGGATGATGGGTTTCGAACCCACGACCTCCAGAACCACAATCTGGCGCTCTAACCAACTGAGCTACACCCTCCATGTTGAAGCGGTACAAATATAAGTCAGCTTTTTGGATAATCCAAGTTTTAGGTATAAAAAAAGCGAGATCGTTTTAACGATCTCGCTTTTGCTTTTATGTAGGGAGGATGATGGGTTTCGAACCCACGACCTCCAGAACCACAATCTGGCGCTCTAACCAACTGAGCTACACCCTCCATGTTGAAGCGGCACAAATATAAGCTGCTAAAATGAAAAGACCAAATTTTTTCTAGGAATTTTATTCTTCACTAGGGTGCATAATGGCTTTTTTCTGTAGTAGGGTGCTTTCTTCTTCTACATGATCGGGATCGGGTACACAGCAATCTACAGGGCAGACGGCAGCGCATTGGGGTTCTTCATGAAAGCCGACACATTCTGTGCATTTATCGCTTACGATGAAATAAAAATCATCGGAAACGGGTTCATTCATGATGCTGGCGTTTACGGTTTGTCCGTTATGGAGTTGAAAGTCGCCTTCTACTTCGGTGCCTTCTTCATAGGACCATTCTACGCCGCCTTCATAGATGGCGGTATTGGGGCATTCGGGTTCGCAGGCTCCGCAGTTAATACATTCGTCAGTGATAATAATGGCCATAAATTGGAAGATTTATAGGGCGGTAAAAAATCAGTTCAGTTGCGAGAAAGTCTTAGTCAGGGACTTTCTAAATTTAAGAAACGCCAAAGATAGTAAGCAGTTTAAAGAAAGGGGAGAATTTGGTCCCAAAACTTTTGCCCTGCTTGCAGGGCTTTTGGGGCAGCTACAGGCTGCCTTTTGTTTGGCCTAGCGCTGCGGAGCGGGTGGCCCGAAGGGCCAGACCAAAGGCAGGCAAAGCCTGCCTGCAGGGCCGAGCAGACCTGCGAGCCCCGAAGCATAGCGCCGCAGCTTTGCTGCGGAGGCCCCAAAACACAAAAAAGCCAACCCTAAAAAAGAGTTGGCTAAAGATTTAGAGAAGAAAGAGGGCTTAAGCCTCTGTATTTTCTTCTTCGGTAGGTTCTTCTACAACGGGATCGGGTTCGAGGTCGATAATGCCACGATCGTTGAGGAAGCTGAACCACTTGATAATTTTCTTGATATCAGAGATGAGCACGCGTTCGGTGTCATGATTAGGCAGGATTTCGAGGAAATAGCTGCGTAGATCTTGAGGCGTCGCTTTGCTAGTGGGAAGAGCTAGTGTTTCTAGCTGGCTAAACATATTGCGGAAAACCTGCTTGAGGTCTACAGTATCTTGCTCATCATCGGTATAGATAGAGATAGATTCTAGGGGAGTAAACTGGTGTACTCGTCCTGAGGCGAACATTCTCTTTTTGCTATCTAGCTCTTCTAGAATAAGGCCATTGGGGCGGTTGGCAGCCATGCGAAAGATGCCTGGGCGTCCGCTTACCGCCACGAGTCGTTCTAGGTTCATTATATATTACATTTATTTAAATAAAATCAAAGCGTGTTAGCTACAATAAAGGCTGTCACAAAAGCATTATTAATACAGTGAAATAGAAGCCTATATTGGAGCGAAATCCAAAAATACAAATACATTTACTAATGTAAAGGGACAAGCAATTTTTTTTTATCTTGTCCTTGTCCCCCAGTGCACTACTTAACTCCCCAAGATTGAAGAATTATATTTCATTTTGCGGCTATTGGTTCAGCCAGGCCGATACAAAAAAAAACACTATGAGAACGTTGACTTGTTTCGTATTGCTGCTTTTGGCAGGCGGCGGATTATTTGCACAAAAAGAGAAGGCAAATGGGACCAACTCTTTGCAGTACAGTGAATTTATTCCGGTAGAGCCCATTGAGTTTTATGATAATGTAGAGGTAGCCGATAATGAGGGCAATGTGGATGTGAAGTACATCAAGAGCATGAACAAGCGTGAATTATTGGAATATTTAACCAATGAGACGGTTTTGGTATCGGTTGCTGAGGTAGATCCAGCAGGGAAAATGAGTTTTATTCCTGGTCGGGTGTCGAATAAAGGTATGCAATATATCGTGACCATGGATTACCTTAAATTTGCCACCTTAGAGGTGAAAAAAGAGGGAGACGTAGCTGGAGAAGCGGCGGCTGGTGTTGGTTTTCGAGTCATTTTAAATATATCTTCTCGAGCCAAGGACATCAACTTGAGTGATATCTTTAGTATTGGTATGGCGGCCACAGACAAAAAGGTGTATGGTTCTGTTCGGGTAGAAGCAATTGGTTTGCACGATCCAGAAATTACTTCGGTAATTCCCTTGCCTAGTGAGATCAGTGGAGCTTCTATTCAGTCGGTTATGCAGGCCATTACCATCATCAAGTATAAAATTTATGATGAAAAAACGCGACTTAACCCACAGATTGTGGGAGTGCGAGGTACTAAAGAAGGGGTAACGCTTCAGGAGCTTCGTGAGGCTGTGATGAAATACCATAAGTTGGGAAAGAAAAATGTATCGACCAACAAAAGTGCGCCTCAGCCTAAGAAATAGGGGAGAGGAGCCCAACGAAAAAGGCCAGCGAATTTCGCTGGCCTTTTTTATTGTCTTAAGCTGAAGGGAAAAGCTCTCGGAGCTTATCGGCAATTTTGCGGTCATCGGATAGGCGAGGGACCTTATTTTGTCCACCCAATTTACCAATTGACTTCATATATTGTCTAAAGGCATCGGCTGGAACAGGGCGAATTTTGAGTGGCTGCAAGATTTTATCTCGAACCAAATCCTCATAATAGATATTTTGCTTGCGCATGGCTAAATCGAGCCGCTCGGCCAGTAGCTCTAAGTTTTGTGGCAACTGATCAAAAGCAATCCACCATTCGTGATAAGGCTTGCCGCCTTCTGGAGGAGTTACCTGTGGGGCTACCGAAAACTCCACTACCTTGGCGGGCTCTACTTCTAGGGCCTCTAAAAGCGCTTGTTCCACTTCTTTGCCAATTACATGCTCTCCAAAGGCCGAAATATAATGCTTGATGCGACCCGTGACTAAGATTCGATAAGGATCTTTAGAGATAAATTGGACGGTATCGCCAATGCTGTAGCCCCAAAGTCCAGCATTTGTATTGAGGACCAAGGCATAGTTAACGCCTAGCTCCACCTCGGCTAAAGAAAGACGGGGCGGATGTTCAGAAAAGTATTGATCGGCAGGAATAAACTCGAAGAAAATGCCCGAATTGACATTGAGCAAAAGCCCCGGCGCATCTTGTTGGTCCTGATAAGCAATGAAGCCCTCCGAAGCGGGATAGGTCTCTACAGAGGGAATCCGCCCCCCCACCAAAGATTCTAGCTTTTCTCGATAGGGCTCAAAGTTGACTCCCCCATAAACAAAGATAGAAAGATTGGGAAAGACCTCTAAAACAGTCTTTTTGCCTGTGCGCTCCAACAAACGCTCATAATACATCTGTACCCAAGGCGGAATGCCCGAAATTAAACGCATATCCGCATGCATCGTCTCTTCTACAATGCGGTCCAGTTTCTCCTCCCAATCTTCTATACAGTTGGTCTCATAAGAAGGCAGTTGATTGCCCTTAACCCAATTGGGTACCAAATGATTGGAAATTCCCGAAAGACGGCCCAGCAAAATATCTCCCTTTTTTTCTAGCTCTGGAGAGCCCGACAAAAAGATCATCTTACCATCCATAAAATCCACCTTGCCCGTCTGAGCAATATAATTAAAGACGGCATTTCTAGCCGTGCCAAAATGATTGGGAATGCTCTCTTTGGTCAAGGGAATGTATTTGGCTCCCGAAGTGGTGCCCGAAGTCTTTGCATAATATTTGGGCCGCCCCTTCCAAAGCACATTTTCCTCTCCCGCATTGATGCGCTCCACATAAGGCCGCAAAGCTTCATAATCGACCAAAGGAACCTGTTGCTTAAAGCTAGCATAATCCACAATCTTATTAAATTGATGGTCCTTACCATAAGCCGTTGTTTGACCCACCGCCACCAATTCCTGCCGGATTTTCTCTTGATATTGCAGGCCCTTGAGCGCTTGCCCATTTTTCTGCTTGCTAATGTAACGAGCCGCCTGCTTAATAAGGAAAGATTTTATAGACATGAATATATTTTTAGATTGATTTTTTTGTGTTGAAGACGAAGATCCAAAATCAAGGGCAAAGGCAAAAGTTTTTTTCTATTTTTTTGGGGCTGCCCCTCGCTTCGCTCGGGTCGGGCTGTCTCGCAGCTCGCAGGTCTGCTCGGCCCTGCAAGCTTTTTCGCTGCGCTTCAAAAGCTTTGGGGCTGCCGCCTGTGGCGGCCCTGCTGCCCATCCCTCAGCCTGCGGCGGCTCCGCCGCCTGTAGAACCAAAAATCGCTCTGTCCTTAGATTGTGCTAACAAAGCGATAAAATTTATAGATTAAATATAGAAATCTGACTAAAGCCCTGCTTTTCGGCAAGTTTTCTTATATTTGCCCACTGTTAAAGTAACATACAAAACTGTTGTCCATCATTTTATTTCATACAAAAATTGTCAAAATGAAGAAGTTATATTTAAGCTGCTTATTGATGCTCTTGAGCTTTGGCATGGCCTCTGCCCAAGACTTGCAAGATAGCTTTGAACTTTACTTCGAGTTTAATCGTGCTATCCTAAAACAGGAAAGTAAAACGCAGATCGACTCTTTCTTGGAGGCTACTAAAGGCCGCCGTCTTGGTGTACGTATCGCAGGTTATACTTGTGATATCGGAACCGAAAACTACAACATGGGCCTCTCTGAGCGCCGTGCAGAATCTGCCTTCGAATACCTCAAAGAAGTAGGGGAGCCAGAAGACAAAATGGAGCTTTTCTTCTACGGAGAAAAAGATCTTAAGTACGGTAAAGGCGGTGTTGCCGAAAACCGTCGTGTATATTTCCTTTTCTCTTTGGAAGATGACGACCGCGACACGCTTTTGCAAAAAGACTGCTTGGAGTTTTTCGTAGAAAAAGGAACATTCAAGCCTAAAAAGAATAAAGACATTACTTTCACTTACAAAAGCTTGTCTAATGCTCGTGAAGTAGCCCAGGCAGGTATCAAAATGGAAGACGAAAACGGCAAGCGTCTATACGCTAACGCTATCGCTTACCTTGATGCTAAAGTAGATGGCAACGCACTAACAGCAGGCAAAACGATTAAAGTGAAAATGCCCGCAGTTGGCGAAGATGCTGACGGCTTTATGCTTTACACTGGTGTAGATAATGGTGGAAAAATCACTTGGAAAAGCACAGGTAAGCCTTGTGGTAGCCTAGTGAAAGAAGGTGATTGCTCTACGTATAACTTTGAATTGGAAGTAAACGGCTACTGTGGTT
This sequence comes from Saprospira sp. CCB-QB6, assembly GCF_028464065.1. Taxonomy (NCBI): domain Bacteria; kingdom Pseudomonadati; phylum Bacteroidota; class Saprospiria; order Saprospirales; family Saprospiraceae; genus Saprospira; species Saprospira sp. CCB-QB6. The sequence goes on along the minus strand of NZ_CP116808.1, from coordinate 1,004,624 downwards.
GTCTAAAGCCCCGCGCTTGTGAAGAAGACTGTAGCGAAGATCCCTTTGGTGGTGAGCGTTCTCCTAACCTAGAAGCAGCTGACATTCGTTATAGCAGCGAAGGAACTGTTGCTCAAATCAAAGATGGTACTTACAGCGATGACATCGCCAACATGGATGTTCAAGTTGTAGATGAGCCAAACAAAGAGTCTGATTGTGACATCTGTGAGCAATTCCAATATGGTATCGCTACTGAAGATTGGTTCCCTGCTTATGCTAATATGAATGATAGCAAAAACGTTATCGTTAAAGCTAAAAACTCTGCTGGCGAAGCTCAAGAGGGTGATGCTAACCGTGGTATGCGTATCATGCTTCCCCGCGATAAAGTAACAGAAGATAATCCTGTTTTGCTTACAGGTAGCTTGACCAAGCAAGGTTATATCAAGTGGCAAACTTCTAAATATGAGCAAGCGACTTGTCTAGGTCCTATCAACTGTGACTACATCGTATTTGATGTTCCTGCTACAGGTAACTACAAATTGGGAGAGTGGAACGAAGAGCCTAAAGCTGCTGGCGAAGATACTTACGTACTTAAAACACGTGTACTACGTAACTCTACTATCCTTGTAGCAAACAAGAAAACAGGTTATGTATACCGTGCGAAGAATGTGACTCGCAAAGGTAAAACTCGTACTAAAGAGTACCACATTCGCCAAGATGATAACATGGACGATATCATCGTTCTTCAGCGCTACCAGCACAAGAAGAAAGCGGAGAAAAAGCGTTACGCTGAGGTGAAATTGACAGACCTTAAGTATAAGAAGAAAAAGAAAATGTACGTACTACGTAAGCGTACAAGCAAGAAAATCAAAGAGTGGGACGAAATGGACCTCAACCTTTGTAAATAATTGCTTCTTTAAGCTTTAATTTCAAGGGCCCGCTGCAATTGCAGCGGGCCCTTTTTTATGGACCTTAACAAACTCTAAATTATGTCTATTCAAATTCGTCTAGGTACCGCCCAAGATATTCCCGCTGTTCATGCTTTGGTCCGAGAACTTGCTATTTATGAGCAAGCGGAAGCTGAACATACTATTAGTATTGAAGAAATGCAAGAAGATGCTTTTGGTCCCCAAGCCTACTTTTCTTTTTTAGTCGCCGAAAATGAAGCGGGGCAAATTTTGGGAATGGCGCTTTATTTCTTTAGTTATTCTACCTGGAAGGGGCCCTGTCTTTATCTAGAAGATTTGGTGGTCAAGGAAGCTTGCCGCCGTCAAGGCATTGGCCAACTCCTATTTGATGAACTCCTGCAAATTGCTAAAACCAAAAAAGTGGGCCGAATGAGCTGGCAGGTGCTCGATTGGAATGCGCCCGCTATTGCTTTTTATAAAAAACTAGGTGCTCAACTTGATGAAAGCTGGATTAACTGTCAATTTAGAAAAGAATTTATTGAAAACTATTAAGCTCTTTGCGCTGCTGCTTTTGGCCCTGCCGCTAGAGGCTCAAATCTTAAATGCCGATGCTTTGGCGCCAAAACTAGACTCTAGCCGAGCCTTTCATCTGTTTGGACAAGGAAGTTTAAGTATTACTAAGCGAAACTATACACCCGTTTATAGCTTTACGGGCCAAGCAGAATGGGCCTATCGCTCAGGCCAACACCGCTTGATGCATAGCAACTATTATCGTTTGCTCCGATCAGGTGGAGAAAATACACTGAATAGCGGTTATACGCATTTTCGCTACCGCTTAGAGCCAGAAGAGGGGCTACAATATGAGCTTTTTGCCCAATTCCAAGGCGATCAAATTCGGGGAATGCAAGAGCGCTATTTATTGGGCGGAAATCTGCGCCTGAAGCTTTGGCAAAAAGAAAAAAGTAACCTCTTTTTGGGCTTAGGAGGAATGTATGAATCAGAAAAATGGACCTATTCTGCAGTAGGGGATAGCTTACTCCCCGCTGACATTAGTGATTTTTATACTCAATATGGCAAGCTCAATTTTTACTTGAGTTATTGGGAGGATTTTAGTCCCAAACTACGTACGCAACTGGTCCTGTACTTACAAACAAGACCTGATAGCGAATGGCAAAAGGCCCGAATTTTTATTTCTAATGAATGGAGCTGGAAGATTGCTAAACATTGGGCGCTGGCTTTTGGAGCCCAACTGAATTATGAACTAGCACCTCCTGTACCATTAGCTCAGTTTTATTATAGTACCTCTTGGGCCTTAAAGTATAGCTGGTAGCTGCTGTCCTACAGGCGGCAAAGCCGCCGCAGGCTGAGGGGCTGGAGCAGGGCCGCCGAAGGCGGCAGACCAAAGCGGCTTTGCCGCTGCAGGGCCGAGCAAGCCTGCGAGCTGCGCAATGGCCCGACCCAGCCGTAGGCTGGGGCAGCCCCAAAAAAAAGACGACCTAAATAGATCGTCTAAAAGATTAGTAGAGTTTTTCAAGCCCTTCTAAGGGGCCCAATTGCTCTTCTATTTCATTTTCCCAGCTTTGTTTTAAGCGTCGCCCCAGATGTAAAAAAAGTTTTCGATCTTTGGGCGTCCACTCGCAGCGGGCGCCCTTATTGCTGTGGATTACCCGCTCTTCGGCTAAAGCGGTGTATAAAATATGTTGATTTTCATCTACTTGGAAATGCAGAGCTTCTAATAGGCGCTCTTTATTTTCGAAATGGCCCTGAATGCGCAGCAAGGCTTGTCCCCGAATTTTCTTGAGCTTAATTTTTTCAATCTTTAGGCCCAATTCCTCATGATGAAAAGGCGCTTTGCTTTCTAGGCGAGCCACAAATTCTTGGGCTTCTGCCTCTGCATTTTCGGGATATTGAAGATGAACAAACTCCATTTTGAAGCTTTGCTTTTTAAAATCGAGTTCTAAAAGTGCCTCTTCTGCCAAAACAGGGCTTTGCATTTGGAACAAAAGAGCCGTGAAAAAAAGGAGTTCGTTGAGTAAAATAGCCATGCTGCTTACTTTTTTGATTCATAAATAGAGATCCAGCTGCAAGGCGTCATTTTTTGGGCCAATTCTTCGACTAAGGACCAAGGAATATGCTCCGCTTTTTTCCAACGAATACAGCTTTTGCCCATATTTAGCTTGTATTTACTGGCTGTAGTATAGGCTGTTGTCCACCAATTGAGTAGTTCCTCATCGGCATAAAGCCCAAAGTGATATAGAGCCAAATGGCTTTTTTGAGCCGCCAAACTGATGAAGGGCAAGGGCTGTCCGGCTTGTGCATGATAGCCCTGAGGGTAACTGCTTAAGGGAACCTCAAAATGTAACATCCGCCCATCAAAGCGCTCTGCAAAGCCAGTAGGTAGTTGCTGCCTTAATAATTCGGCTAGTTTTTCAAGCGCTTGGGCTTTTTCAGAAGGCAATTGCGCTAAATAGTTACTGAAATTCATAGAAAACTTTTTTTGAACAGACATTTAGTTTATTTTAAAGGAGTTTTTCACTACATCCTATAAGTTATGAACAAGATACCGAATAAGGGCCAAGATCAACAGCAAATTTTAGCCGAATTGAAGGCCTTTAAAGGGCAGGATTTACCCTGGCAAGCAGGAAAAATCTTTGCCTATATTTACCAAACTTCTGCAGCGGCCAAGGCAGTAGCCGAAGCGGCTTATCTGTCTTTTTTGCCCGAAAATGGCTTGGACCCCACGGCTTTTCCTTCGCTTTTGCATTTGGAACAGCAAATTATTGGACAGCTAGCTTCTTTGTTGGGCGGTAATGAGGAGGTGAAGGGAAACTGCACTTCTGGCGGGACCGAAAGTGTTATGTTGGCTGTGAAAACGGCCCGAGATTATGCTCGCGCTAAATATCCCGATCAAAAAGAGTTTGAAATTTTGGTCCCTTCTACTGCCCATCCCTGTTTTTATAAGGCGGCCCATTACTTAAATATTGGAATTAAATCTATAGCCGTAGACCCGCAAACGCAGCGCCTAAAGGTAGCCGATATGCGGGCGGCCATTAGCGAAAAGACAATTCTGTTGGTGGGCTCTGCACCTTCTTATGCACATGGTGTGATGGACCCGATTGCCGAACTGTCTGCCCTGGCCCTAGAAAAAGATTTGCTTTTGCATGTAGATGCTTGCGTGGGTGGTATGTATTTGCCTTTCTTGCGGGAGTTGGGCCACGAGGTTCCTCCTTTTGGCTTTGAGTTGCCTGGTGTGACCTCTATTTCTTGCGATTTACATAAGTTTGGCTATGTGCCCAAGGGCTGCTCAACGATTTTGTACCGCAATAAAGAACTTCGTCAACATCAGATTTTTAGTTGCTCGCAATGGCCAGGTTATACAGTGGTGAATCCCACCGTTTTATCGAGTAAGACAGGGGCGCCTATGGCCGCAGCTTGGGCCATGTTTCAATATATGGGCCTAGAGGGCTACCAAAAGGCCGTGGCCGATTGCCAAGCGGCTAGAGATGCTGTCATTGCGGCTTTAGAGCAGTTGCCTAGCCTAGAATTGATTGGACAACCTGAGATGAGTTTGTTGGCTTTTGCGAGCAAAGATGAGGATCTCAGCATTTTTGATTTGGCCGATCAGCTCAACGAAAAGGGCTGGTATGTGCAGGTACAATTGGCGAGTCCGCATTCTCCTGCAGCCATTCATTTGAGCATTAGCCATTTTAATTGCCCACATATTTCAAGCTTTATTACCGATTTAGAGGAAACTGTAGCCGAGCTAATGAGCAGCCCCGTGGAAGAAAATGAGCTTTTGGCTGCCCTCGATCATTCGATGTTGGCTCTCTTGATGGAAGATTTTGATCCCGCTATGTTGGGCCAATTCCAAGAATTGATGGGCTTAGAGTCTGCCGAAGGAGGCCTACCTGCCGATATGGGCGCCGTCAATCAATTGCTCAATGTCCTTTCGGCCAAACAACGAGAAGATGTTTTACTGGCCTTTATGAATGAATTGATTTAATTTTTGGGGCTGCCCCAGCCTTCGGCTGGGTCGGGCCATTGCGCAGCTCGCAGGTCTGCTCGGCCCTGCGCGGGCTTTGCCCGCTGGGTCTGCGGCTTTGCCGCCCTGCTGCATATCCCTAGGCCGCTCATCCGATGGGCTTTTTTTAGCGCTCTTCTTTGGCCGTTTGTCAAAAAGGGGCTGCTAGTCTAAGACTAGCAGCCCCTTTAGTTTAAAGGACCAAATATGCTGTAAAGCATCTAAGGCTCAATAGTAAAATCATTCTATCTCAAAATGACCTTTTGGCTATATTTACCCTCTTTGCTTAGGATTGTAATATAATAAACAGCAGCAGGATAATTTTGAAGCTCTAACTGATACACATTAGTAGCCGACTGTAAAGTTTGCATTTTCAATAGTTGGCCCAAATGGTTGTAAAGGTAGATGGCTTCAAGACCTTCTGCTTCAATATTGATGAAAGAAGTAGCCGGTTGGGGATAGATCTTAACCTGAGTATTCTTTTGTATAGAAGTGATTGCTACAGCATTGCTCGTCTGAAAAACTTGGGTTTGTCCAGCTTCATTGCCATTATTATCATTTCCTGTTGCAGAAATGGCTAGTGTTTGTCCTGCAGAGTCTAAAGCAACAGAATGTCCCACAAAGTCACCTGCAAATTCTCCTAAAATAGCAGGGCCAAATTGTTGCCAGCTTGTCCCATTCCATTCAAAAACACGGACATCTCCAGCATCAGTACCATTTGCGTCATTTCCAGTACTTCCTACAGCTACACGACTACCATCATAATTAAGGCTAACCGAGCGGCCAGAAAAATCTGAGGCTGCTTCGCCGTCAATATCGGCTCCCATTTGTTGCCAGCTTGTCCCGTTCCATTCAAAAATGCGTGCATGTCCAGCATCAGTTCCATTGCCATCATTATATGTTCCACCAGCAGCTAGTCGATTACCATTGCCACTAAGACTTACCCACCAACCTAATTCATCGCCTGCGGCTTCACCATCAATATCGCTTCCCATTTGTTGCCAGTCTGTTCCGTTCCACTCGAAAATACGGACATGTCCGGCATCAATTCCATTGCCATCATTTCCAGTTGCTCCAACGGCAAAGCGTAGTCCATCAGCACTAATGCTTACTGAATTTCCAGTATAAGCGTTGCTCCCCTCACCATCTACATCAGAACCTTTTTGTTGCCAGCTTGTCCCGTTCCATTCAAAAATGCGAACGTGTCCAGCATCTGTACCTGCATCATCATTACCTGTTGCCGAGGCTGCTAGAATGCTTCCATCATGACTCAAGGAAACTGATTTGCCAAAAAAGTCTGCACCATTTTCTCCGTCAATATCAAGGCCCATTTGTTGCCAACTTGTTCCGTTCCATTCAAAGATACGTACTTGTCCTCTATTAGAACTATGATTAGAGGCACCAATAGCAAGACGAAGTCCGTCTTGACTAAGACTAACGGCACGACCAGATAAATCTCCAGCTGCGGCACCATTGATGTCGGCGCCTAATTGCTGCCAGTTGCCGTTGACTTGTTCATAGACACGAACATGTCCAGCATCTACTCCCGAAGCATCATTGTAAGGCGCTCCAATAGCCATTTTTTGGCCATCTCCACTTAGACTGAGTGACCAACTAGCTTTATCATTTGCAGCAGCTCCATCAATAGGGCTGCCTACTGTAGCCCATTGTGCGTAGCTGAAATGAACAAATAACATGAAAACGAGTAAAAAAATAGATTTTTTCATCTTGTGGTTTTTTAAAGTGATATTTGACGCAAATATAAGCACATTTATATGCTATTGCCTGCATTTATAGTTAATTGAATAAAAAAAATAAAGAGCCAACCCCAAAAGGAGATGACTCTTTGCCTATAATTGGTGTACAAAGGGGGAACTTACTTTGAGTAAATATTTGAAAACTATCTCAAAATGACCTTTTGGCTATATTTACCCTCTTTGCTTAGGATCGTAATATAATAAACAGCAGCAGGGTAATTTTGAAGCTCTAACTGATACACATTAGTAGCCGACTGTAAAGTTTGCATTTTCAACAGTTGGCCCAAATGGTTGTAAAGGTAAATGGCTTCAAGACCTTCTGCTTCAATATTGATAAAAGAAGTAGCCGGTTGGGGATAGATTTTAATGTTGTTGTTTCCTACCAAGGGAGTTGTCGCACTAGGACGTTCTGGAACGTATTGGAAAACACGAGTACGTCCCGCATCTGTGCCGTTAGCGTCATTTCCTGTAGATGAAATGGCTACTGTTGTGCCCAAAGAGTCTAAGGCAACAGAGTTTCCTGAAAAATCTTTAGTAGTATCACCTACAATGCTACCACTAATTTGACTCCAGCTAGAACCACTCCATTCAAAAACGCGAACATGTCCGGCATCACTACCATTATCATCGTTTTCAGTACTGCCGATAGCGACATGGCTTCCATCATAATTAAGGCTAACCGAGCGTCCAGAAAAATCTGAAGCAGCTTCACCATCAATATCGCTACCAACTTGTTGCCAGTTAGCGCTAGCGTCATTCCATTTGTAAACACGAACATGTCCTGCATCAGTGCCATTGCCATTGTCTCCTGCAGCATCTCCATTGATAGGGGATCCTAAAAGTGTCCATTGTGCATAGCTATAATGAACGAACAACATAAATGTTAATAGAAAAAAAGGATCTCATAATTTAAAATTTAAGGATTTGATGATTTTTGCGAAGGTAGCTTTGTATTTAATATTAGTTGTATTCTTTTGTATGAAAGTGTTGTTGATAAAGTATGTTTGAGGAGTTTTTGTTTGATTAGGAAATTGTCTTTTTAGAGTATATTAGGATAGAGGTATAAAAAAATGCCGCTCCTGAAAGGAGCGGCATTTTTTGTTGTACTTATTTCTTTTCACTAAACTGCAGGCAGGCCGAGTTAATACAATAGCGCAGGCCAGTTGGTTCTGGCCCATCGTCAAAGACATGGCCCAAATGGCTTTGGCAGCGGGGACAATGAATTTCGATTTGCTTGCCCGTCCAGCCATATTCTTCTTGGGCCTCAATATTTTTAGGGTGGAAAATATCCCAGAAGCTGGGCCAGCCCGAGCCCGAATCAAACTTATGGGCTGATTTAAAGAGCGGAAGGGCACAAGCCTTACAGCAATAGGTTCCTTCCTTTTTATTATCGAGTAGGGCGCCAGTAAAGGCGCGCTCGGTCCCTTTTTGGCGAAGGATTTTATACTCTAAGTCGGTCAGTTGGTTTTGCCATTCTTCCTCCGACTTTTCGATAGGGGAGCCATCAAAAATAAGTTTGGGGTTAATCAGGCTGTCTTTGGCTGTGGTACTAGATTCTTGGCCTTTGACAGCCGTGCCACAGCTTGTTAAGCTAAGGCCAAAAGCGATAAGAAAACAGATTATCCAAGGCATATTACTTCTTTTTTTTGCGAAAATATTTGGGGTGGACCAGCAAGAGGCCAAAAGAAACGCCATCCTCTTTTTCTTGTTTGGCATGATGAGCACCATGAGCGCGCAAAATCCCTCTAGAATACCAGCCATCCAATTGTTTAAACCATTTGAAGCGTTGGTGTATATATACGTCATGGATCAGGAAATAGATCAGCCCATAAATGGAAATGCCTACGCCCACAAAAAAGAGGGGGAAATAGCCTGGTACTGCCGAGCCAATAATATAAGAGGAGGCACTAGGGACCGCAAAGACCAAAAAAAAGAGATCGTTTTTCTCAAAAAAGCCCTCTACCTCATGAGGTTTATGGTGATCTTCGTGCCAAATCCATAAGAGGCCGTGCATAATATATTTATGGGCCAGCCAGGCCACAAATTCCATGGCTATGACGCTAGCAAGCGTAATTAAGGTATAGAGTAAAATCTGCATACTAAAGGTATTATGAGAAAGTGGAAATTATCTGGTTCAAAAGCGGGCGAAGCCCGCTATGGCTGAGGGATGGAAAGTGGGGCGGCGAAGCCGCAGACCCAGGCGCTTTGCGCCGCAGGGCCGAGCAGACCTGCGAGCCACGACACAGCCCGACCCGAGCCAATAGGCGAGGGGCAGCCCCAAAAAAAGAACTACATCAATAAAAAGAGGTAGATCCAGAGAAAGAAAACGAACTGCCAAAGAAACAAAAATTCAAGGGCGGGGTTGCGTCTAGGCCCCAAAAAATGGCCGAAAAAGAGTTGTAGTCCAAAGGCGGCCAGCCACCAAACGGCGTAATTTTGCCAAGGAGCCACCAGTAGGCTGTTGTAGGGGGGATTGCCCCAACTCCACATATCGTAACGGACCGCGGCGGGCTCAATAAAGAGGTCGAGAATGACCATGAGGCTGGCGCCCAGCAGGCTGCGCAGCCAAAGCGGGCTGCTGGAAAAAAAGCGCAGAATGATTGAACTAGAGGCGTAGACTAGCATGGCCCAATTGAGGCCGATCATGAAAGGCGTGCCGCCCAACTGAGGGCCTAAAGTGGCGCCATAGCTATATTCTCCGAAGATGAGGCCCGTTTGTACGCCCGCCAATTCTAAAAACCAGCCGCCCCAATAGACCGCAAAAAGGGCCAAATACAATCGTTTGTCATGTTGTTTTTCGGCCCAAAGGCAGAGGCCAAAAGTTGTTAATAAGTTGAGGGGCGTGAGCCGCATAAATTCGGGATGCAAGGGCCAACTGACGCCCACCAAGCCCACGGCATAGAGGCAGCAGAGTAGAATGAGTACCCAGTTTTGCTTTTGCGAATAGCTTAAGGACATCTATTTTAGGTTTTTGATGAGATCTTCTGTGGCCACTTTGGCCGATAAAAGGGCCAGGGGAATGCCGCCCCCAGGATGCACGCTGCCGCCCACAAAATAGAGGCCCGATAGCTGTCGAGAAAAGTTGGGATGGCGGAAAAAAGCCGCCATGCTATTATTGGAGGAAGTGCCATATAGAGAGCCCAAATGTGATTGGGTTTTTTCTTGAATTAGGACTGGGGAAAGCAGCTCTTCTTCGACAATATGGGGTTGAATGGGGCGGCCCAGGACACGCTCTAGCTTTTGAATAATCCGCTTTTTGCTTTGGGCAATTAAGTCCTCCCAATCTTGGCCATCGAGTTGAGGGGCATTGATCATCACAAACCAATTTTCATGGCCCAAGGGGGCATCGGTTTGTTCAATTTTGGAGCTGATGTGAATGTAGACCGTAGGATCTTCATAAAGGTTTTTTTCCTCAAATAGTTGGCGGAACTCTTCAGGATAATTGTCGCTAAAAAAGATGTTGTGCACATCTAGTTCGGGAAAACTTTGGTCCATTCCCCAATAAAAAATAAGGGCAGAAGAGGACTTGGGTTGTTCCAAAATGCGCTTAGGTCTGGGCTGTTTGGGCAGCAGGCGATCGTAGGCAAAAAAGACATCCATATTGCAAACGACTTGATTGAAGGCTAGTTCTTTTTGGCCAATTCGGATGCCTTTTACGGCTTTGTTTTGGACCAAAATCTCCTCTACTTTCTGCTCATAATGAAATTTTACGCCTAAATGTTCGGCCAAGCGAACCAGCGAATGGCTGATTTCTTTCATGCCGCCTTTGGGCATAAAGGCACCAAAGCCCTGTTCCAAGTGGGGGATCAGGCTCATGATACCTGGTGTTTTATAGGGACTAGAGCCATTATAAGTCGCATAGCGATTAAAGAGTTGGACCATTTTGGGATGTTGTTTTAGGTGCTTTCTATTCTCTTGGTCCAAAGAGCGATGCAGCCCCAGCCAAGGCATGGCTAGCACCCCTTTAAAGGTTTTCCAGCGCAAATAAGTGCTGAGTCGGTGCAGCGAATGCTCAAGGAAAATAGGGGCGGTAGTTTCGTATCGAAAACGGGCCCAGGCTAAATAATCTTTAAGTGCTTGGGCGGGAAAGCCCAATTTTTCTTCTACTTCTTGGCCATATTTATGGAGATCGGCATAGGCGGATATAGACTGCCCATCTTCCCAAAAATATTTACAGACGGTATCTAGACGATGGTAATCAAAGCCGAAATCTTTGGGATTTTCGCCGGCTAAGGCAAAGAGTTCTTCTACATATTGGGGCATGGTAAAAAGGCTGGGACCAGCATCAAAGCGGTACTTTCCTACTTCTAAGTTAGAGAGTTTTCCGCCGGGGTAACTATTGGCCTCAAAGACTTCTACGGTATGGCCAGCGGCGGCTAGGCGTACTGCGGCCCCAATGCCGCCAATGCCGGCGCCAATGATTGCAATTTTTTGTTTGTTCATTTAGCTGTAAATTTTTTGGGCCATTCGGTAGGTATTGGCGTGGGCTTCAATAATATAGCGTAATTGGGGTGAATAGCCACCGCCCATACTGACTGCTACGGGAATTCCCGCCTTTTGGCAGCAGTTAAAAACAAATTGGTCTCGCTGAGCACAGGCGTTTAAGCTTAGGCCTAGGCGGCCCAATTTATCAGAGGCCAAGACATCCACGCCAGAGAGATAAAGGACAATATCTGGCCGTAGACTTTCGAGTAAGGTGGGTAAATAATCGGCTAAAACCTGCAAATAAGGGCCATCATCCATGAGGTCGGGCAAGGCAATATCTAGGTCCGATCGCTCTTTTTGAAAAGGATAGTTGGCCGCCGCATGCATAGAAAAGGTAAAGACCCTAGGCTCATTTTCGAAGATTTTAGCGCTGCCATTGCCTTGATGCACATCCAAATCGACAATGAGAATTTGCTGCGCCAGGCCTTGGTCTAAGAGGTAATTGGCGGCAATAGCAAAGTCGTTGAGTAGACAAAAGCCTTCTCCATGTCCGGCATAGGCATGATGCGTGCCGCCTGCAATATTGAGAGAAACTCCGTGTTCTTGGGCTGCTAGGCAGCAATCAATGGTCCCTTGGGCAATTACTTTAGAGCGTTGGACCAATTTGTCGGACATGGGAAAGCCAATTTTACGGGCGGCTTTGGCTGAGATCGTTTGCTCTTTTAGGGAGTCCCAATAATCTTTGCTATGTGTGCGCAAAATCCATTCTTCGGCAATGGGGGCGGGCTGAAAAAAATTCTCTTCTTCTAAACAACCCTCATAAATGAGCTGCTGAGCCAACAAATCATATTTGATCATGGGAAAGCGGTGGCTTTGGGGCAGCTCATAGCGGTAAATGGGCGAAAAAGCAACTTTTAACATTTCATTGATTCTTTGATCTTAGAAAAACAATTTAGGAAAAAAGTTTTGAGCTGTCTTCATTTTAATTGAATAGGGGAGTTGTTTTGGGGCCCGCGGCCAGCAAGCTGGCCGCCGCTATGCTGCGCCGCTAAATTTAATGAGGGTTTCAACCCTCATTCATATATAATCGCAAAGCGATACCATTTTTGCGGTGGGTTTTAACCTACCGAAACGGTTCTCCGCAGCGCTGGGCCTATACTTTGGGCTAAGCTAATTCTCTGGGCTATTTTTTTGGCTAGAGCGTAGTATTCAGCGGCCTTGCAGGCCTTCGCAAAAGTGGTATTCGTCGCTTCGCTCCTCATTCGTCAATATATCCCCGCCCACCCGCCCCTCTACGGGATTCCTTAGGGAATGGGGGCATTTGGGCAGAATTATAAGTTTTTAGTACAGAATGGCCCTTACTCAAGTCCTATTCAGTCGTTCGAGAATAGATCATATAGGTCGTAGAAGTCTTTCATATAGGCCCTTTTACTGCTTCTCTATCGTTCTGAAGTCCATTGGATAGGTTATGGAAGTCTACGATAGACGTTGTAAAAGTCCACAAGGTAGGTTATGCAAGTTCATGATAGACGTTCTGGATCTTATAATAGACGTCCAAGGACGTCTATTTTGGGGTTGGGAAACCTCTTTGATGGGGGTCAGAACGTCTATTATGGAGTAGGAGGACCTATTCAGTGCAGTTCGGAACGTATAATAGGGGGGGGCATTAAGGTCTATTATGGGGGTATAGAACCTATCTAATGAGGTTCAGAACGTCTATTATGGAGTTATAGAACCTATTCAGTGGAGTTCAGAACGTATAATAAGGGGGCTACGAAGGTCGATTATGGGGTTGAGGGACCTATATTCTTTATTTAGAGGAGCTAAAAAAGGGGGAGGGGCATAAAAAAGCCCCTTAGCTTAGGCTAAGGGGCGGCTGGTATAAATTGTTTGTAAGCAGTATTTTTGGAAGAGCGGGTAGCTGTTTAGAGGGCGGTAACCTTTCGGTCTACCTTCATGATTTTGCGCACCTCGGCTAGTTCGACCATAAAAGGGTCATGTTCTAGGTAGTTATCAGAAATTAGTTTGAGATGGGTGAGGCGACCTTTATTAAAGACCTTTTGTATGCGTTTGACTTGTACGCCATGGCTACTCACAATGGCATAAACCTCATTTTCTTGGACTCTTTCGATTTCTTCTAGGGGGCGGCAGATTACTAGGTCGCCAGTGCTGAGCGTGGGTTGCATAGAATCTCCACTAATCGTAAAGGCCACATAATCGCCTTGAGAGAGGCCGGGTAGGCTAAAATATTGGCCTTCTTCATAAGATTCGATACCTAGGGCTGAGCTAGCAAAGGCGGCTTGGCTAGAGTAAAGAATCTGTGAGCCATGTCCATAGTCAGAGGCTAGTTCGCCATTGGCAAAGGCGGGTACTTCCTCTTCGCCAAACATGGGGCCTTTGCCTTGTAGCAAATAATCTTTATTGACGCCAAACTCCTCGCAAAACCGGCTGGCTTTATCAAAATCGATAGAGCGGCTGCTTTGAGGGTTGAGAAAAGCTCTGACTAAGTGTCCATTTCCTTTTTTATCCCAAAAGAGCAAAGACAGTTTGGTCATTCCTTTATCGTGGCTATTGGGTACAATATCTCCTTTTTCCTCTAAAGCTTGAAAAGCTTTGATGAAACGACGATTCATAGCTAAACGCTTCTCCTTTTTTTGGTTTTTCATAGCGGATAATTTGGCTAGCAGAGGAGGAACAAGTCCCCTTGCCCTACAAATCTAAAACAAATCTGTTTAAAAACAAATAGTTGCATATATTTTTGCAAATAAAAACAGGAAGTTGTATTTTGGGGTGAGACAGAAAACTAATCCTAATCAGCTATTTTTAAATGAATTGATTAAGTCTTACTTTTGGTCGATTTTTAACAAGAGCATTGATTTTCTGCGGCAGAGGCGAGCGAAGCGAGCCGGCTGAGGGATGGATAGCAGTGGCGCGAAGCGCCAGACCCAGGGCTTTTGAAGCGAAGCGAAAAAGCCCGCAGGGCCGAGCGAATAGCGAGCTGCGAAACAGCCCGACCCCGAAGGCACTGAGGGGGCAGCCCCAAAAAACAATAGGCTAAAATATAGTATGAAACGGATTCTTTTTGTGGCCTTGCATCGGCCAAATCGCTCTCCTTCTCAGCGTTTTCGCTACGAGCAATATTTAGATTTTTTGCAGGAGAATGGCTATGAGTATGAGCTCTGTTATTTGATAGAGGCGGAGGATGATCCTGTCTTTTATGGGGCGGGGCAGTATTTGGGCAAAATGAAGGTTTTGTTGAAGAGTGTTTGGCGGCTTTGGCGGGCTTCTTCAGCTTGGGCCAAGCGATTTGATTTGATATATGTGCAGCGGGAGGCCTTTATGTTAGGGACTTCTTTTTTTGAGCGGCGTTTTGCTAAGCGGGCGCCTTTGGTGTTTGACTTTGATGATTCTATTTGGCTGCAAAATGTGTCGGCGAACAATAAGGCTTTGGGCTTTTTGAAAAATGCGAACAAAACAGCGGAATTGATTGCTTTGGCGGATATGGTTTTTGCGGGAAATCGCTATTTGGCTGATTATGCCAAGCAATATAATGAGTGTGTAAAGGTGTTGCCGACAACTGTGGATGAGGAGCGGCATCATCCTAAATTTAAGCCTGCCAAAGCAGCAGATGCGCCAGTTTGTATTGGTTGGACGGGCAGTTTTTCTACGGTGCAGTATTTTGAGCAGTTGTTGCCTGTTTTGCGCCGTTTGAAAGAAAAATATGGGGATAAGATTTACTTTAAGTTGATTGGAGATGCCAATTATCGCTTGCCTGAGTTGGATATTCAGGGAGTGGCTTGGACCGAGGCCGATGAGATTGAGCAATTGGTGGAGCTAGACATTGGGTTAATGCCTTTGCCCACCGATGAGTGGACCAAGGGCAAATGTGGCCTGAAAGGCTTGCAATATATGGCTTTGGGCTTGCCTGCGGTGATGTCGGCTGTGGGGGTAAATACCGAGATTATTAAGTCTGGGGTTAATGGCTTTTTGGCCGCTAATGAAGAGGAGTGGTTTGAGCAGCTTTCGGCTTTGATCGAATCGTCTGGGTTGCGGGAAAAGTTGGGCAAGGCAGGGCGTCAAAGCGTGTTAGAAGAGTATGCTGTAGTGGCCCAAAAGGAGCGCTATCTGGCCTTTTTTGATGAGTTGGTGGCGAAAAAAAAGCAAAAATAGGTAGCAGAAAGAAGAGCTGGAAAGAATAATTATCTAAAATAATATAGCTGAAAAGTTAAGCGTCTAACTGGTTTTTTCGCAGGGCTTTTGTATCTTTCAGGAGAAAGTATAATAAAAACATTAAAGAGCAGCTATATGGCAGATTTAGGTAAGATACAAGGCCTTATTGGGCAATATAATGGTCAGTTGACCAAATTGAAGGAGTTATTTTTAGCTGATGGCAAAATTGACCAAGAAGAACAGGCGCAATTGGATAAAATTGAGGGCTTGATTCATAGCTTGGGCGATCTTTTAGAAGATAAAATTGATTCGGCTCAGGCCGAAGCCGGAGAAGATGAGGAAGCGGGTGCTCCTCCTGCAGAGCTAGAAAGCAGCCAAAAAACAATTAAGGCTTCTGTGGGCCGTGGTGGAACCAATGATAAGGCCGATGTGCAGCTGGTTCAGGAATTACTCAAGGCAAAGGGCCATAATTTGACTGTTGATGGTTTGATTGGACCTGGTACTATTGGCGAAATTAAGGCTTTTCAGCAAGCGGCCTTTGGTTGGGCTGACGGGCGTATTGATCCAGGTGGACAAAGTTGGCAAGCGCTAAATGGAGCAGCTTCCGCTAGTTCAGATGATAGTAGCAGCTCGGAAGCTAGTGATAGTGCTAGCGATACTAGCGAAGAAGGTGGCGTTTCGGGTAAAGATTTTAGCCATCCCAATGCAGGAAATGTGAGCTTGAGCTATGGGGCTAAGGCCGTGAAAATGAACAGCAGAGCAGAAAAACTACTCAAAAGTATTTTGGCCGCTTGTGGAATGACTGGAGCTACAGTGACTTCAACGATTAGAACCTATCATGATCAGGCTCGGATTACTATGACGCAAACGCTACCTGGTCGTGGTGCAGAGACTGTGCGCAAGTGGTATGGCCAAGATGTATTGGATGCTTGTCGTAAGTATAGCGGAAATATTCAGGCCTTTGCTGATTGGTGGCAGAAAAGAGATCAAAATAGAGGTCGAGTATCAAGTAAACACCTTAGTAATCAAGCGCTAGATGTGGTTCCCAATGGTAATCGCTCTGTTTTTGCCAATAAAGTGGCAGAGTTGGTTCCTGTAGCGGGTTCTGGTGTTCGCCGAATCATTAAAAAGGGCCAGATGAACGAACCCGTAGATCATGTAGAATTTACCTTTAAAGTAACGGGATAAGAAATCAAAGCTTAGCCGAAAAAGAAAAGCCCCAGCCAATTTTGGCTGGGGCTTTCGTTTTTATTGACTCATCAGCTTAGTTGTTCTGATAGGTCTGTGCAAAAAAGCGCTTATAATCTTCAAAGTTGCGCTTTTGCAAAATGGTCCGATAGTTATTTTGACCAATGAAATAGACCTGATGGCTAGGGGCATCTTCCCCCAAAAACTCCTTATTGCCTTCAACCAGCTTATAGTATTCTTGAGCTTCTTTACCCGTTTTGAACTTACGGACGATTAAGGTAGGAAACTTACCATCGAGCATTAAGCTCGATACATTCAAGCGAAGCAGGCTATAATATTTCTTATTATAGTTGCTAATTGCGCCCTTAAAGCTATTCACTTTAGCAGAGGGATCGGGAAAACTAACAAGAATGTAGTGCCCCTGGCCCAAATCATTCTCAAAGATGTTGTTGAGTTCTTCATCCGTTTCTCCCGCAGCAATTGGGGTTTTGCCGCTTCCGCCTTTAACTTCTTCTCCCGTGAGAATGGCAATCATTTCTTTGGCCTTCTTCTCTTCATCGGTATTGGGGAAGCTAGTGACCACTGCTCGTAATGCTTGTACATAGGCTTTTTTGCCCTGCATCCCTCCCTGACAAATAGCGCCTAAGAGGGCAAAGCGAGCTTTAAGAGGATTATTCGCCCCATACTTTTTTGCCACCTTTTCCAAATCGCCATAAGCTTCTTCCGATTTGCCCGCTTGAATCATCGCATAAATGCGTTCATAATCCGCATTGATCGCCTTGAGTTCTTTTTCTTTGGCATTGAGGAAGTTGGGATCTTGCAAAGATTTGGCAATATCCGAATCGGCATATTGGTCCAAAATACGGCGTTTGCATTCCGCAGCTAAAGCATTTTGTCCTGTAGTCTGTGCAATATTATACATACTAAATAAGGCTTCGAGCTCTCTGGGATGGCCTGGAAAACGCTCTTGCAGTTCTTTAAACTTCTGCAAGGAACGCTCATTTTCTCCCAAACGCTCATAATAGAGTGTGGCCACCATAAAGAGTGCATCCCGCAATTCTTTTTCTGTAGCCTTTTTGCTGGCCTCATCTGCGGGGACGCCTGATTTTTTAAGAAAGTCGCTCACATCTTGCTCGGTTACAGGAGGGAGTTCTGTACTGGCCAAATCAGGCCCTTCTGTATCAAATCCATCGCCATTGCTACGGCGCCAGTTGTCGGCCCAAGGACGATCGCCCCAACGCTTTTTAAAGTCGCGCTCGCCTCGCTTGAGTTGACTTGCATTATAGAGGGCAAAATTTGACTTAACCAATTTGTTGGTGTTAATCACAGCAGCCGCTGCAGCAGGCTTACGATCATTGCTAGCATTGGCGGCCTCTAGCTCTTCTTTACGCTCTTGCTGTACCCATTCGCGCTGTTTTTCATAAGGCCAATTACTCACCATAATTAGGCTATCTTTTAGCTCATAGATCTGCATATTGGCCGCCAAATCTTTAAGCTGTTGAGTTCTTGCTTGTACTCCAGCCAAACGCTCATCCTCTTTTTGCATGCTGCGGCTAGTGGTATCATAGTAATTATAGGCGGGAATATAATCCTTGCGCTTATAGTATAATTCTGCCAACATATAGGCCGCCTCCGCTCTTTGAAAGCTCCCTTCTGGACTATTGGCCATGGCTTGTTGGAGGGCCAAAATACCATTTTCCTCACTACCCGCTCTAAACTGAACCTGAGCCAAAGCAAAGTAAATTTGGTCCTTATATTCCGCATTTTTGCCCTCTCTCAGCATGCGCTTGAGGGCATATTCTGGATTAAACTTGCGATCTTCTACTGAGGCCGCATTTGTGGCTCTTTTAAGGCGAGCATTAAATTCCATTTCATATTTGGGACGCAACCGAAGCACTCGTTTATAGGTATCCATGGCCAGTTTGTTTTGCCCCTGTTGCTCATAAAGCTGCGCCAAAACATAGACATAGCGATTTTTTTTGCGCTTGCCTCTGGTCAATTCAATGGCTTGTTCTAGTTCTGGAATTGCCTTTTCATACTCTTTCCGAATGAGCCAACTATGCGCCAAAACGGCATAAGCTTCCGCCTTGATTTTGCGACGCACACGACCATCTTCCAATAACAAGCGAAGGTAGGTCCCGGCCTCGTCATGACGACCCAATTCTACATAACTTTTGGCCAACCAAAGCATAGCCTCATAGCGCACAGGCGGGTGCTTAAGAAAATAGGAGGGAGGGTCTAGCTCACTAATATCTTCCTCTTCTACCTTTTTTTCTTCGGTCTTTTTTGTGCTCTTTTTCTTCTTAGAGCGCTTCTTTCTACGCTTCTTGCGGCGTTTTTTCTTCCGCTTTTTCTTTTTCTTCTTTTGGGCCCTTTCCTTTTTCTGGAAGGCCTTGCGCTCATCGGGGGTCATGGCCGAAATGGCCTTATCTGGATTATATTTATCGACAATATACTTAAAGGTCTCTGCCGATTTTTCATATTCCTGCTTGAGAAATTCCGATTGCCCGATCAAAAAATAACTATCATCTACCCAATGGCTGGGACGATGCAGCTCAATATTCACCGCACATTTCTTAATGGCATTATCTAAGGCGGGGGCAACCGCCTGGCCCGATTCTGCAGCGGCATAAGGATAAAGCGCCAACAACTGATTGTAGTTGTCTCGATGCGCTTGATTTAAGCTCTTAAAACTTTCATCAACCAATAGGCCCGCATTATAATAGCCATTGTAGCGGCCCGTCACATTGTGGTAGGCCTTGCCCAAGCCCGTAGTTGCTCCATCTTTGGTTTTGCAAGCGGCAAAAAGAAACAGTAGGCTGATGCTCAGCCAAATAAATTTTAATGATCGCATAAGGTATTTGCTAGTGAATTGCTGTCAGTACAATGATTTATTTTTGGGGCCTCAGCTGCGCTGCGCTTGCTGCGCTACGTCCGGCAGCTCGCTATTCGCTCGGCCCTGCGGCCAAACCGCCTAGGTCTGCGGCTGCGCCGCACTGCTACACATCGCTAGGCCAAGGACCGCTTGGCCTTATTTTTTGGCCTAAGCAAAAGGCGCTAATTTAGAAACGTAAAAAAAGGCTTTTTCTGTTGGTTCTAGGGCAAAAAAGCAGGCCGCAGGGCGAGCAAAGCGAGCTTTTGGGCGCCCGCAGGGCGCCTTTCAAGGACCAAAGGGAGTTTTTGAGCGGCCTAGCGATGCGGCGGGGTGGCGCAAAGCGCCAGACCCAGGCGGCAAAGCCGCCGCAGGGCCGAGCAGACCTGCGAGCCCCAAAGCGTAGCGCCTGCCGTAGGCAGGAGGCCCCAAAAACAGAAGAATTTGATCGCTTGGCCGAAAAAAGACCTAAGGCCTACAAAAATAAGGGCTTTGTTCGTATTTTCGCCATTTCTGGGCCCTTTCCTTGAAGCAGAGCCCAAGCATCCCAAAATCTAGATCAAGAGCTTTATGAGCGCTAAGCCTAATCATAAAAAGAAGAAAAAGCCTTTAATTCCTTGGATTTCTGCGCACCACAAACTGGTGGTCGTCAATGAACAGACTTATGTTGAGGAGAAAAGTTGGCGGTTGTCGCCCCTCAATGTGGCTCTGTTTTCAAGCAGTATTACGCTGGGAATTATTCTCCTGACCGTTTTAGTGATTCGTTTTTCTCCACTCAATTACTTGATGTCTTCGGGCAATAATAGCATAGCCGACTCTGGAGTTCGGAAGGAGCTCAAGCAGTTGTTGTTGCAAATGGACAGCCTAAAAATGGACATGGAAAACAATCAGGCGCAGACCGAAAGCATTAAGCAGCTGGCCAATGCGGAATTTGAGTACGAAAAAGATGTCGAAAAGCCTAAATCGGGCGGAAGCACCGAAACGGGCCAGAAAGCAGCGGCCCAGGGCGTGCCCGATCAATCTGAGGCCACCAAATCGGTGGTAGAAAGTGCGCAAATGGAGCGAGAATTGGGCTCTTTGATCCAAAGCATCTTTTTGGAAGATGAGGATCGACTCGATCGGCAGAGCTTTGTGCCTCCCGTCAAGGGCGTCGTTTCAGATAGTTTTGCCCCATCTCGCGCCCATTATGGGACCGATTTGGTGGCGCCCAAAGGCTCGGTGGTTCAAGCCGTAAGAGATGGGACCGTCATCATGTCGAGCTGGTCCGCCGATACGGGCCATATGATTGGGGTGCAACATAGCAACAACCTGATTTCTTGGTACAAACACAATTCGGCCCGCCTCAAAAAGACGGGAGATCGGGTAAAGGCGGGAGAAGCCGTGGCCATTATTGGCAACTCTGGAGAGATGAGCTCTGGGCCGCATCTGCACTTTGAGCTCTGGTATAATGGGCAACCGATCGATGCACAGAATTATATTGAGTTTTAGACTCCCCAAGCCGCCAATTGGCGGCTTTTTTTATTCCCTTACTCAACCCCCGCCCCAAAAACTTGTTTTCCTCAAAAAAAGCTATGCAAAAACATAAACTCGTCATTGCCATTGCGGGGGCCAGTGGCTCTATCTACGCCAAAGTATTATTTGATCGCCTGCTGCTTTTGCAAGCCCAATGGGAAAAAGTGGGGGTCGTCATGAGCGATAATGCCAAATTCAATTGGGAATTGGAGCTAGAGCACCAAGACTATAAAAATTACCCCTTTGATTTTTACGACAAAAGGGATTTTATGGCGCCTTTTGCTTCGGGCTCGGCCCAATATAACAGCATGATTGTTTGTCCCTGCTCCATGGGCTTTTTGGGCCGAGTTGCCGCGGGCATTTCCGACGATCTGAGCAGCCGAGCTGCCGATGTCATCCTCAAAGAGCGCCGCAAACTGATTTTGGTCAGTCGAGAAACCCCACTTAGCCTCATTCATCTGCAAAATATGCAGCGATTAACGGAGGCGGGAGCCATCATTTGCCCTGCGGTCCCTTCTTTTTACTCTAAGCCCAAAACCTTCGAAGAACTAGCTGCCACGGTAGTTGATCGCGCCCTAGATTTGGCCGGTTTCCAGTTAAATGATAGCTATCGCTGGGGAGAATCTGCAGACTAGTCGATAAAATTCCTTAGGGCCTCAAGCATTCCTAAAAATCATCTTATATTTGCGGGCGTATCCCTAATTTTTTAGTCTATCCAATTTCACTTTATGAAACAGCTCATCACTGTAGACGAGTTTATTATCCGCAAGCAACAAGATCTACCTTATGCCACTGGCGAACTGTCGGGACTTTTACGCGACCTCTGCCTAGCCTGCAAAATTATTAGCCGAGAGGTCAATAAAGCAGGCCTAGCCGATATTATTGGCTTGGCGGGAGTGGAAAACGCCTCTGGGGAAACGGTCCAAAAACTAGATGTTTTGGCCGATGAAATTCTTCAAGCATGTCTACAAAATAGTGGCGAATGCTGTGGCATCGCCTCTGAAGAGCAAGAGAGCTTTGTCGCTTTCGATAATTGTAAATCGGCTAAATATGTGGTGGCTTTTGATCCCCTCGATGGCTCTTCTAATATTGATGTAAATGTTTCTATTGGGACCATTTTCGCCATCTATCGCCGCAATTCTATTGATGGCCCCTGTACCCTAGAAGATTTCTTGCAAGATGGAGCCGAACAAGTGGCCGCAGGTTATGTCCTTTATGGCTCTTCTACCATGCTCGTTTATACTACGGGCCAAGGCGTCAACGGCTTTACCCTCGATCCTTCTATCGGAGAGTTTTGCCTCTCTCATCCCGATATCAAGATTCCCGAAAGCAAAAATTATTCGGTCAATCAAAGCCGCTACAAAACCTTCCCCGAAGGCGTGCGCCGCTTTATTGATACTTGCGTAGAGGAAGATATGCGCTTCCGCTATACGGGCTCTATGGTGGCCGATGTCCACCGCACCCTTATCAAAGGCGGGATTTTCATGTATCCCAGCAGCCCAAGCTCTACCTCTGGCAAATTGCGCCTGCTTTATGAATGCAATCCCATGGCTTTTGTCATTGAACAAGCTGGCGGAGCCGCAACCAATGGCCAAGAACGCATCTTGGAATTGGAAACCAAAGAACTACACCAACGCACGCCCATCTATATCGGCTCTAAAGGCTTGGTGGGCCGTTTGACTAAAAAAATGGAGCTGCTGCCCAATTTCTAATGCTATGAGTCAGTCTTTTCCCACCCTTGCCCTAGATCCACAAAAAGGCCGCAACCTAAATCGCATCAAAAAACAGTTGCCGCTTAGCCATGGACTCAAAGGCTATTATCTACTGGGGACCATTTTTTTGGTTTTTCCGCTCTTGCTTTTTGTGCTGCTTTTTGCCTTCGAAGCCCTGCCTTCTTTTGCCCTGATGACGGCTTTACTCTTGCTTTTTGAGCTGGCCGCCTTCTATTTTCTCTTCAAGGGCAACCAGATTCTACATCGCCGCAGCAGCTGCTTGGTCGATGGCGAACTGATGGAGGGCCAATTGATTGCCCAAAACGAAAAATGGAATTGGGGAAGCCTGTCCAAACAATACGAAATAGAATTACAACTATCTAATGGGAAAACAGCCCGCTTTTTCTGGCCCCAAAAAACGAATCAAGCCCCGCTAGATGGCCAACAACCAATCTGGGGACTTTACAACAGCCAAAGAGAAATTGCCTGCTTTGTAGAAGAAATCGGACTACAACTAGCCGAAGAAATGTTTCCTAAAGGTCCTAGCCGACGTAGATAAATAGTTTGTTGTTCTGGGGCCTCCGCCTCGCTTCGCTCGTCGGCGCTACGCTTTGGGGCTCGCTGTTACTTGCTTCGCTGCGTCGGCTCCCGTTGGTCGGGTCTGCTCGGCCCTGCGGCGGCTTTGCCGCCTTGGTCTGGCCTTACGGCCACCCCGCCGCATCGCTAGGCCGCTCATCTTTAGTTGTTGCTTTTGGTCTCCTTCTTCGGCCTTATTTAGAGTTTCCTGCAAAGGAGCTAAGCTCGCTTAGCAGCGAAATATTGGATACAGTTGTATTTTTTGTCTAAACTACTGCAGCCTAAAGGCCGCAGGGCCAAGCTGTAGGTTGAAACCTACAGCCAATTAACGAATACATTTTAATAAAAAAAATATGGAGGGTTAAAACCCTCCATAAATAAACATCTTTTAGGCGGCCTAAATCATAAATGCGGTTGCTATGAGGGCTGTTAAAAGCTGTGGAGGGTTTTAACCCTCCACGTTATGTATCTAGGATGTTTTTTGTTGTATGGCTGTAGGTTTTAACCTACAGCCCCATGTAGCAGGCCCGAAGGGCCGCAGGCCTAGCGATGTGCAGCAGTGCGGCGCAGCCGCAGACCAAGGCCGTCAGGCCGCAGGGCCGAGCGAGTAGCGAGCTGCGGAACGTAGCGCCCGCCGAAGGCGGGAGGCCCCAAAAAAGCAGGAGCCCTAACAACAAGGACTTTAGTCCGTCTTCGACGACCGAAGGGAGTAACGCCCCAAAACAAAAACGGCCCTCTTAGCATTTAAGAGAGCCGTTTAGCTATTTGGGAAAGACATTAAGACTTCTTTATGGGCAGTTTATAGCCGATAGAAAGCTGCATAATGGGGGTATTCAGGTAATCGCTAATCGTTTTGTTATCGTGTTGGTGCATATAGGCCAGTTCAACAGCGAGTTCTGGATTGAATTTGTAGCCTAGTCCAAGGTACAGCCAATTGCGGGCGAGGCCTTGAAAGCGGAAATTATCGGCTTGGTTGACCCAGATTTCGTCAAAGACATGTAGGAAAAGCGCTTGGTTTTCGCCTGTTTTGGCCAAGTTAGACTTAATTGTCATGCGGTAGCGGAAGCGGTTGCGGAAGGTATTATCGGTTTTATTCCACTCATCGGTCAGCAAGTTATGTTCCCATTGATCGACAAAACGATGTTCGAAGCGGTAGCGGTGAGCTACCTTAATCGCCTTGTTGAGCTTGTGATGAAAACTAACTTGTTCCCAGATGTTGTGTTCATTGCTATGTGGGGCCTTTTCGCTGCCAGGAAGGGCCCAAGAACCGATATAGGAATAGCCGATTGTGGCGGAAAAATGTGGATTGACAGAATAAGTCACATAAGGGCGGACCAGCAAATTGCGCCAGTTTTGGACCCAATCGTCGCGGCGAATGTGCAACTCATTGCCTACTTTCCAGTGGTCGTTAAATTTAGCGGTAGTGTGAAGGAAAAACCAGTTGTTAACTTCGTCTGTTTCTTGTGCTTGCACTTTTGAGGAAAAGGAAAAACAAAAGAGGAAAAGAATGCTAAGATAGAAGGCATAATTCTTCATGGCTTTAAAGTTTTAAATGTGCGTAATGTTTTTGGCGTATATTATCTGTTTGATAACTTATACTTTGCAAGTGTAGCGCAAATAGTTGGGAACTTATGTAGCAAGACTCACTTTATAGTTTATTTAGACTAGCCTAATGTTCTGTTAAATAATAGTTGTTATAATTATTCAACTTAGGAGAACTGCTTTGCGGGCTATTCTCTACCTTTGTATTGACCTTAGCCACTTAACTACTTATAAATCATGCGAAACTATATCTATAGCCTTTGCGGGTTATTCTTTTGCCTGCCCCTCTTTGCCCAATCAGCTCTTAATTGGGCCATTTATCAAGACAGTTTGGCTCAAACTACCAAGATAGGAGTGCAAAAGCAGCTCATGATGCGCTACTATGAAGCTAGTTTTACTTATAATCAAGCTGTAGATTCATCTTGGCGATTGAGTAAGTACCAAGAGGCGGGTGATTTGGCGCTAGTGGGCTTAGCTTATGCTTATTTGGGCGCTTATAAAAGGCCTTATGTAGAAGAATTAACAGCCTTGGTTCAGGATCAACTTAGTTGGGCCGAAGAACAAGCAGCAGAGCGCTTGCCTTATTATTATTTAGCCTATCATTACTTAGGGTATTTAGAAAACCTTGAACTGCCAGCACAAAAGGAGCGCTTAGACAAAGCTTTACTTTGGTTAGAAAAGAATGAGGAGAACTATCATGAGTTGTTGAAGCTAGATTTATATAGAGAGGGGGCTAGTTTTCATTTTGGCTTAGCCAATGAACCAGAAACAGCTTTAAAGTGGGCCAAAAAATTGGCTTTACTCCAACAGCCTCATGCGAAAACAATGGCCTATTTGCTCATGGCACAAATCTATCGCCAGAAGGGAAATTATGAGCGTACTTTAGAGGCTTTGGCCGCCTTGGAAGGGGAGAAAGTTTTTCCTCATGTTCGAGCAAAAAACTTGGCGAGTAGAGGTATTTGTTATTATAAATTGGGGCAAGAAAAACAGGCCTTACCTTACTTGCTAGAGGCTGCAAAGCAATTTGAGGACTTAGGGATGACCAAAAGTTTTTATGCTTTAGAGACCAATGCCTATTTATCCTTGTTGGATCAAAATGCTTTTAAATTACCTTTAACAGAGGAAATAAATCGAGGCGGACACGCTCAATTTCCTTTGTTTAAAGCCTATATCCACAAGCTAAAAAAGAATAAGGATCTTGAGGGTATTCAAGACTTAGCGGCTTCTTTAGCAGATGCTCGAAGACGAAAATCTGCCTTTCGAGAGCTCGCCAAAAATCAAGAAATTTATATTGCTTTGGGAGAGGCCGCCTTGGCATTAGATACGGCAGCCTTGGCGCTTCGTTATTTTGATGAGGCTCTTCGCTACCAAACGGCGGGCTTGGGGCAACAAGAAGGACTTAGCCAGCTGAAAGGCCAAGAAGGTTTGGCTATTTTATGGGGAATTTATCGAGCGCAAAAACAAATCAATGCCCCTTTGCTAGAGCAATATAAAAGTTGCCAAACGGCAATTAGCTTGGCCAAGGAATTAGAAAAGCAATTGGGCTCTAAAGGGGGGAAAGCAGCTTTAAGAGAACAAACTGAAAAAATTTATGAGTCTTTTCTAGAAACCGCAATTGCTCTGGAAAAAGCGGAGGCCGACCCCATTTATATTCAGCAAGCTTTTATCGAAATTGAGCTGGCTAAGGGCAGTTGGTTGCTCAGTTCTTTGCGCAATAAAGAGGCCCAGCAATTAGGCAATATCTCGGCGGAGCTTTTGGCCGAAGAGCGTAGCCTGCGCCAAGATATTAGCTATTATCAAGCGCAATTTAGCCGTGCAGAACGCAAATCAGATAGCTTGCGAGCACAAAAAATGCAAGCAATTCTTTTCCAAAAACGCCAAGCCTTGGAAGATTTGCTCGCTCAATTGGCTCAGAAATATCCCAGTTATAGTAGCTGGCAAGAAGAATTAGAGGAATTGGATTTAGCCGCTTTGCAGGAGAAATTAGCTCAAAATCAACAAAGTCTATTGGCTTATTTTATGGGCCCAAAAAATAGCTATTGCTTTCTTTTAGAAGCAGGCGAAATTCAATTATTTAGCCTAGGAACCACTCAACCACTACGTAAAAAACTGCAAAAATTTCAGCGACTCCTGCAACGGCCAAAAGAAGAAAGTAAACAGTTCAAAATGGACTTTATCCAAGCTGCTCATGCTCTTTATCAGCAACTTATGCCCCAAGCGCCTAAGCATGATTTACTCATTTCTCCTCATGCAGAATTGGCCCAGCTGGCTTTTAGTAGCCTGCTTATAAGTCCTGAAGAAGAAGCTTTTAGCCGCCTAAATTACCTCATCAAGCAGTACGCAATAAGTTACCTCTATGCCGCCAATTTCTATCTGCAAAATAGCCCAAAACGACAAGCTCAAGGTTTTTTAGCTATGGCGCCAACTTATGAAGGCCATGGAACTGCAGTGGATCGTCAAGCCTTAGATTGGACCCAAGCTCGCAAACAACTTCAGCCCTTGGCTGGAGCTGAGGCCGAACTCAATTATCTGGAAAAATACTTTAAGGGACAGTTTCTGCGCAGTGGGGCTGCCAACGAACAGCAGTTTAGAGAATTAGCTCCCCATGCCCGCTTTATTCACTTGGCCATGCACGCCATCACAGACCCTATGGCCCCTAGCTATTCGGCTCTCTTCTTTAGCGAAACCCAAGATAGTCTACTCGATGATTTATTATTGGCTTATGAACTCCCTGGTCTAAATTTATCTGCTGATTTAGTGGTGCTTTCTGCCTGCCAAACCGCTGCTGGCCGTTACCAAGCTGGAGAAGGGGCGCAAAGTCTTGGCCTTGGTTTCCGTTATGCTGGTGCCGCCAGCACGCTCAGCACGCTTTGGGAGGTCAATGATGAAAGTAGTCGCTTATTGATGGAGCTCTTTTATTCTAATTTAGAGGCGGGCCAAACTAAAGATAAGGCCCTACAAAATGCTCAAGTCCGCTACTTAGAATTAGTTGATCAAAAGGAAGTAGCTGCCCAACCCTTTTTCTGGGCCGCCTGGGTCCTCAGCGGAGACAGCCAAGCTGTTGATTTACCCCAAAAAACAAACTGGTCTATCTATATCTGGGGTATAGGAACCCTTCTTCTCTTGCTGTTGGCTTTGGGTTTTTATTGGCGCAAAAAACAAAATCACTTTAGCTAGATTTTGGGGCCTGCGGCCAGTTCGGCCTTTGGCCTCAGTTGGCCGCCGCTACGTTGCGGGGCTCGCTGCTCGCTCGGCCCTGCGGCGGCCTTTGCCGCCTTGGTCTGGCCTTCGGCCACCCCTCCACATCGCTAGGCCAGGCTGCTTTTGGTCCAATAAAAAGCCCCCGCAATGACTGCGGGGGCTTTTCTGATTAGATAGTCTACCAAAGGCTCCACCATTGCTCCTCATCCTTTTGTTGTGGGTCGATGGGATGAAGAGATTCTGCTAAGCCAGAACTACCCAAAGTAGCTGTATCTTCTGCTGTAACTTGTTGCTTTTGCTCTTTATAAGCATATTTCTTAGTGCTAGACTGAGCAAAATAGGCCTTCCAAGCTTGCTTATTTTCTTCTTTGGCCAAAATGCGATTTACTTGTTCGCAAAGGGCTTGGCCTTTATCGGCTTGGACCATACGAACATAATTCGCAAAGCCCTTAATGCTGGCCAAAATAAAGCCTTGGCCCCATTCCGCTGCTTGATAGCCTTTAGTGTCTATGGTATGCAAACAGGCTCTAAACTTCTTCAAGCTTTTGCGATCTACGGCTACTTGCTCATTTACGGTAAGGCCAGTTACCTCTTGGCGGCGGCCTTTGCGCATAATTTTGAGCTTTTTGGGGTGAATCACAAAGCCTTCATCTTGGATAATCTGCTGTGCCTGCCAAATAATGCGGCTAATATTGCTCGTATCCTGAGCAGAGAAGCTTAGGTCATCGGCATAGCGGCTATAGGTCCAACCTAGTTTTTTCGCTACACCTTCAAAACGGCGGTCCATGCGGCGGCAAAGCCAGTTCGTGATTGCGGGACTAGTGGGGGCGCCCTGTGGTAAATAGCGTTCTCCTTTTTGGGCATAATACAATTGCCCATCTATTTCTACTTGGTCCACCTCAGGTTCTGTGGTCAATAGCGCAAAAATAATTGCCTGTTGCTCAGAATAGCCCAAGCCCTTAAACATCCCCTTCACTCGAGGGTAGGTTACGGTAGGAAAAAAGTCTTTGAGGTCCATATTGATGACGACCTCTTTTTTCTCATGCAATTTAGCATTACTCACAATAGAGCGCTGCGGCACAAAACCATGGGCGGCTTCATGCATCTCCAAGCGAGAAAGTACATTTTCTAGTAGCCAATATTGTGCAGTTTTAAGCATTGGACGAGGGGCTGAAATCAGACGTTTGCCCCCTGTTTTCTTGGCTAAATAAAAGCGTTCATAATGCGATACTGTAGACAGCTTTCGTTGAAAGCAAAGGTAGCGCAAACGCCCTACAGAAATCTCCATAGCATCTGCCAGCTCCTTAATATCCTTAAATGCAGGGAGATTTAAAGCGGCTAATTTTTCTAGGTCAGCTTCTTCTTCACTCAAGCCAGCAGAATAATCCTTACCTAAAAAGACAATGCTTCGTTCTTTCTTTTCTTGCCAAGCTTTAGCACGGGCTTCTTTTTCCGCCTTACGGCGTTCCTTGGTCTCTTCTCTACGGGCGAGAGCATCGGCCATGCGTTTTTTGCGCATTTCGGCTAGCATGCGTTCTTTATCTCGAAACATGCGTTGCTTCTCCATCAGCTCGCGGAGCTCTCTGCGGAGGGCTCCTTTCTTTTGGATCAGCTCCTCAGATATTTTTGGAGCTTCTTCGGAAGTATCCCAAAAGCCAAGGCGTTTCATTTCTTCTAAAATGTATTCCTCTTTAGACGTTTGACGGATACGGTCATAAATCTGTTGACGGGTCATTCGATGATCAGACATAGGGAGCAGATTGAGACAAAAAAAAACTACTTTCAATTTGGGAGAACTAAGGCAGAAGCCCAGTTGGTCCAAAATTGAAAGTAGCTGCAAAAGAAAAAAGAAGGAGAGAAGATTTACTTCGTACAATCATAGAACTAAGAGAATCAACTCCAGCGAACCGTCGTAGGTGCCCCTACTATGCGCCCTATAGAGTCTACGACTCGAAACCGAATAGGGCGCATAGTAGGGGCACCTACGACGGTTCGCATCATAAAGATTCTTCCTTAGTGAGCAGTGAAGAGTAATATCGCTTGAACGCCGAAACAGCGCTCTTTTTGCAAGACTTTGTCTTCTCTTGATCCTTCTTTTCAATATCTATATAGAGATGCTTGCCATCCCCATTTGTCTGTTACAATTATAGATATTCTTTAGCAGCTTGTCAAGTTTTTATTTAAATTTTTTCAAAAAATTATCAAAATAGTGAAGCTTTGGCCCTTTTTGCGGTAGACAGGCGGCGAAGCCGCCGCAGGCCTAGCGATGTGGAGGGGTGGCCGCAGGCCAGACCGAGGCGGCAAAGCCGCCGAAGGGCCGAGCGAGCAGCGAGCCCCGAAACGTAGCGCCGCAGCTTTGCTGCGGAGGCCCCAAAAAAATCGCTAGATCAGTTTTCCTGTTTTGCGATTATGGGCCATACGAGTGGCTAAGATGTGTTCGCAGGGGCCTTTGCGCAATTTATTCATTTGAAAATGATTGCAATTGCATTCGGCTTGGACCATGCGGTCATCGGCATCGATAAGGAGTTGGCATTGGTAGTTGCGTTGCTCTCCTTTAATTTGTGCGGACAGTCGAGTTTGGCCATTTTGCTGTGCCTCTGCGGATAAATTGCTGAGGCGGTTTTTGTCCAAAATTTTGTTGGCTTTTTCCTCTTGCGGTGAAGCAAAGCGGAGCAGTTTCATATCGAGAGGTTCGCGATGCAATTCTCTGAGGCGGTAAACGCCCAGGGTAGGATCAAAGATCACTCGGCCTGCTTGCGTATAGGCTTGCAAGGCTGCGCTGACGATATCTGTGCCTAATTCCAGGCGTTCTGCGAGGCTATCTACCGACTCGAAATAAGTGGTTTTGAGTGCCTCGAAAACGGTTTGTTTGGTCCAATCGTCTACCTCTAAGCGAGGGGCGAGCAGATCAAAGTTACCAGCTCTGGACCAATCGTTATCGGTCCAGCCAGAAAGGCCCAAAGTAAAGACCATATCTCCCTCTAGTTGGGCCTCATAGAAAGAAGGCAAACCAGAACCGAGGAAGCTGACTGTAAATTTTTTGGCTTGTGGAATCAGGCGCTCTAAAATGAGTAAGCGGCGGCGGCCCCAAATGCGGACCTCCTCTGCTTTTGGCCCATGATAAATAGAGCGGCGGCAGATAATTTCTTTATTCCAAGGTTCTACCACCACCTTAACGGGCTGCCCAGGGCGAAGTTGAAAGCGCAAAGAGCGGGGGCCATGTGTTTCTTTGAAGCGGCGCAAAAGCTGGCAGATGCTATGAATATCCATGGGATGCAGGTCAAAGCGAATGAGGGGCATCGTCATGGCGGAGCTCACTTGAAGGAAGCCGCGGACCCAGCTTTCGGGCAGGTCAATTTTGACCTCTTTATATAAATCTTGGTCTTCTGTTTGGATTTCGAAGCCAGAAGGATCTACTCGAAAATCGGTTTCCTTATAGTTTCGAATCTTTTGAAACTCATTATAGAGGGCTGCGGAGTAGTCAATATTGGTTGTTCCGCAAGAAAACTCGTCAATATTCTTAAAGACATTGTAGCCACAGCTGAGCTTACCATAAGTAGATTCATCTTGGCTAAAGCACTCAAAGAAAATGCTATCGGGATGGGTAGTGATAACGGGATCCAGGACGATCCAAGCATCAAAATCCTTTTTATAGAGGTAATTAAAATACTCTCTTTGTTTTTTGTAGAAATGCTGCATTACGCCTCGTTCCTGCTCTTCTACCCCTGCTAATTCCACAGAAATATCTTCGATTCGTTTTTTGATATTGGCTTCATCTCCAGCAATTTCGCCGAGGTATTGGGCTAGCCAAACCTCTTCTTGTTCTTTGGCCCAGGCCAAATAGGCGGATTTATCGCGAGGTTTGAAGCGAAGATCAGAAACTACTACAGCATTCAAGGCAGAGATAGCTTCTCTAAAGGCAATTTTCTTGTGCAATTGGCCCACAAAAAAAGTAGGCTCGCGCAAACTATCAGGGGCAAAAGACATCGCCGTTTGCCCAGCTTTATTTTTCACGGAGGAAGTTCCTCCATACTTATAATTAAATAACATATTGAGCTAGACTAAGATTGAGTGGGATAATCGTGAATCGCAATAGGCTGTTCGAGCAAGGGGTATTGGTCCTGCAAATCGCGTAGCACAATAACGGCCTGTTCTTTATCGCCAATAGCTGCTGTGGCCGAGACAAAAGTAGCTAAATCAGAGAGGAATTGTGCTACTTCAAAAGAGGCTTTAGCTTCTTTTGCTAAAAAGCTCCAGATGCGATCTTTGGCAATTCGGCCTTTATTTACTTGGGCCAAAACCGTATAGAAATAATCGCGTAGCGATAGAATCCGCTCAGGATGTCCCGCAGCGAAACGCTCCAGATAGTTGGTTGCATAAAGTTGTAGTTCTGGGCGGGGGTGCTGACTCAATTGCTCCAAATACATGGGACCATCTTCTTCCTCAAAGAAGCGAGTGATGAGTTGGCGACCAAACTGCTGTACATCTTCGCGCACTGAATCGCAAATGCCCACCATCAAGCTGGGGCTCCAATCTTCTGCGGTATAAGCTTCGCCAAAGAAAGTAAAGGCAAACTGTCGAGAGTCGGCCCAATCTACATCTAGTAGACGTAAAGCCTCTTCTCTTTCGTAGCGCATACGATCTTTTTGCTCCTTAAACATTTTCCAGGCAAGTTCGCGCACAGCTACAATTTCGTGATTGGCTAAGCGAACGGTATTGGCCACAGACAAAGAGTCATAAGGGATATAACGATCAATTAAAAGGGCGGCTAATTCTTGTGCAGGGGCATATTTTGCATTAAGTAGGCGGAAAATAAACTTCCGGTCCACTTCAACTAAACATCCTTCTAGCTCGGTAGTTAGCATATCGGCAAAAAGTGCATGCAAGCCCTCAATTTTTTCTTTGCGGATCAATCTGCGCAAGAGTTGTTGCATTTGATCTACAGCAAAAGCTTGATTTTGGGCATAGAGTGGGACTAAAATCTCTCGAGTGCCTAAGCGAACATCTTCTTCCTTATGTTCTAGCAGAGACAAGAGAAATTCTCCTTCTTGCAAGAGCTTTTGTTCTGAAGAATTTTGGAGTAATTCTAGGCCATATTGCCAATAATCGGCTGTTTTACCAAAAAGGTATTGAATATCTTCAAAGGGAATTTGCATTGCTTCTGCGGCATGGCCTTTAAGCAACTGCAAACCGAAAGCTTGTTGCTGAGGTAAAGGCAAGCGTAAAAACTTCCCGATTAAATCTAAGCTGAGTTGTTCTAATTCGGCCTTGAAGTGAGTTGTTAGTAGCGTTTCCACCTCTGTCATCAAGATCTGGCGATCTTGGCCCGAGCGCAACAAGAAACCTAATAAGCGACCTAAAAGCGCTTGACGTTTAGCGGGTTCATATACCTCTACAATACGTCCTAGGGCCTCTTGCGCCCAAGCTCTTAAATCTTGGCGTTCATGCAACAAGAGGTTATAGACCAAGTCTAGATCGGCAAAATAATCGAAGAAATCGGCTTGGAGCCAAGCCAAAGCCTGTTCTCTAGCTTTTGCATAATCATGGTCCAAAAGGTAAAGCAGAATGGAAGTGGGTTTACCCGATTGCTCATAAGTGGCTACAATTTTCTGTAGGGCCCAGGTCTGTATAGGCAAATATGTACGGCTCAATAACTGTTTCCAGTAAGCTAATCCCAAGCGATTTTGCAAGCTCTTGGCCTCGGGATGCGCCATAAATGCCGTATGGGCAAACTCCAATACCTTTTGACTTTTGGCCTCTGCCATTAGGTGCAAAAAGGCTTTGGGTTCTTGTTGCCAAAGATCAGCATATTTAGTTTCTGAAAGTGCTGCGGGTAAGGGCTGATCAGGATCATAATTATCTCCATAAACCCATTCTTGTTTCATTGGAGCGTACAGATATCGCTGACTGTTTGCATAGAGAATTTCGTTGAAGATCAATTCTCTAGAATAGCTGGGGTAATGGTATACCGTTGCAATCCAACGTTGTTTATTATTGTCAAAGCGCCAACTTTTTTCTCTACGGTCTGTGCGCCCATCACGATGATCATCATATTGAAGAAGGATGCTAGTGGCCATAGCTACATAGGCAATGTTTCCTTTTTGGCCCAATTGATCTAGCTCTCTACGCATGTAGTCACTAAAATACTTTTTGGTCAAATTGGAGAAGGCCAAACGACTATCCTCTTTTTTCAACTCATCTTTTGGTCGCATGCGGTTATAGCTTACCCAAACATATTGATTGCTGCGGCGGGGCATTTTATATTGGGGACTCGCCTTTTCAAAGCGATAAGCCAAGGCGCCCCAGAACTGTGCATCTTTGCGGAAAGTAGCCATTTTAAAGAGGCGACGCAGGAGGCGGAAGCTATTGGGACGAAACTCCATTTCGCAAATGACTTCCAAAAGCGCCTTGCGACAATAAGGCATGGCTGGAGACAATAAATAGAGCATGGCAAAAGCCTCCTCCATACTTTTATCTCCCTTAGCTTTACGCAACTGATAGGCTAAGGCATCCATATCTTTACGGTCCAAAGCCTTTTGCCAAAGTTCAGGTAGTTTGGGCAGTTCTTCTTCGAGCAAAGCCTGCTGTCCTGCCGCGTTTGCTAATTCCCAATAAACAAAAGGAGCTAGCTTTTTAGCTGTAGGCGCTTTTTTCTTGCTTCTCCAAAAAGTTAATAGGTTGCTGAGATCCTCTATTTCTGTATCAAGTTGAGCTGTAGCCCAAAGCAAACTATAGAGTTCTAAATCATTTACCGATTTACCTCGATGATTTTGCTCAAAAAGGGCCCAGCAATATGGTCCAGCGGCTTTTATGTTAAGGCTGGCCGCTCGCCAAGCAACTCTAGAGAGTTTCCAGTTGCGGGCCTTTTGGGCCTCTGGATCTAGTTGAGCGAGCTGCAAATGGTATAGTATCCAAGCCGCTTGTGCTTTTTCTCCTTCTAGAGATTTATCTGGAGGC
Organism: Saprospira sp. CCB-QB6; assembly: GCF_028464065.1. Classification (NCBI taxonomy): domain Bacteria; kingdom Pseudomonadati; phylum Bacteroidota; class Saprospiria; order Saprospirales; family Saprospiraceae; genus Saprospira; species Saprospira sp. CCB-QB6. The sequence goes on along the minus strand of NZ_CP116808.1, from coordinate 969,804 downwards.
TCAATAGCTGCAACTTGCTTAGCCTGACTCTTTTCAGAGACATCTAAATAGCCCTTTTTCATTTTATCCTGTAGCAATTTATTGTACAGATTACGGGCCTTGGTTTCATCTACAGGCGTAGGCGTTTTGCTTCCCTCTCGTAGGGGACCGCCTGTTTTTCCATAACGGAAATTTACTAGAAAGGCCCCTGCTTCTAATTCGCAAAGGTCTACTTCATATACTTTATCAGAATTCCCCTGCTTAAAATGCAGGCGCTTTTGTTCTATTAGCTTCATCGGCAAAAGGATAAAATGGGCTTTTTAAGGCCTAGGTCTTAATTTGTAGCTCATATTATCGCTTTTTGATGACATTAGCGAGTTTTTTAAGCAAAAAAAGGGAATTTTATTTCTATCTCATGGCTAAAGTCTAAAAAGTTCCGCCCGCTTCCCTGAGGGATTCCTTAAGGAATCCCGTAGAGGGGCGGGTGGGCGGGGATATATCAAAGCATGAGGAGCGCAGCGACGAATACCGCTTTTCTGCGAAGGCCTGAAGGGCCGCTGAGGGCCCAGCGCTGCGGAGGGGTGGCCAAAGGCCAGACCGAGCCAGCTTGCTGGCGAAGGGCCGAGCGAATAGCGAGCCCCGCAGCATAGCGGCGGCCGCCCCAGGAAGGGCGGCCGCGGGCCCCAAAAAATCTAAATCAAAATAAACTTTCCCTTAAATCTGAACAGAAAGCGGGCATCCCTTTGCTGATTCAGTATCTTAGGAGCTTATTCAGCAAAACAAATCATCGCTTATGCGCCAATTTATTTTATGGGCCTTCGTTTTGGCCCTACCTGCTTGCCTTTGGAGCCAAGACCTTGGTCAAGAATTACAAAAACTAGAAGCTCAAAAGCAAAGCCTAGACGAACAGAAAACAGCCCTCATTCAGCAAATTGAAGCGTTGCGCCTGCAGAAGATTCGAGCCGATTTGAAGAAAGTGGGGCTGCCAAAAGATGGCGTAGAAGGGGAATTGGTTGAGCATGCCGCCATGATTTTGAATTACTCAGAAGCCCATGAACAGGCCGCTTGGGTGGCCCATATTATCCCGCCTGCGGTGATGGAAGGCAATCTTAGCCGAACCAATGATTTTAGAGAAGATGAGTTGGTCAGTACAGGAACGGCGGTAAAATCCGATTATTGGTATAGTGGTTATGATCGCGGGCATTTGGCCCCCTCTGCCGATTTTCGCTGGTCTAAAACGGCCATTAGTGAGTCCTATTATTACTCTAATATGAGTCCCCAATTGCCCGAATTTAACCGAGAGGGCTGGGCCGACTTGGAGCGTTGGGTTCGAGGCACCGTCTTTTCTCACAAACGCTCGATGTTGGTCATTACGGGCCCTATTTTGAAGGAGGGCTTGCCACAAATTACGCAAGGCCCCAATAAAGTGAGCATTCCCGAAGCCTTTTTTAAGGTCGTTTTGGACCTAGAGGCTGAGCAGCCTAAAGCCATCGCCTTTATCATGAAAAATGGCAGCTGCAACAACCCAACTATCAGTTACGCGGTTTCGGTGGATGAGGTGGAGGCCCAAACGGGCTTGGATTTCTTTAGCAATTTGCCCGAAGAGGAAGAAAAACGCCTAGAAGCCATGGAGGACCCTTCTAGCTGGGAAAAAACGACGGAAGGCCGCTTGGCCGATGTTCCACCTCTTAGCAATGAAGAATTGCCCAAAGATTGCATCAGCACAGCCGATGCACAGGTTTTTATGAATCAAAAGGCCTGCGTCTGCGGCACGGTCGTATCGACCAAAAAGACGAAATCTGGCTCTGTCTTTATCAATCTGGACACAAAATTCCCCAACCAGATTTTTTCTGTAACGATCTGGGGCAAAGACATCAAACATTTTTCTTATTCGCCAGAGACGGAACTCTATGGCAAGCAAATTTGTGTAAAGGGGAAAATTACAGATTACAAAGGGACCCCGACCATGAATATCACTCATGAAAAGAAGGTGGAATTTATGGAAGAAATGCCAGAGAAGAAATAGAATTTGGGGCTGCCCCTCGCTTCGCTCGGGTCGGGCCATTTCGCAGCTCGCAGGTCTGCTCGGCCCTGCGGCGCTTGCAGCGCCTTGGTCTGCCGCCTTCGGCGGCCCTGCTCCAGCCCCTCAGCCTGCGGCCCTTCGGGCCTGTCCCATCCAAAAAATCAATCCATCGCATGAATTACCAAGAACAAATTGCGGCCAATAAGGCCGTTTGGGAACAAAGAGCCGCTTTGCATCCCGAAACCGAATTTTATCAGCAAGCCGCTTTTATGCAAGGGCAAACGAGCTTGCAGTCTATAGAGCTCTCCTTATTGGAGGCAGATTTATCGGGCAAAAGAGTCTTGCATCTGCAATGTCATTTTGGGCAAGATAGTCTGTCTTTGGCCCGCATGGGCGCAGAAGTCGTGGGCCTAGACATCTCAGAAACCGCCATTGCCAAAGCGCAAAGCTTAGCAGAAGAATTAGCGCTCAATGCCCGATTCTATGCCGGTAATGTTTTAGATGCTCAAAAGATTTTGGCCCAAGAAGCTCCTTTTGATCTCATTTTTTGTTCTTATGGAGTGGTCTATTGGCTGCCCGACTTACTGCAATGGGGCCAAGAAATAGGACCATTGCTTAAAACTGGCGGGCAATTCCTTTTGGTTGAGTTTCACCCTATGGTCTGGATGTTTGACGATAACTTTAGTTATATTCAATACAGTTATTTTGACCAGGGCGTTATTGAGACCGAAGAAGAGGGAAGCTATGCCAACCGAAGCGCCGATATTCAAGGAAAATCCTATGGCTGGAATCACAGCCTTTCAGAGATGACTGCCGCACTGACAGAAGGGGCAGGTTGGCAACTCAGTTATCTCAAAGAGTATAAGTTTTCGCCTTATAACTGCTTTAATAATACGGTCCCACATCCCAAAGGCTACCAAATTAAAGGTTTAGAAGATAAACTCCCTATGGTCTTTGCTTTAGCGGCCCAAAAGCCCTAAACAGTAAGCAAAAGGGGGCACTCGCCATTGGCGAGCGCCCCCTTTTTATTTGGGCCAAGATCGATTTAGTTGGCTAAGCCCACAATCAATTCTTGATCAATGCTAGCTTTCTCTGTAGGCAGCTTGTTAATTTGGACCAATTGCGTCATGCTTAGGCCGTATTTTTTGGCAATATCGTAAAGGTTTTCTCCTTGACGGACCACATGCACCTTATACTTCTTACCCGATTTCTCATCGGTACGGACATAGGGGTTAGGGTCTACATAACTCCCATCATTTACCACCTTAATCCGACGCCCACGATCAATTGTAGTAGAAGTTAAATTATTGAGCCCCATAAGTACGTCTACACGCGTATTATATTTGGCCGCAATTTTATAAAGATTATCGTTCTCCTGTACAATGTAATAATTAGGATCATCACTAACTACAGGCGTTGTTTTCTTTTCTGTAGCTGTTGTTTGTTTTTTAGTCTCAGCTGGAATGGGTTCTACATCAAAAGGAGAACCTAGCTCGCCATGAATGACTCCCTTTCGGGCTTTTTGATCTTCAGCAGATAAAACGCCTGTTCTTTTTTTCTGTTCTTCAGCAGTTTTTTGGACCGAGCTACCGCCACGGCTAGCGATGCCATTCTCTACATTCATCTTTTCGTAACAGATATCTCGAATATGCTCAGGAATGGTCTTTTTATTGATTCGCTTTAGTTGAAGACTTCCGTTAGCTTGTTGGATCAGATAAAGCCCAATTCCTTCCAAGAAATAGAGATTTTCAGAGACCCGAGGCTGCAAGCGATCAAACGAGCGGAACTGTCGTTGTTTGAGGCAGCTCAATTCATCATTTTCGACAAAGAGAACTTTCCCTTCAGGCGTAGCATCTAGGTCTTCTCCACTGTTAATTTGATTGGCCGCATAGACAAAACTATGGCGACGGTCTTTGTAGCTCAATTGCTTATCATTTTCTGTGAAGCTAGCAATTTGACTCACCTGATGAATATGATAGCGCTTTGTTTGCGCATTATAAACGGCAATATTTACTGATTTTTTCAAGCTATTGACCTCTTGAATAAACTGGCCATTGATAGTTGTTAAATCAGTGCAACCTAAAGCTTTTTGCGGAAGTGTTTCTAAAAGCTCTGCATTGAGATTTGTCGTTTTCACTCTAAACGCAAGCTTCTGTTTTGGGGAAACTTGCAACATAAAGTCATGAAAAGCCGATTCTGTATATTTATCAATTGCTTGATATTCATATTCTTGCATGCAATTGGCATCAAAGAGTAGGGTGCTTTCGTTGGCGGTTTGGGCCTGAGTAAAGCCAGCGCCAAGAGTAGCTGCGGCCACTAAAAAGGATTTCCAAAGACGTTTTTTCATAGTGCTAATTTTTATGTGAAGGGGGAACTTTAGCTTAGCCATATTAGCCGAAGCCAAAACAACAAACCTGAAAGAATTAGGCCAAAGCTAGCGACCCAACGTATTCGTTTCAACCAAAGTTCATTAAGTAATTGGCGAAGTCGGCTAGCTAGAAAAACTTTTAAAAAATCGGTCAAAATAACCATGAGCATAATGGCGACGCCAAAAAAGATTAAATCTGTTTGGCTATAGCCTCTGCTGTAGGCTGTTCCGATACTTGTGAACCAAAAAAAGAGGGGGAAAGGGGTTAGGCTGTTAATTAAAAAGCCTTGTAAGAAATATTGTCCTGCTTGTTTATTGCTCAGTGGTTCTTCTTTGGGTTTAGCTTTGGGCATCGGGCTCAAGAGCAGAAGAACGCCTAAAAGAATTAGAAAAGCGCCACCACCTATGCTCAAATAAAACTCAAGGTCTTGCCCTAAATCACTTTCTTTGGTCCAAGAAATTAAGAACTTAGCTAAATAGCTACTAATACCAATATAAATAAAATCGCTGATCCATTGGCCTGCCACTAGGGCAATTCCTGATCGACTTCCTTTTTCTATACTCACTTGTAAGATGGTAAAGAAAATAGGTCCAGTCATGATACTAAGTAATAGGCCGAGGCCCAACCCTTCTAGAATCGCTTGCGTGAGCATTTTTACTACTTTAATAGAGATGAAAAAAAGGGGGAAAGGGGTGTATCTGCCCGCAAAGTTAGACTTGTTTTCAGCTTTTGCTTGTGGTCTTTTGCAAAAAGCCATCAAAAAACTTTGTTAAAGCGCTAGTTAGTGGTCCAGTTGCGTGTAGCAGGCGGCCTAGCCGCCGCAGGCTGAGCTGCCTGTAGGGGGGCCGAAGGCCAGACCTAGTTTTTTGAGCAGAGCGAAAAAAACGCAGGGCCGAGCAGACCTGCGAGCCGCGAAATGGCCCGACCCGAGCGAAGCGAGGGGCAGCCCCAAAAAAATAACTTAATCTGAGCCTAAAGGAAAAAGCTGCCAATCATCATTTTTGCTGCGACGATAGAGAAAGTTTTTGCGGGGCCCCAATTTGAAATGATAATCTTTGAGGGGGGCGCATTCGCCAGAGAGATCGCATTCGTAGTGAATGGGCAGGTCAAAAACCTGGATACTCCAGGGGCCTTCTTTTTGCTCTTCGCAAAAATAAAGGGCTGTTTTTTGGCTGTATTCTTCAAAATTAACGGCCACAAAAAGGCAACTCAGGCGGCCATTTTTTTTGCGCCAAATGACCGTGGACAAGCCCTCTAAAGTAGAGAGTTGGGGGATGATTACCTGCTGTTTGTCGGCATTAAAGTCATAGAGTCTAAATTGGTTGTGGGGATGGTCCATATACAACAAATAATGGCCATCATTGGAGAGGGACGTGATGGGCGAACAAAGCAGGGCATCGTGTATGTTTTTGGGCAATTTGATAACATGCCCTCCCACATCTTCTATAATATAGGCCTTGCAATCGTCTTCATGCGCCACCACCTCAAACAAGCGTTTGGCTCCCTTGAGTTTGCCGACGACCCCGCCTTTATGAGTCTCTTCTTCCTCCTCGTGGACATCCTCATCCAGTACTTTTTTAAACTCCTCAATACCCTTATCCCAGCTAAATTCGAGCAAGTGATTGTGCCGGCCCTCAATGGTTCCGCGTAGTAAAATATTGCCCTCAAAAAACTCTGGGGTCACCAAATAATCAATGCGCCTTTCATGCAAAGGCAAACCGTATTTTTGGTCAAAAGAATCGACATGTTCCCATTGTTGTTGCAAGGGAAAACTAAAAATTTCTTCTTGTCGAAGCGTATCGAAAGGATAACGAAAAATAACCAACTCTTTGCCCTGATAAGATAGGTCAAAATCGTAGTGCAAATAAACCAATAGCTCCAAATTGCCGTCATAGGTCACATCCTCAAAATGCAAATCTGTAATCTTGGCTTTTTGCTTATGCTTGAGAGAAATATGGTGGCTATGTTCTCGGGCATTTTCGGCTCGAAACAAATAAATAGCGGGCAAGCGATGTACCTTATTATAGGCCACCAACCAATGGTGCTCGCTATCCTGCATCACCTGTTTAATCCCCACGCCCAAAGTATCTTTTAAGCGAAACTCTTTTTGAGCTCGTTGCTTGGCTTCGGCAATACTCAGCGAAAGGGGGGCATCACAGGCCCAAAAACTGCAAAAAAAGAGGCCAAAAACAAGATAATATAGAAGGCGCATAGACTAATTTATATAGATAGGCGTTGGATAAAGAGCTTCAAAAGGAGGTTAATTCTATTTTTTTGGGGCCTCCTGCCTGCGGCAGGCGCTACGTTTCGCAGCTCGCTCTTCGCTCGGCCCTGCACAGCGGCTTTGCCGCCTTGGTCTGGCCCTGCGGGCCACTGCTGCACATCGCTAGGCCAAAGACGCCTAGCCCAAAGTAAGTTCTAAAAAAATAAAGCATTCATCACCAACCATTAAAGAATAGCTTTCGTTCTTAAACAAAATGGCCACCAAGGGGCTGTCTATTGTAAATTTTATAAAAAAGAACGTTATAGCGCAAATTCTACTACTTAATGAGAAGGGCTCTAAAATAGGGCAAAAATTCATTCTCACTCCCCCCTAAGAAGACCAAAACTTGCAATTCTTGCATCTTTGGTCAAAAAATCACCTTGCCAAAAGCAATTCATTGCATGAGATATTCTAACAAAAGTACAGATAATGAGCTCATCCAAGGCTGCCGCAAAGGCGACCGATTGGCCCAAAAGCATTTGTATGAAAAGTACTACGGACGAATGTATGGCATTGCTATGCGTTATACCAAGAACCAGGAGGAGGCGCTAGACATTCTTAACACCTCTTTTCTCAAGGTGTTTACCTCTTTAGATAAGTACCAAGATAGCAACAACCTTGCAGGTTGGATTGCCAAGATTGTCTTTAATAGTGCTATCGACCACGTTCGCCGAAACACCAAATACAAACAGGTTATCAACTATAATATAGAAAGAGATGGGGCCGTACATAACGGTAGCTTGCAACAATTGCAGGCCGAGGATCTCTACCGCTTAATTCAGCGCCTTCCCAATGCTAGCCGTAGCGTCTTTAACCTCTATGTAGTAGATGGCTATAAGCACAAAGAAATTGCCGATATGCTAGGCATTTCGGTAGGGACTTCCAAATGGCACCTAGCCAATGCACGCAAAGAACTGCGCGCCTTGCTCGAGCAACAAAAACGCTACGAGGCTGCCCCCTAATTTGGCCCTTTTTTTTGTACAAACATTATGAACCACCCAAAATAAATCGCTTTAGCAAATGAAGCAGTTTTACGAACAAGATGATGATTTTATTCGCTCTCAGTTAGAAGGCCATCAGTTTGAGATGCCTTCTGCTGCTTGGGAGGATATGGACAAACGGCTCGACCAAATCCAGCTGACTGGGGCCAAAGGTGGCTCTGCCTGGAGCAATTGGTTGGTTATGGGCGCTTTTGTCTTGGCTAGTGGAGCAGGCGTTTTGGCCTATCAGTATTGCCTTCCCTTTTTAGGCTTTGAGAAAAGCATGGCTCAAGAGGAAGAGCTGCTACAAACAGCCCCTAAACGCCAAATGATTCAACTCGAAGAGTTAGAGGAGAAAGATTTGCCAGAAAGTCAGCAAGTCCTTCCCCTAGCTAAAGCGGCCATAACAACTCCACCCCCTAGCAAAACAATTGAATCGGACATGCTTGCGATGCCAGCACCAAAATCCGAGGCTATTGTTTCTATGAAGCAAAAAGAAGCTCCTTCAGTGGAAGAAAAGGTCCAAAATAAACATCCAGAAGTGAAGCAAACTATTTTGCCCACTCGCTATGTTTATTCGGCAAGTAGCCGAGCAAAGGCTGAGCAATTACGCGAGATTCAGCGCTTAGAGAACTTATCTTTTCTTAAGAAAGGTAGTTTTCAACAACAACTCCGCCATAGCCAACAGCCAGTAGTGGATACGCCCATGATTGTTTTGGATCGCTACCGTAAAAGTGGTGAAAAACTCCAGCTATCGGCTAATTTGGGGCTTAATGTACAAGGAGAAGCCTTAGGCGTACAAGCGGGGCTGCAACTCCACAAAGAACTAGATGCACAGTTTGCTCTTGAAGCAGGCCTACAGTATAAAAACATGCAAAATCTTGGTAGCCAAAGGGAAATGTTGATGCTGGAGTGGAATGGAGAGCTGCAGGAGGAACAAGTTCAGGCCATCAAGCGCCTTGAATTTTTGGAACTTCCCGTTTTGCTCAACTATAAGATGTTGCCCAAGCATCAATTGCAAATGGGAGCTAAAGTTAGCTATCTCTTGCCTATCCAAATGAGCAATGGTAAACGAAATCCTGCAGATTTAGGCTTTAATAGCTGGTCTTCAGCGGCTGTTTTGGGTTATCATTATCAACTCAATGAACAACTCAAGCTGGGGCTACAATGTAATTTGGCTTTTGCTAATTTGGCCAAAAATAGCCGCCAAAAAGCACATCAGGCCAATCAAGAGCTTTCTGCTGAATTGCTAGAAGAGAACAAAATTCCTCAAGATGAATGTTTGTTGCTAGAGCAAGAAGCTGGAGAAATCCAATTGAGCAGATTACCTCATAAGTTTTATAATAACGACCTGTCTATTCAGTTGCAATATCAGTTTTAGGTGACAAAATGGGCAAAAAAAAGACCTCCAAGAATTGGAGGTCTTTTTTTGCCTAAAACTAGAGGATGACCAGCCTAGCGATGTGAAGCAGTAGCTAGACCCAGCCGCTGAAAGCGACGCAGGGCCGAGCGACCCGACCAACGGGAGCCGACGCAGCGAAGCAAGTAATAGCGAGCTGTGACAACAAGGACTTTAGCAGTTCGATGTAAACGTAGCGCCGCAGCGAAGCTGCGGAGGCCCCAAAAAACCTTAGATCTGCTCGGCGGCAACGGCAAATAAATAATTGAAAGCAATCATTTGGCCCATAAAGCCTGATACATAACCTCCATAAATTTCTTTTGTTTTGTGAGCGCCAAGAAGCAAACGAGCGCTACCAACCAAACCTGCAATTAGAATCACTACCGCCAATAAATAGCCTTGGCCATCATAGCTTCTGCTTACAGCAAGTAGCGTCATGGCAATTAGCCCTCCCATGCCTGTAGTATGCACGCTAATTTTGGTAAATAGGTTGAAGAAAAAGGAAATGAAAAGAGCAATCGTACTGCCCAAAGCAAAGGCGGTTAGCTCTAAAGGGACGCCAGGGTTGTTCTTGAAATTGACAAAGATGACCATGTATAATAGGCCCACCACGATATAGGGGCCAATGCGCTCCATGCGACCAGGCATTTGTAGAGAAGAAACAAAATTGAGGGCTCGCATCATGAGGACAGTAAGTAGGGGGACCGCAAAAGAGAAAATAGCCAGCCAAATGAAAAGCATGCTATTAACCTTATTTTCAAAGACAGCAGTAAAACTACTCACTCGGAACAAAAAGGGATTGCAATAAGCCAAAAGGACAAAGGCGTAGAGCAAAATGAGAAAAGGGTGGAATACAACAGAAATGCCTTGGGCCAAAAGGACCAAAAGCGCAGGTTGCTGAGCCTGCATATATTCTGCCTGTAGGATCTCCTGCTCAAGTTCTAAATCTTCGTTTTTCATACTCATCAGCTATATTGTTATTTCTTACGGAAGGGTTTGACAATGCTGGCTAAGGCCAACCAGGCCGCCAAAAAGATAGACAATCGCCCGGGCAAATCGCCATATTGGGCAAAAAATGTAGGGCTCCATATTTTAGGAGAACAGCTTTGGCCCTCTTCTAGTTTTTGGTATGCTCCATTGGCGCCAAAGTAATGAGCTGCCGTTTTTTGGACCAAAATAATATCGCTGCCACTCTCTTGGGCTCGAGCACGAGCCGAGCGGTACAACATAGGAGAGAGGCTGCTGTCTTGACTAAAAGCTAGGCTAGTTTGTGCTCCTTTTTGTAAGCCCTCTCGGATGGGAGCAGTGCGTTTTAGACTTTGGGCATTGAGGAGGAGCAGGCGAGAGCCCTGCCAATCGAGAAACTGGAAAAAGCGCTGCTCTTGGCCTAATATGGTCCGAACTAGAAAGCCTTGACCATTTACGGCCTGTCGTTCTCCTTTTTGCCAGAAGCGGATGCTGTTAAGGCTATCTTGATTGGCTTGATAGGCCCAACTGTTCAAGACTTTTTCTTGTGCATAAAGAGCGTTTTCTGGAATCTCCTCTGTGGGCAATTGGCCCAAAAGTAAGCGGCCAGTTTGGCTTTTATAAGTAGATTGATAAGTAAAACTGCCCGACTCTCCCTTTTGGCTAGGGCCAATAAACAAACTCAATAAAAAGGGGAGAAGAACTAGCGGAATGCCCGCCCAAATAGCGCCTTTTCGGCTTTGGGGCTGAGCGGGAAAGATAAGGCGGAAAAGTTGAATATTAAGGCTGAGTATCCACAAACTAGCTCCACCTGTACCCACAAAGGCCAAAGCCTGCCAAATATTGCCAAAGAGTAAGGGCAAACTACCAAGTTGCCAACCCGCCCAATGTCCACTAAATTGCCCTTGCATCCACTCAAGCGCCAAGTAACTACTCACAAAAGCCCAATAGCCCAATTTAGCATTATGCCGATGATGAATTAACCAAAGCATAGCCCAAGGAATACTAAATAACAGGCTAATAAATCCTAAAGAAAAGAGGGCTGTACTGCTTTCGACAGTCTCGAATAGGGGGCTGGCCAAAAGGCCATAAGTAAGGAGATTGCTCAAAATACTAAAGCCGACAAAGGGCCAAAAAGACAGCTTTCTACTTAGCCACAATAAAGGGATAAAGGCAAAGAAGGCCGTAAATAACAAACTATAGTTAGAAAGGCTAAAGGCCAGTAATAATCCACTGCCCAAACTAGCGGCTAGGGCCCAAAGTAGGGGCGCTTTTTCTTGCTGCGTATCCAATAATCTAGATTTTGTTTCGCTAAAAACCATAAAACAACTGAAACTGCTGACAGTCCTCGGTACTCTCTACCGACAACTCATAGTAACCCGTTGCTTGGCCGGGCAAAGTTAACTGATATGTAGGGAAATCTAGATAGATTTCTTGGCTTTGAATGACTTTCCCCCCGCTTTTCCAGGATATCTTGAGCCATTGCCCCTGCCAAGCAGGCAAATAGAGCCGTAAATCTTCTCCTGCCCGGAGGATATTAGGACCAAGTTGAACTTTAGGACAGCCTGCCCCCAAGCAGATTTCCTGTAGGTAGCGCTTATGACCCCATGTATTAACGGCAACTAAGCGGTAACTAGTGGCATTGCTCCTTTTTTGGCTATCGTCTAGGGCATGAAAGCCCGCCTGATGCGGGGCATTATAAGCATTGAGACTGCCCATAATTATCCAAGAAGAAGCTGCTGTTGCTTTGCGCTCCAATTCAAAGTGGTCAATTTCTGGACTAGGATGCTGCCACCAATTGATGCGGCCCCCTCTCAACCCCTTGTTCCAATATAAGCGACTAGCTGTAGCTGGTAGAAAGCTGCTTAATTTTGGCCCATCAATAGAAAGGGCTTGGCCTTTGGGCTGAATGCCGTCTACTGGACCTAGTTTATAGGCTTCAAAATCAGGAAAGTTGAGCAGGTAAAGTTCTTGCCCGCCAATACTAAAGTATAAGAAATGTTTCGCATCTAGAGGCCAAAGCTGTCCTTCTGCCTGACTTTGTCCTCTAGCAAAGTTTCTAAACCAAGTTTTTCTAGGTCGTTCGATTAACCCACTTTCAGGCTCAAAAAAGATGGGGGCACCACTAGATTGCATGGCCCAAAAACGGCCCTGATTGGGCAGATAGACCCAGTTAGACAGCAATAAGGGAAGCCCTCTTGTGCTCAGCTCTAAGTTATAACTGCCTGTTAGGGATAAGCGATATAGTAGGGCCGCAGACTGAAAGTAAAGTTGCCCCTTATAAATGAAACTAGTTTGAATGAGGGCCGGAATCTCTTTGCGTACACCCAAGTTTTCCCAATAGCCCCTCTCTAGATGGTAATGTAAGAGCTCATTGGCCAGACTAATGGCCCAAATATCTTTTCCCTGAGCCGCTACCGTTTTAAAGCTGCTTGAAGGCAAATCCAAAAAAGGTTTCCACGCCCAACTCCCATCGGCTAAGGGAACGAGCTGCTCTAGCTGATCGTCAGCTAGTCGCAAGGGCTGCTGTGCATACATTAAAAGGGGAAAACAAAGGATGAAAATTAAGCGGATAAGCTGTGGCATAAGACTGATTTTTGCCCAAGTTCTGCTTTTTATCTTAGAAATAAAAGAAGCTGGCTTTTAGCTAGGGCCTACTGAATAGGCTGATAATTCACTATTTGGACTGCTCTACCCCCTCAGTTGCACTTTAGTAGGTCCTCAGTTGATGTTGCCTAAGTCCTCCGCAGGACCTAGGCAAGTCCTCGCTTTCATTTTACTAAGTTCTCCAATGGACTTAGGCTAGTCCTCGATTGCTATAGACTAAATGACCTTTAGGCTTGCCAAAGCCCTCTTTTGATTATCCCCTAGTCCTCGCTAGGACTCGTTTAGGTCCTTTTTAGGGCTTCTTTAAGTAAAGTTGTGGGGGGCATGAATCCCCCTGAGGACTAAAGTAACCCCTCGAGAGGGGTAGAGTACCCCTCAGGATAGCTAAGGCAACCCCTTGGTAGGGGTAGAGCAACCCCTCAGGATGGCTAGCTAAAGCCCTTCCTTGAAATAAAAGGCAAAAGCTGGATAGAAATAGGACTTATCCCTTGGCTTTATCTAAATTTTCATTAGCTTTTCGGCCTAACAAATTACGATAAAATCATGAGTCAGAAAGTAGCAGAATTGGCCCCTAAAGCATTATGGGAGGCCTTTAGTCAGCTTAATGCAGTGCCTCGTCCCTCTAAAAAAGAGGAGGCGGTTTGTGCATTTATGCGGAGCTATATCTCCAACTTGGGATTAGTTGCCGAGGAGGATGAGGTAGGAAATATTTTGGTCCGAAAGCCAGCCACTGCAGGCCTAGAAAACCGCCCCACGGTCCTTTTGCAGAGCCATTTGGATATGGTGCATCAGAAGAATGCCGATACCGAGTTCGATTTTGCTAGTCAAGGTATTGAGATGTATGTAGAAGGCGATTGGGTAAAGGCTAAGGGAACGACCTTGGGCGCAGATAATGGGATTGGCGTAGCGGCTATTATGGCCCTTTTGGCCAGTACCGATATTCCCCATCCTCCTTTGGAGGCCCTTTTTACCGTAGATGAAGAGACGGGAATGACTGGTGCCTTGGGCTTGGGACCCAATTGGTTGAAATCGGATTATTTGCTCAATCTAGATACTGAGGATGATAAGGAGTTGACGATTGGTTGTGCAGGTGGTGTAGATATTTCGGTAGCGGGAAATTATGTGCCTAGCGCCCTGGCCAAAGAGGAAGATCTGGCCCTGAAAATTAGCTTAAAAGGCTTGAGTGGTGGACATTCGGGTATGGATATTATTAAGGGCTTGGCCAATGCCAACCTACTTTTGGCCCGTGTGTTAAGATCGCTTTATCCCTTGGCCTTAGCCCAATTTGATGGGGGCGGATTGCGCAATGCGATTCCCAGAGAGGCTTGGGCGATTGTCGTTTTGCCCAAGGCAGAAGAGGCGCAATGCAGAGAACAACTAGCTGCTTTGGAGGCCGAACTCAAGGCAGAATATAGCAGCACAGATCCCGGCCTAAGTTTGACCGCTGAGGTGGTAGCTTTGCCCCAAATTAAGTTGGGCGAAGCGGAACAAGCGGCCCTTTTGGCGGCGGTTTTGGCTACTCCCAACGGCATCTTCAGAATGAGCCCAGAGATTGAGGGGCTGGTGCAAACTTCAAATAATTTGGCTCGCTTGCTCATCAAAGATGGGGAGTATAGTGTACTTTGCCTTTGCCGCAGCTCGGTAGATTCTGAGAAATGGGCTTTGGCCGAAAACATTCAGGGGTTGTATGGCCTATTGGGGGCCGACACGCAGTTGTCGGGCAGTTATCCGGGCTGGGAGCCTTTGCCCGCTTCTAGTTTGGTGGACCAAATGCGTCAACTTTTTATTGATCGCTTTGAGGAGGAGCCCGACGTAAATGCTTGTCATGCGGGCTTGGAGTGTGGTATTTTGGGCCGTCATTACCCCAAAATGCAGATGATCTCTTTTGGTCCCAACATCCGCGGGGCGCATTCTCCCGATGAGCGAGTACAGATCAGCTCAGTACAGAAGTTTTGGGCTTATTTGCTGGATGCTTTAGCGCAGTTGAAGTAATATTTTTTGGGGCCTGCCGCCTTTGGCGGCCGGGCCCTTTCAGGGCTCGCAGTTCTGCTCGGCCCTTCAGCCCTACGGGCTTCGGTCTGGCCTTCGGCCCCCCTTACAGGTCCCTAGGCCTTCGGCCCCTTTGGGGCCTGTAGGGCGCCAATTGGACCAAATAAAAACGGACCGCCAAGTATTTGGCGGTCCGTTCTGCGTTTGAGCAGCGGCAAAGCCGCTGCAAAGGAGCGCAGCGACGCGGCTGAGGGGCTGTAGCAGGGCCGCCGAAGGCGGCAGACCAAGGCCGTCAGGCCGCAGGGCCGAGCGAACAGCGAGCTGCGCAATGGCCCGACCCAAGGCCGAAGGCCGCAGGGGCAGCCCCAAAAAACGAGAGAAAAGAAAGTATTAGGCGGGAATATCTTCGAGAAAGAGCTCGGCTAGAATATGATCACTGAGGAGCTTTCCTGCATCGGTGAGGTAGATATAATTGGTTTGGATATGGGCCAAATGATCTTGAATAAAAGGTTGAATTTGGCGGAGGAGTTGTTGTTTACAGTTATTGCCCCAGCGTTTTTCCACCTCTTGTAGGGAGAGTCCCCATTTTGTGCGCAGGCGGGTCATGAGTAGTTCATTAAATTGCTCAGTGGGGGAGAGCTCTTCTATTTCGAAGAGGAGTTGGTTATCTTCTAGGGCATTGATATACTTCATGTTGTTGGCGACATTCCATTGTCGGCTATGGCCATTGAAGCTATGGGCAGAGGGGCCGATGCCGAGGTAGGGGCGGCCTTTCCAGTAAGAAGAATTGTGTTTAGCGTACTGTTGGTTGCGGCAAAAGTTGGAGATTTCGTATTGCTCATAATCGTGCAAGATGCATTCTTCTAAGAGAATCTCGAAATGTTGGGCGGCTCGTTCTTCATCGAGGGCGGGCAATTTATTGCGGCGGACTAGATGTTCGAGTGGCGTATTGGGTTCGAGTGTGAGGGCATAGGCGGAGAGATGGGGAACTTGGAAGGCGAAAAGTTTGCGAATTGCTTTGCGCCAGTCTTCATTGGAGAGGAAGGGGCCGCCATAGATCAGGTCGACAGAAAGTTGTTCGAAGCCTACGGCTAGGGCATTGGCGAGGCAGTTTTCGGCTTCTTCTGCGGAATGGGCGCGATTCATATAGCTTAGTTCATCGGGCAAAAAGGATTGCAGGCCGATGCTCAGTCGGTTGATGGGGGTATGTAATTTATAGCTACGAAGTTTATCGAGCTTCATATCGTCGGGATTGGCCTCTAGGGTTACTTCCATATTGGGGCCCAAGTTATAGTGTGTTTCTATAATGGACCAGAGTTGCATAATTTCGGAGGCAGAGAGCAGGGAGGGAGTTCCTCCGCCAAAATAGACCGATTGTAGTTCGGCGCCTTGGAGGTAATCCTTTTGCAGGACTAATTCTTTACCGATAGCTTCTAGCATACGCCCCTTATATTTGAGGGAGGTAGAGAAGTGAAAATTGCAATAGTGGCAGGCTTGTTTGCAAAAGGGGATATGGATATATAGTGCCGACATAGCTGTGTGAGATCTAAAGATTAGGGCACAAAATTAAAATAAAATATTGGAAAATAGGGGGCTACTTATAGATCTTATTTGTAGTTAAGTAAAATCAAAATTGTTGATTACTAGCTTTTTATTTGCAATTGGCTGAGCTATTTGGGCTGGGATTTTCTTTTTTAGGGGTTAAAAAATGCTAAAAGTGTTTAAAAATTCTGTTTAGTGGATAGAAGGGGGGAGATTAGAATGAAGTTTTGATAATAAATCCTTATCTTAGCTAAGCAGCAAAGGGTAAGAAATAAAGCAGCTTGCCCTTACAATTAGTAGATTTTTCATGAGAATAGGTGTATGCCTATTGGGCATCTTGGTGTAGCAGCGCCAAGATGCTTTTTTTGTATAAACTACTACTTTAAGTAGAGAGAAGAGGAGTATTAAATGATTACTAAATATCGTCATTGGAGAAGATGCCCCTTTTTTTAGTTGTATTTTGGAGAAAATAAAAACAATGATTAAGAAAATAGTTAGCCAGCTCTACCTAAAACTAGCGGGTTGGAAAATACACCCTAGTATTCCAGAAGAGGCCCAAGGTAACTGTGTCCTTATTGCGGCACCGCATACCACCAACTGGGATTATCCCCTCACCATGGCCGCTATGGCCCAGCTAGGCGTTCCCATTAAGTACACCATCAAAGATGATTATATGCGGCCACCTTTTGGCTGGTTTTTTAAGATGATGGGAGGGATCGGAATTAACCGCAAACCCAAGAAAGAAGGCGAAGAGCGCCCTTCTATGGTAGATGTTATTGCCAATTTGTTTGAGGGCCAAGAGCGGCTTTGCATTATCATGGAGCCAGAAGGTACCCGCTCCAAGGTGGTTAAATGGAAAACAGGCTTTTATTATGTGGCCCTAAAGGCAAAGGTGCCTATTTTACTCGGTTGGCTAGATTATGCCAAAAAAGAAGGAGGAATCGGCAAGGTTATTCACCCCTCTGGAGATATTGCCAAGGATATGGCCGAAATTATGTGCTTTTATAAGGACATACTGGGAAAAAATCCCGAACTTTTTGCCCTTGACGAAACATATTACCAGCCAGATCGCTGCTCATAAAATAAATTAGCATGAAACTTAAAGCGCTAAAAGAGGAGATTGCCCAATTTCAAATCCTATTGGAACGAATCGAAGAATCTCAACCCATTAGCCAACTAGAACGAGACCTTGTTCTACAAAAAATTAGAGGTTTTTATGAATTGGCCTTGGCCCAAGAAGAGACCCCTATCCAAGAAGTCGCTCCTCAAAAAATAGAGGAAGAAAAAGCCCCGGAACCTCTAAAAGAACCCATCCAAGAAGAACCTAAAGAGGAAGCCCCAAAAACAGGCCCTAAATTTTTCTTTAATGCACCAATAAAAACAACTACAAAAGAAGAGGAAATTCCCGCTCCAGTAGCCCCCCCTCTAGTAGAAGAAAAAGCGCCAGAAGTTCCCCAAAAAGAGGAGGTACTTATAGAAGAGGAAAAAGAAATTCCTCAAAGCCGAGCAATCGAAACCCCCAAAGAAGAAACTCCCAAAACAGCAGAAGAAATTTTGCCTCCTGTAGAGGAGATTCCTGAGGTCCAGGAAGAAGAGCTGGTAGAAGCCCCCCCCGCAGTTCCCAAAAAAGAAGAACCCAAAGCAGAAGTTGAGCTTCCTGCTGTCGATCCGCCTAAAGAAGAGCCCGAAGCAAAGGGAAATAAAGAAGAATACGAAGCCTTATTTGTCTTCAAACAGGCAACCGACCTAATGAGCCGCTTACAGCAAAAGCCCATTAGCGATCTCAAAGGAAGTATTGGGGTAGGCCAAAGATTCCGCTATATCGGTGAGCTCTTTGCAGGCGATGCCAGCCGCTTTGATGAGGCTGTGGATTATTTTAATCGCAAGGCCGATGATTTTAATCAGGCCAGAGAATACCTAGAAAACAAATTGATTCCAGAAGGCAACTGGATGAAAAAAGACAAGCAGGAGCTCGCTAAGGATTTTATTAAATGGATCCGTCGCCGTTTCCTCTAAGCCGCCTAGTTTATGAAGCCTCTATTACAAAAATTACTATGGAAAAGCCGCTCTCCTTGGCAAATTTGGGGAGCGGCTATTGGCCTTTTTTTAGGCCTCTTTCTCCTCTTGTTTAGCCTCCAAATTTTTTGGGATGTGCAAACGCTAGCCAATGGCGCTAGCGATGAAAACCTTTTGGTCCTCCAAAAGAAGGTAGAAGGCTTAAGCGGAGAAAAAAGCTTTAGCGAGGAGGAAATTGCCGATATTCGAGCCCAAGGTTTTTGCCAAGATCTAGCCCCCGTTCGCTCCAATCGCTATGAATTGATGGCCAGAGTGCCGCAGTTGGGCTTTTCTACCCTGCTTTTTTGCCAGTCAGTTCCCCTAAATTATGTGGATATAGATAGCAGCGATTTTCAATGGACCGAGGGCGACCCTTTTGTGCCTGTAGTGCTCTCCAACGATTACCTCAGCCTCTATAATTATGGTTTTGGCCCCAGCCAAGGCCTACCCAAAATTAGCGCAGATATGTTGGGCTCTTTTGCCTTCGATTTCGATATCCGAGGAAAAAAGAATCGCAAAACCTATAAGGCCAAAATTGTCGGCCTTAGCCGCAAATTTAATTCGATTTTGGTGCCCGCTAGCTTTCTGCAAGCCAGCAACCAAACATTTGGTTATGAGGAGGCTAAGGTTAGCCAACTCATCCTAAAAACGGATAATCCCTTTCAAAAATCTTTGGCCGATTATCTCAGCGAAAAGGAGTACGAACTCAGCCGAAATAGCCTAATTGGGGGCGAACTCAAACAGGGAATTTTTCTCTTGCTCGCCTTCCTGCTGTTCTTGGCCACGGCCATTATCAGCCTCTCCGTTTTGGTCCTTTTACTCAATTATCGCCTCTTGGTCAGCCAAGCGCAAAGCGATATTTTACTGCTGCTCCAACTCGGTTATCGCCAAGAGCAAATTGCCCAAGTATTGGGACAAAAACTCAATTTGCTGCTCATTTATATCCTCCTTGCGGTCTTTGCCATTTTGCTGCCGCTCAAGTTTGGCCTCGGCTATCTCCTTAGCCAAGAGGGCTATGCCATCGGCAATTGGCCACATTTTACGGTTCTCCTAACGGCCGCATTTTTGGCCCTCGGCATCCTTTGGCTCAATCGCTACATGATTAGAAAGGCGGTGAAAGCCTTGCCTTAATCTTGTTATTTTGGGGCCTCCGCCTCGCTTCGCTCGTCGGCGCTACGTTCCGCAGCTCGCAGTTCTGCTCGGCCCTGCAGGCAGGCTGCGCCTGCCTTTGGTCTGCGGCTTTGCCGCACTGCTCCACATCGCTAGGCCTGCGGCCCTTCGGGCCTGTAGAACGCAGCCACTCACTGAAATCATCAATCAAATTCAATATTCTATTATGAAATCTTATGAAAAAGAAGTAGAGATCATTTGGGCCGATATGGACCCCAATCAGCATATGCGTCATACTTCTTACAGCCAGTACGCGGCCCACACTCGGATCAGTTTTTTTGCTCAACAGGGTTTCCCTTTACAAGATTTGGCCAAAAAGGGCCTAGGTGCTATTTTGCTCAGAGAGCAAAGCACTTATATCCGAGAAACTCAAATGCACGAAAAGCTTAGTTTTAATATGCTGCTCAAAGCAGCCTCAGAAGACTATACGTTTTATACTATTGAGCAGGAGGTCCGCAAAGAAAATGGCAAATTAGCCGCTAGAGTAGTCATTGACGGGAGCTGGATTGATATGCAGGCCCGCAAAATTACGGCCCCTTGGCCCGAACTCGTTGCCGCAGTTATTGATGAGTTGCCTCGCCACAAAGATTTTGAGTGGAAAGAGCCTACTTATTACCGCTTTTAGGGCTTGTCTCTAGCCTAAAAAAGGGCGGCCAGCATTTGCTGGCCGCCCTTTTTGCTTTTATACTTCAGGCAAATCATCTTTGTCTACCTCTGCTTGGCTAGTTGGTGGGGCAAAGAGCTTTTTATTACTGAGATTCATGCTATTGGCCAGGCCCAAAAAGCTATAGCTTTTGCAGGCGCCTTGGCAATGTCGGATAACTTTGGGGAGTAGTTCGATTTCTTCGGGGCTCCATTTGCCCAAAACAAATTCTACTTGTCGGCCTTTGGGATAATTATTTCCAATACCAATGCGTAGGCGAGCATAATCATTATGGCCCAACTCTTCCTCTATGCTTTTGAGGCCATTGTGGCCCCCAGCACCTCCTTTTCCTCTAAGGCGAATTGTTCCAAAATTGATATTGAGATCATCGACAAGGACCAAGACATTTTCTAGGCTGAGCTTTTCCTTTTTCATCCAGTACATCAATGCTTTTCCACTTAAATTCATATAAGTAGAAGGCTTGAGGATGAGCAAACTGCGGCCTTTATATTTTCCTTGGGCCAGATCGCCATAGCGTTTAGTTTCAAATTTGGCGTCTAGGCTTTCGGCTAGGGCATCGGCTACTTTGAAGCCAATATTGTGGCGGGTCTCGCTATATTCTGCGCCAATATTGCCCAGGCCTACAATAAGATACTTCATAGGGTCTATACTTTTGGGGGTAGTGGAGCTACCAAAAAGTTGTTTAATCCAAGCAATCATAGATCTTCAAATAAAAAACGCAGTTCAATAGCATTGAACTGCGTTTTATGAAAGGAAAGTTAATCTCCTTCTTATTTTTTAGCTTCAGCAGCAGCTTTAGACTGAGCAGAACGCAAGGCACGAGGAATCTCGATAGATGCTACAGGAATGCTACCGTTAGTCATGATTTCGATACCTTCAGCGATTTGGATGTCGCGTACACGCATTGATTTACCCAAGTCCAAAGGAGTTACATCAGCAGCGATGTAAGCGCAAAGGCTTTCGGGTTGGATCAATACTTTTAGCTTGCGCATTTTTTGCACCAATGTACCCCCTACTTTTTGACCTTTAGAGTTACCTACAAGACGGATAGGAATCTCAGTTTTCAAAGTTTGACCAGCTACTACAGCTTGGAAGTCAATGTGGAGGATTTTGTCTGTTACGGGGTGGAACTGCACCTCTTTGATGATCGCTTCAACGGTCTTTTCTCCCAATTTGATGCTAGCCTTGCGAAGCTCGTTGGTGTAGATAAGATCGCGGATCTCAAGAGCAGTAGTAGTAAAGTGGAGGTTTTCGCCATTTCCGTAAACTACACAAGGAATGCGCCCTTCTTTGCGAAGTTCTCTGCTGCTGCTTTTTCCTAGGTTGCTTCTCAGTTGGCCCTCAAATTCAATCGTTTTCATCAGAAATGCGTATTTGTATTATTATAACTAAGCGTTGTCTATAAAAATTAAAAGAAGCTAGTGTGCCATTTGGCCCTCACTGGCTTTCTTCCTGCTTTACAAAAGTGTTGCAAAGATAGACAAAATATTCTTTTAATCAAGTTTTTGGAGAAATCTTGCCAGCTTTTTTGCCCTTTTTGCCTTTATAATGGGCTTAGAGAGGAGCGAAGCGACTGGCCTAGCGATGTGTAGCAGTGGCCCGTAGGGCCAGACCGAGCCGCTTAGCGGCGATGGGCCGAGCAGAACTGCGAGCTGCGGAACGTAGCGCCGCAGCTTTGCTGCGGAGGCCCCAAAAAATTATTATTAATGTTCTTCTAGGAATTGTCCTCTTTCTTTGAGTTCTTCGTCTATGGCTTTTAGGATTGCTTGTTGGTAGCCGCTGCTTTTATATTTGGCGGATAGCCAGATGCTACCGAGCAGAAAAAACATAAAGGCGGTGGCGGCGATGGGGAAAAAAATGAGGCCTAAAATGGCCCAAGACCAAAATCCGAGCATACCAAGGCCAAAAAAGAGGGGAGCGGCGACGCCTGCGGCAAAGATAATTCTAGACAATCGTTGATATTCTCGGTTGCGTTGTTGCCAACGTCCCCGCAGCTGAAAGAGGTGTTCGGTGGTATAATGGGCTGGATGAATGCTAAGTAGGGTGTCGGGTTCTTCCTGACACTCTTGCTCGATGCGGTTTAGCAATTCATCGATAGATTGGTCTATTTGATTTCTCGTTTTCATAAGGTGTTGGATAACTGCCTGTTTGAGCCTTTAATTTACTATTATTATATGAGTTTATTGTAGCTTGCTGCTAGCTTATTCAATAATAGCATATATTTTTTGTGGATCTCCCTACATTTGGGGCTGCACTTTCCTCTTAAAACTAGGTCAAAGCCAAAAGTGTAGAGTCAAAATCATTAAAAAAATAATAAAAATATGGAGAAACTAAATATCCCTTTACTCAGTACAATTTGTAAAACGGCGGCGCCTCCTGGTTTTGAGCAGCGTTTGCGTCAGTTTGTAGAATCAGAAGTGCGTCCTTTGGTAGATGATTGTTTTACGGATGCTTTGGGCAATTTGTATGCAGTTCGCAAGGGAAGCGGCCAGGGCTCCAAGAAAAAAATCATGGTGGCGGCTCATTTAGATGAGATTGGATTTATCGTGACGCATATTGAAGATGGGGGCTTTTTGCGCTTTCATACTTTGGGCGGATTTGATCCCAAAACATTGAGCTCACAACGGGTGATTGTGCATGGCAAAAAGGATATTGTTGGCGTGATGGGCAGCAAGCCCATTCATTTGATGTCGGCCGCAGAAAGAGGCAAAAGTCTAGGCATTAAGGACTATTTTATTGATACGGGCATGAGCAAAGAAGAGCTCGAAAAGTACGTATCGGTAGGTGATCCCATTAGTCGAGAGCGAGAGCTGATTGAAATGGGCGATTGCGTGAACTCTAAGTCTTTGGACAATCGCTTGGCCGTTTTTATTCTGCTCGAATGCTTGCGAGAGCTCAAAGATGAGCAACTCGATTATGATGTCTATGGCGTTTTTACGGTACAAGAAGAGGTGGGCTTGCGTGGCGCTCGAGTTGCCGCTCATAATATTAACCCCGATTTCGGTTTGGGCCTAGATATTACCATTGCTTTTGATGTGCCTGGGGCCCAGGCACATGAGAAAATTACGGCTTTGGGCGCGGGGACTGCTATTAAAATTATGGATGGCTCTAGTATTTGCGATTATCGCATGGTGCAATTTATGAAAGAAGCAGCCGATGCAGCCGAAATCCCTTGGCAGCCCGAAATCTTGACCGGTGGCGGAAGCGATACTGGCGGTTTGCAACTATATGGAAAATCAGGTGCCATCACAGGGGCGATCTCTATTCCTTGTCGACATGTGCACCAAACCGTAGAAATGGCCCATAAAGAGGATATTTACCAAAGTATTCAGCTGCTCAAGCAGTGCTTGTTGAATATTCCAAAATACGATTGGTCTTTCCGTTAGACCAAGGGCTGGTATTTTTCCCATTGCCTGCGCTCCCGTTCCAATAAGCGCAAAAACTTAGTTGGAGCGGGCATGCTGAGCTCAAGTTGGTCTCCTGCAGGATGCGGAAAGGCCAATCCAATAGAAACCAAGAAAAGACCCTTATGCAAAAGGGTCTTTCCTTTTGGCCCATATTGCTTATCGCCAACAATGGGACAATCAATCTGGGCCAATTGCTGCCGTAGCTGGTGTTTCCGTCCCGTTTTTGGCCGCAGTTCGAGCAAGCTCAACTGCCCAGAACGCAAAGAAGGAACGCTCCAAAGCAAGCGATAATCAGTCTCAGCGGCCTTGCCATCTACGGGGCTATCGAGCCGCCCTTTGGCCTGCGTTGGCCGCCCCATAACAACCGCCAAATAGGTTTTTTGTACCTTTCTTTGGGCAAAAGCAGCCTGCAAAAAACGCAGCGAAGAGGCTCGTTTTCCCACCAATAATAAACCTTGTGTAGGCAAATCTAAACGATGCACCGGCAGGGGAGAGGGCAGGGCATCCTCCGCCGAAGAAGGCTGCAAACCCGCCTGAAAACGCTGCTGAAAATTGTGTTTGTGATAGCCCGAAACGGCAATGCCCGCTGGCTTGTAAACTAGCGCCAAATCATCATCCTCATAATGCACCTCCAAAGGCAACTCCCGCTCTTTTTGATTGACAGGCCGCTGCCAAAGGGCCAAAACATCGCCTGTCTGCAAGTAATAGCCCGTGCCAACCGCCTGCCCATTAACCTTCAAAAGGCCTTTATCTAGGGCTTTTTTTACACTTTTTCGGCTGGGAAGCAAAGGAAATAACCCCTGCGCATAATCATACACTCTTCCCGCCTGCTCTTCCTGAACCAGATGTTCCGCAACTAAATACATAAGCAAAAATTAGCCGCCAATATAGGCTTTTTTGTCTAGCTGCATGGCCCAAATCTTTCTCTTTTTTGGGGCTGCCCACTCGCTTCGCTCGGGTCGGGCCATTGCGCAGCTCGCAGGTCTGCTCGGCCCTGCAGGCTTTTCGCTGCGCTTCAAAAGCCTTTGGTCTGCCGCCTTCGGCGGCCCTGCTACAGCCCCTCAGCCTGCGGGCGCTTCGCGCCCTGCAAAACGCAGAGAGGCCCAGCAATTCCTTGCTGAGCCTTTTTTATGGGACAATTAAGTTTTTTTTAGCTAAAAATATCGGTAAAATAGCGCTTGTCCTTACCTGCAATTTGCATCAACCAATCTAGGGCTTGGGCTTCTGTAGCTTGGGTCTTTTCTTGGTAAATATCCATGAGGCATTGACGGACCGCAGGGGCCATGCCTTCGCCATCTCCACAGATATAGATTTTGGCGCCTTCTTGCCAAGCATCCCAAAAAGCATCTCTATCTGCCCAAAGGCGATGCTGTACATAGGTTTGATCTTCTTGTTCGGGTGCTCTAGAGTAAACGGGACGCAAATCTAACCAACCTGCTTTTTCCCATTGCGCAAACTCTTCCGCATAAAGTTGATCGACTTCTTTGGCACGGCAACCATAGAAAAATAGCGCTTTTTCTGGCGTTTTCTCTAGGCTGCGTTCTTGCATAAAGGCTCTAAAGGGGGCGATACCCGTACCTGCAGCAATACAGATGAGTTTATCTTCGCTTTTTGGAGCAGGGAAGTTGGGTAAATTGGGCATAAAGCGCAACCAAAGAAGGTTGCCTTCTTCTACCTGACTGAGATAGCTAGAGGCTAGGCCTTGGTATTCTCCTTGTCCAGACCAAGCTTCTCCTTTAATGCAGGAAATTACTAAGCTAGCCTTTTCAGGAGATTGTTTAACGGAAGAAGAAATAGAGTAGGTTCTAGGACGCATAGCAGGCAAAGCTGTAATAAATTGGCCTAGATCAATCTTTGCTCCAGGAAACTGCTCGATAATACTAAGTAAGCTGCGGTTTTTATGTAAAACCTCTGCCTCATAGTTGTCAATAAATTGTTGAATTCCTTGAGCCGAAAATGGACAACGAGTTTGAGCCAAAATTTCTTCCAGTAGTTTTTTGCTTGCAGGTCGTTGTAGCTCTACATAATACTTAAGTAAATCACTCAGGCGAATATGCTGGTCCAAAGGTAATTTTAGGGCAACGGACTGCTCTTCCGATTCCAATTTGATATAGGGATCATGTTGCATTTGAAAATGGCGCAACACTCGCTGAATATTAGCTTGACTATTCTGAGGCAGAATATCAATGTAACCGCCAGTTTTATAACTTTGGCCTTCAGGCAAGGCAATTTGTAACTCAATTTTAGAACTAGCAAAAGGGCTATTTTGTTGGACCAATTCCTTTTTGCTAAGTAATTGAGCACGGACAAAATCATTTTCGCCTAAAGCCTGTGCATGCCAATCGTGTAGCAATTGAACTTTATAACTGTTCTTTTTGATAGGCACTTGGCCGTTTTCTCCTAAACTTTTGGCTAGAGCAGGCCAAAGCTCGTCATGCCATTGGTCAAAAGAAGCAAAGAAATTCTGTTTGGCATTTCCCTCTCCACGTGTTAAAAAAGGCTGAGCACCTAAGCGCTGCAATTCTGCGTCAATTTTTCGGGGAACCGCTTGATAGCTATGAATCCAATCGGAGTTTCCACAACCAAAAAGACTATATTGTACATGGTTTAGGCTACCTTCAGGCTGTTCCACAATCCAATCTACAAATTCTTCAGCATTATAGGTAGGCTGCCCTTCATAAGAGGCTGTAATAATAACATAATGCCCTTGGTTTTTGGCCATGAGGGCTTTCCCCTCATTTAGGCTGTGTATACTAGGGACATAGCCCAATATTTTGGCGGTTTCGGCTAGTTGCTCTACAAACTTTTTAGAAGAGCCCATATTAGAACCATAAAGCAGGTGAAGGGGCTGCTTATTTTGGACAAAAACATTTTTGGTTTTATCTAGCTTCAAAGGAGTGCTAGTTGTTGTTTTAGGGCTATCCTCTAGCTGTTTAAAGTCTGCTCGTTTCTTGAATTTTAGATAAAATTCATCAGGCTTAAGGGTAAGTGTTTCATCTAGAATGAGCTCGTAATTGGGGTCGGCCAAACTAATTTCAAAACGCTGTATGAGCATTGCTAAAGCCATTTTAGCTTCCTGAAAAGCAAAGGGACGACCAATACAAGAGCGACGGCCATTACCAAAAGGGATATAGGCTGCGGGGGGAATTTTAGCCTCATTCTCTGGAGAGAAATTTTCTGGGTTAAATTTATGACGATCCTCACCCCAAACTTTGGGATCTCGATGTAAAGAGGGCAAAAAGACAAAAATAGAGTCTGTGGTTTTGATCTCGTAACCACCGATGACTTCATCTTTAAGTGCTTTGAGGTTAAAGCCAGGAGCAATAGGCCAAAGACGTAAACACTCTTTGAGGACCATATCTAAGTACTTTAATTGACTTAGATGGTGAAACTGTAATTTTTCATGCCCAAGAACTTCATCCACTTCTTCTTTAACCTTTTGCAGGATTGCAGGGTCCATGAGCATTTGATAGAAGGCGAACCCCAACATACTACTCGTGGTTTCGTGGCCTGCAATGAGGAAGGTGACCATCTGGTAGGTAATATTCTGGTCGCTGAGCTTTTCACCAGTATCAGGATCTACTCCCTCAAGCATACGGCCCAAAAGATCATTAACCTGCCCTTCTGGCCCTGCTTCTTTACGCTGTTGAACAATCTTATTGGCCACCGTATACATATATTCTATTTGATCTTCATAGCGCTGTCTCGTTTTGTAGAGTATACGGTTCATAATAGGCAAACGACGCATATGTTGGTTGGCCTCATGCAAGGTATAGAGCATAGCTTCTACAAAAGGGTGCATTTCGCTTTGGTAAAAACTATTAAAGCGGTAGTCGAAAGCACAAAGCGCAATAGTATCTAGCGTCAAACGCGTCATGTTTTCGGGAATGTTGAAGGGCTCATCAGACCCAAGCCGCTCTAGCTTGAGGCAGAGTTGTTCGGCTACATCATACATTTTATCAAACATATCTTGCATGGCGTGTGGACCAAACGCAGGCGTGAGAATGCGATGGGCTTTGCCCCAGTTGGGCTCTTCGGTATGTGCTGTAAAAAGACCGTCTCCAGTTAGGTCGCGTACCTTGGCTAATGCCCCAAAAACTTTTTTGTCAAAGCGATCCTCATCGCAAAGTTCTTTCACATACTCTTGTCCACTAACCACAATCATGGTGTCGTTAGGAACAGTTAGGCGATAAATTCCACCATATTTTTCAGCTAGTGCTACCATACTTTGCACAGGCTTGGTGATGTCTAGACTGAGTACATTTTTTACAAAAGGATAGGTTGGTGGCTGGGGAATAGGGTTAGCAGTGGAGCTCTTCATAAGGCTAAATGATTGGTTAATAGATAAATGGAGGGTTAGAAAACTTTCTTATTAAGAATCTGTCTTAATATAATCTATTTTAGCTACAAACTTTGGGCTGTTTTTATGTTTTGGTATTCCCTTTTTTATAAAATATTATTTTGTTCTATTTTTTTGCCTTAAAGTTGGTTTTTAGTGACATTGATCTTTGCTTGTCGTAAAGCGTCAAGGCCCACTACTAGAAGTAGTGGGCCTCGATAATGGGCTATTATAGACGCAAAGCGCCAAAAGATAATTTACTTGATTTTGCCTAGTTGATATCGGAAGTTTAGCTCAAAATCATATTGATTTGCATCAGAAAATTGCTGATGATGGTAAAAGGCTTGCCCTACAAACTTTTCTTTTTGGTAGTTAAAATGGCTATAGACATTTATGTCTATCTGGTGGGGGAGTAGCTTTTGTTTAAATTTCTTGTAGAATGCCGTAAGAGCCATATTTGCTTTGATAAATATTGGCGATTTCTGCGGCGGCAAAGTTGCGATTTTACCGAATATAATTTTATTTTTTGGGGCTGCCCCTCCCTTCGGTCGGGTCGGGCTGTTTCGCAGCTCGCTCTTCGCTCGGCCCTGCGCGGGCTTCGCCCGCTGGGTCTGGCCCTTCGGGCCACTGCTGTCCATCCCTCAGCCGTTCGGCCTTCGGCCGATTAAGGACCAAAAACACAAACTTGGCTTTCCCACACAAGAACAGTTGTTTTTAAATGAGTTCCCTAATAAAAGCCTATCTTTGCAGCATTCATTTCAGAAATTGAACTCATCCGAGAACTATGCAGCGAATAGGAAAAAAGCTCTTATTAACCCTTGGTTTTGGGCTTTTGTTAGGAGGCGGAAGCCTTTCGGCCCAAAGTGCAGCTTTGAAAAAGGCCCAAGATTTTTACCATAAAAAACTTTATAAAGAGGCGGTCTTACAGTTTGAAACAGCCCTAGGCGAAGGGGCCAAAGAGGAGGCCGATTTATTGGCCCAATTGGCCGAGTCATACGCCCTTTGCAACGAGCTGGATAAGGCTTTGGCCTATTATAAAAAGAGAATCCTTATTGAGCAGGGCAAAGAGAATTATTATCTGCCCTATGCTCGTTTGCTCAAAAGCAAAAAACAACTAGATGCAGCCCAAACTTACCTCCAAAGAGTACCCGCCAAATGGGCCAAGGAAGTAAAACAAGAGTTGGCCGCTATTGAGTTTATCAAAAAAGAAGATGGAGCTGAACCCTATTTCTCCGTATTCAGCCTAGATGGGGTCAATAGCAAAAGCGCCGATTTTGCCCCCCTAATGCATCATGGCTTGTTGCTGTTTTCTTCTTCTCGATCGGTAGCCGTAAAAGATGAAGGAGTAACCACTTGGACCAATGATGCCTTTAACCAATATTATTATTTGGCTCTTGATGAAAAAGGCGAACCCACTGGCCAAGCTCAGCCCTTGCACAAAATGCCGAGCAAAGACATCAATGATGCGCCTATGGCCTATAGCCCCAAAGAAGATTGGTTGGCGATCAGCTCTAATAATTATATGGATGGCCTGCGGCCCATTCCAGAGGCTGGCCTGATGATGGATATTTATTTCTATCCCATAAAAAAATGGAATAGTTGGGACCACAGTCAAGAGCAGTTTTTTCAGCATAACTCGCCCTTAGATAATAAAACGCCTTATTCTACTGGGCAAGCTTGCTTTAACCAAGATGGTTCGGCCCTTTATTTTACTTCTAATCGCCCTGGGGGGTATGGTGGCTTTGATATCTATGTTTCTTTTCGGACCAAAAACGGTTGGGGCCGTCCCCAAAATCTTGGTCCAGCCGTAAACACAGCAGGCCATGAATTACACCCTTTTATGGATAGCAAAGGGCGTTTGTTTTTTGCTTCAGATGGGCAAGCTGGCTATGGTGGTTTGGACCTCTTTACGGTAGAGCGCTATGAAGATGGGGTGAAATGGGGGAATTTGACCAATTTGGGCCCCAATGTAAATACCGCTTATGATGAACTCTCGCTTTATTATGATGCGGAAAAAGAGTTTGGCTTTT
Source organism: Saprospira sp. CCB-QB6 (assembly GCF_028464065.1). NCBI lineage: Bacteria > Pseudomonadati > Bacteroidota > Saprospiria > Saprospirales > Saprospiraceae > Saprospira > Saprospira sp. CCB-QB6. The sequence goes on along the minus strand of NZ_CP116808.1, from coordinate 940,022 downwards.
TTAGCTCTAACCGTCCCGCTGGGCAAGGACATGAAGATCTTTATCGCTTAAAGTTAGAGCGGCCTTTGCCAGCTCGGGAACCTCGGCGATTTAAGCCTGGCGACAAACTTATTTTGGTCGATATTTATCAGCCAAAAGAGGTGCGTTTAGATAAAATCAAGAATGATACTTTGGACCAATTGGTCCAAGATCTTTTGCGCCAAAAAGAGACGGTCATTCAAATTTATGCGCATACTGATTCTAAGGGCAGCTATCGAGCTAACCTGCTTTTAGCAGAGCAGCGAGCAAAAGCGGCTTATGAGTATTTAGTGAGTCGGGGAGTGGACAAAAAGCGCATTCGCTACCAAGGATTTGGAGAAAAATATTTATCCAATAACTGCAAGGATGGCGTGCGCTGTTCAGATGAAGAACATCGGGCCAACAGACGTTTAGAATTTATTGTAATTGGGCGAATTTCGGAAGCTGGCCAATATTTGCAAGAGTATATGCCTGCAATTGCGGTGGCCGAAATGGATAATCCACAGGATCGGCCCAGAATTACAAGCACAAGCAATAGTTCGGGAGGCAGAACCGTAAGCAGTAGAAGAACGCCAGAGCGCAAATCGCATTATGCGATTGGAGATTATATTAAGGTGGCCAATATTTATTATGAGCATGATAAAACCGCAGTAGACAAAAACTCTCCAGGTTTGAAGGAATTACTTAAAGTATTGCAAGATCATCCGCACGTAAAGCTAGAAATTGGTTCGCATACAGATGCTACGGGCTCCAAAAGCTATAACCAACGATTGTCGCAGGAGCGGGCCACTGCTGTGAAAAACTATTTGGTAGGCAAGGGGATTCCGGCTAGTCGCTTAGTCGCCAAAGGTTATGGCGAATCAGAAATTTTGAACCATTGTAAAGATGGGGTTCGCTGTAGTAAGGCAGAGCATGCAGTAAATCGCCGTACAGAATTTAAGGTAATAGGGCAGTCTGGTTTTAAGTATGGAGATATTATTAAGGTAGATAATATTAACTATGCGACCAACAGTGCTGTTTTGGACAAAAGAGATATGCGTGGCCTCAATGAGATTGTGCGCATTCTCAAGGCGAACAGCATTTCTGTAGAGATTCGCTCACATACAGATTCTAGAGGTTCAGCGGCTAAGAACTTGGACCTTTCTGAGCGTAGAGCGAAGGCGGTCTATGACTACTTAATTGAGCAGGGCGTGAGCAAATTCCGCTTAAAATATAAGGGCTATGGAGAGACTCTACCGCTCAATAAATGTAAGGACGGGGTGCCTTGTAGCTCAAAAGAGCATGCGGTCAACCGTAGAACTGACTTTAAAGTCATTGGATTGAAATAGTGATTTCTATGATAGAATAGAGAAAAAGCGCTTAGCCAATTGGGCTAAGCGCTTTTTTTTAACGGCCAACAAAGCGGCAGCTGAGCTTGCAGCTGCCAGAGTTGTTGACGTTCACCTAAAAAACACTATTAAAACAAACAAATAAACAAAAAACATCATGCAGTTGGTCTCGCTGCTTTATATGGGGAACGTGGGGCTGTTTTATGTAGCACCCAGCTTTTAGCTTAAATTCTCATTTTTAGCCAAAGCTGGGGTAAGCCAAGAGGCTTACCCACAGTCAATGACCAGTTTACCTATAAACTTACAGTTATGGTTTATGATAGTAACTGTTGTTGATACAATTATAAGGATAACTTTCCGTAAACGCAAAATAAAGCTAACATTTTTGTAAACTTTTTTTGTTTTTGGTTCTTTTTTGCGGTTTTGCAGGCTGCTTCTATTCTGAAACTTTATCCAAGTATGGCCGATAAGTTAATTTCATGAGGGGTAAACCACTCATTTAAAGATCATTGCGAAGCAATACCGTTTTGCTGTAGGTTTCAACCTACAGCATCGGCCTAGCGATGTGCAGCAGTGGCCCGCAGGGCCAGACCGAGCCGCTGAAAGCGGCGAAGGGCCGAGCGAAGAGCGAGCTGCGCAACGTAGCGCCCGCCGCAGGCGGGAGGCCCCAAAACAGCAGCGAGCTGCGGAACGACAACAAGGCCTTTAGGCCGCAGTTCGACGACCAAAGGGAGTAACCGCCCGCCGCAGGCGGGAGGCCCCAAAAACAGATTCTTATGGGCATAAAAAAAGCCCACAGAGAGTTGCGGGCTTTAGTTATTTTAGTAACCGAGAATTTTCATCACTTCTTCGGATCGTTGTTCGGGAGCGAAGAGGCGGTATTGGAGTTGGCCTTGTTCATCGACATCTACGAGTAAGTGTTTTGGGGAGGGGATCAGGCAGTGGTGGACGCCGCCATAGCCGCTGAGGGAATCTTGGTAGGCGCCGGTGTGGAAAAAGCCGACATAGAGGGGTTCGACATCATCGGGTTCTATGCTAGGGAGGAAGAGTTCTTCATCTTCGGAGATAATCTTATAATAATCGTCATTATCGCAGGTGAGGCCGCCGAGGATCACGCGATGATATTCTACATCCCATTTATTGAGGGGGAGCATAATAAAGCGTTGTTTTTCGGCCCACATATCGGGTAGGGTAGAGATCAGGGAGTTATCGATAATGTACCAGATTTCTCGATCATTTTGGCGTTTGGTGCCTAGGACTTTGAAGATCGTTGCGCCGCTTTCGCCTACGGTAAAGCTACCAAATTCGGAGACCAGGGTGGGTTCGGGCACATTTTTCTCTTCGCAATAGCTTTTGAGTTGGCCCACCAATTCGTCGATCATATATTGGTAATCGTATTCGAATTCTAGAGAGTTTTGGATAGGGAGTCCGCCGCCGATATTGAACATTTCGAGACCTGGGCAAAGCTGTTTCATCTGCACATAGAGTTTGATATACTTGTGCAATTCGGACCAATAATAAGTGGTATCGCTAATGCCAGTATAGATGAAAAAGTGGAGCATTTTGAGCTTCACTTTGGGGTGTTTATGTAGGCGGTAGCGGTAGAAATCGAGTAATTCGGTGCGGCGGATACCGAATCGAGAGGTATAGAGGTCGAAAGAGGGTTCTTCTTCGGTGGCAATACGAAGGCCAATTTGGACCTCTTTGGCGTCGAAGGTTTCGTAGACTCGGAGCTCGCTTTTGCAGTCGAGAATAGGGATAACATTTTTGAGGCCGGCGTGGATCATGCGTTGGATCCCGGCGAAATAATCGGGAGTTTTATAGCCATTGCAGAGGACATAAGTATCCTCATTGATTTTGCCTTGTTTGAGGAGGCGGAGGACAATTTCGGTATCAAAAGCAGAGGAGAGTTCGATATGTGCGCCATGCTTGAGGGTTTCGTCGAGTACATGGGCAAAATGCGAGCTTTTGGTGCAATAGGTATAGAGATAAGGCTGTTGGTAGTTGTGTTTTTCCATGGCATTGTGGAAGTAGCCTCGGGCTCTTTCCACCTGTTCTCCGATGCGGGGGATATAGGTCAATTTTAGAGGGGTGCCGAATTGCTGGGCCAATTCTTTAAGGGGGATATTATTGAACCAGAGGTGGCTATCTTCTACCTTAAAGCTTCCTTGCGGGAAGTCATAAGTTTGTTGAATTAGATCTATATATTTGTTATTCAATGCCTTAGTTGTTTTTTCTTTGATAAATTGAATAAAAAACGGGCAGCTAGCTGCGGGGCAAAATTACTGTTTTTTTTTAGCATTGAGTTTTTGCGGGGGATAGTTTTTGGCGGCTATTGCTGAAGGAGTTGTTTCAGAGTCCCTAAGAAAACAAAATAGCAAGATCACCACTTTTAAGGCGATCTTGCTATTTCTTTAGTCCTTTTACAAGGCTTTAAAATGGGTTAATGCTAAAATCTGTTTTTTACATTCGGCGGCTTGTTCGTATTGTTGGAAAACAATTGGTGCTTTAATAATTTTGCCATCCATTGCAATAAACTCTAATTCAAATGAATTGCGCTCTTTTTGAACAATCTCTATTTGGCCGAGCTGCTCTATTGAAGAAGCGGCCAAGGGGAAAGGCCAATCTGGCCGCTTTAAGGCTACTCGATGAGGAGAGATCACCATTTTTAAGTTGCTCATGTATCTATATTGCTCATAAATTAACCAAAGAATAAAAGGGCAGGCTATTCCTAGAACTAAATAGAGAGAACCTTCAGATGAAGTTATTTTATTCTCCAAAAGGGTTGCAGAAAGTACTGCGCCTAAGATGAAGGCTAGAAAAGCAATGGTTGCTACAATTCTTCTACGGCTGATGAAGCTATCAGCATCCTGATGGGCGAATATGATCAACTCCTCTTTTTTTTGAATATAAAGAGTAGCGGATAGAGGTTGATCGATAAGGGCTAGCTTTAGGCTTTCCTCCCGATTCAATAGGTTCAAAAAAATAGTTAGATGATCTTTATTCTGAATGTAATAAGGAACAAGCTTTTGTTGACCATCAGTCAGTTGAACAACTAATTGATAAACTTCTTTCTTGAAGACCTTTTTTTGAATAACACTAGCCAATTGAATACGCTGCATATCTTCTTTAAACAAAGAAAGTCCTAAGCCCCCAGAAAGAATTTTGAGCTGCTGATCCGAAATACAAAATTTAGGATACCATAAATAGTCCTCATCTTTGTATGCCAAAATAAGCGCTGTTGGAAAAAGAAGGACAAAGCAGCTTAGAAAAATAGAGTAGCTTATATGCAGAATCAATTCTAATTCGAACAAACTAGCGAGGATCATTCCCACTACAGCCAAAATAAATATAGCGAAGAATATGACTTGTAGTGGGACAAACCAATAAGGTGGAATTGGCTCAACAATATAGCTCCATATTCCCCGATCTTTGCGGAATAATTGGGCCTGCCAATGCTGAAATTGTTCCATTGCTTAGCATTTAAAGGTCATCCATTGTATCTATAGGATTCGTATCGTAGTTTTTAGGCTCAATGAAGTACTCTTTAGGGCTGCTAAAGTAATTGTATAACATAGCGCCAATTTCTATAACATCGACTATTGTACTAATGACATTTAGGCCCGGAATAAATTTCAGAATGACTTTGCCCGCCAAACGAGTCCCCAATTTCTTGACAATATGATTGCCCGCTCCATTGACTACATTATTGGCAATCTTTTGGGCCCCCTTAGACTTTAATTTTTGAGCAGACTTCTGCATTGCTTTGAGCTTCTCATGTATTTCCTTGCTTAATTTTGCATTATCCTTATCCAAGGCTTTTCGAGTACTATTCCTAGTGGTAATATCATTTTTAAGATCAATATTATCCGCAATTTCATCGACATTAGAGATTATTTTTTTAGAATCTTCCCCCATTTCCTTCAAAATCTTCTTCTCCTCTTTACTGATGTCGATTTTCCCTTTATCAGGATCAACCTTTGGGGTTTTAGTTTTTACGCTCTTCTGATTCAAACGCTCTAAAAATTCGGGAGTCCATTTCAAAGAGACCGAAATATTGAAATCGAAATTCCCCATTTTTTTTATCGGAAATGCAGGATCACCAATTAAGGCCTTAAATGTTTTGGTACTATCAATAACCAATTTTGCCTGAACCTTCAATAAGGTCACCCCAATAGCTATTTTTGGAACAACTAACTTATTGCCTTCTCTAAATGGATTTCCCCCAGAAATTACACCTCCTTTAATGGCCCAGCTAACCTTCACGCCAGGAAATTTCTCCCCAAAATAGCCATCTAGCATATCCGTGAAATCTCCCAAAGGAATCGGACCCGATGCATTAAAAATGGTTGTGGTAAATCTAGCCGCAAAATCTCTATTTACAATATCCTGTAGCTTCAAAGAAACACTGTTCTTAAACAAAGCTGCTGTAAAATCTGGCCAATTATCACCCTTATCACTTTGGTATTGAACTACATCATTCTGATCCGCCAAAAATTCCATACTTAGGCTAGCATCAACATCCCAAGTTTTTCCACTGATAATGGGCCATTTTTTTATGTTTAAAGAATATTGCTGAGGACTTTCTTCTAGGGTCAATTTACTAGCCAGCAACTCCCGCAACCTCTTTTCAAAAGCAATATCTAAGTCCTGATAACTCATGTTGTTAAGGTGCATGGACGCAAGGCAATCCAAAATCGCCTGATACTTTAATTTTACATTATAAGTGGCCAAACTTTCTTTGTTTAAGAACTGCTTGGCGCCATTCAAAATCGCATAAAGCTGAGCCTCCATAGCCTCCGAATGATCCACTTCATCAAAAAGCTTATACAAAGCATCTTTTATCTTTTGGGGAAGCGTCGAGGCATCAATTATTTTGCGCAATTCAGGCGCTGGATCAAAATCATTCGCTGCCCAAAAACTACTCAATATCATATTGACGGCTTCCAATTCTGCCAATAAGTCTTCTGCCGCTTCTGCCGTATTCAATTCTTCTTTGATAGCCAACAATTCGGCCTGTATCGCTTCTAATTCCTGACGTTTCTGATCTTTATTCATCTTGCATTTGTTTTGAAAAAAATGAGGATAGCTGTTATTTGGGGCCTCCGCAGCAAAGCTGCGGCGCTACGTTTCAGGGCTCGCTATTCGCTCGGCCCTTCGGCGGCTTTGCCGCCTCGGTCTGGCCTTCGGCCACCCCTGCACATCGCTAGGCCAAATGGGAGTTCTGCGCTTTGGCCATTTTAGGCTAGTCAAGGCATTTTCCCCTGTACACTTCCCAATAGCTATCTAAGGATAGAAAAAATGATTAGGCGCTAAGTGCCTTTAAGCGCTCTTTTAAGGCCTCAAGTCGTCCTTTTATCTGCATACGACGCTCCTCAGATAAAGGCCTTTTTGCGGTCTGCTCACTCATTTCTTCATGCAGCTCCTTAAAATTGCCCACCAAAGTGCTATTGGCCAACATTTTCTTCAGATTGGCCACAATTTTAATCACTTTAGGTTCTCTAGATTTAACCTCAGCGACCAGATCTACATATTTGGCTTGTTGCTTTTCCGAAATTTCTTCCTGTTTATCCTGTATAGATTTAGAGAGCCTCAGTAGCTTTAAAGCCAACTGATAATGCTGCTCTTCAACTCCCGCTTTTGCTTTTAGCAAGGGGACCACATCCGCCACAACCGAAGCAAACGCCTTTTTATAGGCCTTAATAATTAAGGCCATTTTCTGATCGTCATTCTCTTTATCTACTTCTGCCTCAATAGTATCCAGTTCCTCTTGGGCCAAGGTTTCATTGGCCAAATTTATTTCCCCCTTAAAGATCTCTACGGCTAGGCCCAATTTCTTCAAAAGCTTTTTTCCATTTTTCTTGATTCTGGCTGGTTTGCCCTTGCCATCATCCAAAGCGATCCGCATAGTAGGCTGATCGCCATCAATATTTTCAAAGTAGCAAGTTCCCTTGGCAAAGTCTTTCTCTTTACTTCGCTCCGTTTTCATCTGCTTATAAAACTTCATCAATGGGCCCGACATTTTACCCAAGATGAGGAGCGTACTCACCGCCCCACAAGCAAACTGATAATCAGAAAGGACCACAACTCCCGTTTCTCCAAATTTTGCGGCACGCTTCACTTCCTGCTGCGCCAATTTAATATAGTTCACCTCCGTCAAATCCTTGAGCTGATCAACCGTAATTTTCGACTTAAAAGCCATAGTTCAATTAAATTTTAATAATAATTCATGGATAGTTACTGCATATAGGATAGACCTTACAGTTAGGGCCGCTACAGCACCATAATTCGTGCCGATCTTGTATTGAATAGAAAAGGGGCATAGCCTAGAAAAGGCCAGCCCCATGAATTTGGAGAGAGGGAGATTTTTAATGATTGATATTTCTATATGAATAGGTTGTGGTTGTTAGCTAGGAGAGGTATATCATTGTTTCTAAATCCGCCCTATATTTTTTTATAAACCTGCATTTTATGTAACTTTGAGAACTCGAATTTAGCCCTAGTGATAGAACCTTATTGTTGTAATAATATGAATATGATAGAGTTAAAATATAAAGATAATAATTCCAAAATATTGGCACCATTAAATGGAGCTGATGCATGGTTGAGTGCTACGCCAGAAGAAGTTGTACGTCAAAAATTTATAGTCTACTTAGTTAATGAACTAGGGTACAGCTTAGAACAGATGGCACAAGAGTTAAAAGTAACTAACTCACAACGAGGAACTGGAAGAGCAAGTGCAGATATTGTGATTTGGAAAACTATTGAGGATAAAAATGAAGATAAACACGCAGCAATAGTAATAGAGTGTAAATCTGATAATGTTACTATACAACCTGCGGATTATTATCAAGGACTAAACTATGCTACTTGGGTTAGTGCAGATTTTTTTGTTACCCATAACACTAAGGAAACAAGATGTTTTCAAGTATTTAAGGAGAAAATACCAAAGAATTTAGGTAAGGAATTGTCTCGTATTCCAACAGCTTCTGAATTATTAGATGATAAAAAGAAAGAGAAATTATTTCAAGATGAAAAAGTTTTTGAAAAAGACGAGTTTGCAAAACTATTACATCAATGCCATAACATTATTAGAAATAATGACAAACTTTCTCCTGAAGCTGCATTTGATGAGATTAGTAAAATTTTATTTACTAAAATTGTATTTGAACGAGACAATAGAAATTCAATTGACAAACAAAGTATTTTCTCTAAAAAAGAATTTCAACGCCAAGAGGAAGAGTATGATAAAAATGTTAGACCTTATCTAAAGGGAGATGATAAAAAAACAGATTATGTCCAAATAATTTTTCGTAAAACAAAAGAAAAATATGCTAAAGATGCCCTATTTAACGACAATGATAACATTCGTATTCGTAAAGAAAGTTTCTTATCTATTGTAGAAAAACTAGAAGTTTATAATTTATCTAAAACCTCTGATGATGTAAAGGGTATTGCTTTTGAAAAATTCTTAGGTACTACGTTTAGAGGTGAATTAGGGCAGTTTTTTACTCCTCGTACCATTGTAGAGTTTATGACCAACGTTTTAGACCCACAAGAAGGAGAACGCATTTGCGACCCTTGCAGCGGTTCTGGTGGTTTTTTAATAAACGCTTTTGAATACATAAGAGAGCATATAAAAGAAGATATTGAACGTCAAAAGGAAAAAATAAAAGAACAATATTTTGATGATTCGTATTTGAAGGCCAGCGAAAAAGAAAAAGAAAAAACAGATGCTTTAGTAGCTAAATTATTTAAGCAACTCAATGAGGAATTAAACCTCGATAACGATAAAAGTCGTTTATACCACTTATCGCATAAATGTATATTCGGTACAGATGCCAACCCAAGAATGGCAAGGGTTTCTAAAATGAATATGATTATGCACGGTGACGGTCATGGCGGTGTACATCATAATGACGGTTTATTAGATGTTAATGGAATCTTTGAAGAGCGTTTTGATGTAATTCTTACCAATCCACCATTTGGAGCAAGGGTAGATAAAGAGCTTAAAATTACAGCAGAAGATAGCTTAAAAAGTAAACCTCATTATCAAGATTGGTTGAATATGTATGATGATTATGAGAAAATAATCAACCAACGAGAAAAGGATATTAAAGAAAAAAGAAAAATTGTAGATAAATATGATGTAGGTAAAATCAGTACCCTAACTGAAATTATGTTTATGGAGCGTTGCATCCGTTTACTACGTAAAGGAGGTAGAATGGCGATTGTATTACCAGAAGGTGTATTAAACACCTCTAATCTTAACAAAGCAAGAGAATATTTTGAAAGTAGGGCAAAGTTAATTCTAATTACCTCTATACCGCAAGACGTATTTATTGCATCTGGTGCTACAGTAAAACCAAGTTTGGTTTTCTTAAAACGATTTACAGAAGAAGAAGAAAACAATTGGGCTAGCATTACCAAAGAAGCTACCGAAGAAGTTAATGCCAAGTATAAAAAGCAGATAATAGAAATAAAAGATAAGCTAAAATTAAGAGGTAGTGATGCTCCGAGTAGAGAAGATAAAAAAGTTCTTAGAACAGAGTTAAAGACTATTGAGTCTCAAGTGGAAATTGAAATTAGGGCAATTATTAAAGAACGTTTTAATTATAGCATACCATTAGCTGAAATAGCAAGTGCAGGTATCGATAGTAAAGGAGCACGTATAAAGAATGACTTACCTAAATTAAAGGATGAATACACACAATACCGAAAAGAAAAAGAAATATGGGAAACGGATTTAGCTACTAATGCTGATTATAAAGTAAAAAATAATGCAATAGTTCGTATCGAAAAGGATAGCATTGGAAACCTTAAAGAAATAGTGTTTTATGCAGAATAATACAGCATTAGAATATAATTTACTCAGCTTTATAGATTATAAAGAACTCTCGTTTTGGGATGTGAAAAGCTATTTAGGTATCCTTACACAATCTAATTTTAATGTAGTGAAGTTAGGTAAATACATTAAACATCAAAACAATAAAATTAAACCTAATGATTTTCCTGAGCAAGATTTCGAGATTTTGGGTGTAAATAATAAAACAGGCCTTTTTGATGCTCACATTCAGAAAGGACAAGAAATTAATCAACCCTATAAAATTGTTGAAGATGGTTTTTTAGCATATAACCCTTATCGTATAAATGTTGGTTCAATTGGTTTAAAACTTCCTGAGCAAAAATTTAAATATATAAGTCCTGCCTATGTGGTATTCAGTTGTAAATCAGATTTACTTCCAGAGTATTTATTTGCAATGTTTAAAACAGAACGTTTTAATGCCATCATAAATGAAAATACAACTGGGTCTGTACGCCAAAATTTAAGCTACAATAGGTTAAGTCAAATTGATATTCCTCTACCTTCAATAAAAGAACAAAAAGCCTTAATAGAAGCTTACCAAAACAAACTCAATCAAGCAAAAAAATTAGAGCAAGAACATTCTGATTTAGGCGAGCAGATTGAAGAATACCTATTAAAAAAATTAGGTATTGAATTAAATATTATAGATTTTTTTCCTGTAGGTAAATTAGGTTTTGTGGATTCCGCAAAGATAAACAGATGGGATGCTTTTTATTGCTTAAATAGTGTTAAAATATTCGAGCAGCTTTCTAAAAGTAATGCAAACATAGTCTCTTTAGACAAGGTTATTTCAAGCTATCAATACGGTTTATCTTCAAAATCAACAAAAGAAAATAATAAAGGAGTACCATTTTTAAGAATGAACAACATACAAAGTGGTGAATTAGATACAACAAAATTAAAATATGTGCCAGATGATAAATCTATATTAAATCACATTCTCGATAAAGGAGATTTACTTTTTAATAGGACTAATAGTAAGGAACTTGTTGGTAAAACTGCTGTTTTTCAGGAAAATGAAAGATTTACTTTCGCTTCATATTTGATTAGAGTAAAAATAGATCCCAAAACAGCTAATGTTAACTATATAAATTGTTTGTTTAATTCAAAAATCATTCGCTCTCAAATTGATTTGATAAGCAGGCAGGTTCTTGGTCAAGCTAATATAAATTCAACTGAATTAAGGGAATTAAAAATCCCTTTACCGTCAATAGATATTCAAAATAACATTGCTGATAGTATTCAGCAAATGAAGGACAGTCAAAAAAATAAATTTCAACAGGCACAACAACTAAAAAAACAAGCTTTATTAGATTTTGAAAATGCTATTTTTAAAAAACCTACTAGATGAAACTCAAAAGGCTAGAGATTAACGGGTATAAAAACCTACAAAATAAAACAATTTTCAATTTTGAGAATTGTACCAATTATGTAGCTCTAATTGGTTTAAACGGATCGGGAAAAAGTAATGTATTAGAAGCTATTAGTAAAATTATACACAGCTACTTTTACAAGCAACCCATATCTGACTTTACATTTATTTTTGAATACGAAAAAGAGGGGAAACTCATCCGTTTAGAAAACAACAAGGTTTATGTAAATAACAAAGAGCGTAAAAGGAGTCTTAAGGATTTTTTACCAGTTCAAGTAGTTGCATCTTATAGTGGAGAGGAAACCCGCTTGTGGGAAGATATATTCCAAGAACCCTACTTAAAGTATTTCAATAAAATAAAGTTGAACTACATTAACCAAAAGCTCCATTTTTTATACATCAATAAATTTTCTTGGAGTAATGGACTACTTGCCTTACTATGCCATAATGAGGGTAAAGAATTTATAAAGGAATTATTAGGTATTAATGATTTACAAGAAGAGATTAAAATACAATTTCAATTTTCAGAAAAATATGAGGAGAGAAAAAGTAAATTTTCTATTGCTGATACAAGTGTGTTAACTATTCCGCAATTAACAGATCGTATTAAAAGAGAGCAAGAAGACCAGGAAGATAAATATTTGCAAATATCTCAAATAGCATCTATAGACCTTGGTAATATTCAAAACGAGTATCAAAATAGGGAGTGGTGCAAACGCTTTTTTGAATATCTTTTTTTAGCAACTATGCCAAAGAATAAAAAACTAATAACGGGGGTAAAAATTGAGTTTGGTAATAAAGATATTCGCAAACTAAGTGAGGGAGAGAAGAAGATATTACTCATAAAATGTATCTCTACAATATTAGCTTCCGAAAACAGCATTGTGCTTTTAGATGAGCCAGATTCGCACGTTCATTTAGACCGAAAAAAGCAAATCGTTGATACATTTACTAATACAGAACATATATCATTTTTCACAACACATTCCCCAACACTCACAAAATATTGTGCTAAAGAAAACATCTTTAAAATTGAGGATGGAGAAGTAACAGTTGCCAATGATATTTATGAAGGAGTAGAATATCTTATTGATGAAGATGATGTGTTAAAAACTATGTTTTCTTCTAATGATATAATTATTTGTGAAGGCAAAACAGATGATCTCTATATCTCTAAAGCTCTAGAACATTTCAGGGCTGATTATCCAACATTACAATTTGATTTTCTTAGAGTTGGTGGAACAGATGGAGAAAATATAAAGCACCTATTAGAAAATTTTAGAGTTGATAATGACAAGAAAATAATAATAGTAGTAGATAGAGATGATGCTGGATACAAGGTTTTTAAGTCTTTGTTTCCATATTCAAATAAAGAAAAACAAGATGTAGAAATTGAAGTTTTTAACGAAACAGAAAATATTGTTTTTCTAATGATACCGCCAACTAATAGCGAAAATGTATCAGGTGAATTTTTAATAGAAAACTATTTTAACAACGACAAGATTAAAGAGTTAGCAAAAGAGGAAATAGAGTCTAAGTTTTTAGATAACACCTCGTTTGCAAAATTTCCTAACATAAAATATAATTTAAAAAAGGAAATTTTAAGAAAGCATTGTAATCAGTCTACTCCAGACGATATGATTGCCTTTAAAACATTACTAAACAAACTTGCAGAAATAATGACAGAGTAAATGGATAACCTAACTACAAGAGAATAATTTATGAAAGCATCCGCTAAAAATCTACTATCAATCATAAAAGAACCTAAACAGTTCATCATTCCTATTTACCAACGTATTTACAGGTTGGCAGTTCAAACAATGTGCTTTTTTGCTTAAAGATATTCAAGCAGCATCTAATTCTGAACAAGGACATTCCATTACCTCAAAAGTCAAGGTCTTCCTTTCAACCATAAAAAGGTCTACCGCATTTGGCGAAGAGAGGAGTGAAATCTAAGACTAGATTCACCCCAAACCTTACCCCCCCCACACACAAAAAAAGCCAAACCCCTCAAGGGTTTGGCTTTCTCTTTTCATCTTGTGGAGCTGGAGGGATTCGAACCCTCGTCCAGTCAAAGCGCTAATAAGCTTTCTACATGCTTAGCAATAAATCTAAATCTTAAAGTGCGAGAAGTTTTATCGCAGACGAACGCACTTCCAGTTTTCAAAAGTTTAACCACGCCGGTGAAAACAAGCCTTTGCAGCGATCCTAAGGGGTTGTGTTTGTGCGACTAGCTGTGTATTAGGCCTCAAGCTAGTGGCGAATTGACTGTTATTAAGTTCCTTTAAAAGGGCCTAATTAGGCAGCCAAAGCATAGTTAGTGTTGCCACTTAAAATTGTTATGCACCAGTTTTAACGAGTGTGAGTACACCTGACTCGGCATGCTTACTTACCAACCGTCCAATGCTGTCGATTCCAGTCAGCCCCAGTGGTAATTGTTTCCCCCTCCATTTGAGCGGGCGACAAATATAGAACTTTTACAAGAAAGAAAAAGTTTCCAAGCTCCCATTTTTATTTTCTTCGGCTTTCTCTACCGACTATTCATAAGAAGACGAACTCTCTTTTTCTTTTATGCATCCACTTAATTATCTTAAGGACCGAAAAGTTCTCTAAACCACCAAAAAATTTAAAATATAGCTATGAAAATCGGAATTATACGTGAAGGTAAGGTCCCACCAGATTCTAGAGTCCCCCTTAGCCCCAACCAATGCAAGGAGCTACTCGCTAAGTTTCCCCAACTCGATATTCTGGTCCAACCTTCTCCCAATCGCTGCTTTAAGGATGAAGAATATGAAGCCGCCGGCCTCCAACTCCAAGAAGATCTTAGCGATAGAGAATTGCTCTTGGGCGTGAAGGAGGTGCCCATCAATCAATTGATTCCCAATAAAAAGTATTGCTTTTTCTCGCATACCATCAAGGAGCAACCCTATAACCGCAAACTCCTCCAAGCAATTATCGCAAAGAATATTCAATTACTTGATTATGAGGTGCTAACTGACGAATCAGGCAAGCGCGTGATCGCTTTTGGCCGCTTCGCAGGAATCGCCGGCGCTCATAATGGCCTGATGACTTATGGCAATCGAACCAAAGCTTATGATTTGCCCCAAATGATTAAGTTTAAGGATATGGCCGAGGCTACGGCCTATTATAAAACAGTGAATTGGCCCAGTATGAAGGTGGTCCTTACAGGCGCAGGCCGTGTGGCTAATGGCGCCGCGGAGGTGCTCGAAAATGCAGGCTTCCAACGCCTGAGCCCCCAAGAGTTTCTAAATAATGCAAGCGAAGGCCCCGTTTTTACCCAACTAGCCTGCGAGGATTATGTCGCTCCTAAAGCCGAAGGCGCAAACTACGACCAAAGCGAGTTTTTTGCCCATCCCGAACGCTATACTTCCATTTTTGACCCCTATACAAAGGTCGCCGATCTGATGATTAACGGCATTTATTGGGATAATCGAGCCCCTCAGTTTTTTACCGCCGAGGAGATGAAAGCCAAGGACTTTAAGATCCAAGTGATCGCCGATGTGACCTGCGATATCGCACCCGCAGCCTCGATTCCCTCTACCTTGTACGCCTCTACGATTGCCGAACCCGTTTTTGGCTATGATCCCAAACAGGCTAAGGCGGTGGCTCCTTACGCCCCCGAAACCATCGATATGATGACCATCGATAACCTGCCCAATGAACTGCCCCGAGATGCTTCTATGTCTTTTGGTGAGCAGTTTATCGCTTCGGTTTTGCCCGAGTTCCTCGGCCTGAAAGATACGAAGATGATCGAGCGGGCTAGCGTGACCCTCAACGGCCAATTAGGTCCTCATTTCCAGTATTTGACCAACTACCTAAACGCTGAATAATGGTTGCTGAAGTATTAAAAATTGAAACGCCCAAGGAGGACTCGCACATCAGTAGCCTGCTGCTCAAAACCTATATGGTGCACCCCCTTTGCGAACGCCTAAAACGGCCCGAAGCAAAGTCGGCGCTAGAGCTGGGCTGCCGATTCCCACTGAGTTTCTTCCCTCTTTTTCACCGCTTCGATTTTACGGAGTTTCATGGGGTAGACCAAGACACAAAAGAGCAGGCAATGAGCAAGTTCTTGGCCCAAAATAAACGCCTGCAAGCGGCCAACCCCCAAAATTTCTACGAAATTTACCGCTCGGTTTTCAAAAAGTTTGGCGCAGATAGCCAGCCCGTTTTGCAAGACCAACAAGCCTTTGAAGCGCTTTTTGAACCCAACCTAAATTGGGAAACCGATGTCTTCGATTATATGAAGGCCTTGCCCGCCGATAAAAAGTTTGACTTTATCTCGATGATTAACCTGCTGCATCTCTTGCCCAATGTGGACAAAATGTGGGAGCTAATTAACCTTGCCTTAGACCATCTCGCCCCCGATGGCGTCCTCTATTTTCGGGTCTTTAAGAGCAAAAATTACAACATCCGAGAGTTTTTGGACCAGGTCCAAGAACGCCTCGATAAGGGCAGCCTGCTCTTTTACCAACCCAAAGAAGGCCTGCAATATTTTAAATTACTCTATTATTAGGGCCCTAATTTAAGCCCCATTTAGCCAGTAGAATGATGTTCTGCTGGCTTTTTTTATGTCTTGAAGGGCTGTTTTTGGGGCCTCCTGCAGCAAAGCTGCAGGCGCTACGTTTCGGGGCTCGCAGGTCTGCTCGGCCCTGCGGCGCTTGCAGCGCCTTGGTCTGCCGCTTCGCGGCCCCCCTGCACATCGCTAGGCCAAGGACGAAAGCTGCCCAAAGGGCAGCCAAAAAGGGCCTTCGGCCCTCCTCTTACTCTATGAGTGAGTCTTGCTTCGGAGCTCGCTACAATAGGGGAGGAGTGATCTACTCCTCTTTTGGGGCCCTTTAGCCCAAAAGAGACGTCCCCTAACCCCAAAATAGGGGTAGCTATACCCCTCGGGATGGGTAGTTGTAGTCCTCGGGATGGGTAGTTGTAGTCCTTGGGATGGGAAATAGACATAGGTCTTCAGCCAGCTAAAAAACAGCTGGCAGCTTGATAAAAGGCTCAAGAGCTACGTTTTATATAAAGCCTTAAGCGGCCAATGGATAAGGATTAGCTTTAGTAGGGAAGATGAGCGGCCCAGCGCTGCGCAGCAGTGGCCGTCAGGCCAGACCGAGCCAGCGAAGCTGGCGAAGGGCCGAGCGAATAGCGAGCTGCGGAGCATAGCGGCGGCCAGCTTGCTGGACGCGGGCCCCAGATCATAGAAATAAAAGATGAGAAAAGGGGGAATAATGGACAAATCCAATGAAAAAAGGGATAAACCGTAAAAAATTGGGCAAAAAATGCAGGGGACTTAACAATATATTCATAGTTTTTACCTTAAAATAATTAACAGATGCTAAAAAAAGCTAAATAAGCCTTCGCTTAGCATATAGAAGTCCCTAACTTTGAAGGCCTCTAATTGCTTAGAGAAGTTGAACGAAAAAGACAAGCATTACACACTGTAAATGATCGCAAAATGAAGCAGTTTTTTACTAGAATTGGGGGGGTATTGCTCCTCTTATTATTGATAAGCTTTAGTGGCTTATCCCCATTAAAGGCCACGCACTTTATGGGTTTTGACCTCACCTATAGTTGTGTGGGGCCAAATCAGTACTTGGTGACCTTAAAAGCCTATCGGGATTGTGATGGGGCTTCTTTGGGGTCGAGTTTCAATATTAACTATCAGTCTACTAGTTGTGGGGTTAGTGGAAGTTTGAGTTTGAGTCGGATATCTGCTACGGATATCACGCCGCTTTGTCCGTCTGCTACCAGTGCTTGTAGTGGGGGATCGACCTTGGGGGTAGAGGCCCATGTATATCAGGGGACGCTCAATTTGCCTACGGCTTGTAATGATTGGGTGTTGTCTACATCCTCATGTTGTCGCAACAATGCGATCACGAACTTGAGTGGGCCAGGCAGCAACTCCATTTATGTAGAGACGACCTTGGACAATACAGTGAGTCCTTGTAACAGTTCGCCTGTATTTGCTAGTGATCCCACGCCATTTAGTTGTACGGGGCAGCAGGTTACTTTTCAGCAATTGGCGAATGATGTAGACAATGATTCTTTAGTTTATTCTTTGACTGATTGTCAGACGGCTGCTGGGACCAATGTAACTTATGGGGGTGGATTTAGTGGGGCATCTCCTTTGGATGTGCCGATTAGCTTAGATCCAGCTACGGGAGAGATTAGCTTTACGGCTAATAATCCACAGATTGCGGTTATTTGTGTATTGGTAGAAGAATATCGAAATGGGGTAAAAGTGGGCGAGATTGTCCGCGATATGCAGTTTGTTATACAGAACTGTAACAACCAATTGCCTACGGTATCGGGTTTGGATGGAAGTACAACAGTATTTGACACTGTACTTTGTGCAAACAGTCCACTTTGTTTTGACATTTTGGGAAATGATGCCAACCTAGGAGATAACATCACGATGAGTGTGACCAATGCGATTCCTGGGGCCAGCTTTACGCAGCAGATGGTCAATGGAGAATTGGTAGGTACCTTTTGTTGGACGCCTACAGATGCTGATGTGGGGAGTCATACTTTTGCTTTATTGATTGAGGATGATGCTTGTCCTTTGCCTGGGCAGAATAGTAAGGCCTATACCATTAACATTTTGCCCAACCCCAATGACCCGGTCAATGCGGGGGCAGATGTACAGTTATGTTTGGGCGATACCACTAGTTTGACGGCTAGCACAACTACTTCAGCGGCTAATATAGATTACTTTGAGTGGACGCCTGATTTTACATTGGGAACGCCGAATCAGGCGAGCACAACGGCTTTTCCGACAGGGAATACTAATTATACGGTTATCTTACATTATGTAGATGGATGTAGTTCATCGGATCAGGTACAGGTTGATATTTTGGATGCTCCATTGGCGGGGATTACGCCAGCATATGCTTCAGTTTGTTCTGGGGCAAATTTCTTATTGACAGGAAAAACAGATGCTTCGGGTTATATCTTTGAGTGGTTTGATCCTTCAATGAATTCATTAGGTGCAGGAACTGTTTCTGCTGATGTATCTACGATTTCGGTTAGTGTGCCTGCGGCAGCGGGTATTTATGAATATACCTTAGCG
The DNA here is from genome assembly GCF_028464065.1 of Saprospira sp. CCB-QB6. Taxonomy (NCBI): domain Bacteria; kingdom Pseudomonadati; phylum Bacteroidota; class Saprospiria; order Saprospirales; family Saprospiraceae; genus Saprospira; species Saprospira sp. CCB-QB6. The sequence goes on along the minus strand of NZ_CP116808.1, from coordinate 921,354 downwards.
GTAACTAATCCTTTAACAGGTTGTGTGCGTACAACAACTGCTCAGTTGGAAGTGGGGACCCCTCCTGTGATTGCTAACTGTGTAAACATTTATGTATCGCCTACGGGCACGGCTGCTGCTGCGGGAACGCAGGCAGATCCTACTTCATTGGAGAATGCCTTGAGTCTTGCTGCTTGTAACAATAGTGTTCTAAAGTTGGCGGTAGGTACATATAATATAGACAATCCTCTTTTCTTGAGTAGTTTTATGACTGTAGAGGGGGGATTTGATCCAGCAAATGCTTGGGAAAAAACTTCATTTGCTGGAGCAACGACGATTAATAGAACCACGGCAAATCCTGAGGGGGCTGTGGGATCTCAGCGTTTGGTTGCATTTTATGGAAATAGCAATACGGGTTTCCGTTTGCAAGATTTAACTATTACAACCGATGATGCGAACCAGCCGGGTATGTCTACTTATGGGGTGCATTTGACGGCTTGTTCAGATTATGATATTGTTCGGACGCAAATTCGTGCAGGTAATGCTGGTGATGGAGCTGATGGAGCTGATGGAGCTGACGGAGTTAATGGAGGCAATGGTGGAAATGGAGTAGATGGAGATGATGATGGTTGTGTTCAGCATAATGGAGGTGCTGCTGGATCTTCGGCTTGTTGTCCTGGTGGACAAGGAGGAGGAAATGGTCAGGCAGATTGTGGAAGTCGAGATGGTCAGAACGGAGCGCCTGGTGGCTGTGGAGCTGCAGCAGGTGGTGCGGGTAAAAATAATCAGTGTGATTTTTCTGGTTGTAGTAATGATAGTGATGGTAGCTGTTCTGGAAAAGAAATGGATGGTTGTGATGGAGCCAATGGGGTGAATGGTGTAGCGGGTACTAATGGGGTGAATGGTAGCTTGGGCAGTCACACTGGTGGTTTTTTTGTTACTGGTGCATCTGGAACCAATGGTACTGCGGGTACAAATGGTACTGGCGGTGGCGGTGGTGGCGGTGGCGCTGCTGAAGAAGGTTCTTTCTGTAACAATGGATCGGGTTCGTCTGGTGGCGGCGGCGGCGGCGGTGGCTGCGGCGGAGAAGCTGGTATTGGAGGAACTTCTGGAGGTGCTTCTTTTGGTCTATATCTCTATTTGAATGGTGCAAATGGTCGTTTGAGTCAAAGTAATGTTTTGGCAGGTTCTGCTGGTGCTGCTGGTTTGGGTGGTAACGGTGGTGCTGCTGGAACAGGTGGCGCTGGAGGAACTGGTGGTGCAACTGCTTGTAGCATTGGCGGTGGCGGAGATGGCGGAGATGGCGGAAACGGTGGCCTTGGTGGAGATGGTGGAGATGGTTTTCCTGGCGAGGCTGCTGCTATTCATCTAGCGGGTGGTTCTGCTTTAGCGACTAGTGTGGCTAATTTTGATCTTCTTAATCAGCCCGTCATTTTGGCCCAAAATGTAAACTGTATCAATACGCCAATGAGCTTTGAAGCTCTAGCGGCTTCTACAGGTACAGGGGTAACGAACTGGAACTTTGATCCTATTACAGGGGCTGCAACTCCAGTAACGAGCACAGATAACCCTGCTAACTTGGTTTACACTAACTTGGATCGTTATACAGTGGAACATGCTGGGGACAGCTACGAAGGATTTCACAATGTATCTTTCTTGGTTACTCGTCCAGAGATTGTAGTTGCTGGAGCTACTGCTTTGAGCACCGACACCTTCCAACTTTGCCAAGGAGATTTTGCAAGCTTTGAGAGTTTACAAAATGCGGATGTGTATAACTGGGAGTTTAACGGAGCAATTCCTAACCCAGGCAATGTAGCGTCTACATCCTTTACGCAGTTTAATGTAGCGGGCTTTTATACCATTACGCTATCTATTTTTACGGATTGTTGTGGATTATCTACAGAGGATACAGTTTATCTATATGTAGATCCAGTACCTGTGGTTACGGGTTCTGGCGATGTGGCTATTTGTAGTGGAGAAAGCACTACTTTGACGCTAACAGGCTTAACCGCTACGGATAGTGTAGTTTGGAGTCCGAATACTGGAATTTTGACGAGTACGGCCAATAGTATTACTGTAGCGCCAGCCACTACACAGAGTTATACGGCTACTATTGTATCTGTAGTGGATCATAGTGGAGTACAAGTGCTTAGTTGTCCTCAATCCGTAGATTTTGAAGTAACGGTTGATGCGAATCCAGTTATCAACTTTACGAATACGGATCCGCTTTGTAATAACAATGGTCAAATTGATGCGACGGCTACGGGCGGAACGCTATATGACTTTAGTTGGTCTACAGGGCAGAATAATGCTGGGGTGAGTACTTCAAGCCTATTGACTATTCCAACAGGAGTCTACTACCTAACTGTAACAGAGACCAGCACAGGTTGTACAACTGTAGATAGTAGTTACCTTTACCCTGCGCCTACGGCACCGATTGTCTTTTTGCAATCTAGTACACAAGCGGGTTGTTCTGCCAATGATGGTAGTGCGACGGTTGCTGGAACAGGTGGAGCTGCGCCTTATAGTTTCCTTTGGTCTAATGGAGGAACAACTGCGAGCCAAAGTAATCTTGCTCCTGGCAACTACTGTGTAACCATGACGGATAACAATGGGTGTGTATCTTCTATTTGTTTAGATATTGTTCGTCCAGACCAATTACAGATGGCTGTTGTCTCGCAAACTGGGCCTGCTTGTGGTACCCTAGGCGCTATCGAGGTAGAGGCCTTAGGAGGAACTGCAACTTATACTTACGATTGGTCAAATGGAGCAACAACAGCGGCTATTACTGGTCTAGCTGCAGGTACTTATGATGTGACTATTACAGATGCCAATGGTTGTACTGCAGATACAAGTTTAAATATCACAGCTAGTAATAACCCACCTGTGCTAGACCTTAATGAGGTAAGCGCTATTGCTTGTCATGGGGACAGCGCTACTTTAGCTACAGGAACAACACAGGGGACTGCCCCTTATACTTACACTTGGACAGGAGGGTCTTCTTTCTTGTTTAGTACTTCTGCAGATACTGTATATAATGCAGCTGCAGGAACATATGATTTGATAGTAGAAGATGCTGCAGGTTGTAGAGATACCGCTAATATTGTAGTGAGTGAACCTGCTTCTCTAGCTGTGAGCATTGTAGCAGCGGATGTCAATTGTAATGCAGGAAATGATGGTAGTTTAACGCCAACTGTTACTGGTGGTACTGCTCCTTACACTTACCTTTGGGATGACGCCAGTGCACAGACAACGGCTATGGCTAGTAGCTTGACTGTTGGTACTTATTGTGTGACTATTACAGATGCGAATGGTTGTAGCATTGTTGATTGTGGAACAGTGAGTGAACCTGCTCAAGCCTTAGGAGCTACTTTAACAGTGACTGATGCTAGCTGTAATGGGTTTGCAGATGGGGCAATTGCTGCTGCAGGAACAGGAGGAACAGCTCCTTATACTTATCTTTGGAATGATCCAGCTACACAAATTACGGCTACAGCAACGAGTTTAGTTGCAGGGAGCTATTGTGTTACGGTGACAGATAATAATGGTTGTGTCTTTACTGATTGTGGAATAGTCGCTGAGCCTACAGCAATACAAACAGTGATGGCTGGAACAGATCTAAACTGTGCTGGAGATAATAGTGGTACGGCTACAGTAACTGTAAGTAATGGTACACTTCCTTACACTTATGAGTGGGATGATGCTTTGACCCAAACTACAGCAACAGCTACAAGCTTAGCTGCGGGTACTTATACGGTAACTGTAACTGATGGAAATGCTTGCTCAGTCACTGATCAGCAAGTCATTACAGAGCCTGTCGTTTTAACAGCAACAGCAGCTGCAACAGATGTTAACTGTAATGCTGGAACAGATGGTACAGCAAGTGTAGTTGTGGCAGGCGGAACAACGCCCTATACTTATGAGTGGGATGATGCTTTGACCCAAACTACAGCAACAGCTACAGGTTTAGTTGCAGGTACTTATACAGTAACTGTAACAGATGGGAACGCTTGTTCCATGACAGCAACAACTACAGTTAATGAACCAACTGCCTTGTCCGCAACAACTTCTACTACGGCTGTCAATTGCTTCGCAGGAAATGATGGTGATGCAACTGTAGTAGTAACCGGGGGAACTGCTCCTTATATTTATCAATGGGATGATGCTGCGGCCCAAACTACCGCAACTGCAGCAGGTCTTGTTGCAGGAACCTACAACGTAACGATTACAGATGATCATGCCTGTGCCCTGGTGGCGACAGCAGTAGTTACTGAACCAGCTGCAGCCTTAATCGCTACGCTATCGGCAAATGATGCTGCTTGTGCGGGAACGGCAACAGGACAAGCAGGAGCTGTAGCTACAGATGGAACTGCCCCTTACAGCTATCTTTGGTCTGATGGCCAGACTACAGCTATTGCAACAAACTTGTTAGGGGGCAATTATTGTGTAACGGTAACAGATAATAATGGCTGTACTTTTACGGATTGTATTCTAGTCAATGACCCACTGCCAATTCAGTTGACCGCAACCGTTGACGCAGTCAGTTGCCATGCCGGTACAGATGGAGAAATTATATTGAATGCATCGGCTGGAACAGCGCCATATACCTATAATTGGAGTAATGGTGTGAATACAGCAACTAATAGCAACCTCAGTGCTGGGACGTATTGTGTAACGGTAACAGATAATAATGGCTGTACTGTTGATAGCTGTTTTGTGATTACAGAGCCTGCTGTTTTAGCAACCGCAGCCATGCTTGCAACGAACCCTAGCTGTTTTGCTGGAGCGGATGGAACTCTAGAAGCTACAGTAACAGGAGGTACTCAACCTTATAGCTATCTTTGGTCTGATAACCAAACGACAAACCCCGCAACTAATCTTGTTGCAGGAGCTTATACGGTGACAATTACAGATGCTAATGGTTGTGTAGTTGTAGATAATGGTACGCTTGTAGACCCAGCTCCCATTCAAATTAACTTTATAACTGTAGATGTAACTTGTTTTGGTGGAACAGATGGAAGTGCTAGTGCTTCTGCTGTTGGTGGGGTAACTCCTTATAGCTATAGTTGGTCTAATGGTGCAACAACTAGCCAAATTACAAACCTAGCAGCAGGTAGTTATGATTTGACCCTAACTGATGCTACAGGTTGTACAAATACCGCTTCGGTAGCTGTAGGGCAACCTACAACTGCAGTACAAGCGAATATCTTATCAATTACACAGCCTGGTTGTGCTGGAGATAGCACAGGGATGATTGATGCAGATGCACAAGGCGGCACGCCTAACTATACCTTCTCTTGGTCTACAGGGGAAACAACAGAGGACCTCTTTAATCTGGGAGCAGGTACCTATACGCTTTTGGCTACAGATAGCCGTGGATGTTCAGATACTGCAGTAGCTGTACTGTATCAGCCCGCAGCAATCGTACTCAACGTCCAACAATACTCCAATTACAATGGAGCAGCGATTAGCTGTCCAGGAGCCTCGGATGGAGGGGCACAGGTGACGGCCAGTGGAGGCGTATCGCCTTATGTATATGCATGGTCTGGTCCACAGGCGCAGAATGGTACACTTGCGACGAACTTGGCGGCAGGGACTTATGCGGTAACGGTGACGGATGCCTCTGGCTGTACGGCAATAGATAGTATTAGTTTGGCGGATCCTGTACCTTTGGATGCGACAATCCAGCAGGTGAATGTCTTTTGTGCCAATGATTGTGATGGACAGATTATCGCTACGGCCGTATCTGGCACAGGAACGCTAGGTGTTAATGGCTATGAATACCGAATATTAGGTCCTGGTCAAACGGGTAATGTATTCAGTAGCAATAATAACTTTACGGGCCTTTGTGCAGGGACTTACACGGTAGAGGTTCGTGATGGGAATAACTGTGTGTTGCCTGTATCGGTAACGATTACGGAGCCAACAGCCATACAGTTGAGTCTGAGTGATACAGATGTGTCTTGTTCAGGAGGTAGCGATGGAACGGCTACGGTAAGTGCAACAGGCGGAACGGCTCCATATAGCTACAACTGGGATAATGGGATGACTGCTGCGACGATTACAGGCCTATTGGCGGGTACTTATGAAGTGACGGTAACGGATGCGAATGGCTGTGATATGGTATCGACTACAGAAGTAGAAGAGCCAGCAGCGTTAACAGCGAGTATGAGTGGGAATGAACCTAGCTGTAATGGAAGTACAGATGGAACTGTAGCCGTAATGGTTCAAGGAGGTACGCTTCCTTACACTTACTTCTGGTCAGATGGCCAAGGAACGGCTACGGCCGTGGGCTTGTCAGCGGGCACACATAGTGTGACGGTAACAGATGGGAATGCTTGTCAGCTTGTAGAAAGCTATGTTCTAGGCGAGCCTACATTGCTGACAACCAGCATTACGACTAATGCGGCAGCCTGTGCTGGAGCGAATAGTGGAAGTGCAACAGCGGTACCGACAGGAGGCACGGCCCCATATACTTACCTTTGGTCAGATGGTCAAACGACAGCGACTGCGACGAACTTGGCGCCAGGTGCTTATTCGGTAGTGGTTGTGGATAGCCAAGGCTGTTCGGTAACGGATCAGGTTTTATTGCAAAATCCCGATCCAGTAGTATTGAGCTTTGTCTCAAGTGTGAATCCGAGCTGTCATGGAGATATGGATGGAAGTGCAACGGTAGTTGCTACAGGAGGGGCAGCCCCCTATAGCTATGCTTGGCCCAATGGCGAGATGACAGCTAGTGCTACAAGTTTAGCAGGCGGACAGCATACGGTAACGGCTACAGATGCGAATGGTTGTAGTACGACCTTAACGGTGAACTTGGTAGAGCCCGCGCTCTTGGTTGTCGATACGATTCGGACGACAGGGGTGAATTGTAAAGGGGGCTCAGATGGTACAGCGACGGCCTTCTTGACAGGGGGAACGCTACCTTATAGCTTTGCATGGTCCAATGGCATGACGGGTCAAAGTATTAGCGGTTTGGCCGCAGGTACTTATGTGTTGACGGTAACGGATGCGAATGGTTGTCAGACGCTTAGTCAGGTGATTGTCATGGAGCCAACAAGTGCTTTAGTAGCGACATTGAATACAGCAGATGCCCTATGTTTTGGAGGTGCTTCTGGTCAAATTACGGCCATTGTGAGTGGGGGTACGCCCAATAGTAATGGAGACTATACTTATGCTTGGTCGAATGGAGCGAGTACAGATGTAAACTCGAACTTGAGTATAGGAACCTATAGTGTGACAATCACGGATGGGAATGGCTGTTCCGTGGTCCGTACAGCAACAGTGAACGAGAGTTCAGGAATCACGAGCCAGATCGTGAATGTAACGGATGCCAGTTGTGCAGGTAGCGCAGATGGAAGTGCACAGGTAACAGCTTCAGGGGGAACAGGGACCTTGAGCTATCAGTGGTCAGATCCCTTGGGTCAGACGACGAATGTAGCGACGGGTCTATCTGCAGGGACTTATTATGTGAGTGTAACGGATCTGAATGGCTGTACGCAGGTAGATACGGCTGTAGTGGGAGAGGCCTTGGCCTTGAGCATTACGGTAGCGATAGAAGATGCCTCTTGTTATGGAGAGTCTACAGGTTCTATAAGCATAACGAACTCGAATGAGCCTTTGCAGGCGAGCTATTGGAGTAATGGCGTTGTAGGAACGAGCATTACGAATGTAGCGGCAGGCGAGTACGAAGTAGTGGTCCAGTCGATCAATGGTTGTGTGGATAGCTTTAGCTATGTGGTAGGCGAGCCTTCGGAATTGTCGGTGAGCTTGAACCAAGTACGGGCAGTAGATTGCTACAATAACAGTACAGGCGCCTTAGGTTCTACAGTAGAAGGCGGAATATCACCTTATGTTTATATCTGGTCGAATGGGTTGGCAACGCCAAGCTTAGACAGCATAGCTGCGGGCAACTATACGCTTAATGTGGAAGATGCGAATGGCTGTAAGGCAGATACGAGCATCAATTTGGCGAATCCGACGGAAGTAGGTATTGGCAACCTCAGTATTAGAGGCGTAGCCTGTGTGGATGATGCGAACGGAAGTATCCAAGTAGATGGAATTGGTGGCTCGACCCTATTGGGGGGCTACACTTACAGTTTGGATAGTGTAAACTTTACAGGAGGCAATCTTTTTGTTGGTTTGGAGTCGGGAATTTATCCTTTGTATATCCGAGACAATAATGGTTGTATGTATGATACGCTAGTAACAGTAGAGGCGGCAGATCCATTCTTCCTGACGAGCTTTGGTCCAGCCTTAGATTCAGGCGAAGTGGAGTATGTGTTGGAGTATGGAGATACGTTGACGCTATTTGCAGACTTGAATGATACGACTGGGGCGATTTGGGCTTGGACAGAGATTAACTCTGGGGCATTGGTGGATAGCAGTTTGACGACTTCACTGACGCCTTATGATGCAGGCATTTATCAGTTTACGGCCACGAATGCTTCGGGCTGTGTTCAGGATAGCTCGATTGTGGTGAAGATGGTTAAACCTAGAAATGCAGCAGCCCCTACGGCCTTTACGCCGAACAGTGACGGGAATAATGATCGTTTCTTTATTCAAGGAGATGAGAAAGTCGCTAAGGTTTTGGTGTTTAGAGTGTATGACCGCTGGGGCGAATTGGTGTATGAAGGTTTAGACCTTGATCCCAATGATCCTCAACAGGGTTGGGATGGTAGCTTTAAGGGCAAACCAATGAACTCTGGGGTTTATGCTTGGTACGCTGAGGTGATTTACATTGATAATGAATCGGAAATTATTCACGGTTCAGTGAATTTGCTTCGCTAGTTAGCGGAAGGAATTAAATAGATAAAGGGCTGTCGGATTTTCCGACAGCCCTTTTTTTTTGAGGATGCGCCCGAAGGGGGCATGCCATGCTGGGCGCTTTGGCCCTTGGGCCAAAGGAGTCCAGCCCCCAGGCGGAGGCTGCGGAAGGGAAGGCCAAGCTTGAAATGGAATATATTGAGGGGCAGACTAGGCTAAAAGCAGGGGAGGAGGTGGCTGCCGCCTACCGCCGGCCGGGCTGCGCTTGGCGCGAGCCTGCGAAGCTTGAAGGCGCTTTAGCGGCTTTTAGCTGAGCAGTGGGGCGGATTGGCCTAGGGGCCTGTAGGGGTGGCCGCAGGCCAGACCGAGGCGCAAAGCGCCGCAGGGCCGAGCAGGCTTGCGAGCCCCGAAAGGGCCCGGCCGCCAAAGGCGGCAGGCCCCAAAAAAAAGGAGTCAGAAAGAGAAAAGCTGTAAGTTCTTGCTATCTCTTATCTATCTTTGAGCCATGGGAAAGAAAAAAATATATTGCACAGTTACCAATGATCTTTTGCAAGATCAGCGTATGCATCGGATTTGTAGTAGTTTGCAGGCAGAAGGCTATGCCCTAACTTTAGTGGGGCGAAAGCAAAAGGATTCTTTGCCTTTGCCCAATAGACCTTATTCGCAGAAGCGCTTGAACTGCTTTTTTCAGGCAGGCAAATTCTTTTATTTAGAGTATCAGTTGCGCTTATTTTTCTTTTTGCTCTTTCAGCAGTTTGATATCCTTTGTTCGGTAGATTTAGATAGTTTGCCAGCGGGACACGCTGCGGCTCGACTAAAAGGCAAGCGCTTAGTTTTTGATGCCCATGAGTATTTTGAAGAAATGCCAGAGGTGGTCCGACGCCCAAAAATACGGGCTATTTGGGCCTGGATAGCCCGCTATTATATTCCAAAAGTTGATTTAGCCTATACCGTTTGTCAAAGTTTGGCAGATTTATTTGAAGCGCAACACGGCAAGCCCTTTGGCGTAATTCGCAACCTGCCTTTGGCCCAAGATAAAACAATAGAAGCAGCCGCTTATCCAACAGCTGGTCCCTTGATTCTCATTTATCAAGGGATGTTGAACGAAGGCCGAGGCCTAGAAGAGCTCCTGCAGGCTTTACCCAATTTTTCGGCCCAAGAGGTACAGCTTTGGCTTTTGGGAAAGGGCGATAAAATGGCAAGTTTGCAAGAACAAGCGCAAAGTCTTAACTTGGGGGAACAGCTCAAATTTTGGGGCTTTTTAGCCCCTGAAGAACTACATAAAATAACTCCTCAAGCTCATTTGGGCCTCAATTTACTCAAACATCAGGGACAGAGTTATTACTTTTCTTTGGCCAATAAGTTTTTTGATTACGTTCAAGCAGAAAAGCCTAGTCTCAATATGGCTTTTCCCGAATACCAACGACATTTAGCAGATTATGAAGTGGCCCTCTTACTCGAAGAGTTGAGCCCCTCCGCTATTAGCAAGGCTATTCGAGAGCTGCTAGAGAATCCTGAACGCTATCAACAATTGCAGGCCAATTGCCGTTTGGCTAAACAAGATTGGATCTGGGAAAAGGAAGCCCAAAAGTTATTAACCTATTACGAAGCGCTCTAATGCGCACTATCTACCAACACCCTTAGTGCTACTTTTATGGCTCGAATACAGCCCCTTCTGACAATACTATTTTTCAGTTTTACCACGGTTGCCAGCTTTGGACAGTCAATTGAAGATATTCAAAAGCGTCAAACTGCTCTCGACTGGGAGGGCGCTGAGGCGCAAGCGAAAGATGCTTTGCAAGCCCTAGAAGGCCCAGATCGCCTAGCTTATCTAGAAACCTTGGGCAACTTACCCTTGCCCAATAGACTTCCCTTTTGGCAAGAAGGCCTTAGGCTAATTGACAGCCTTAGTGATGGAGATAGTTTGCAAGTACTCTGGCGCTGGAAAACAGGCCAAACCCTTGCCTCAGAAGATATTGAAGCCGCTTTGCCTTATTGGGAAGGTCTAGAAAATACCACTTATTGGGGCCAAATTTTATTGCAACTAGCCGAAAAACGCCCAAGCTCTCCCATTTATCTCGAACAGGCAATCCAGTTCCTAAGCCGAGAAAAACATGCCCTTTTATTGGCTAAAGCCTATTTCTTAGAGCTGCAACGAACGGCCCAACCCTTTCGGAAAAAGTATTTGGCCGAAAAATCCTTGGAGCTATTGGCTGATCTGGGCCAACAAACCGAAAGCCTATTGCTAGAGGCCGAAATTTTAGCCCTGCAAGCCAGTTGGGAACCCGCAAAATCAGCTTTGTTATCCCTACAAGTGAGCCGCCAAAAACTCGAACAGGCCTGGGGCCAATTGCGCCCTTATAGCCCTTTGCGCAAACCGCTGCTCCAACTAGCCCAACAAATTTGGGAACAATCGGTGGCGCTTTATCAACAACAGTATAGCCAAGAGGCCCAAGCCCAATATTTTGAGCAGGGCTTGCGCCTAGCCCTAGAAACCCGAATCTGGAAGAAAAGAGCCATCCTTTGGCCCAATAGAGCCGATATTCGAGCCGATAGCCTGCTGCTAGAAGGACAAACAACTCCCAATTTAGCTATTTGGCAGGCCCGCTTAGCCGAGGAATCACCCAGCCGATATGCCGCAAGCTACGCCCCGCTGCCTACATTTAGCCTGGCCCAATTGCGCAGCAAACTCAGCGCAGGGGAAGAATTTTTACTCTATTATACGGCCGAAGAAGAAAGCTACCTTTTGGCCGCTGATGCCGAACAATTATTAGGCTTCTGGAAGCTGGGCCGGACCGAAGACCTTCGACAAGCAACGACTCAGTTAGCCGCCCTGCTGGCCCAAAAAACAGAGCAACCCGATAAGGTCTATTTGCAACAAGCACACAGCTTTTATAAGCGCTTTTTGGCCCTAGGACTAACCGAAACAAAATCAAAACTACAACTTTATTTGGATGGCCCGCTTTGGCAATTGCCTTTCGAGGCCCTTTTGCGCCAACCCGTTACCGAGGAAAAAAGCTATGCCGAGCTGCCTTATCTCTTTAAAGAACAGGAACTCAGCTATCAGTTTTTACCCATTGATAGCAGTCTGCAAAAAGCCAGCTTTGGCAAAAATGTGCTGGCCATCGATCAACGAGCTCCCGCTATGGGACTCTTGCCCAGCTCTGGTTTTGATGTGCTTTTCCAACGCTTTAGAGGCTCTTTTTACCGAGCAAAAGAAGGCAAATTGTCTGACTTTAAGCGCCTAGGAAGCTCCGCAGAATATAGCCTGATCCACCTGGCTTTGGCCCAAGAAAATATAGAAAGTCCCTACCTTTTTGGCAAAGATAGCCTTTCCGCTTGGGCGCTCAGCCAGCTGCCCCTCAAAACGGCTTTGCTCTATTTTGTGGCTTTGCCCGAACGCCAAGCCACTGCCGAAGAACTCATTTTCTGGCGCAATGGCTTTGCCCAGAATGGCCTTTCCTCACTTTTACTGAGCCGCTGGCCCAAATCTCCCGAAGCCGAGGAGGCTTTCCTCTCTATTTTTTACGATTTATTGGCCAAGGGCTACCATAAGGAAGAGGCTTTCCGCGAGGCACAACTCAGCCTACTTTTAGACCCCCAATGGGCCGCTCCTCACTACTGGAGCGCCTATCTCTACCTAGGCGATCGCCAAACTATGGCCCTAGGCAAAAGAAGCTTTTTTGAGCAATATTGGCTCTATTCTATTCTGGCTAGCTTCAGTTTGTTGGCCCTCCTGATCTTTGTTTGGCGCATCAATCGCATAGATTTAGGCCGAAATACAACGGTCAACGATTAGTTTATTTTTCTTTTTTTGGGGCCCGCGGCCAGCATAGCTGGCCGCCGCTATGCTTCGCGGCTCGCTATTCGCTCGGCCCTGCGGCGCTTTGCCGCCTAGGTCTGGCCTGCGGCCACCGCTGCGCAGCGCTGGGCCGCTCATCTTTTGTTCTTTCTTTTGGCCCTCTTCTTCGGCCTCCAAAAGGATCAAAACCCTAGGTTTTGATCCTTTTTTTATGCCTATTTGTTAATGAAAAGTTAAGTTACTGACTTAATGAACTTATTACTCAATAGCAATGAGCTAGGTTTTTACTAGCTCGACCTAGTATTTGCCAAGCTCGAGCTAGGTTTTTACTAGCTCGACCTAGTATTTGCCAAGCTCGAGCTAGGTTTTTATTAGCTCGACCTAGCATTTGTCAAGCTCGAGCTAGGTTTTTATTAGCTTGACCTAGCATTTGTCAAGCTCGAGCTAGGTTTTTATTAGCTTGACCTAGCATTTGCCAAGCTCGAGCTAGGTTTTTATTAGCTTGACCTAGCATTTGTTAAGCTCGAGCTAGGTTTTTGTTAGCTCGACCTAGCATTTGTCAAGCTCGAGCTAGGTTTTTACTGAGACTGTTCAGGATTTTGTGTATTAGAATAAAATTTGGGCCTTTTAATTTTATGAGGGTTTTAACCCTCATTCATACATCATTGCGCAGCAATACCACATATGGCTGTAGGTTTTAACCTACAGTTATTTAGGGGTATGTCCCTAAGTGCAGGAAAGGGCACACACAAAATTTTACACGGCATTGGCTGAGGGATGGAAAAGGGTGGCCCGCAGGGCCAGACCGAGCAAAAAAGCGCAGCATTTTTTGCGAAGGGCCGAGCAGGCCTGCGAGCCCTGACACAGCCCGACCCGAGCGAAGCGAGTGGGCAGCCCCAAAAAAACATAAAAAAAGTCCTGTCCAACCGAAGTTAGACAGGACTGCACTGTATTCACTACTTACTAAAATACTACTTATTCATCCAGCTGAGGGCTTGTTGCACAAAGTTGGTTAAGTCTGCGCCTTTGAGCATACCTTGTTGCAATTGGGCCAATTGATACAATTGTTTGGCTTTATCGGCATCTTTGCTTTCCAAAATGCTGCTAATTAGCGGGTGGTTGCTATTGACCACTAGGTTGAAAAACTCGGGCATATTGTTATTGCCGCCTTGGAGCATAGACATCTCCTGCATACGGCGCATAAACTCTGGTCGAGTAATCATGAGCGGGAAGCTGTCGGGAGAGAGGGCCTCGAGTTGGATATTCACTTGGCTGTTGCTCACGGCCGTGCGGAAAATCTCTTCGACCTCTTTGCTTTGTTCCTCATTGAGGATAGATTCCTGCTCTTCGTCTTTTTGGATCAATTTGTCGATGCTATCGCTATCTACGCGTACAAAGCGGGTATTTTCTAGCTCTTGCTCCAACTTTTGGATAAAGTGCGTATCGATTACGCTATCAAATTGGAGGACATCGTAGCCAGCTTGTTTAGCCGTTTGGATGTAAGCATCTTGGGCTTCTACTTGGTTGGCATAAAGGTAAATGAGCTGGCCATTTTTATCGGTTTGTTGCTCTTTAACGAGTTTTTTATACTCCTCGAGTGTAGAGAGTTTGCCCTCTGTGTTTTGCAAGAGCATAAACTTGCTTGCTTTTTTGGCAAACTTATCTTCGGAGATATAGCCATACTTAATGAAGATGTTCATATTCTCCCATTTGTCCTCAAAGGTTTGGCGTTCTTTGCGGAAAATCTCGTGGAGTTTATCGGCCACCTTTTTGGTGATATAGTCCGTAATTTTCTTTACGTTGCGATCACTTTGTAGGTAAGAGCGAGAAACGTTTAGGGGAATATCGGGAGAGTCGATCACGCCATGCAAGAGGGTGAGGAACTCGGGAACAATCTCTTTTACCTCATCGGTAACATAGACCTGATTGGCATAGAGTTGAATTTTATTGCGTTGTACTTCCATTTGGTTGCCCAATTTGGGGAAGTACAAAATACCGGTTAGGTCAAAGGGGTAATCGATATTGAGGTGGACCCAGAACAGAGGGGGCTCGCTAGTGGGGTAAAGCTCATTATAGAACGCCTTATAATCCTCTTCGCTAAGCTCATTGGGTTGTTTTTTCCAGGCTGGGCGAGGATTATTGATGATATTGGGAACCGTCTTCGTTTCGTAAGTGGGTTCGTCCTCTTCATTTTCCTTGGGCAGTTCGATTTGCTCTTCACGAGTTCCGAATTGGATTTCGATGGGCAAGAACTTACAGTATTTATCGAGTAGGCCTTGGATGCGTGCTTCTTGGGCAAACTCGTCATCTTCTTCATTGAGGTAAAGGATCACTTCGGTACCGCGATCTGTTTTTTCGATATCCTCTAGGGTATATTCGGGATCGCCTTCGCAGCTCCATTGAACGGCTTTGGCGCCTTCTTTATAAGAGAGGGTGCGAACTTCTACTTTTTTGGCCACCATAAAGGCCGAATAAAAGCCAAGGCCAAAATGGCCGATAATGCTGGCTTCGTCTTGGTATTGCTCCAAAAACTCTTTAGCTGAAGAGAAAGCGACTTGGTTGAGGTACTTCATCACTTCTTCTTCCGTCATACCGATTCCCTGGTCCTTAATGGTTAGGGTTTGGGCTTCGGGATCGGTGATAATTTGGATGCGGGGGTTATCTACCTTGCCGGGGACTTCGCCACGGTTGGCTAGGGTAAGTAACTTAGAGCTAGCATCTACGGCATTGGCGACAAGCTCGCGCAAAAAGATTTCATGATCAGAGTAGAGAAATTTCTTAATAATGGGGAAGATATTCTCGGTTTGTACCGAAATGTTACCTTTCTGCATGTTGTGTTATTTTTTAGTCGATCTAAACAAGTTTATTGATCCGAGTTGGATCTCAGCAGCCCTTTTTCAAAGCTTGTTCCAAGCCTATTTTTGCTGACAGTTTGTCAGTTTTTGTTTTTTTCTGTCAGCGGGTATTGGGCTAAGAGGGCCAAAATTTGGGGGTTGCCTTGGAGTTCTGCATGTTGTCGGATGCTCATTCCGCGTTGGTCTTTATGTTCGGGGTTGGCACCTGCTTCGAGTAATGCTTTAGCGAGTTCTTCATGTCCAAAAGTAACAGCAAAGGTAAGTGCGGTAGCTCCGTTATAATTTTCTTGATCTACTTTTGCACCGCCTTCAATTAAGTAATTTAGGGCTTCGGCATAGCCTTTAAAGCAAACCCCCATCAGGGCGGTATTGCCTGAAGCGTCTTGATGGTCCAAATTGGCTCCAGCGCTAATTAGGTGGGCCAAAATGTCAGTTTGTTCATAATAGGCGGCTAAAATGAGCAAATTATGTCCTCTAGCATTTTGGGCTGTTAATAAATTGGGTTCTTCTTTGAGCAAAGTTTGGAGTTTGGTCAACTCGCCTTGGCGTACGGCTTCAAAGGCGGCTTCTTTTTGGGCCGAAAGAAATTGAGTGCTCAATAAAAACAAGAAAAGATATAGGTACTTTTTCATGGCTAATTAGATTGGAAATAATGGTAAAAAGCAGCCCCTATTGGGGCTGCAGGCATTGGGATAAGATTACTTCATGAAATCTTTTTGGCTAAAGCCTAGGGCTTTGGCTAGGCGCATACCGTATTCTGCATCGGCCTTATAGAAATAGCCGATCATTGTTTTTTGGATATTTTTGTCTTTAACTTGACCGAGGTCGCCTGCTAGGTTGCTAATCAAGTTCTTTTGGTCCTTTTTAGAGAGGCTGCGATAGAACTCGCCAGCTTGGGCAAAGTCATTAGTTTTTGAGATTTTTTGTTGGCCAATTTTAGCTTGTTTGATCATTTGTTGATTGGCTCGGTACTGATTATCATCAGTGAGTTGGGCGCGGCTACTGGGTTGGTAGTTAACATCAGCATTTTCAAAGTTTTGGTTGCGACTGCTGGCGTAGCTATCTGAGTTGTAGTTTTCCACTTGCATTTTGGGGCGATTCACTTCTGATTGCAGGTAGTTGGGGCCTAGGCGGTGGCGATGTGTATCGAAGTAAGAGAACAAGCGGCCTTGGAGCAATTTATCTTCTGAGGGTTCGATACCTGGAATCAAGCTACCTGGAGAAAAGGCGATAGATTCTACTTGTTGAAAATAATTGCGAGGATTTTTATTCAAATACATCGTCCCGATTTTAATCATTTCGATTTTGTCTTCGGGCCAGTGTTTAGTAGCATCTAAGGGCCAAAAATCAAAGCTATGGATATCTTCTGCTTTGATGATTTGCACGTAGAGATCCCAAGCGGGGAAGCGTTCTTCTTCAATATCTTTGAATAGAGAAACGGTAGCATGTTGCCAGTCTTTGGCTTGTTGTTCGGCTGCTTCTTCTACGGTAAGGTTTTTTTCTCCTTGTTTAGAGATCCAAGTATATTTCACATAGACCATTTCTCCCTTTTTATTGATCCATTTGAAGCCGTGTACGCTACTTCCATTCATGTATTGATAGCCTTTTGGAATTCCGTAGTCAGAATAAAGGCGAGTGAGCATATGAGTTGACTCGGGAATATGAGAGAAGAAATCAAAAAAGCGGTTAGGGTCTTGTTTATTGGTTACTGGTGAGGGCTTGAGGGAGTGTACCATATCGGGAAACTTGATGGCGTCTCGGATAAAGAAAATGGGGAGATTATTCCCTACAATATCATAATTGCCCATTTCGGTATAGAACTTCACGGCAAAACCGCGAGGGTCGCGGGCAGTTTCGGGAGAGCCTTTGCCGTGAATTACGGTAGAAAAGCGAACGGCTACCTCTGTTTTTTGACCTACCTTTTGGAAGGGGGCGGCCATGGTGTACTCAGACATATCTTTACTGGCCTCAAAATAGCCAAAGGCACCTGCTCCGCGGGCATGGACGACCCGTTCGGGAATGCGTTCACGGTCGAAGGCAGCTAGCTTTTCAATGAGGTAAATGTCTTCTAAAAGAACAGGGCCGTATTCTCCTGCAGTTTTAGAGTTTTGGTTGTCGCCTACGGGGGCTCCAGTGTTGGATCGCAAGACTTCTTGAGCTTGGAGGTGGAAACCTAAGAGTAAGAAAAGCGCAATGCATAGTGGTTTACTCATCTTGAAGTAATTTTTATTTGTGAATAATTAGCGCTAAAGTAGAAGATGAGTATTATTATTTCAATTGATAATTGTGGGTTTTATATCGAAATATTCGATGTAGTTAAACTGTTCTGCAGCAGCTAATAGCCAGATTTAAAGGCGCTCCCTTTTATTGCAAACTATGGTTTAAGCAGCGCTATTCATTTTGGCTGAGGGATGGTAAGCAGTGGCCGAAGGCCAGACCAAGGCGGCGCAGCCGCCGCAGGGCCGAGCGAGTAGCGAGCTGCTGCACAGCCCGACCCAAGCGTAGCGAAGGGGCAGCCCCCAAAAAAAACTCCCCTCAACTAAAGTTGAGAGGAGTTTAGGGTAGGAATCAATAAGATGATTGCCGTATGAATAACTGCTTAGGGTTGCACCACTACTTTGTGGCTAATACGTTCTTGAGCAGTTTCGATTTGTACGAAGTAAACGCCGGGGGCAAGGTCATTGGTGTAGAGGGTTTCTACTTGTTTGCCGGGGGCGATTTGAATAGTTTGAGCGGGTAGCATTTGTTGGCCGAGTTGGTTGGTCAACTTAATATTCACTTCGGTCAATTGGCTAACTTCGATCTCGATATTGAGCTCGTCGTTATTTCCAACAGGGTTGGGGAATACGCGAGAAGACTGTAAGGGAAGGGCAGTAGTTTTGATGCCAGTAGCCCAGTCAGCTGTATTAAAATCGGCTGGGGCAGAAACAAAGTTTCCACAAACGTCATAGGCTGTCATTCCTTGAACGGTCCAACGGTATTGAGCGTTGGGGAGTAGGCTAAGCCAGTAGAACTCGTTAGCGGTAAAAAATGTCTCGGCGCTGATAGCGGTACCATTGAGTAGGCGTTCTACGGTAACGAGGTAATAGCTATTTGAAGCGTCGCCAGTCCAGCGTAGTTCCACTTGGTCGGGGCTACCGACTAAAGATCCGGCGTTGGGCCAGTCAATAGTGGGTGCAGCAGAGCTATAAAGAGGGCTGGGCGTATCAAATAGGTGATAACCTCTTGATACGAAATCAAGAAGGATGGCATCTTTTTGCTCATTAGAAAAAGAGGTAAGGCAGTTATCGGCAAAGTAGCTCATGAAGTTAGTCTCATCAGGATCGATCGCTACGCTATCTGGATCGTTGAAAATAGCAGTTTGAGGACAGTTTGCACGGTCAGAAGAGTAATCGGGGCGAGTATCGCAGAATCCATCGGCTGCGATTTGGCAGTTTTCGCCGGCTGCGCCACGAACTACTTTTTCTACTTGCATACCACCTACCATAGAGGGGGCTTTGCCATTGATTTGTTCATTGGCGTAGTTAGTACCTTCCCAGCCAAAGAAAGTGTGGGGCAGGGTAAAGAAGTGACCCAACTCATGAGTAAGAGTGGGATCGCCAGGTCCAACACCTGTTTTAAAAGAAAACACTACATCAAGTAGGCTAGTGTAGTAAGCTAGGAATTCGTCATTAGCTGTTACGTTACGTCCTATAAAGATATTGAGAACACCAGGTACTTTATATAGAGACATAAAGTAAATCGCTGTAGGGTTTCCTGAGCTGTTACCATGGTTATAGAGCAAACTATTGGGGATATAGTTCATATCGTAGATATAGAACTGGATATTTTGTCCACGGTAGTCGTCATTTAAGCGACAAACCGAGCCCAAAACGCGTTCTACATCCACATAACCAGAACCATCATTTTCTCCACAAACATGAAATTGTATCGGCACATAAGAAATGCTATCGTTAGCGGCACGGCTTGCCTTGAATACATTTAACTCTTGTAGAAGTTCTGTACGATTACGACGATGCTCCATTAGGCTAGTTTTGCGCTCTAGCTGTGTCTGAATAGTCGTTCCGCAACCAATGTGGTTGTGGCCTGTTTGCTGAGCCTGTAGGCCCGAAAATGCGCTACCCCCCAACAGGCTGAAGAGGAAAAGTAGGCGGAATAAAGATGTTTGCATAAATATAAGCACTTTAGGATTTTATTAAAGCAGGCCTGCAAAAGCCCAAAAGTTAGTTCGCTGCTAAGTCTTATCTTATAAAACGTAACAAAGTTAGGATAGGTTTTTTCGATTTTTTTAGCCCATTGCTAAGCTTTTGTAAAAAAAACAAAGCGAGCTTTAGAATCATCGAAAAAACTGTATATTAGCTGCTGTTCTTGGGCCTAAATTAAGGAATTCTTAATTATACCTTGAGCAAAAGCTTAGCAAAATTACATTATATAGATGTATTGACAAAATGCCTTGGCGCATTTAGCTAGCGAATAAGCTTGGTCAAACCACAAGAATTTCAGCAGAAGCAAAGAACGACAAGCGCTCTTTGCCTATTTAAAATATCCTATAAAACTTATATTCAATACAGTATGAAAAAAGTAACTGTAGTTGGAGCCGGAAATGTAGGTGCTACTTGCGCTAATGTTTTGGCTCACGAAAACATCGTGAACGAAGTAGTATTGCTAGACCTTAAAGGCGATATGGCCGCAGGTAAAGCCCTTGATAGCTTCCAACAAGCCCCCATCGATGGTTATAGCACTCGCATTATCGGTACTTCTGATTATAAATATACCGAGAACTCTGATATCGTAGTGATCACTGCTGGTATCCCTCGCCGCCCCGGCATGAGCCGCGACGACTTGATCGCAACTAACGCCAAAATCGTTACTGCGGTAACTAAATCTATCCTTGAGTATAGCGAAAACCCCATCATCATTGTGGTGTCTAACCCTCTCGATGTAATGACTTACGCCGCTTTCAAAGCTTCTGGTTTGCCCTCAAACCGCGTAATGGGTATGGCTGGTATCCTCGATACTGCCCGCTACCGCGCTTTCTTGTCTATGGAGCTTAACGTTTCTCCCCGCGATATCCAAGCGGTCCTCATGGGTGGACATGGCGATACTATGGTGCCTTTGCCTCGCTACACAACCGTAGCTGGTATCCCCGTTACAGAGCTTATCGAAGAAGATAAACTCAACGCTATCATCGAACGCACCAAAGGTGGTGGAGGAGAACTCGTTAAACTAATGGGTACTTCTGCTTGGTATGCTCCAGGTGCTGCCGCTGCCCAAATGGTTGGCGCTATCGTTCGCAACGAACAACGCATTTTCCCTTGCTGCGCTTGGCTCAAAGGCCAATATGGCGTAGAAGATCTCTACCTCGGCGTTCCCGTGAAATTGGGGAGCAACGGTATCGAACAAGTTATCGAATTGAAACTCAATGAGGAAGAAAAACAGTTGCTCGATACTTCTGAAAAAGCAGTACGCTCTGTCGTAAAAACTTTCGAAGGTATGGGCTTGCTAGAAGAAAAAGAAGAGGCTTAGTCCTTTCTTTATATCCATCCTAAAGGCTTAAGAGTGGTATTTACTACTTTTAAGCCTTTTTTTTGGGGCTGCCCCTTCGCTACGCTCGGGTCGGGCTGTGCCGCAGCTCGCTACTCGCTCGGCCCTTCGGCGCTATGCGCCTCGGTCTGGCCTACGGCCACTGCTATCCATCCCTCAGCCAGGCGGCTGCGCCGCCTGCAACACGCAATTTGGACCAAAAAAAAGCTGGCCTCAGCCAGCTATTCATTCAAAAATTCAAGTTGTACGCTATCATCTACCTTCAGCCCAAATAAAGAGGCCGCCTTGCCCGCATTTACCGCAATTTCCAACAAACCCGAAGAATTAAATAAGCAAAGTACTTCTCCCACGGCCTGCTCCGCATAATGCAAGCTCAAATCGCTAATCGGATCAAAACGCTTGAAGTAAAGCTCAAAGGATCGCCCTTCCGCAATCTCCTCAAAAAGCTCTCGATTTACATTGAGGACCACATTTTCATAGACATCAATATAGAGCACCGCTGCCCGAATATAATCTTTGCTCACTACCGCATTCAAACTGATGCGCTCCAAAAGTTCATCACTCTCTTCCCCAATTTCCTCCAAAGGTTGTTGCGCAATCAAATGGGCCGAAGCTTTGGCAAACAAACGCTGCATACTTAATAAAGAAGGCGGCTCATCACTAATGAGTTGGTAGATTTTGCTGGGCTTTTCCTTGAATAAAAGCGAAAAAACGCCATTATCTGGACCAATAAAATAGTGCTCTTTATGAGCAATAACCAAAAAACGAGGCCGCTCCTGATAAAAGTTGTGCACACTCACAATATGAATGCTCCCTTTAGGGAAGGCCCAAAAACTAGCGCCCAATAAATAAGCCGCTTGACCAATATTATAGGGCTGCACCTGATGTGAAATATCAATAAACTGCACAGCCTGCCCCTCCGACAAAATATGTCCTTTGAGTAGGGCCGCATAATGATCGCGGACACCAAAGTCGGTCGTTAGGGTAATAATTCCAGAGGCTTGCATAAAAAGTATTGGTTAAGCGCCACAAAATTAAAAGAAGTTTGCTAAAACATTCTTTTATTCTGGCCTACAAATAAGAAGCGCTTAAAGTTTTTCTCGAGTCTGATGTTGTTGTTGGATTTGTTGACGCATATCTTGGCCAAATTGATCGACAATTTTTTGCATTTGGGCCTCATAAGCAGCTTGTTCTTCTTCCGTATAGCTTTGCCAATCTGCTTGTTCGTAGAAAAGGGCGGCTTCGGCAGGTAATAAACCAACGATCTTCAAATAATCATTCTCCCAAGAGAGTTCAATTTCTCTAGCTTTTTGTTTTTCGTCTAAGGGCTGAATTTTTAGTTTGAGTTGCTCCTCTTGTTCTTCTAGGCAGTGGTAGCTAGCGGAGGGACCTTCTTTTTCAGCAGCAAAAAAGTAAATTCCTGCCCGATCAATTTTGAGTAAGAGGGCCGAGAAAGCACCCAACATCATGCGTTGTAGAGGGGCGGCTAGGGCCTGAAAGGCTGTAGTATCTTGAGTTTCTTTTTCGGCTAGTTTCCAATATTGCCCTTCTAAATTTAGGATCATTTTGGGCGTATGCCCCATTTTCTTTTGCATAATTATTTTGACTTTGTTTGATATCCAAAATATAGTCAAAAGCTTTTAGAGCACCAAAAAAGGTCTTCTCTATAAGCAGAGAAGACCTTCTATTTGGCCTAGCGATGTGGAGGGGGGGGCGTAGGCCAGACCGAAGCGCGTAGCGCTGAAGGGCCGAGCGAACAGCGAGCCCCGAAACGTAGCGCCGCAGCTTTGCTGCGGAGGCCCCAAAACAGCTTACTTAATAATAGCAGCTCCAGAAGTTTTGGGCAATTGGACGGCTGTAAGTTCATTATTGCCTAGGGCTTTGAGGCTTTTGAAGTGAGATTTGATTGCGCCGCCAAAAGTTTTAAACTCATAGTAGGGCACGCCAAATTCCTCGGCTGTAGCTTTAACAATTTTGGCAACTTCTGGATAGTGCACATGGCAAATATTGGGAAAAAGGTGGTGTTCCACTTGGAAATTCAGGCCACCGAGGAACCAAGAAACCAGTTTATTATCTCGGGCAAAATCAGAAGTTGTGGCGAGTTGGTGCATCGCCCAGACATTTTCCACTTCGTTTTGTTCATCGGGTTGAAAATGGTCGGTAAGTTCTACCACATGGGCCACTTGAAAGACCAGGGTCATAATCATGCTGGCGGTCATGTGCATAAAGAAAAAACCGAGCAGCAAAAAGCCCCAAGAGTAAGAAGTAAGCGCAATAGGCAGGGCGAAAAAGATGGCCCAATAGGCAATTTTTGTACTAAGCAGAATCCAGAACTCTTTGCTGTGTGTACTTCCCATAGCTGCTGTTTTTCCTTCTTTGGTATAGGCATTGAGGGCCACAAAATCCTTCCATAGAATCCAAGTAACCGTAGCGAGTCCGTATAAAATGGGCGCATAAAGGTGCTGAAAGCGGTGATAGGATTTGAGTTTGCCGTTGGGGGAAAGGCGGAGAAAAGGTTTATCTTCAATATCTTCATCAAAGCCGTAGATATTGGTGTAAGTGTGGTGCATCATGTTGTGCTGCACCTTCCAGGTAAAGGAGTTTCCGCCCACCAAATTGAGGGTATAACCCAAGAGGGCATTGATTGTAGGATTTTTGGAGTAGGAGCCGTGGTTGGCATCGTGCATAATATTCATGCCGATACCGACGAGGCCGATTCCCATAACGATATAGGAGATCATGACGGCCCAGAGGGGTAAAAAGTTGGCTAAAATTAGGGCAAAGGGAATGAAATAGAGTCCCAGCATGACCGTAGTCTTGAGGTACATTCGGCTATCGGCATTGCGATCAATATTTTTGTCGCGAAAGTGCTGATTGACCCTTTTGCGTAGGGTCGGAAAAAATTTAGCCTGATCAGCTAGGCTAAAACGGATGGTTTTTGGCATAAATCTGTTTCTTTTGGTCCTTTTCGGTACCAGTTCAAAAGGATGAGAAGGCGCCAGCTTGCGCCTTTATCTATGGATGTATAAAAAGGGAGATCCCCCCAAAGAAGTTGTTAAAACTTTTAAGAAATAAATCAATTTTTATATATTTAAGTACATTATGTGATCTAGGTTAAGACTGAAAATATGCCAAACGCTTTAATTTTTATCATTTTATTTATGCTCTTTAGTTGCTTAGCTTGTGAGCAAGATAAGGAAAAAAAGAGGGGGGAGCAGTCTATAGAAGAAAAAGCTTCTTTATCGGTAGTAGATAGTAAACCAAAGGTTGACAGCGGATTAAAACGGGGCGATTTGTTTAGGGTCGAGGTGCAAAACCTTAGGTTACGGGAGCATCAGCAATTGGATGCTAAGGTTTTGCGTCATTTGGCTGAAGGCAGTGAGCTTTATTTTATGGGGCAAATTTCTAAAGATAGTGTGACAGTACAATTAAGAGGAAAAAAATATCATGCGCCATTTTATCGTGTGAAAACAGCACTTGGTTATTTGGGCTGGGTACATGCTGCAGCAATAAAAAAGCAGGATCCCGATTTGAAAGGGAGTTAGGTTAAATGAAAAAAGTCATCTCTGGAGGAGATGACTTTTTTAGTTAGACAGCCTTGTGTAATTACTTTTTAGAGTTATCGAGTTGCTTCAAGAGTTCTTCAACAGCTCTTTTTAGTTGTTGATCTTCTTGTTTACTTTGATAATCGGGAGCTAGGCGGACAAGAATATCAGGCATAGCGGGGATGCGCTCCATATTTTCATCATTGGCTTTGGTGTACCAAGCTCGGAAAGGCATACGAACATAAGAACCATCTTGTAGTCCATAACCGCCAGTAGAAATGACTGCACCAAAAGTAGGTTGACCGACTAGGGTTCCCAAGCCTAAGTTTTTGTAAGCATGCGAGAAAATCTCGGCATTAGAGTAGCTACTTTCATTACAAAGAGCAATGCTCCCTTTGGTCCAAGCGGCAAGAGGTAAGCGTTCGCTATAGGGGTAATAGTCGCTAAAATCTTTATGTTCTTTTTTCAAATTTTTGGCTGCCCCTCTAGGAATGGTATAAGCATGTTGGCGAACGGAGAGCACGGCCATCAGGTAATCTGTAGTCCATCCACCGCCATTGTAGCGGACGTCAATGACAATTCCTTTTTTTCCATGGCCAGCGGCCATTAGTTCTTGTTCAAAGCGCTCGAAGCTACTCCAGCCCATGGCTTTGATATGGATATAGCCTAATTCTCCTTTAGAGTATTTATCGGTAAGGGCTTTACGGTCTTGGACCCAAGCCTCATAGCGTTCATTGTTCAGGGAGCGTTTGGGCCAGATGACCAATTCGCGGACTTCCCCAGCTTCATTTTGGACCTCTAGTAAAGTACGTTTGTTAGAGGTTCCTTCTAAAAAGGCATAGAGGTTATCTTGAGCGCCAATTCTCTTCCCATTAACAGATAGAATCCGTTCATTGGCTAAGATTTGGCTTTCTGGGCGATTAGCAGGGCTTTCGGGAAGTACCGAACGAACTTTAGCGCCGGCTTTTCCATCTTGCCACAGTTCTAGGCCCAGTAAACCTGTAGCTTTTCGTTGGAGCATCTTTGGATTGTCGCCTCCATAAAGGCCCATATGACTAGCATCTAACTGTCCAAGCATTAGGTTGTACATCCATTGGAAGTCTTCTTTGGTAGAGGCTTTTAGGCAAAGTGGGCGATAAGTTTCTTTGAGCTTTTTCCAGTTGTAGCCATGAAATTGAGGGTCGTAGAAACCTACTTCTAGCGCACGCCAGCCTTCATCAAAAATTTGAGCTAAAACTCCTGCATAATCAATTTCTAAAGAAGAGCGGAAGCTCAGGCCTGTGAGTTTTTGATTGGAAAGTTGAATATAGGCCAGCTTTCCTCCTGATACTTGGCTAAAGAGGTATTTGCTATCTGCAGAAAGTTGCAAATTATAGGGTCTTTGGCTGCCAGGAATAGCTTCTTTGTTTTCTTTGCCATCCCAGCGCACCGTATAAAGCGCACGATCTTTTTCAAAGTTTTTACCGCTATTTGCGCTGCTGAGATAGAAGATATGTTTATTGTCTGGCGCCCAACATATCCCACTTTCGCTACCAGGCATGGCCGTTACTTGTCGGCTACGGGCATAGATTTGGTCAAAATCAATAACTACTTTTTTTGCAACAGAAATGGGACTTTTTTCATCTTCTTCAGACCAAATTTCTAGCTCTTTCCATTCGGTGGTTTGACGGAGATAGTCTTCTTTTTTGAGCCAAACAAACCAAATATCGCTATCGCCATTGTTACGATTAGAGCTAAAGGCGAGTTTGCTTCCATCAGGACTCCAGGCTGGGTTGTGGTCTTTACGAGGGTGCATACTCACATTAACGGGAGGAATAGAATCATTGGCAGCATGAATAAAAATCTCTTCATTAAAGTTCAGATCTTCTAATGAATAGGCCAGCCAATAGCTATCAGGTGACCAGCTCAGACCGCTAGGTGTAGCCCAACCATCCAACAACTTTTTATTCTTAGATAATTTGCCCAAGCTATCAATTTGGGCCACCCAAAGTTGACCAACACCCAATAAATAGGCTAGTTGTTTACGATCAGGAGAAAGCCAATAATTTGTAATATCTAAATCGAAACTTTGGACCAACTGCGTTTTTACCTTTAAACTGCGATAAAGATCTGTTTCTGCCGTATCTGTAGATTGTACGCTGTAAAGAGCATATTTTCCAGTTTCATCACTACGATAAAGTACTGTTTCCTCATTGAGGTAAATGGGATCTCTTTGACGGCTGGGTCCCTGAGCTAAAGCTCTTCCTTGGGTAAGCTCTTTATGCTGCGCCCCAACGAAAATATCGCCATGCACCTCATAAGCAATGCGCTTGGCGTTAGGAGAGGGGCTGTAGTTTTCTACACTGCTGTAGTTTTTTTTGATAAAGGGATCAAAACGGTAATCACTAGCAATTTCTACCTTGATTTCCTGTTTTTTCCCTTCCGTTTTGCCCCAAAAAATTTGGTCGGCCTGCTGATATACCATATACTGTCCATCTCGGCTAACTGAAAAATCTAAAATCCCCATCTTCTTTTCTTGGGTTAGCGATTTTTCTTTCTTTGTGGCCAGATCTTTAAGGTAGATATTGTATCGACCAGATTGGGCGGAGATATAACAGAATCGCTGATTATCTATCCATTGCCCATTGAAATCATTGCCCTTAAAGTCTGTAATTTGCTCAAATTGATCAGCTTTAATATTATAGGTCCAAAGGTCTCGGTTGGCAGGCCCTCGATAGTCTTCTCTAGCTGTTCTACAAGCTCCCCGAACCAATAACAACTGCTCCTTATTGGGCGATATCTGAGCCCCTACAGCATCACTATTTAAGATGCGCTGAGGCTGCCCTCCCTCAACGGGAATTTCATAAACGCCATAACTGCGCTCTATTTTAATATAGGTCCGACTGCTGGCAAATAAAAGCGTTTTATCATCTTTCCAACCCAAAAGTTGGTCATTGCCCGAGTAGTAAGTTAGCTGCTTGGGCCGCCCAGCCTGCGCAGGCATGACATAAATATTGTTGTTGCCCTCTCGATCCGATTGAAATGCTATTTGCTTCCCATCAGGAGACCAAATGGCTTTGCTGTCATAAGCTTGATGAACGGTTAATCGCCTAGGTTGTCCATCAGGTAAAGACATTCGCCAAATATCTCCCTGATAGGAAAAAAGGAGTTCTTGCCCATCAGGACTAAGACTAGCTTGCCGCAAAAGAATGCGGTCTTGCGCCCAAACTCCTTGGGCCAATAGCAGCAATATTGCTGAAAGTAATGAGACTCTCATTTGTTGAATTTAATGGTGATGAAAATAGAATTAACTAAAAGGAGTATTTATTTTCAGCTTTTTTCGACTAAGACACAAAAAAATCCCCCCACGACCTAAATCGCAGGGGGATAATCTTATAGCAAATAAATTTTTACTTTAGCTCAATACTAACGACTTCCCAAGCTTGACCATTTTGGTCCAAAATACCATTGGGAATCCACTTTAGTTTTGGATCTCTAGGTACTAAGCTCTGGTTGTTACTCAACTTGACCTTGAGCCGACGCCCAGTAACACCCAAATCTGTATTCTCATCAATTAAGGGGCGCAAGAGCGCATCATTGCCATCCAATAGAACCAGGTCTAACTCTTGCTGGGCAAAATCCCCCTTATTCACTTTGGCCACAGAACAGAAGAAACCATGACGAGTGCTTTCTGGCATATAGTCCTGAATGTCCAATTCCAATTCTAAATCTACAACAGGCTCCTGAATATATTCCTTGGCCAAGTCCTCAAAACTAGCGGGCAACTGACGATGATGCCACTTTTTGACAATTGTTCCATTGTGCAAAAGCAAAAGCCCTGGACTAGAACGAACAATCGTCTTGACCAATTTTTCATCACTTTGCGTAAAATCAAAGGCAGTGCCCAATTCATGGCGAAATGCTTCCAAATCATCATTGTAATCCCCATCGGCATCCGCATCTTTGATGTAGTAATAGAGCGCATGGGTCGGAATCCCTTGCTGCTTTTCCGCCGCCACACTAAGAGCCGAAATTTTTCTAAATCCTTCTTTAGATGACTTAGTCAAATCATCAGCAACGACTAAAAAACTATAGCCCTGACTGGCAAAACTGTGCTGCTTAGAGGCATCCATTTCTGCTACTTTAGAATCACAACCTTTCTTCAAGACTTCCTCCTGAGTTTTGTCATTTTGCGTTTCCCAAATCTTGTTGCCATCCGCATCTTTGGTCTTCCACAGATAGCTGTATTTCTCCGTTTCCGTGGCTATTTGCTGGTTGTTGACCTTTACTTCCTCTCCCGTATCTTTATTTTTATAGGTGTAGGTAAGCAAAACTTCAGGTTGGTCTAAAGCACAGATTTCGCGCTCAATAACAATGTTTCGACCTTCCGCAAAAGGACGGAAATCTACCCAAGGCAAACCAAAGTAAAAGTTGAACAAACTAGCCACTGTTACCGCTACGGTCCAAAAAGAAGTGCTGATTAACCGCCCTTTTCCCTGCTCCGGAATCACATATTGCAGGTTTTCTGTCCTAACATAAAGAAAAACAGTCATCAAGGTCAAAAGGATATCTTTCCCAAAGGTTTCTATGGGCAAAAGTTTCATAAAATCACCAAAACAACCACAATCACTCACCCGAATGTTGTTCTCATTAAAGGGGACCCACTGCCCCGTCGCAAAGGGCGATACATCCTGTGGAATATAACCCGTGAGGTAGTTGTAACCTGTGAGAAAAGTGAAAAAGAGCATCATCAAAAAGCTCAAACTCGTGGTCCATTTCTTTCCATGCCCCAAAATCAAATTGATCCCCAATACCACTTCTAACACAATCATGATTAAGCCAAAAGGAACCACAAAAGGCTTCATGAAGGACAAAACAGGCAACAAAAGCGTAAAATAATCCGCCATTTTATAAGCAGTTCCCAAAGGATCTACCACTTTTACGGCCCCCGAAAAAATGAGCAGGCCGCCCACAAAATACTGCACAAACCAAAGCGGCAAATGCGTCCGCACAAATTGACGCTTTTTAGAAAGTCCCAACCCCAAAGTAAAGGTCAGCACCAAAGCAACAATACCGATATAAAGAAAAAGAGTATATACTGTCATAATGATAAACAGATTGATATAAAATAGTTTTTCTACTGTTTTTGGGCCTCCGCAGCAAAGCTGCGGCGCTACGTTTCGGGGCTCGCTATTCGCTCGGCCCTTCAGCGCTACGCGCTTCGGTCTGGCCTGCGGCCACCCCTGCACATCGCTAGGCCGTAAAGCTGCGGCCTAAAGGCCTTGCTTTTTGAACCGATTTATTCCACTTCTTCTTCACGCAAGCGAATCAAAGCAAAAAGCGCATAATTGGCAATATCTTGATAGTTGGCATCCAAACCCTCCGACACCAAAAGCTGCCCTTTGTGGTCCTCAATTTCTTTGGTCCGCAAAAGCTTCATCAAAATGAGGTCCGTCAAAGAACTAAGGCGCATATCTCGCCAAGCTTCGCCATAGTCATGGTTTTTGCGCAGCATAAGGTCCTGACAACGATCGGCCTGCTCCTGATAAAGCGCCTCTACTTGCTCGGTAGACAAATACAGCCCAGCAGATAAAGGCAATTCTAACTGAATAAGGGCCATAAAACTATAATTGACTAGGGCCAAATATTCGCCAGCAATAGATTCGCCAACCTTTTGGGTTTGCTTTTCTTCTATAGAGCGAATGCGCTTGGCCTTAATATACAATTGATCGGTCAAGGAACTAGGGCGCAAAATTCGCCAAGCGGAGCCATAATCTCGCTGTTTTTTGATAAATAAGGCCTTACATTGGGCCAATTCATGAGCGTACTGTTGGGCAGTGGTTGGCTTTTCCAAAGTTACAACTATAAGTTTAGTTAATTAAATAAAGCGGGAAGAGATCTGCAAAAAGCTGCATTTAGTCCTCTTCATAAATGTTATTTTGCTCTTCTTCGATATAGCGGAGGCGTTGTTGGCAATATTGGAGTAAGAATTGCGCACGTCGGCTCTGCTTATTGAGGTCTTCTAGGGGAAGTTGGCCTTCAATGGCTTCCAAAATTTCTTGGAGTTCGACCAAGGCGTCTTCGTAGGAGTTTGGCGTCAGTTGTTGTTCCATAATAATTTGATGGTTGAGAGAAGGAGGATAAAAGATGGCGGCTTGTTGGGCCGAATGGCCCTGGGGCCTTGGCCCCAAACGGCTTAGGGATGGATAGCAGTGGCCCTTTAGGGCCAGACCGAGGCGCTTTTAGCGCCGAAGGGCCGAGCGAATAGCGAGCTGCGGCACAGCCCGACCCGCCTGCAGGCGGGGAAGCCCCAAAATAACAGTAAAAAAAGAGAGCTCGCATTATTTAGCCGAAAAAGCTAAATCATCCTATTTTTAAGGAGTTTAATTTGTTGGGCAATAAAATTATAAAGAGGATGCAAAAAATTATACTTGCTTGTTTACTTTTTTTTTCGACTTCGGGCCTTTATGGGCAATCTTGGATGCTTTTGCGGCAAGAGCCCATCCAATTAGCATACAAAATCCCGTACAATTGGTTTGTGGGTGGGCTAGAAAAACAGCCAGATTATTGGCGGAGTTTGAATACGGCGCCCAAGGGGGATATCAATTTTTTACTTTTGTGTAGTGAGGAATTAAGGGCGGAGGAATTGGAGCAAAAAGCGGTTTGGAATTATCATTTTGAGGGCCAAGATAGCAGTGCTGCCGATAGTTTGCAGGGAGAATTTGGCCTTTGGCAAAAGCGGGGGCATTGGCGAGAAGATCGCTTGGAAATTGTTCGTTCTTGGGCTTGGAAAAAAGGGAAGCGGCATTATTTGTTGTACATTTGGGGCCGAGAAGATAAAATGAAGGCCTTTGCTCATAAAAAGCTGCCCAAAGTATTAGCATCAATATCCTTTTTAGATGATTAGTTGTGAAAATCTCGTATTGAAGTATGGCGATAGAACGCTTTTAAAGCTTCCTGAATTTCAGTTTGAAGAAAAGGGATTTTATGTGCTTTTGGGCCGTAATGGAAGTGGGAAAAGTAGCTTTTTGCGCCTTTTGGCGGGCATGGAATCGCCTTATGCTGGACAGCTTTTTTTGCAAAATAAAGCTTATTCGACTTGGAGCCGTATAGATTTTGCGCAGGAATTGGCACTTTTGCAAAGCAAGCAGCAGAGCACGGCTTTTATGCGGGGCGAGGAGTATGTGAGTTTGGGCCGGCACCCGTATTTGGCCTGGCATGGCTTATTGAGCAAAAAAGATCGCTTTCGGGTGAAAACCGTGATGCAAGAGCTGGAAATAGAGCAATTGGCAGAGGCAAAAGTTGGACATTGTAGCGATGGCGAAAAGCAATTGCTCGGCTTGGCCCGTGTTTTGGTCCAAGATACTCCCATCTTATTATTAGATGAAATATCGGCCCATTTAGACTTTATCAATAAAAAGCAAAGCTTTAGACGATTGAACGCCTTGGCTCAGGATAAATTGATCATTTTGGTTAGCCATGAGTTGGCCTTAGCCGAAGCCTTTGCCGATTATATTTTGGTTTTGGAAAACCAAGGCTTATTGGCGCTTTCTCCCCAAGGCGCTAGTCAAAAACTAGAAGAAATTTTTGAACAAACCTCCCCTTATCATGCAAAAACTTAATTTACTTTTTATTCTCCTGCTTACTTATGCTTGTCAGTCAGGACCTCCTGAAAATAAAATTGATCAGGACATATCTAGAAGCCTAAGAAGCATAACAACTCCAGATCAAGTACTTGAAGTCGATTTAAATGGCGATGGACAAAAGGAAAAATTGGGCCTTTACCAAAGTGCAGAAGGGCTTTATTGGGAGACGAATAGCGGGCAACGCTTTGACTTACCCTTAGAAGATAAGGCAGAGGCTTTGCTTCTTTGGAAAAATTTAGGCGATTTGGATGGAGACGGTGGTGAGGAATTGGCCTATGTGCCCAATTATGCAGATAATTCTTCCATTAACTATTTTCAGATTGTCTCTTGGAAAAAAGGTTGGCAAACGCCTTTCCGCTTTGAAATTCGAGAAGATCAGTTGCAGGAGGATCATCCCTTTGTTTGGGCCAAGGAAAAAGATCGCTTTCTTTTTCGCTTTGTCAATGAGCAAGGCTTAGAAGAATATCAGGAAGCTGTTTTGGACCAAAGTAGCGAGCCCGATAAGCAATTGCCTTTGGAAAAACGCTTTGTCTGTAATGGCGATATGGTCAATTTGCCCGCTTTTGAACTAAAGGTAAATTTGACGCCCAGCGCCCAAAAAATATTGGATGAAAGCGCAGAAGAATTGGTCCTTAGCGTTTTGCTGCAAAATGAGGCCAGCCAGCCCTTGAGCCCCGCCGCCAAAGAATATTGGGATGAGGATATGGAATATCTGCTCTTGCTTCAAAAAGAAATGCAACAAAAAGACACTCACTTTAATGTAGATAATCTGGAGCTGCCCAGAGCTGCCATTGAGGCCTGCCAAAACCTAAATCTACAAGTAGAAGTTAATATCTATACGGCTCGAAAGACCTCAGAAAATAATCTCTTTTCTATTGACCCACTTTTTGGTGGGCTGCTAAAATTGAGAACAGAACGAAAAATTCTTAAAGGTCGAGAGATTTAAACGCAAAAAAGGCCCAGAAGCTAGCTTCTGGGCCTTTTGCATGTAGTCAAGTTACCTAATTAGCCGCTTGCTTTTTGGGGAGTAAAAAGAGCAGCTCATAGAGCAAAACAAAATAGAGGACCACAAAACCCAATGCCTTGATGCAATAGGGAATAATAAATTGATTGCGAATAAAGGCTGGGAAAATATCAGTAGGCGAAAGCGAACTGAAAATAAAGCAAAAGAGCAGCAAGCTCAAGCGAAACTTTTTAGGTAGGGCCGAACGCAAATACCAAAGCGCCGCCGCCGAAATAGCAATGATGAAGGTAGCAGATTCCGCCCGATGATTGAAAATAATCACCCAAATCATAATGGCCGCCAAAAGAAGGGGGGCAAAACGAGGCTGATAAAAACTTTTCCAACGCAAAAGCGGCAAAAGCATCAATAAAACCCCAACCAAAAGGACAGGCTTTTTGATTTCATCGCCAAAGCCAAACCAACTGTGTAAAATGCCCATCAGCGAAAAACCATAGGAAATGCCATGGTCTTCGGCCAACATTCGTCCCCAGTTCTGATATTGCCACCAAAGCTCATCTAGGCCCGTATAAAGCGCAGGGGAGAGGCTATAAAACAAAACCCAGAAAACCGAATAGGCAATAAATTTCCCCTTTTTAGGTGTACTGAAAAAGAGCATGAGAGCCACAATGCCAAAGAGTTTGATATAAACGGTAAGCCAAAGTGCCCCCAAAGCCCAAAAAATCTGTTCTCTACGCAAAAGGGCCAAACCCGCCAGTAAAAGTCCCGCAATAAGGGCATTGGTCTGGCTATTCTGGGTGCTGCTCACTAGCTCCATAAAGACAAAGGCCATAAAAAAATGAGCGCTGCCCTTGGGCAATCGAATTTGCCGAATGCCCCAAAAGAAAATGCCGACATTCACCATATTCCAGAGCGCTAAACCAATGGGAGTGGGCAAAAAGGCCCAAGGCGCCATCAAAAGGGCAAAGAATGGACTGTACTTAAAGAGGTCCGCAGTTTCTGTGGGATACCAATCGTACAGATCTTTATGCGCCAACAAATGCCAAAAAGACTGCTTGAAAATGAGGTAGTTGTTGTAGGGCGTCGATTCAATATCGTGCAAAATGGTATTTCCCCTCAAATAATAGAGTTGCAAACTCACGCCCAAGGCCATCAACAAATAAAAGAGAAGCCATAGCTTGGGCGAAAAGGGCAAACGCTCCCAAAAATTGGGTTTGGTCATGACTTAGGGTTGTTGCGGCTGAAAACAGCCCAAGGTTTCATAAAAACGATAATCAGCTATATCAACAACTAAATGATAGATGCCATTGGCGGGCAAATTTGCCGGTAAATCAAAGCGAATTAACTGCTCTTCTCCAATTTCTAGCTTTTGCTCTGCAAGCAATTGGCCCAAACTATTATAATAGCGCAGCTCGAAAACACTGCCAGGAGCCCCAACCGCCAAACGCAAACTATTAGCCGCCTGCAAGGGCTTATCCCGAAGCTGCAAAACGCCCTCTTGCGTAATCAATAAGGCCGTTTCAGATAAAGAAATGTAGGCCGTGAAGAAGTTGGGTATCCCAAAACCAATAGCCGTATCTGGCTCCGAATTTTGGCCCGCCCACTCTATAGCATGGCGAATTTCCCAGTTGTTTTTTTCTGGAAATGCCGACCAAAGACTACTGGCCATACCCGCCAAAATAGGCGAAGAAAAAGAAGTCCCATCTGTTGAACTAACAGAGTACCCATTGAGCCCCGCTACCATAGCACTTCGCCCCTGAGCCACTACATTGGGCTTGATGCGACCATCAGCCGTGGGCCCAAAAGAACTAAAGCCCGCTTTTTGACCATTCGGACGAACCGCTCCAATAGATAAGACATTCTGCGCATCGGCAGGGGCACCAATGTATTTCCAAGGCCCATTGCCCTCATTTCCCGCACTATTGATGACTAAAATTCCCTTTTCTACAGCCACATCTGCGGCCTGCGAACAAAGCGCCGTCTTGCCATCCATATCTTTGTACTCATAACTCATGCTCTGGTCATTAAATGAGGTATAGCCCAAAGAGGAGTTGATGATTTCTATGCCCAAACTATCCGACCTTTCCGCCGCCGCAGCCCAATTAAATTCCTCAATTCTAAATTCACCTCCCACATCTTCGGTTTTGAAGAGGTAGTAGTTGGCCTTGGGGCCCGTCCCCTGAATCAAATAGGGCAGATTGGCCGCCATACAAGACAAAACGTTGGTCCCATGCGTGCTCTGCTCATAAACAAATTCATCGCCTTGCACAAAATCATGCGTGCCCCAAATCTGATTGTTCGCAAAAAGACTATCAAAAGCAGGCATCCGATAAACATTCAAAAATCCACCATCAAAAATGGCCACTTTACGCCCTTGCCCCTTCACATTAAGTCCATGCAAAAGATGCCCCCCCAACATCGCAATCTGATTGAGCGAATAACCCAAAGGATGCTCCGTTTTATTATAATCTTCTTGCTTGAAATGCTTGTGCCATTTAACCTCTTCTAAACGACGCTTTTTCCCCAATGGCATGATTTCTCGAACAAAGGTTAATTCCCGAATGGCCGCCAATTTAGCCGTGTCCTCTACATGAATCGCCAAGGCATTCAACCATTTAGAAGCCAACCAATACTCCACACCTAAGGCCGTCACAGCCTCTACATACTGTGGATTAAGCGGCAAATCACGCTCATCAATACTGATGCCCGCAATCGCTCGGCGCTCTAAAGCGTCTGGACCAAGATATTCCCAAGGCCGCAAAACACTATAAGGATTCTCTTCCTTATCCGTAAAAAAGACCGCATAAAGGTTGTGATTAAAACTCTGGGCCTTTGCGCCAACTAAGACGAAGAGCAAGAACAAAAGACTAAGACTGCTTTTTTGTATCATGGTTTTTCATTTTGGGCAAAGGTAAAAGGAACTGATTTAAAAACCTATTTTTTGGGGCTGCCCCTCCCTTCGGTCGGGTCGGGCCATTCCGCAGCTCGCTGCTCGCTCGGCCCTGCGGCGGCAAAGCCGCCTTGGTCTGCCGCCTGCGGCGGCCCTGCTCCAGCCCCTCAGCCAAATAGACCTGCTCCGCCCACCCCAAATTAGCCAAAACTCCTGCCCATAATTTCATCGCTTTTACCCCCAAAAAAACAATCTACTTGGCTCTGGCAGATTGCTTTTTTTTGTTCCTCCCAAAGGTTGCTAACGCTTTAAACTAAATTGTTTTACCTAAACTTTTTTGTTTTCAAATTGATCCTTTAAGCAGCAATTTTTAGCCCCCTCAAAGCCGCCCACTATCGAACTTAGAGGGACTTATACACAGAGATATGCACATGCCGTTCCCAAAATGGGAATAACTTTATTTTTTAAATTAAGTCCCTGTTTATCGGCTTTGCAGCCCCTCCACTAATTTGTTCACTTGCAGTTTAAGGGCTTTTTTCAGACCTTTGCAGAGAGCGCAAATGAAGCTTTATCTCCTGCTCTTTGCCTTACACCAAAATGTTTTCTAAGCTTTAATAAATCGCCCAATAAATGTCTGTAATAGAGCCCATTCTCCAAGAAAATGACCAGCGTTTTGTCCTTTTCCCCATTCAACATGATGCCATCTGGGAAATGCGCAAACAGGCCCTTGCCTGCTTCTGGACCACCGACGAAATTGATCTTGCTGCCGATCTACACGACTGGAAAAAACTATCGGCCAATGAGCAGCATTTTATCAAACATGTGTTGGCCTTTTTTGCCGCTAGCGATGGCATCGTAAACGAAAACCTAGTGCTCAACTTCTACCGCGATGTTCAAGTAGCCGAAGCCCGCTCTTTTTACGCTACGCAAATCCAAATCGAAGATATCCACGCCGAAACCTACAGCCTCCTCATAGATACCTACATTCAAGATAGCACCGAGAAAAACGCCCTTTTTAATGCCATGCAAACCCTGCCTTGCGTTCAACGTAAAGCCAAATGGGCTATCAAATGGATCGAAGAGGCTCCCTCTTTTGCCCACCGCCTAGTCGCTTTTGCCGCCGTAGAAGGCATTTTCTTTTCAGGCAGTTTCTGCTCTATTTATTGGCTAAAGAAAAGAGGCATTATGCCCGGACTAACCTTCTCGAACGAGCTCATTAGCCGCGATGAAGGTATGCATTGCGATTTTGCCTGCCTACTTTATTCTATGCTGGAAAATCCCATTCCCGCCGAAGAACTCCGCAGCATTATTACCGAAGCCGTTAGCCTAGAACAAGAATTTGTGACGGAAGCCCTACCCGTTTCGCTCATTGGAATGAACGCCCAATTGATGTCGCAATATATCGAGTTTGTGGCCGATCGCTTACTCGTTTCTTTGGGCCAATCTAAGGTTTATGGCAGTAGCAACCCCTTCCCCTGGATGGAACTCATCTCGCTACAAGGAAAAACCAACTTCTTCGAAAAAAGAGTGGGCGATTACCAAAAAGCTGGCGTAATGGCCGAAAGAGAAAAACAAACCTTCTCTTTGGATGAGGATTTTTAGCCAAGCGCTAAAACAAGCGGCGCAGCCGCTGGCCTAGCGATGTGCAGCAGTGGCCGAAGGCGGCAGACCAAGGCGGCTTTGCCGCCGCAGGGCCGAGCGAGCAGCGAGCTGCGAAACGTAGCGCCCGCCGAAGGCGGGAGGCCCCAACATAACAAATATTAAAAAACAGACTAATGAGCGCTTAGCCAGCAAGACTAAGCGCTTTTTTAGCCAAGCCAAAATAGATAATGATGCATTTGATGCAAGTGACCAAGCGAGACGGCCGCAAAGAAGACGTCAGTTTTGATAAAATTATGCGGCGGATTTATTACCTCTGCGACGGATTGGACAATCGCTATATCGATGTGATTGAGATTTCTAAAAAGGTCATTTTGGGCCTTTATGATGGGGTCTCTACCGAGGTGCTGGACAAGCTAGCGGCAGAAACTGCCGCCTCTATGGCCACCGAACATCCCGATTATGCGATCTTGGCCGCTAGAATTTCGGTTTCGGATCTACACAAGGGAAGCTCCGACTCTTTTACCGAAACCATGCGCCGCCTCCACCAATATATCGACCCCAAAACAGGCGAAAATGCTCAAATGATCGCCGATAATTTTATGGCTTTGGTGGAAAAACATAGCGAGCAACTCGATGCGGCTATCGTGCACGAACGCGATTATGACTATGATTTCTTCGGTTTTAAGACCCTAGAACGCTCTTACCTCATGAAGGTCAATGGCAAAATTATCGAGCGCCCACAGTATATGATTATGCGCACGGCCTTGGGCATTCATGGCGAAAATATTGAGGCCGCCTTGCAAACCTATAAGCTGATGTCAGAGCGCTGGTTTACGCATGCTACGCCCACCTTGTTCAATTCTGGAACGCCCCGCCCGCAGCTCTCTTCTTGCTTTTTGCTGAGCATGACGGACGATTCTATTCCTGGCATTTTTGAAACCCTTAGCCGCTGCGCCAAAATCTCGCAATCTGCTGGTGGAATTGGCCTAAGCATCCATAATATCCGCGCCAAAGGAAGCTATATCAAAGGCACGGGCGGCAACTCGAACGGCATTGTGCCCATGCTTCGCGTCTATAATGATACCGCCCGCTATGTGGACCAAGGCGGCGGAAAACGCAAAGGCGCTTTTGCCGTTTATCTGGAGCCTTGGCATGCCGATGTTTTTGAGTTTTTGGACCTCAAAAAGAACCACGGTAAAGAAGAACAACGCGCCCGCGATCTCTTTTATGCCCTCTGGATTCCCGACCTCTTTATGCAAAGAGTAGAACAGGATGCCGAATGGACCCTGATGTGCCCCAATGAATGCCCCGGCCTGTACGATAGCTATGGCGAAGAGTTTGAAAAACGCTATTTGGCCTATGAAGCCGAAGGCCAAGGCCGCCAAACGATTAAGGCTAGAGAGCTTTGGATGAAAATCCTAGAATCTCAAATCGAAACGGGCACGCCTTATATGTTGTATAAGGACCATGCAAACCGCAAATCAAACCAGAAAAACTTGGGCGTGATCCGCTCTAGTAACCTCTGCACTGAGATTATGGAGTACAGCAGCCCCGATGAGGTGGCCGTCTGTAACCTAGCCTCTATCGCCCTTTCTAAGTTTGTAACCGAAGATGGCCAATATGATTTCCAACGCCTTTATGAGGTAACCCGAATCGTTACCCGCAACCTCAATAAGGTAATCGACATCAATTATTACCCTATCCAAGAGGCCAAAAATAGCAATATGCGCCACCGCCCCGTCGGGATTGGCGTGCAAGGCTTAGCCGATGCCTTCTTGATGCTCCGCCTGCCTTTTGAAAGTGAAGAAGCCCGTCAACTCAACCGCGATATTTTCGAGACGATTTATTTTGCGGCCATGACCGAATCTTGCCAAATGGCCAAGGAAGAGGGCGCTTATTCCACCTATGCGGGCTCGCCCATCAGCCAAGGACAATTCCAATTTGACCTTTGGGATGTGACTCCCTCAGATCGCTGGGATTGGGAAGCCCTCCGCCAAGAAATTTTGGCCCATGGAGTGCGCAACAGCTTATTGGTTGCCCCTATGCCTACCGCTTCCACCTCTCAAATTCTCGGAAATAATGAGTGCTTCGAGCCCTATACCTCCAATATTTATAGCCGCCGCACCCTTTCTGGCGAGTATGTGGTCGTCAATAAACACCTACTCAAAGACCTAATTGAACGTGGATATTGGACCCAAGAACTCAAAGAGATGTTGATCGCCGCCAATGGTTCGGTCCAAAATATTGAGGGACTGCCCCAAGATATTAAGGAGCTCTACAAAACGGCTTACGAAATTAAACAACGAGCCATTATCGATATGTCCGCCGATCGTGGCGCCTTCATCTGCCAGTCGCAAAGCCTCAACCTCTTCGTCGAGAGCCCCAACTTTGCCAAACTGACCTCTATGCACTTCCACGCCTGGAAACGTGGCCTGAAAACGGGCATGTACTACCTCCGCTCTAAAGCCGCAGTAGATCCCATTAAGTTTACCCTCAGCGCCAAGTACCAACAGAAGTTTGTGGGCCAAAATGGCAGCAATAACCAAGCTTTAGCTGGCCGCACCGCCGCCCAAATCGAGGAGGCCAACAGCCAAGAAGGCGTAGCCTGTAGCATCGACAATCCCGACGATTGCTTGATGTGCGGCTCTTAAAATTTAAAATTAAGTAGTTTGTTTGTAGCAGTTGCTCTTTCGGGAGGAACTGCTCTTTTTTTGGGGCTGCCCCGCCCTGCGGGCGGGTCGGGCCATTGCGCAGCTCGCTGATCGCTCGGCCCTGCAGCGGCAAAGCCGCTTTGGTCTGCCGCCTTCGGCGGCCCTGCTACAGCCCCTCAGCCTGCGGCGGCTTTGCCGCCTGTAGGACGCAAGGGACCAAAAACATTCCCCTAGCCATCAAAAAAAAACTACTTTTGTACATTCTATAATGACTGTTATCGCTTAAAACAACAGAACAAATGTCTAAAGAAAAGATCGCCTTTGTCAAGGCTCATGAAGGCAAACATATTGAAGGGAATATCAGTGGCTTGGGGGCTTGGCTCAATGCTCGAATTCTTTCGATCAATGAAAAAACGGGTATGCTCCAACTAGAGTTTGAGGTCCGCCCAGATATGCTCAACCCCATGAGTAGCCTACATGGAGGCGCAATCTCAGCCATTTTAGATGAGGCCATGGGGATGCAGCTCTTTGTGCTTTCAGAAGATACGGCCTATTATGCAACCAGCTTACAGGTAGATTTTGTGCGGGCCGCTTTTGAGGGCCAAAAAATCATTGCCCAACCCGAACTCATCCGAATTGGTAAGCGCTCCGCCAATATGCGTTGCCTTATCCTAGATGAAAAAGGTGAAGTTTTGGCCCACGGCAGTTCTAATTATCTCCAAATTCCTAGCAGCTAGATGCGTTTCCTCCTTTTTATTATCCTGTTGCTGAGTTTAGGCTATCAGGCCCAAGCTCAGCTCCCTTATGTCCGTATAGATAGCCTGATCCTCTCCGATATCGAGGGCGGAAAGCTGCGGAGCAAACCCAAAACGGTGGCCGCCTATCTGCCCTTTAGTGTAGGCGATAGCTTTCGACTTAATGACTTGCAAGAGCAGCTGGATTTGGCCCAACAAAGTCTACTCAATAGCCGCCTATTCAAAACAGCTGTGGTCCGAGTGAAAGAATGGGAGGGTAAAAGCATTGTTCTAGGCATCGAACTAGATGAAAACCTAGGGATTTATCCCATCCCCATGCTCGAACTAGCCGATCGCAACTTTAATGTTTGGTGGAAAAGCTTCAACTTCGATCTCCGAAGGGTGAACTTAGGCCTTTGGGGCCTTTGGCGAAACCCTGGCGGCTATAATGATATGCTGAAAGTGATTGGGCAGGTCGGCTATAGCCCTAAGGTCGAATTGGTCTATGTCTTGCCTCCCTTGCGCAATAAGAATGCTTGGGGCTACAGCATAGAGGGCCTTTGGTCCAATAATAAAGAGCTAGCCTATGGCGTAGCCGATAACAAACGCCTATTTTATCGGGATCTCGATCGAAGAGGACCACAGTTCGACCGCCTGCGTTTTCGATTGGGCCTTTATTTCCGCCAAGATGTATGGAGCCAACACCAACTGACTTTGGGCTTCCACAATTATGGGGTTAGTGATTCTATTTTTGCCCAAAATGCCGATTTCCTCTTGGGCAAAGCCCGACAAAGAGATTTTCGCCTGCGCTATAGTTGGTCCAAAGACCGCAGAGATTTCCGAAACTACCCCTTTAAGGGCTATTACTTACAAGCCGAGACCGAGAAAAAAGGACTGGGTCTCTTCAATGAACTCAACCAATGGACCCTAGGCACTAAGTTGGCCTATTATCATAAATTTGGTAACGATTACTGGAGTGTGGGCGGCCAATTGAGTGGCAAACTGAGCCTCGCTAGACAAAAGCAAGCCTTTTTTGAACAAGAAGCCCTAGGCTTTGAGGAGGAATTGGTCCGAGGCAATCAATATTATGTAATTTATGGCCAAGATTATCTGCTCTGGCGCAGCGATATCAATGTCAAATTGATGGAATGGGGAGCAGAGGAATCCCCTTTTATCGCTCTCCACCTGCGTTATCATTTAGATTATGGCTATGTTTGGGATCGCTTTTATCAAGAACAAGGCAGCCTAGTCAATCGCTCGCTTTGGGGTACTGGCCCCGCTATCGACCTTGGCCTACTGCAGTATCGCTTTGTGCTTCAATTTGAATATAGCCTTAACCAATCTCTAGAAACCGCCTTCTTTTTTCGCCTAAAAATGAATCTCTAGTCTTATGCGTATTGCCCTTTTTAGCCGCTTCCTAAAAAAGGAACAACAGCAGCTGGTTCAAGAGGTCTTTGATGCCCTCGCCCGCCGCCCCGAATGGGAACTCTACATTTATCAAGAGTACTATGACTCTTTTATGGGCCGCATCAAAATCAATAATTCGTTCTATTGTTTCCAAACGCATGAGGATTTTCGCGCTGCCGAACTCGATTGCTGTATTACGCTGGGCGGAGATGGGACCATCCTAGAAGCTGTGACTTATGTCCGCGATACAGGCGTTCCTATCTGGGGCCTCAATATGGGCCGACTAGGCTTTTTGGCCATGATCGAAAAGCACCGAATTGAAGAGAGTTTACAAGCCTTTGAGCAGGGCGCTTTGGTAGAAGATAAACGAGTGCTTTTGCAGCTAGAGTCTTCTAGTCCCCTCTTTGGCAGCGCCAATTTTGCCCTCAATGATTTCGCTATTCTCAAGCGAGATACCTCTTCTATGGTCATTATTCACACCTATGTGAATGGCGAATTTCTCAATTCTTACTGGGCCGATGGGGTCATTGTGGCTAGTCCCACGGGCTCTACGGGCTACTCGCTGAGCTGTGGGGGACCCATTATTTTTCCCCGCTCTGGCAATTTTATTATCACGCCCGTCGCCCCCCACAACCTAAATGTCCGCCCTATTGTCCTTTCCGATGATGTGGTTATCTCTTTTGAGGTGGAGGGCCGAGCCGAGCATTTCCTTTGTACCCTAGATTCTCGCTACCGAGCCATTCAGGCTAGCTGCCAACTGGCTATCCGCAAATGTGATTTCCAAACGACTTTGCTCCGCCCCGATGATCGCAACTTCCTCTACATGATCCGCAAAAAGCTGCATTGGGGGACCGATTCTCGGAATGATTAGGGGCCTCCGCTGCGGCTTCGCCTTGCGGCGGTTACTCCCTTTGGTCGTCGAACTGCGGCCTAAAGGCCTTGTTGTCGTTCTGCAGCTCGCTGCTCGCTCGGCCCTGCGGCGGCTTTGCCGCCTGGGTCTGCGGCTGCGCCGCACTGCTGCACATCGGTTACTCCCTTTGGTCGTCGAACTGCGGCCTAAAGGCCTTGTTGTCGTTCTGCAGCTCGCTGCTCGCTCGGCCCTGCGGCGGCTTTGCCGCCTGGGTCTGCGGCTGCGCCGCACTGCTGCACATCGGTTACTCCCTTTGGTCGTCGAACTGCGCCCTAAAGGGCTTGTTGTGGCCATTTGGCCTTCGGCCAAGGCGGCCAAAGGCCGCCTATTGCTTAGGCTTAGCATAAGGCAGGCGCTGCAACTGCTCCGTTTTATGGTAGCTATCTAAACCCGAAATACAAACGGCCTGCATTTTCTCCAAATCAATTTGTCCAGTTTCCTCATCAAAGGCGGCTTGGGGCAGCTCCACATATTCTATGGCCGCAACAATCAGATAGGTCCCATTTTTTATGATGGGGATTTCCTCTTCTAGCCGCAAGCCTATTTTTAACTGGGCCTCTTGGACAAAAGGAGCTGGAAAATCAGCAATGTATTGGGGGTGCAAGCCCGTAGCTTCAAATTCTGATACCCCATCGGGATAACGGGCCGAGCTATGATGCGCCTGCTCATAGATGCCCTGATGCACCTGATTGAGACTAAAGTATTTTTGTTCCCGAATATTGCGCAGACTATGACGGATCACTTCCGCTGTAAAGGGCCGAGAAATAAGGCCAATTAAAGGGGGATTAGCTCCCAAGTGTACCGCCGAGCTAAATATAGCCAGGTTCTCTTGCCCCTCAGCCGAAATACTACCCACCAAATTGGCCGATTTAAAACCCGATAGATGGTTGACAAAGGTGGTGCGCTGCCGCTTGGGCAGCTTGGCAATCTCTTGCGCCTGAAACGTTTTGAGCATAAGGTATTACTTTTAAATAATTCTAGGGATGTTTAAGCGTTCCTACAGGCCCGATAGGGCCGCAGGCTGAGGGATGGACAGCAGTGGCCGTCAGGCCAGACCGAGGCGCTGAAAGCGCCGAAGGGCCGAGCGATCAGCGAGCTGCGAAACAGCCCGACCCGACCGAAGGAAGGGGCAGCCCCAAATAAAAAGGCCTCAATGAACAGACAACAGCTAAATGTAAAAAATGTTAGGCCAAAATGAAGCTGAACGCCATATTTGGCGCCTAAGCGCTTATCGCTAAACTATAGTAGGGGAGGGCCAGAAAAAAAAGATCGGACAAATTAAATAGGGCCGGAGCTAAATGTAATGATGCAGATGCCTCTGGCCTGGGGCCGGAGCTAAATGTAATGATGCAGATGCCTCTGGCCTGGGGCCGGAGCTAAATGTAATGATGCAGATGCCTCTGGCCTGGGGCCAGAGCTAAATGTAATGATGCAGATGCCTCTGGCTTGGGGCCAGAGCTAAATGTAATGATGCAGATGCCTCTGGC
Source organism: Saprospira sp. CCB-QB6 (assembly GCF_028464065.1). Lineage (NCBI taxonomy): Bacteria > Pseudomonadati > Bacteroidota > Saprospiria > Saprospirales > Saprospiraceae > Saprospira > Saprospira sp. CCB-QB6. The sequence continues at coordinate 876,596 of NZ_CP116808.1, read as the reverse complement.
TTGGGGCCAGAGCTAAATGTAATGATGCAGATGCCTCTGGCTTGGGGCCGGAGCTAAATGTAAGGATGCAGATGCCTCTGGCCTGGGGCCGAAGCTAAATGTAAGGATGCAGATGCCTCTGGCTTGGGGCCGGAGCTAAATGTAACGATACAGCCGCCTCTGGGGATTCCCCAGAGCTAAATGTAAGGATGCAAATACAGCAAAAGAGTTTTTGTCTACCTCTTTGCTGGATTCATTAGTCTACAAACAAAAACGCCCACTACTATGGAGTAGCGGGCGTTCATTTTTATAGTTGAATCAGCTTATTTGGCTTCTTCTTTTTTGGGAACTACTTGAAGTTGTAGCTCCTCCCATTGTTCGGGCGTGATAGCTGCGGGAGAACCCATCATGGGGTCTTTGGCCTGTTGGTTGAGCGGGAAAGCAATCACCTCGCGGATATTTTCCTTATCGGCAAAAATCATCACCATACGGTCAAGGCCGGGAGCGATACCACCATGGGGGGGAGCGCCGTATTTAAAGGCCGAGATCATGTGGCCAAAGCGTTCGTCTACCACCTCGCGGCTATAGCCAACGATATCAAAGGCCTTGTACATAATGTCGGGGCGGTGGTTACGGATAGCGCCAGAAGAGAGCTCGATACCATTACACACAATATCGTATTGGTAGGCGAGGACATCGCCATAATTGCCAGAAGCGGCGGCTTGATCTAGGGCCTCCATTTCGCCCTGAGGCATAGAGAATGGGTTGTGTGAGAAGTCCCATTTTTCGGCTTCCTCATCATACTCGTACATGGGGAAATCCACGATCCAGCAGAAGGCCAGGGTATCTTCATCGGCCAAGCCCATTTGTTGGGCCACCCAAACGCGGACATGTCCGAGGGCTTTATTGACCAAATTGCGATCGCCAGCCATCAAAATAACGGCATCGCCAGTTTTGGCGCCCATCTGCTCGGCAATAGCGGCAATTTCTTCTTCGCTTAGGGGTTTGGCCACAGAGCCTTTGACCTCATCCTCCTTATATTGTAGGTAACCGATACCAAAAGCGCCTTTTTCCTTGGCCTCTTTTTGGGCCTTGTCAAAGAACTTGCGAGATTGATCGGCACCGCCTTCCACCAAAATAGCTTTGACCACTTGCTTCGTCTTAAACATCTCTTGGTAGACCTTAAAGTCAGAATGCTCAAACAAAGGGGTAAGCTCCTTCATCTTCATCTCGAAGCGGATATCGGGTTTATCAGAGCCGTACCATTCCATCGAGTCGTTGAACTTGATACGAGGGAAGGGAAACTGCTGCATTTTCTTTTTGGTCACCTTGGGCAAGAGGTATTCGTACATCTCTTCCAAGAGGGCAAAAAGCTCATCTTGCTCAATAAAGGCCATTTCCATATCTAGCTGATAGAACTCGCCGGGAGAGCGGTCTGCACGGGCATTTTCATCGCGAAAGCAGGGCGCAATCTGGAAATACTTATCAATACCAGAGCACATCAACAGCTGCTTATACTGCTGAGGGGCCTGAGGGAGGGCATAAAACTGCCCGGGATAAAGGCGAGAGGGCACCACATAATCGCGGGCACCTTCGGGCGAAGAAGCCGTGAGAATAGGCGTTTGGATTTCCAAAAAGCCTTTTTGGGCCAAAAAGGTACGGATCTCCATCATCAACTTAAAGCGCAATTTGAGGGCTTCTTGTAGCTCGCTGCGGCGCAGGTCAATAAAGCGATACTTCAGGCGAAGGTCTTCATTGGGTTGCTCATGCAATTGAAAAGGGAGTTGTTCCACCAAAGAATCGATGGTCAATTCTTGTACTTCCACCTCAATTTCTCCGGTGGCCATATCGGGGTTCACATCTTTTCCACGAGAGCGCACAATTCCTTTCACGAGGATAACGCTTTCGGGCTTGAGGCTGCGGGCGAGTTCAAAAGCCTGGCCTTGTTCCTCAGAAAATACCAATTGGGTCTTGCCGTAATGGTCGCGAATCGTAATAAAAGACAGCGATTTACTGAGGTGGCGGATATCGGCCACCCAACCCGCTAGGCGCACCTCTTGCTCTAGGTGGCTAGCATTCAACTCATTACAATGATGTGATCTATATTTTGACATCTCTTGACATTCTTTTCAAAGTGTAGAAAAACGGCCGCAAAATGCGTTTTTTTTGGGCTTTTTTCAAATCTGTCTGGGCTTAATGCGCAACAAAAATAAAAATCGGCTGTTTTCGGGGGATTTTTTGGGGCCTCCGCCTCGCTTTGCTCGTCGGCGGTTACTCCCGTTGGTCGTCGAACTGCGGCCTAAAGGCCTTGTTGTCGTTTCGCAGCTCGCTGCTGTTTTGGGGCCTCCGCCTCGCTTTGCTCGTCGGCGCTACGTTTCGCAGCTCGCTATTCGCTCGGCCCTTCGGCAGCAAAGCTGCCTTGGTCTGCGGCTTTGCCGCACTGCTTCACATCGCTAGGCCAGTCGCTTCGCTCCTCTAGATGCACCAAATTAGGCGATGTTGATGGGGGAGGGGCAGGGCTTCTAGGGCAAATTCGATTTGGCCTTTTGGGCCTTGGTATCGGGCGCTAAAACGGCTGGGCAATTGGACCTCTTCTAGGGGGTAGTCAATAGACAGATGTTCTCTAAAATCGATACCGTCTCCGCCCATAGCTTTAAAGAGGGTCTCTTTGGCCGACCAGATATTGGCTAGGGCTTCTTCATAATAGGGCAGTTCTCGGAGGGCTTGTAATTTGGCGGGCAGAATAAACTTTTCGGCAATGCGGGCCAGTTGGGGCCCTCTTGGTCCTTCTACATCTAGGCCGGGCCTTGGACCACCAATCGTCAGGGCCGAAAAGCCCTTACAGTGGCTAATAGAGATCGCTTTCCCATTTATAAAGGGGCGGCCATTGATATCTTTTTTTAAAGATAAAAGCGCAGGCTGTCCAAAAACCTCTTGCAGCAGCAATCGGCTGCTACAGTAGGCTCGGGCGGCTTGCGCTTGTTGAGGAATTTGAGGTCGTAGGGCTCTGGGCAGAGCGATTTTCAGCTCTGCCAAAGGTTCTGTTTGTTCCCAGACCCAGAGTTGGGAAATTCCCGACTTTCGTTCTAAAGTAATAGGCATTTATTCTAGCAAATTGGGATAGGTTCTAAATTGAACAAAGTTAAATTTGATGGTTTTGCTGCCATCTTCTTCTTCTAAAACAACCCTTTCCGTAGTGCTTGCTATGCAATGCAGGCCTTCGGCTTGCAGCTTGCGAAGCAAGCAGGCGGTAAAGGTCATTTCGCCCATAAGGTGGACCACTTTAGGGGCGAGCTCGATGACTTTATTCTTGTAGGTTTCTGCCATCTGTTCCACTTCCTCGCTGCTAGCTGCAGGGGGAATATTGGGGAAGGGAAGATCCTGAAGCTCTCCATAGGATTGGGCTGCACTTAGTTGTTTGCCGCTCCAGCGGTTGCTTGGATGATTAGATAAGTTAAGAAACATAATAGATACTTTTGTGTTTTAGTCCATCTTTAAATATGCTTTGATATTTAGTTTGACTAAATCTTGGGCTTCAACAAATTTATTATTCATGGCCTTGCCTTGTAATTCGATGCGTTCTAAGGAGGCGCCATCTAGTTTATCGCCGGCTAAAATGGCGACTATTCCTGTGGCATGTAGGCCTAAACCTTCTTTAATTGCGGCCAATTTATAAATAGCGTCTTGGGCTGTTGTTTTAATGGTTCTGTTTGAGATTGATTTAGAGCTTTTACACTCAATAATGTAGAGTTTGTCTTCTAGGATAAAGACAACATCTAGTTCGTTGTCATTATCAGTTTCTTTTAGGTGTTTGAGTGTTCTGTATTTAGAGCTAATTTTAAGGCTTAGGGCAATTTGGTCCTCAGATAGCTTAAAGCTAGATTTGATTTTATGGTAGATGAGTTCTTCCCAAAGGGCGGCATTATCTTTATGTTGGATTTTATATTTTTTTAGGGCTGCAGCTTTTAGGTTAAAGTCATTTTCCTTCAGGCATTTCCAGTAGGCATTCATTTCTTTTGCGCTACAAATGGGTTTTTCAGCTTGGATATCAAAGCCATAGCTAGTGAAATACTCTTTGAGCGTATAGTTAAGGCTAATTTTTTTCTTTTGTCCTGTCATTTTATGGATAGACTTTCCGCCTAGGGGCATATAATAGCTGCCCAGTTTTAGGGATTTATCTTTTTGGACATGATTTTTAAAGCTGTCTTGGGCGGCCATGGACATCATTTTTGTGCCGCCAGTGAGGTGGAGCCAGAATTTTTGGGGCTCTTTGTTTTTTTCTTGTTTTAGCTGTTGACTTAAGTCTTTTTGGGCTTGGGCGTAGGATTCAGCATCGACTTTCCAAAGCTCATATTCTGTTTGTTTTAGGCCAAGGGCTTCGGTTAGGTGGAAATGAAACTTATTCTTTGTTGTATAATCGCTTCCGATTAAAATGTAGCGGTTGATTTGGGTGTTTTGGGCTTTGAGTAATTTGACAAAAGAAAGGTTGGGCAAAGCCTGTTTGGAGAGAAGAAGAACTATAGTATTCATATTTTAATTTTTCTAAAAGCTACGCAAAAAAAGCAAATCTTTCAAAAGCGGGGGGAAGGCAAGTTCAGCGCTGGCTTGTCTGGCCTATATGGAAAGTGTTTATTTTTGTTGGGAAAAGGCATAAAAAAAGGCCCAAAACAAGGGTTCTGGACCAAATTCTTATTGCGATGGGGCTTTAGCCCCTAGCAAATTTATATAAATGCCGCATTGGCTGAGGGATGGACAGCAGTGGCCCGAAGGGCCAGACCCAGGCAGCTTTGCTGCCGCAGGGCCGAGCGAGTAGCGAGCTGCGATACAGCCCGACCCGCCCGCAGGGCGGGGCAGCCCCTAAAAAAATAAAAAATTACCAGTCTCCATCGGCACCACCGCCGCCAAAATCGCCACCGCCAAAGCTGCTATCGGAGTAATCCGAGTAATCGGAATAGTCAGAGTAGTCGCTATAATCAGAATAATCCGAGTAGTCTGAATAGTCGCTATAGTCGGAATAGCTGCTAACGATGGTCGTATTTGTACTTTGGCTATCGGAATAGTCGGAATAATCTTTATAGCTTTTGCTTTTAGTTTTGTTGGGGTAATTTGTTCGACCTTTGTGGCTGTAGTCTCGGCTGCCATTTTCTCTTAGGCCACTTCTGACTGCCAGCGAGAAGACGAGAAGGAAGAGCGCGAAAAAGATAAAAGTGAGGAAAGTACTTATGTTTGAGGCGGTTTTCTTTCTTCTTTTAACGGCTTTGGGTTTATCCTCATAGCTTCTTGGGCTGGGGGTAATATTCCGTTCTTCAATGAGCTCTTCTGTCTTGTTAATGCTGGGTAGGTTTGGCCTTTTGTAGAGGCCTTTTTCGAGCAGGGCATTGGTGGCGGAGGCAAAGCCATCAAAGAATTTTCTTTGTTTAAAATTGGCGACCAGCTGTTCGTCGACCACTTTTTGGCAGAAGATATCAGGGAAGCGACCTTCTAGGCCGTAGCCCACTTCTATGCGAGTTTTTCTTTCGGCTTTAGTGGCGAGAATAAGCAGGCCATTGTCTTTGCCTTTTTGGCCAATGCCCCAGCTTCGGGCCAGGCCGTTGGCGTATTCCTTAATGCTTTGGCCTTGGAGGTTGGGGACTGTAACGACAACGATTTGGATTTGCCCTTCATTTTGCTTGTGGACCTCTAGGAGATATTGTTCGAGGAGTAGCTCTTCTTCAGAGCTTAAAAAACTGCCCAGATCTGTAACATATCGGATGGGATCTGGGGCCGAGGGATATTGGGCAAAAAGAGGGGATAAGGCCATAAAAAACAGCCAAAGCGCAAGAGAGAATTGTTTCATATTTTAGGGGGATTGGGAATTACCAGCTGCCAGAAGCTCCGCCGCCAGAAAAGGAATTATCAGAAGAAGAACTATCGGAATAGTCCGAATAATCAAAACTATCGCTCGCCTCACTATCCGAATAGTCAGAGTAGTCGCTATGGTCTCTATACCATCTTCTTCGCCGTCTAAACCAATAGCTGTCTTGCTTGCCTTTGCGGCTATAATCATGATGATTAACCTGAGGGGCTTTACCCGCTCCCCAGCCGTATAAGATGAAAAAGGCAAAGAGGGCCGCAACGATAAGCAAAAGATAAAAAAGTATTCGCCAAATCAGATTCGCCTCTCTCAATTTTCTGGTCGATAAGCCTATTTTTTCTGGAACAGGCGCATCAAATCCACCTTTATACAGCAATTCTTGCATGCCTTCCAATAGTCCAAAGTAGTATTCTTCCTTTTTAAAGGCTGGACTCAATTTGTCTGCAATAACTTTTTTGCACAGCTCATGAGACAAAGGCTCGGCTAAATTTGACCCCACCTCAATCCGCAATTGATGCTCGGCTCGACTAACCAAAATAAGTAGCGCATTGGCCTTTTCTTTTCCCAGCCCCCAATTGCTCGCCAAATTATAAGCATAGGCTTCTACCGTAGAGCTCCCCAAATGCTTAACGACCACAATCAAAGGATCCACTTCTTGAGCGGCTGCAACAAGCTCCAAATAACGCTGCAGGGCATTGCGCTCCTTTTTGGCCAATAAATCAGCATAATCATAAACGTATTGCTGTGCATCGGGCCGCTGATCAGGAACTTGCGCCCCCAAATGAAGGGCAAAAAAGAGAGTACAAAAAAGGATTATGTTTTTCATAAGGATGTCTGTGTTTTACCAAAAACCATCAGCGCCACCACCACCAAAATCACCACCGCCAAAACTACTGTCCGAATAATCGGAATAATCAGCGTAATCAGAATAACTTGGCCGCTGCTTTTTCTGCTCTAGCTTGGGGTAGCTGCTCGCTTTAGGCTTAATTGTTTGCTGTTTTTTAGGCTTTTTTTGCGGATGTTTATGTTTTCTTTTTCGTTGTATACCTTGTTTTAAAGGCGCTTGATAAACCTTTTGAGGCACTTTGGGGGCTGGCGAAGGACGCTTTAAGGCCTGATAAACCCCCAGAATAATAACTATAAAAATTACCGAAAAAAAGAGAATGGCCATAATCGTTAAGGACCGATTCCAACCCTTATTGGGATAGCCATTAGCCGGTAATTTAAAGCCTCCTTTAACCAAAATACTTTGGCTGCCTTCCCAAACTCCCTTAAAATAATCGCCATCCTTTAAGGCGGGCAAAATCGTCAGATCCAAAATCTCTTGGCAAAGCAAATCAGGGTACTTTTCCTCCAAACCATAACCCACTTCCAAACGCGCCTGCCGCTCCTCCTTTGCAATCAGGAACAAAAATCCATCATTGCGCTCTGCATCACCAATTCCCCAGCTTCTCGCCAGCCCATTCGCATATTCCTTGATGTTTTGGCCCGCCAAATTCGGGACCGTAACCACCACCAACTGGATCTTTTCCCGATTCCTCGAATAGGCCGCCTTCAAAAAAACTTCCAATTGCTGCTCTTCATCTGCAGTCAACAAATTGGCATAATCTACCGCATATTCAGCAGGCTGCGGCGGCGCTGGATATTGTCCATAGATTGATATGTTACAACATAATAGTAAACAAAATATTAAATATTGTAAGGTTTTTTGCATAATTTTATAAAACTAAAGCAAATACAAAAAAATAGACTTATGTTGGTGTTTTGGGGCCTCCCGCCTGCGGCGGGCGCTACGTTGCGGGGCTCGCTCTTCGCTCGGCCCTTCGCCAGCAAGCTGGCTCGGTCTGGCCTTCGGCCACCCCTTCACATCGCTAGGCCATTTGGCCTTCGGCCACTGCTCCACATCGGTTACTCCCTTCGGTTGTCGAACTGCGCCCTGAGGGCTTGTTGTGGCCAAATGTCCCCGCTTTTTTCTGGCCCAATCCCTAGCCCTCTGGGCAATTTATTCCTAAAATAAAAAATATATGTTACCCAAAAGTATTTTAGAGCATACCTTAGTGCTTGATATTGAAACCGTTTCTGGTGCAGCTAGTTATGCGGACCTTAACCCTAGCATGCAAAAACTCTGGGACCTCAAAGCAGAGGCTTTACAGCGTCGCTTAGCCGAAGAAGAAAAAATGAGCCCAGCAGATTATTATCCCGAAAAAGCAGGTATTTATGCCGAATTTGGCAAAATAGTTTGCATTACGGTTGGTGTATATATAAAAAATGAGACGGGCCAATATAAGCTCCGCCTCAAGTCGTTTTATGGAGATGACGAAAAAGCATTACTCCAAGATTTCTCCGCTATGCTCAGCAAGTATTTTCAGCGCAAAGGACAGCAGTATATTTGTGGCCATAATATCAAAGAGTTTGATATGCCTTATATCTGTCGCCGCCTGATTGTACAAGGCTTACCCTTGCCCGCTCCCCTTCAAATTTATGGCAAAAAACCTTGGGAACTCCACCATTTTTTAGATACTATGACGCTCTGGAAATTTGGGGATTATAAGGCCTATACTTCGCTCAAATTGCTTTGCGGTATTTTTGGTATTCCCACGCCCAAAGATGGTATTGATGGCAGCCAAGTGGGCCGAAGTTATTGGGAAGATGGCGATTTGGACCGTATTGAGGTCTATTGCAAAAAAGATGTTTTTGCTACGGCTCAAGTGCTATTGCGTTTTATGCTAGAAGATCCTTTGGCCCTCATTTTTGAAAGTGCCGATAGTTAGTCAAGTTCTGGTCGCTTAGGCGCTTTCTTAAATTTAGCGTACTTGTCTTTCTTTGTTTTCTTTTGGGTTTGTCCTTCTACTACAATCACAATCTCGCCCCGAACTTTATCGGGTTGGGCCTTAAAAAAGGCTTGTAGCTCGGCCAAATTACCTCTATGAAAGCTTTCAAACTTTTTAGAGAGTTCACGGCAAACTACGGCTTGGCGCTCTTCGCCACAAACTTGGGCCAATTGCTCCAAACATTTTTCTAAACGATGGGGCGATTCATAAAGCGCAAAGGTATTCGGCAAATCGGCTAGATAATCTAAGCGGGTTTGCCGCCCTTTTTTATGTGGTAAAAAACCCTCAAAATGAAAACGATCACAGGCGAGGCCAGCACCAACAAGAGCGGGGATAACCGCCGAGGCCCCTGGCAAACAACTTACGGCCAAACCTTCTGCCACACAGGCCCGCAATAAATAAAAACCAGGATCAGAAATTCCAGGAGTGCCCGCATCAGAAATAAGGGCCACACTTTTGCCTGCTTTGAGATCATTGACAACTTGTAGGCTACTTTCTTGCTCATTATGAGCATGATGAGCGTAAAGTGGCTGATCAATGGCATAATGCTGCAAAAGTGGTCGAGAACTGCGGGTGTCTTCGGCCAAAATATAATCTACTTCCTTTAGGATGCGAACCGAGCGATAGGTCATATCTTCTAGGTTGCCAATAGGTGTAGGGACCAAATAGAGCATAATTTTATGATTTTGGCCCAAAATACAGCTATTTGACACAAAATAAGCGCTTAAAAATCGTTTTTATCTGTACTAAATCTAAATAAAGGGTTATATTTGCTCTCGATAGTTGATCCTATTTGTATACTGACTATTGATAAGATGCAAAAGTTACAGATTCCACAAGCCATAGAGCTACCCAAGCAGGGTTTTTTTGAGTTACCTATTATTGAGTTTCAGCTCAAAAAAAAGTGTTGTAAAAAATACAAGAAGAAAAAAGGCAAACGTTGTAAGAAGTGCCCCGAAAACTAGGCCGCTCGTTTTTTTTAAGGTTTAAATTCTAGTCATAACTTTACCCCTTAGCGCTAGCTAGCATTTGCTATCTAGCGTTTTTTATTGCCCTTTTTGAAAGCTATTCATGGCTTGGCCAAATTCATTGAAGGCCTTGAAGAGGGGCTGTTGTTTTGGGCAGTTTTGGGCCATTTGTTCCTCAATTAGGGGGAGTTCTAGCTTAAGGAGTTCTTGTAGAGAGAGTTGTTGGTTTTGTTTGGCTTGAATACTGGCCAAAAGTTCAGGGCTTTGACTTTGTGCAATGCTTAGGCATTGTCCAAAACTAAGGGCAGCAGAAAGCTGTGGGTGATGTACAATTTGCTGTAAAAGATCGGCGGGATGCTCTAAACTAGAGTCGCTTTTGATTTTGGCCAAGCTGACATTTGCCTCTTGTAGAAATAGGTTTAAACTATCTTGAAAATGAGTAAGGCAATCGCAGCTTTTTTGGGCCAGAGTTTCTACTGCAATTTGGGCGCTATCGGGTAATTCTTCTAGGCTTAGTGCTATTGGGGCACTGTCAATTTGTAGTTGTCGGCTGGTTGGCCTCATTCGTTTGATGGGGGCCGGGGGTGGTTTGGGAGAGTTGCAGGAAAAAATGAGGAGAAGAAATAAAATTGAGTAGTTGTGTAGATTCATTGCTGAAGATTTGATGGTCCAAATTTCAGGGGTTATTTTGCTTGTGCGCTAAACTACCAAATTTTATTTTATTGAATGCTGTTTAAGCTGTTTGGTTACTTAAAAAAATAGGGACTCGAACTAAAAAAAAAGTTCGAGCCCCTGATCTTAGAATATTTTATTCGCCTATCTTTTGGCTCATTAGGCTGTTCAATTTTTTGGCTAACTCTTGTTGTTCGGGGCAATGTAAGCGAAGCAAAGCGGTAGAGAGCGCTTGCATTTTTTGGTCACTGCTTCCACCAGGAACAGAAGCGCCAGAAAACTTTTGGAGGTCCTCCGAAATTTTGGCAAAAACTTCTGCTGAGGGAGCGGGGCTATCGGCATTGCAGTTTTGGTACTGCAGAATAATTTGTTGTTGACTGCTATCTATTGGGCCTGTAGTTGGGAGTTGGGTTAGGGGGCCTTCTTGTTCGAGTAGGCAGGCACATTGTAGTTTGGCGGCCCCATCAAAAAACTGTTGACTTTCGGGATTGAAGTTTTGGAAGCTGCGGAGCAGTTCTGCTTCTGCTTCGGGAATTTCATTTTTTGATGTTGTATTTTGGCAAGCCCAAAGGCTGAAGGCCGAAAGCAGAAAGAGCATTATTTTGTTCAAAACAAAAAATTCTTTTTTGGGGGGGGGGGGCGGCAACGCCGCCCTGGCCGTAGGCCAAATGGCCTAGCGATGCGGCGGGGTGGCCTTTGGGCCAGACCGAGCCAGCGGAGCTGGCGAAGGGCCGAGCGAATAGCGAGCCCCAAAGCGTAGCGCCGCAAGGCGAAGCCGCAGCGGAGGCCCCAAAAAAACTAAATCTTGATTTTTACCCATTTTTGGCTGCGGAGATACCAAGCAGAGGCGGCCAAACAGGCGATCCAGTAGACCGTTTCGGTCATCCAGGCCCATTCTAGGCTGGCGCGGAAAATGCCCACCACAATATAGGCGTAGAGCATATAGAGTAGGACCGAAGAGACCTGGATGAGTAGGGATTGTTTGGTGGCGCCAGTACCCACTAGGCCGTTAAAATAGATGGTACTGAAGCTATAAAGCGTGATTAGGGTAACTAAAACCCAGACTAATTTGCTGGCTTCTCGGATGAGGACGGGATCGTCGGTGCCGATGCGCAAAATATAATCGGGGGCGATGACTACAGAACTAGTGACGGCCATAGTAACCATAAAACAGAGGATGGCCGTTTTGTAGATGGCCGTCATCACAAAGCGCGTTTGTTCTTTACCGATGAGTTGGCTAACGATGGTGTTGATGCCGGAAGAAAAGCCCCAGGCGGGAATCATATAGATCATGTAAGCTGCTCGAATGATATTGGAAACGGCCAATTCTTTTTGGCCCAGCTGTTCGATCAGGGCGAAAAAGACAAACCAACTGCCCACGCTAGCAATAGATTGGAGGACGATGGGGCCAGAAAGGCGAAGTTGGGCCTTAATGAGCTCAATATCTAGTTCTGGCCATTTAAAGAGTTGGTAATCATGGCATTTTTTATCGAGAAGCACATAAATAATAAAAACGCCAAAGGCCAAGACCTCGGCTAGGGTAGAGGCTAGGGCGGCTCCAGAAATCCCCATTTCGGGCAGGCCAAAATGGCCAAAAATGAGCCCATAATTGAGAATCGTATTGGCGATACCCATAACGACAGCATTATAAATAATTACGGTCGTTCGGGCTAAGCCTGTATACATGGCTACAAAGGCCACGCCTAGATAAGAGAAAAAGACCCCATAACAGCGATAATCGAGATAGGCAATACAGGCCTCGTAAATATCGGGATCGGTCACAAACCAGCCAAAAAAGGTCCGGCTACCAAAAGCTAAAAGTAAAAACATGAGTAGGGCGAGCAAAAAAGCAAAAATGCCCATAGCATGTACTTGTGGACCCACCTCTTCTTCTTGTTCCGACCCAATTCGGCGGGCGATCATAATTTGGCCTGCCTTCGTAAAACTGTAGCCAATAGAGGTGATGAGCAAATAAAAAACGCCCACTAAACCAATAGCGCCTAGCTCCACTTTGCCCACCCGACCCAAAAAAATGGTATCGGTTAGGGTAATGAGATTTTGTACCGCAGAGCCCACCATAATGGGCATAGAAATTTGAAAAATTCTCTTGTAAGTGATCATAAAAAAAGGCTAGCTGAGAGAAGGAGATGGCTTAATGCAGAGGTTCGAAATTGGCATTGACCGATTCGATAAACTCTAGCAATTCCTCTCGGCCTCTTTTGCTTTCGGCAGAACTGAGGTAGCAGGGCGGAATTTGCTCCCAGTATTCGCCCAATTTTTGTTTGAAGGCCCGAATATAGTTATCGCCCTGACGGGCTTTTTTCTTATCTGTTTTGGTAAAGACAATCACAAAAGGGATTTGATTTTCGCCCAACCAATTGGCAAACTCAATATCAATATCTTGAGGGGGAACCCCACTATCAATGAGCAGAAAAGCACATTGCATAGAAATCCGAAGTAAGAAATACTCCTCAATCATTTTGCGCCAATTTTGCCGTCTTTGCTTACCCGTTTGGGCGTAGCCATAGCCCGGTAAATCGACCAAATACCACTCTTTATTGATGTCGAAATAGTTAATCATTCGGGTTTTCCCTGGGCGGCCAGAAGTTAAGGCCAATTTGCTGTGGCCCGTTAGCATATTGATGAGCGAAGATTTCCCCACATTAGAACGACCAATAAAGGCGTATTCGGGGCGATCGGAATGCGGTGCCAACTCTACTTTGGGCACACTAATGAGGTATTCTGCAGTTTTTATAATCATATCAACCTTTATTGGGCTATTCCTGTTACCTTTGTAGCGCATTTGCCAGGGCAAATGAGGCAACTCAATTGTTTTCCGTTCACAAAATAGTAAAATTGATATGAGTGTTCAAAAGATAAAATCGGAAGAGGTCAAGCCCTATGAAGTAGAAGCTGAGAAAAAGGCCCAGGTTTCCAAAATGTTTAACAACATTTCGAAGACCTACGATTTCCTCAATCACTTCCTTTCACTCAATATAGATAAGAGCTGGCGCCGCAAAGCCATTGCAGAACTCCAAGATATTCAGCCTAAACGCATTTTAGATGTGGCTACAGGAACTGCCGACCTCGCCCTAGAGGCCTACAAACAACTTTCTCCCCAAGAAATTATTGGCGTAGATATTTCTGTAGGTATGCTCGAAGTGGGCCGCAAAAAAATTACTAAAAAAGGCCTCGATAAAATTATTGTCCTCGAAGAAGGCGATTCTGAACATCTGCCCTTTGAAGACAATAGTTTCGATGCCGTCATCGTTGCTTTTGGAGTACGCAACTTCGCCAACGTAGAAGCTGGCCTCAAAGAAATGGTACGAGTCTTGCGCCCCGGCGGAAAATGCGTGGTCCTCGAATTCTCCAAACCTAAAGTCTTTCCTATTAAGCAAGTTTACAACTTTTACTTCAGTAGCATTCTGCCCGGTATTGGCCGCCTGACCTCCAAGGATCAGAAAGCCTATGCCTACCTCTATGAGTCAGTGCAGGCTTTTCCCGAAGGAAAAGACTTTGAAAACTTATTGCTTAAACTTGGACTAACTGATACGAAATGCCAGCCACTCACCACCGGAATTTGTTCGCTCTACTCGGCTTGCAAACCTGCATAATGGCCCTCCTCCTTTTTGGGCCTAGCTTGTCTGCCCAAAGAGGAACCTTCAACTATTACGCTTTTTCCAAAAAGACTTATTATTTTGGAATTACCCTGGGCTACAATAGCTCGCGCTACCAAATTCAACGCTCCGAAACGCTGATCCAAAACGATAGCATTCGCCTGATCCAATCTTCTAATGGCCCCGGTTTCAACCTCGGAATCGTGACCAATATTAAGTTTGGCGAAAATATGGATCTGCGCTTCAATTTGCCGACCCTCTCTTTTGCCGAGCGCCGCCTAGAGTACACCCTGCCCACGCAAGAGGTCATTAGCCGAAATATCGAATCGGTTTTCCTCGATTTCCCCATCCAGTTTCGCTACAAATCGAAACCCTATCACGATGTCCGCGCTTTCTTTATTGTGGGGGCCAAGTATAGCCTCGATTTGGCCTCCAATTCTAGAGCCCGCAAGGCCGAAGATTTGGTCCGCATCCAAAGTAGCGACATCCTCATCGAGTATGGAGTAGGCCTGCAGTTTTTCTTTCCCTACTTTATCCTCTCACCCGAAATCAAGTTTTCGCACGGCATCAATAATATCCACAGCCGAAACGATCAGTTGATTTACTCTCGAACCATCGATAAGCTTTTTGCCCAAGGAATTACCATCTCGGTCCATTTTGAAGGCTAAATAAAGCCAATAAAAGATAACTGGCCCTTCACTTTCTTGTGGAGGGCCTTTTTTTGGGGCTGCCCCTTCCGCTAGGTTGAAACCCAGCGCAAAGCGGTATCGCTTTGCGAAGCGATACAAAATGAGGGTTGAAACCCTCATGAATTATCGGTCGGGTCGGGCTGTCTCGCAGCTCGCTGATCGTTCGGCCCTGCGCCGCCAAAGGCGGCTGGGTCTGGCCTTCGGCCACTGCTGCCCATCCCTCAGCCTGCGGGCCTTCGGCCCTTTTTACTGTAGGTTGAAACCTACAGCCAGATGGTATTGCTTCGCAACCTTATATGAATGAGGGTTAAAACCCTCATGAATTCAACTTAGGTTGAAACCTACAGCAATAGTGGTATTGCTTCGCAATCTTTTATAAATCAGTTTACTGCAGCCTAAAGGCCGCAGCCAATCTTGTTGGTCCTCATTTTTCTTGCCGCAGCGGCTTAAAAGCCCCTGCTTATGATTTTATGGAGGACGTCTATTTTCAGGCTTAGCGGATTTTGGCTTAGCAAAAATAGCCGAAGCGCAGGACTTCCATTTGGCCTAGCGATGTGCAGCAGTGCGGCGCAGCCGCAGACCAAGGCCGTTAGGCCGCAGGGCCGAGCGAATAGCGAGCTGCGAAACGTAGCGCCGCAAGGCCGCAGGCCGCAGCGGAGGCCCCAAAAGAAAAAAAACTCCAAAACGGAAGTTGAAGGCTTTTCCTCCTCCTTTTCATTTTCTGCCGTATCTTAGGGCCGAAAATTAGCAACAGATATGAGTCAAGATAATAGCATTAGCCTCAATAAATATATTAGCAGCAAAGGGATTTGCTCTAGACGAGAGGCCGATCGTTGGATCGAAGAGGGCCGCTTGAAAATTAACGGGCAATTGGCCAAAAAAGGAAACCGAGTGTCGCCCGGAGATGAGGTGCTGCTAGATGGCAAGGCCCTGCCCAATGCCCCCCAAAAACTATATATCGCCTTTCATAAGCCAGCAGGCGTAACCTGTACTACCGACCGTAGAGATCGCAGCAATATTGTCGATTTTATTGGGCATAAGGAGCGTATTTTTCCCATTGGCCGCCTAGATAAGGCCTCTACGGGCCTCATTTTACTTACGAATGATGGCGATATGGTCAACCCCATTTTACGGGTAGAAAATGGCCATGAAAAAGAATATATCGTTACGGTAGATAAGCCCATCAATAGCCGATTTGTGCAGCGTATGGCTGGGGGCTTGCCTATCTTGGGCCAAACCACAAAAAAGGCCCAAGTAGAACAACTTGGGCCCAAACGCTTTCGCATTATCTTGAAGCAAGGACTCAATCGGCAAATTCGGCGGATGTGCGAGTACCTAGGCTATGAGGTGCGTACCCTCAAAAGGGTACGCATTATGAATATTGAACTGGACCAACTGCCCAAAGGTCAATGGCGAGAACTAAGTAGCCAAGAACTTAAAAACTTAGAAAAGCAACTTTAGGACTTTTCTAAATTTAGCCCCACAAAAGAGCAGCGGCCGAGCTAGGAAAATCCTAGCTCGGCCGCAGGCCCAAAAAGGACAACTAATTAAGCCGTTAATGTTTTGCGAACCATCTTTTGAAGGTATTCGCAACGAAGGACAAAGGCCTCGGGATCGCGATAAACTCCCTCATAATAAGTAAGTCCCTCATTGAGCATAATCATATACTCGGCTATCTGACAAGGCGAGAAGTCTTTGATTACCCCTGCCTCTAGCCAACGATCGGCTAGCTCTACCAAGACCTCCTTAAAGCGATTGTACATCTGCTGAAAACGTTCCCGAATTTGGTCATGTCGAGAACTGAGATAATAACAAGCGTAAAAAACAGAATGTTGGTCAGACATCTGCATCCAAGCGTGGCCAAAGAGAATGTCAACCACCATATCAAACTGCTCTTGAGGGTCCTTTTTGGCAATAACCATATTGAGAAAGGCATCCTCATAACGTTCTAAAAGAAAGTCAACTAAACCCACAACCATATCTTCCTTACTTTTGAAGTAGTGGATGAGTAAGCTGGGGTTAACTTCCATGCTTTTGGCAATTTTAGCAATAGAGCTATTTTCAAAGCCTTCGGTTAACATGACTTTGTAGAAATGCTCTAGAATTTCCTTTTTTCTTTCTTCTGCCTTACTTTTTCTTCCCATATTTTTATAGTGTGCTGTGTGTGGCTAAAGCCAACATGATGAAACTTGCTTTAGGAAAATAGTTATTCTTAAGAGCAAGAATGTGGTGTTCATTAGATTTGAGGCGGGGCGCAAAATAGCATAATATGATTGTATTTAAAAATCTATATACCAGATATTCGCCTATGTTGTTTAGAAAAACTATGTTACTCTTATTATTGGTTTTTTGTGTTTCTGCTTTGTTTTCACAACGAAAAATAGAACCCCAACAAATCGATATTGTTCGAGATAGCTTTGGTATGCCTCATATCTTTGCCCCAACTAATCCTGAAGTGGTTTACGGCTTAGCTTGGGCCAATGCAGAGGATAACTTTGAGGCACTGCAGGAGACTGTCCTTATTACTAAAGGTTTAATGGGGCGCTATAAGGGGAAAGAGGGGGCCGCCTTTGATTATTTTGTCCAAGCTATTAACCTAGAGGGCCTCTACCAAGAACAAAAAGAGAAGATTAGCCCTGAGTTTATGGAACTCCTCTCTGCTTATGTCACAGCAGTAAATACATTTGCTAAAAAAAATCCCGATAGAATCTTGCTGAAACGAGCCTTTCCCCTAACGGAAAAAGATATGCTGAAGGCCTATGTTTTGTCTTTTGTGGCTCTAGCAGGTTTACCCGAAGCCCTAGGCGATATTATGGCTGGTCGAGAACCTGGCGCTTTTCGCCAAGAAGCTCCCCTAGGCTCCAATGCCTACGCTATGAGCAAAAGCCGAACCGCCAGCCAACAAACCTATCTGGCAATTAACCCCCACTTTATGCTCCAAGGTCCCCTCTCTTTTTATGAGGCTCATCTTTGCTCTGAAGAAGGTTGGAATATTACAGGGGCCCTTTTTCAAGGAGGAACAAGCGTGTTTATGGGAAATAATGAGCATTTAGGCTGGGGACATACCTTTAATTATTTGGACCAACTCGATGTTTTTGAACTCCAAATGCACCCCAAAAAGAAAAAACAATACCTCTGGGATGATGGCTACAAAAAATTAGAAACTCGCCGCTTCTGGCTCAAAGTCAAACTCGGCAAAATCGTCATTCCCGTCAGAAGAAAAACCTATTGGTCCGAATTCGGCCCCACTTTTAAAGCCCCCAACGGAAAGTATTATGCCCTGCGCAGCCCCGCCTTAAATGCCCTTGCCGCCGGCCAACAGTTCTACGAAATGGGGAAAGCCCAAAACCTAGCCGCCTTTAAACAAGCTCTGCGCCTCAATTCTTTGCCCTTATTCAATATTGTTTATGCCGATAAAGAAGATAATCTGCTTTATCTCTGTAATGGAATGATTCCCCAACGACCCGATAGTTTTGATTATAGCGGTATCCTTTTGGGCAAAAAAGAAAATTGTTGGACCAATTACCTCGATCTAGAAGAGAAACCTTTGTTAGAAAACCCCAAATGCGGCTATTTGTTCAATACCAACAATACCCCCACAATCGCTAGCTGCGATTCTGTACATGAAGATATGCAGGTCCCTTATACCGATCTTCGCCCTGGCCTGAATAATCGAGCGCATCGCTTTCTCGAATTGATCGAAGCTGAAATGGGCCTGCTTAGTTGGACCGACTTTAAAGCCATTAAGTTCGATCAACAACTCTCTAAGGCTTCTCCTTTCTATCAGTCTATCCGATTTATTTATGAGCTGAAACCCGAAGATTATCCCCACCTACGCAAACCCCTAAAAGAATTGCAAAACTGGTCCTTGTCCGCAGATGCCACAGACCCCCGCGCAGGCTTGGTCCTACTGACTTTCCAATATATCTTTAAGGAAAAAGGCTATGGCGATGAGGTCTTTATTTCAGGCCCAGAAATTAGTACCACCGAACTACTCGCTGGGCTCGAAAAAGCCAGCCGCTATCTCTATAAACATCATAATAAACTCTTGGTCCCTATTGGCGAGCTAGCCCGCTACCAAAGAGGCGAAGAATGGCAGCCCACTTCTGGCTTTCCCGATATGCTTAGCCCTACTTATTACGATATGCCCAATGCCGCAGGGCAGTTGGTCCCCACTTTTGGCGATACTTATATCCACTTTGTCCGCTTTGATGAGAATGGCCCTGCTGAAATTCAAACCCTTTTGCCCTATTTCCAAAGCCCCCAGATTCAAGCGTATAAGAATCAGGTGGAGGCTCTGGAAAAACGAACACTCAAAACAATTGAGATGGATAAGATTAAGGTGATGAAGGCGGCCCTTAAAATTTATCATCCCGAATAGGACGCAGTTTGTACTCTACTTCGCCTTTGCGCAAAACAATCTGATCACCTTCGCTAAAGACCTGAAATTCGCCCTCAAATTGCTCGCTAATTTCGCCAGCGCTTTGGGGGCAACAGCCCGCTGCACAGCTTTTTAAACTTAGGGTTTGCCCCTTAAACGCACAATCTTTCTGGCAGCGCTCGCCCTTCCAGCTAATGGCGCCCTGCCCTTCTTCAAAAGAGAAAATATGCTGCATGGCATGAACGCTGGCCATCATCCCATCACTATAACTATCCAATTCCCAACGCAAGCCCTTGAGCTTTTCGGCGGGCAGGGGTTTGGCCTCTGCTTGCAAGCCTCTGAGGGGCTGGGCAATGAGCTCATAATTTGCAGAGCTCAAACGCAATTGATTATTACTCAAGCTATAAGTCAAGCTATCCAAGCGCATGGCTTTTAGCCACTCGGTTCTGGGCGCATCGCAACAGGCCTCGGTACAACTGCCCGTTTCATTGGGCAAAATACGGCCCTCTGCATATTCGCAAGTCTGCCAGCAGCTATTGGCCTCCAAAAAGAAGCGATAGCCCTCGGCCTGAAAGTCCAAACGATAGGGGAGAGGCGGCTGCCAACTATCACCCGTTGCTTTTTCACGGACCTCCTCAATCAACCAACTGCTTTCGCTTAGCTCTAGCGGCAAACGGTTGCGGCTAAAATGCCATTCGCTCTTTCCCGTTTGCACAATCAAACTATCTTTTTGCTGTCGAAGGATTTTAAAGTCACCGCCCAACAATCCCTGCAACTGATTATCTAGCTCCGAATCGCAGCACATTGAGGTGGTCATCCAGCCATAATCTTTGGTTTTGGCCGTATTGCCCGACCAGCTTACTTCCGTACGGCTATGATTCCGAGACCAAAAAAGACTCATGCCTTCTTCACGAATACGTAGGCTGTTGGCCCGATTTACCACTATTTTTTGTCCGTCTACCAGAACATGCTCCAAATACCAATTTCCTTGGATATCCTTGGGGGCCTGTCCCGTACAAGCCGAAAATAAAGTCAGCAACAAGGCCAACATTAAAAAGAAGGGGGATTTCATAGGCTTTTGTTTTTTATGGTTCTCCTAATTTTCTATTGAATAGATGCCAATTTTTTCTGTTTGGCTACTCAAGATAAGGTTTTTTTGGGGCCCGCGGCCGGCTAGGCTTTGCCTAGGTCGGCCGCCGCTATGCTGCGGGGCTCGCAGTTCTGCTCGGCCCTGCGGGCTCCACTTCGTTTCGCCCTCGGTCTGGCCTGCGGCCCCCCCTCCGCAGCGCTGGGCCTGCTGCGGCTTCGCCGCTATCTGCAGCCTAAAGGCCGCAGCCAATCTTGTTGGGCCATCATCTTGCTCGCCGCAGCGGCTTAAAAGCCCCTGCTTCTGAGATAGAAGGCAGGGGCTTGTGTATATCCAGCCTGTAGGTTAAAACCTACAGCCAATTAACGAATGCATTTTAATGTAAAATGGAGGGTTGAAACCCTCCATAAATAAACATCTTATATGCTGCCTAAATCATAAATGCAGCGGCTATGAGGACCGTTAAAAGCTGTGGAGGGTTTTAACCCTCCACGCTATGGATGTAGAATGGTCCTGTTGTCTGGCTGCGGGTTTTAACCTACAGGCCCATATAGCAGGCTTGAAGGGCCGCAGGCAAAGGCCTAACAACTTAAAAGCCCCTGCTTCTAAGATAGAAGGCAGGGACTTAGATTTCAGGTCCAGTAGCTTTTAACCTACAGGCCAGTTATTGTTTAGAGGCAGTTGAATCTGCTCTAAGAGCTTATCGGCGAATGACAAATTTTTTGGTCCATTGTCCTTCGGCTGTAGCTATTTGTAGGAAGTAGTTGCCTGCGGGCCAATCAAAAGAAAGGCTAAGATCAGTCTGCTGGCCCTCTAAAGTTTGTTGATACATTTTGCGACCCAATACATTATATATCTGTAGCTCTGCAGAGCTGCTTTGGTTTAGGCGAAGTTCTAGTTGCATATTCCCCGAATTGGGGTTGGGAAAAATATTAAATGCTTCGGCCCAATAAGTTGATACTGCAGTAGGGGCGTCGATGTTTGTGCTGCTGCTATAAGTACAAGCATTAGCATCGCTAATTGTAAGCGTATAGTTTCCAGCAGCTAGATTAGTGGCTGTTGCGGTTGTTTGTCCATCAGACCAAAGGTAGGTATAAGGAGGCGTTCCGCCGCTGGCTGTTGCGCTAGCCGAGCCATCATGGCCTAGGTTTTCGGGACTACTGACAATGTTTACACTAAGGGCCGTAGGCGATGTAATATTAGCGGATGTTGTGGCGGTACAGCCATCTGCATCCATAACTGTAACATTATAGTTACCGGCCATGAGATTGCTAGCTGTTGCGCTTGTTTGTCCATCAGACCAAAGGTATTGGTAAGGGGCAGAACCTGAGCTAATATTGAGCGAAGCGGCACCGTCATTTTGGCCAAAACAACTGGCATTTATGGGGTTGCTACTCACTGTAAGCGAACAAGAAGCACAGCTATTTCCGACCAAGGCTTGGCTGATGCTGCTACAACCATTAGCATCGGTAAACGTAATCTCATAACTACCAGAGTTGAGGCTGCCAATACTGGCGCTAGTATGCCCACTAGACCATTGATAGCTGTAAGAGCCTGTTCCTCCCGAAGGGCTGATGCTGGCCGTTCCGTCTAAGCCTGCACAGCTTTCTGGACTACTGCTAATGGCCCCACTAAGAGCTGTAGGTGATGTAATAGTAGCGGATGTTGTGGCGGTACAGCCATTTACATCCATAACCGTAACACTGTAGCTACCAGCAGTAAGGTTGACGGCTGTGGCCGTTGTTTGTCCATCGGACCAGGTATAGCTGTAGGGTGCTGTGCCCGAACTAGCATGGGCCGTAGCCGATCCATCATTGCCCGCATAACAGCTAGTTTCGGTATGGCTGCTGCTGGCGGTAAGTGTACAATTTGTTTGTCCCCAGAGCTGGCTAGCGCATAGGAGTAAGAGGGCCCCAAATAAGGACTTGACATAGTTCTGTTGCATAAATCAAAGAATGATTGATGGTGAAAAAGATTTTTTATTAAGTAGGAGCTCCATGTTTTGAAGAACGTCTGTTCAATCTATAATGTATGCATGGCTTTGCTAAAAAAAGTTTTCAACCCGCAGGGATGGCAGAAGCGAAGGGTTCCCATTTGGCCTAGGGGCCTGAAAGGGTGGCCGCAGCGGCAGACCGAGGGCGAAACGAAGTGGAGCCCGCAGGGCCGAGCAGACCTGCGAGCCCTGCAAGGGCCCGGCCGCCGAAGGCGGCAGGCCCCAAAAAATTAAAAACAGAAGGTTTGTAAAAGCAAGTTGAAGTCTGTATCTTGCCGCCTTAACATTCGAATCAAAGCTAGTATGAACGCATTAAAAATTTACAATTCGCTAAGTCGGACCCTAGAGGAATTTACGCCCATAGACCCCAACGGAAAGAAAGTTGGCTTATATGTCTGTGGACCAACCGTTTACAATGAGGTGCATTTAGGGAATTGTCGGACCTTTTTTAGCTTTGATTTGCTCTATCGCTATTTGTTGCATAAGGGCTATAAGGTCCGTTATGTGCGCAATATTACGGATGTGGGCCACCTAGAAGGGGATGTAGACACCGCCGCCGATAGCAAGATTGAGCAACGGGCTCGCTTAGAGGAGCTAGAGCCTATGGAGATTGTGCAAAAGTATACTTACCTCTTTCATGAGGTGATGAACCAACTCAATATTTTGCCGCCTAGCATTGAGCCTACGGCTACGGGCCATATTGTGGAGCAAATCCAGATGGTCCAAGATATTTTGGATAATGGCTATGGCTATGAGGTCAATGGATCGGTTTATTTTGATAGCCAAAAACTCATTGCGGAGGATAAAGGCTATGGCCAACTGTCGGGCAAATTGGTTGAAGACCTAATGTCGGAAAGCCGCGATGACCTCAAGAACCAAGACGAAAAGCGCTCGCCTTCTGATTTCGCCATCTGGGTAAAGGCTTCGCCTACACATATTATGCGCTGGCCCTCGCCCTGGGGCGAAGGTTTTCCGGGCTGGCATCTAGAATGCTCGGCCATGAGTACCAAGTATTTGGGCAAAACCTTTGACATTCATGGGGGCGGGATGGACCTACAATTTCCGCATCACGAAAATGAAATCGCCCAGAATTGGGGCGCTTGCAACTGCCAGCCCGTCAATTACTGGATGCACGCCAATATGTTGTTGCTCAATGGCAAGAAAATGAGCAAGAGCAAGGGTAATTCGATCTTGCCCAAGGAGCTTTTTGCGGGCAGCAATCCGCTAATGAGCAAGCCCTATAGCCCTATGGTTATCCGCTTCTTTATGTTGCAGGCGCACTATCGCTCTACCCTCAACATTACGGAGGATGCCCTTTTGGCTGCCGAAAAAGGCTATCAGCGCCTAATGGAAGCCCATGAAGCTTTGATGGCTTTGGAGCAAACTCAGCTTTCGGACTTGGCTAAGGGCCTAGATATCAAAATCAATAAGCTATTGGATGGCGCTTTTGCGGAGCTCGATGAGGACCTCAATACGCCCAAGGCACTCGCTAAAATCTTTGGCTTGGTCAGCGATATTCAGAAGTTTAGCAATGGCCAACAAGATTTGGGCAGCATTGCGCCCGAAACCTTGGCCCGCCTCAAAAAGGATTTTAGCGCCATCGTTTTTGATGTCTTTGGCTTGCAAAAAGAAGCCCTCATCGGCCAATCAGATGAAGATAAGGCCTTGTTAGATGGCTTGATGCAGATGATTATCGAACAGCGCCAAGAAGCAAGAGCCAATAAGGACTGGGCAAAAAGCGATCAGATTCGGGACGCCCTCCAAGTCCTTGGACTACAAATCAAGGACGGCAAAGAAGGCAGTAGCTGGAGCAAGATTAAGTCCTAGAAGAATTTGGGGCTGCCCCTTCCGCCGGGTTGAAACCCAGCGCAAAGCGGTATCGCTTTGCGAAGCGATACAAAATGAGGGTTAAAACCCTCATGAGTTCTCGCTCGGGTCGGGCTGTTTCGCAGCTCGCTGTTCGCTCGGCCCTGCGCGGCTTGCAGCCGCTGGGGCTGCCGCCGATGGCGGCCCTGCTGTCCATCCCTCAGCCGCGGCGCTTCGCGCCTTTGCGGCGGCTGCGCCGCCTGTTCGCCGCAAGGCCATACATTATCCACCGGACCCTATTATCTATTGTCTATGCCGCTTAAGTGCTTATTGTTTTCCTTGGCCCTATTGGGGAGTAGTTGGCTTTCTGCCCAGCCCTTATTGGGCAGTTGTGAATGGGAAACCCTGGCCCAGGATGATTTCACGGGTCGGGCGGAAAAGCGTTTGCCTAGTCGCTGGTTTTTCAGCTACACGCCCACAGAATACCGTCGATTTTTTCCCAATGAAGATTATCTATCGGCTTCGGGCTTTTTGCGAGAGAGTGAGGGCAAGCTTTTGATGGAGTTAGAAATCCGTTTATTGGACCAGGAAGCCGATAAGAGCTTTGGCTTCTTGCCGCCCAAGGCAAAACTAGAACTTACGGCCATGGATGGCCGCAGTTATACATTATATTCGCCCTTGGGGGCCAAACGGCAGGCGCAAGGCAAAGAAAGTGTTTACATTTGCCGTTTTCCGCTCAAGAAGAAAGACCAAAAATGGCTGCGCAAGCATGAAATCTCCGAGCTGAGTCTGCAATGGTCGGCCGGGACGCAAAGCTATCGCATTTATTATCTCGATTTTTTTAAGGACCAATTGGATTGCCTCCAGCAGCAAAAAAAATAAGTCTATGCCTTTCATTAAAACACCTATCGCTGATCTCCTCATTTTTGAACCTCGTGTTTTTGAGGATGATCGCGGCTACTTTTTTGAGGCCTTTAATGCCCAAACCTTTGCCGAGGCGGGTATTGAACGCCCCTTTGTGCAAGATAATCAGGCCCGTTCGACCTACGGGGTGCTTCGGGGCTTGCACTATCAGGTTGGCGAGCAGGCGCAAGCCAAATTGGTCCGTGTGCTAGAAGGCAAAGTACTAGATGTAGTGGTCGACCTTCGTCCCGATTCGCCCACTTATGGCGAACATTATGGGGTAGAGCTTTCGGCGGAAAACAAACGGCAGTTGTATGTGCCTCGTGGTTTTGCGCATGGTTATGTTGTCTTGAGTGAAACGGCAGAGTTCTTTTACAAATGCGATAACTTTTATCATAAAGCCAGTGAGGGGGGCATCCGCTACGATGATCCCCAATTGAATATTGATTGGCAGATAGATTTGGCGCAAGCTATCCTCTCTGAAAAGGACCTAGAATTACCTCATTTTGGCCAACACAGAAAAGCCTAGACAATTATGATTAAGAATATACTTATTACAGGGGCCGAGGGCCAATTGGGAAGCGAAATACAGGCCTTGGTCATGAATCAAAAGGCCTTGCGTCTTTTGGCAGGCGGCCAATACCATTTCACCGATCAGTCTACCTTAGACATCACGGATGCCGAGGCGGTTAGTCGCTATATGCAGCAATATAAGATAGATTATTGCATCAATTGTGCGGCCTATACTGCGGTAGACAAGGCCGAAGAACAGGAAGAATTGGCCCAGTTGGTCAATGTAGAAGGGCCGCGCAATTTAGCTAAGGCTGCGGCAGCCGTTGGGGCCAAATTGGTGCATATCTCTACCGATTATGTTTATGCGGGTACGGCTTCTGGTCCTATTCGGGAGACAGCTGCTACAGATCCGCAGGGCGTCTATGGTCGCACAAAGCTAGCGGGAGAGCAGGCCGTTTTGGCCGAGCAGCCCGATGCTCTAATCATTCGCACAGCATGGGTATACTCTTCGATCGGGCATAATTTTGTAAAAACCATGTTGCGTTTGGGCCAGGAGCGCCCGAGTTTATCGGTGGTAGCGGATCAGATTGGTAGCCCCACCTTTGCGGGAGATTTGGCTGAGGCCATTCTGCGCATTTTGGGCCAAGAGGAGTCGCCTTCTGGCCTCTATCATTATAGTAATGAAGGGGTGGCGAGCTGGTACGACTTTGCTCATGCCATCTTTGATTTGGCCAAGATAGACTGTGCGCTTCAGCCCATAGATACTAAAGACTACCCCACCCCCGCAAAACGTCCCGCCTTCTCTCTATTGCATAAGGGCAAAATCAAGAATGACTTTGGTTTGCAGATTCCCCATTGGCGAGAGAGTTTGGCCCGCATGCTAAAAACGCTGCGGTATTAAACAAAAGGGGCGCAGTTCTATTATAAAGGGACAAAACACCCTTTGAAAAAGGAAGATATACAGCTATGGCAAAAATAGGAATCAACCTGCAATCAGGGCAGGTAGAAAAAGATAAAACCAAAAAAGGCGAGCTCATTATTGGGATTGATTTGGGGACCACCAACAGTTTGTTGGCCTACATCAATGCCGAGGGCAAAGCCGAATGTTTAAAAGAGGAATCGGCCAAGCATAGCTTGGTCCCTTCTGTAATTCATTGGCAAGAGGGAGAACCCTTAGTGGGCCAATCGGCCAAAGAGATGTTGGTCAAAGATCCAGCGAACACCATTTTCTCGGTCAAGCGGCTTTTGGGCAAATCTTATGGGGACCTCAAGGATTATCAGGGCTTTTTTAGCTATGAAATTATCCCCAATGAGCAAGAAGATGGCTTGTTGAAGGTTCGTTTGGGCAATAAGTTTTACAATCCCATCGAATTGTCGGCCGTCATTCTCAAAAGTTTGAAAGAGCGGGCCGAAAAGCTATTGAAGCAACCGGTACAGAAGGCGGTCATTACCGTTCCTGCTTATTTTAATGATTCGCAGCGGCAGGCCACTCGCGATGCGGGTAAATTGGCTGGATTAGATGTCTTGCGAATTGTCAATGAGCCAACAGCGGCTAGTTTGGCCTATGGGATTGGTTTAGATCCAGATGAGCAAAAGACCATTGCCGTTTATGATTTGGGCGGGGGCACCTTTGATGTGTCTATCCTGAGTATTGACAATGGGATATTTGAAGTTTTGGCTACGCATGGCGACACCTTTTTGGGGGGCGATGATGTAGACCGGGCCATCTTAAAGCATTGGGCCGAGGGCGCCAACTGGAGCGAGCAGCGCTTGCAAGAGGATCGGGCTTTTGCGCAGGAACTGCGCCTTTTGGCCGAAGAGGCCAAGAAGAGCCTATCTCAGGCCGATGAATTTGAGGGGGAGTTAGGGGGACAAGTTTTGCGTTTAAACAAAGCGGAATTGGTCCAATTGACAGCAGAATTGATTCAGCGGAGCCTCAAGGCTTGTGAGCAGGCCCTCAAAGATGCGGAATTGAGTCTGACCGATATTGACGAAGTGGTTTTAGTGGGTGGTTCTACTCGCATGCCCATAGTCAAAGAGGCAGTGGCTAAATTCTTTGGTCAAGCGCCCAAAGACGAGCTACATCCCGATGAGGTCGTGGCTCTAGGGGCAGCCATACAGGCGGATGTATTGGCGGGCAATCAAAAAGACATCTTATTATTAGATGTAACGCCTTTATCATTAGGGATAGAGACCGTAGGTGGTTTGATGGACGTCATCATCCCTAGAAACTCCAAAGTGCCGATGAAAGCTGGCCGTCAGTATACTACTTCTGTAGATGGGCAGGTCAAGCTAAAAGTAGCGGTTTATCAGGGAGAGCGGGAATTGGTGGCCAACAACCGCAAGCTAGGGGAATTTGTATTGAAGGGGATACCGCCCATGGCGGCAGGCATGCCCAAGATAGAAATTCACTTTTTATTGAATGCGGATGGCATATTAAAAGTGCGGGCCAAGGAATTGCGTTCTGGGGTTGAGCAACTAGTAGAAATGCGATCGCCTTATGGTATTTCTGAGGAAGAGATGGGAAGAATGCTATTGGATTCTATTAAAAACGCCAAGGAAGATATGGCCATCAAGGCTTTGATAGAGGCCAGAACAGAGGCGGAATCGGTATTATTGGCGACAGATAAATTCATTGGGCAGAACGAGGCCATTTTATCAGAGGAAGAGATTGTGGGCATGCAGAATCGGGCGGCTAGTTTGGCCCAAGCTTGTGGGGGAGAGGATAAGGACCTCATTCAGCAGCGGATGGAAGAGCTTAACCAATATGCTCGTCCCATGGCCGAGCGGGCTATGGACCAGAGTATTGCCAAGGCCGTAGCGGGAAAGAAAATAGAAGAACAAAAATTTGATTAAATAGCGAAGGCCTTCCAATTTGGAAGGCCTTTATTTTTTAGTGGAACAGGCGGCTTGGCCGCCGCAGGGGAGCGCAGCGACCGGCTGAGGGATGGACAGCAGTGGCCCGAAGGGCCAGACCCAGCCGCCTTTGGCGGCGCAGGGCCGAGCGAATAGCGAGCTGCGAAACAGCCCGACCCGCCCGCAGGGCGGGGCAGCCCCCAAAAAACAGAAAAGAATGAATCAGTTTAGATCTAGAAATCCATATACAGGAGAGTTGTATGGAGAATATGATTTTGTGAAAGCCTCTGAGCTAGAGCAGCAGTTGAAGAAAGCGGAGCTTGCTTTTCGGCATTGGCGGCGGGTAGCTATGGCAGAGCGTCAGGCTTTATTTTTGGCTTTGGAGCAGCAGTTATTGGCGCAAAAAGAGGAATTGGCCTTAGTGGTTAGTCAGGAGATGGGCAAGCCATTGCGTCAGGCATTGGCGGAGATAGAAAAATGTGCTTGGTTGATTCGGTATTATGTAGAATTTGGGCCGAGCATGTTGGCGCCGCATGCGGTAGATTATGCGCCAGAGAGTCGTAATATGGTTTGTTATGAGCCTTTGGGAGTGATTTTACAGATCATGCCTTGGAACTTTCCGTTTTGGCAGGTCTTACGTTTTTCGGTACCGACCTTATTGGCGGGCAATGTCAGTTTGCTCAAGCATGCGCCCAATGTGCCTCGTTCGGCCATGGCCATAGCTCGGTTATTTGAGCAGGCTGGTTTTCCGGAGGGGGTATTTCAGAACAGTTTTGCCAATTTGGAGCAAACGGCGGCCTTAATCAAGGGGCCAGTGGTGGCTGGGGTATCCTTAACGGGCAGTCGAAGAGCGGGATTAGCTGTCGGGGCCTTGGCTGGGGGCAGCATGAAGAAAATGGTGTTGGAATTAGGGGGCTCGGATCCTTTTATTGTATTGGAAGGGGCTGATTTGGAGGCGGCGGCCAAGGCGGGTGTACAGTCTAGATTTGGCAACAATGGGCAGACCTGTATAGCGGCCAAGCGCTTTATTGTAGAGCGGTCTTTGGCGGCAGATTTCTTAGATGCTTTGAAGTATGAGATTGCTCAATTGCGCCAGGGGGATCCTATTGCGGATAATTTGGACCTCAGTTGCATGGCGCGAGAAGATTTGGCTTTGGAGTTGGCCCAGCAGCAAAAAGATAGTTTAGCGGCTGGTGCTCAGTTGTTGTTGGATGGCGGAAAAGGAGAGGGGGCCTTGTTTAGTCCAGTCATTTTGGGGCAAGCGCCAAAGGGGGCTCCAGCTTATTCCGAAGAGTTATTTGGGCCAGTTCTCAGCTTTTTTGAGGTAGAAGATGCAGCAGAAGCTATTGAGCTAGCCAATGATAGTATTTATGGCTTAGGAGCTGCTCTTTGGGCTGATGAAGAGCGGGCCTTAATGTTTGCCCCCTCATTAGAAGTAGGCACTTTAGCTATAAATCAATTGATGCGATCTGCTCCACATACCCCTTTTGGGGGAGTTAAGCAGTCTGGTTTGGGACGTGAGTTGGCTGCAAATGGAATAAAAGAATTTGTTAATATCAAGTCTATTTTGCGTTCATAACTAGTTAGGCTTAAAAAAAGCTTAAAATATAAATCATTGTTAATTAGCTTATTGTGGAGGGTGTAATGTGGATTTTATCTAAATAGTTAGTCAATTTATAAATTAATCAAGAAAAAGGAGGTTGGTAAAGCCTCCTTTTTTTGTTATTTTGTACTTGTTAAATGTGACATAGGCACTAACAATTAAGCTAACAATAAATCAATCCCCGTAACACATGAAACATATATTAGAAATAGCGAAGATCGTTACCAAGAAGAAAGTCAAGAAGATAGAGATTTTTGATGACTATTCTCTTAGTCAGAAGAGTAGTAAATTTAATGACTTTTATGAAGCTGTTGTTGAGGATAAATTTGAGACAGATGAGGAAGCAGCCGAATTTTTATATGGTAGCCCCTCAACTGATGATAAATATCGGCAGCTAAAGTCTAGATTTAAAAAACGATTGCTCAACACCTTATTCTTTTTAGATGTTAATTTGCCCTCTACTTCAGATTATAATCGGGCTTATTTTTCGTCTAATAAAGATTGGACACTGATCAAGATTCTCTTATCTAACAAAGCTTATGACACTGCGGCTTATTTGGCTCGTCAGCTGATGACCACAGCACAGAAGTTTCAGTTTGCTGATGTAATTGTAAACTGTGCGCGTATTCTACGCGAGCATTATGCTTTGCGGGAAGAAAATGAGCGGTTATATGAAGACTATGATCAATTGTGCAAAGAATACCAAAATGTATTAGATGCTGAGATTCGCTCAGAGGAATTGTATCAACGCGTGGTGATCAATTATTATAAGCCACACTCTAAGAACCAAGACTTGGCTAGCCGAATCAATGTATACTGTCAGGCGCTAGAGGGCTTAGCCGAATTATATCAATCGCCTATTGTGCATTATCATCGCTATATGGTTTGGGCTTATCGTTATGAAATGCTGCAAAATTATGAGCAGATGATGGGCGTTTGCCAGGATAGTGAACATTATGTTGCAGAACATCCAGAGTTCTACCGAGATGATAAGTTTGCCGAAATCACGATTAAAAAGTTGTCGGCACTTTTGCATACGGGCCAATATACGCCTAGTATGGCTCCTGGATTGTATAAGCAGGCTATGGCTTTGCAAGAGACCGATAGCTGGTTTCAACTGATGGAGTTTTTCTTTTTACTGACGCTACATGGCGAACACTATGAGCAATCCCAGCAGATTTTCTACGAAGTGGTTGGAGATCCCCGTTTTGACCGTTTGGAAAGAGAGGAACAGGAAAAATGGAATGCTTTTGAAATTTATTTGAGCTACTTGCACCAGTTTTATCCTGTGCTTAAAGACATTGAGCCTAAAAATAGCCGAGCTAAACGCCGTAAGCGTTTCCGCCTACACAAGTTTTTGAGCGACCCCTTAGCGTTTAGCAAGTCAGAGCGCATGCTCAAAGTAAGTCACCTAATTGCTCAGTTACTCTTCCATCTGGAAATGTTGGACCTTGAGGCCGCTGCGGCCAAGGCCGAGTACCTAAAAGAAATTGCTAATCGCCGTCTGCGCCGCGAAGAACACTACCGAACCATACAGTTTATTCGCCTGCTTTATCAACTATCTAAGGCTAATTTTGACTTTGCCCAAATTGGTATTTATCAGAAATATTTAGACCGTTTGGCCGAGGAACCTTTCCGTTATAGAGGTATGATTGATGAGTTTGAGGTGATTGATTATAGCCATCTTTGGACGCTTTTGTTGGAGCGCCTAAGAGATCTACAAATTAGTAGTGCTAGTCCAATGAATTAGTCTTAGGTGGGGCTGCCCCGCCCTTTGGGCGGGTCGGGCTGTGTCAGGGCTCGCAGGTCGCTCGGCCCTGCGCCAGCAAGCTGGCTGGGTCTGGCCCTTCGGGCCACCCTTTTCCATCCCTCAGCCTGCGGCGGCTTCGCCGCCTGCTAAACGCAAAAAAGCCCCAAGCGATTCGCTTGGGGCTTTTCTAGCTTTGGACCATAGCTTTATTTAGAATAAGGCTTTTTGGTTATCGTCTTTTTCTTCGTTAGCAGCGGTGATTGCTGGACTCAGATCTTTTAGATTGCGAATTTTGTCATCATGTAGTTTACTACCTAAGGCTTTCCAACCTGTCACATCTGCAATTTCGGCTAATTTTGCTTTGTTGGCGCTATAGTTACGTCCCTCTCTTTGTTCAAAGCTAACTTCTGGAGCTGGATGTGTGCTAGCCCAAAGTAATTTGGTCGAGCGATGATCATTCGGCAAATACTCAAAGCGGCTATTAAGGGTTGTGGTTTCAATGAGGAAGCGCTTAACAAAGGTCGTTTTGCGTTCGCCATCAAAGTAAAGGGCCGTGATGGGCTGCTCGGCATCCCATTTTTGAACCAACAGTAGTTCTTCGGCTTCAAAGCGATTGCTCAATTCATAGTTAGTCATCTCATAACTACCATCTTGATAAAGGGCCAAGATACGGTCTTCTTCTTCAAAATCACCCAATAGTTGCCCATAACCAGAGCTATTGAGACGGCCAGTTTCTGGCTCAAACCAAATTTGCAGTGCACCCAAAGTAGATTCTCCCTGACGTTTTACCTGAATCTTGCGAATAGGGTATTTGCTCAAGAGATTCCCTCTAGCTGAACGCCCCTTAACCGCCAAATCAGCAAAATCGTATTCGAAATCTTTTTTCTTGGCCTTACAAGCCTGGCTGAGTTGAATATGCAAGAGTTCGGCTTCTCCATTGGGATTAGCCGAAAAGTGTAAGATTTTGGCCTTTTCCACTTGGTTGGCAATAGGATATTGGCGATCTCTGGTAATGGCTGTTACGGCAAAGCGTTTGACGTAATTGGCTCCTTTGTCCAAATCAGCATAAACCACATTATAAATCATGCGTTCATCGCCTTTACGCCAAATAGCCACATGTAAGGGGTTTTTACCAATAAAGACCTTCTCTGCAATTTTGGTTACGGTATAGCTACCATCCTTATGAAAAACGATAACATCATCCAAATCTGAGCATTCTTCAATAAACTCATCTTTTTTGAGGCCATAGCCCATAAAACCTTCTTTGCGGTTGATATAGAGCTTGGCATTATTGACGACCACTTCTACGGCATCAATATTATCAAAGGTGGTAATTTTTGTTTTGCGTTCTTTGTCTTTGCCAAAGTCTTTAAGCAGGCCTTTGTAATACTCAATAGCATAATCCACCAAGTTGGCCAAATCATGGCGAACATCAGCCAGCTCATCCTCTAATTTTTTGAGGTATTCATCGGCTTGGAACTTATTATATTTAGAGATCCGCTTAATTTTAATTTCGGTCAAGCGGATGATATCCTCTTGGGTTATTGGTCGCCAAAGCTGTTTGACAAAAGGCTGCATAGCCTTATCTATCGTCTCTAGAACCTCCTCCCAACTTTCGCAATCCTCAATCAATTGATAGATGCGATTTTCGATGAAAATCTTTTCTAAAGAGGCCAAATGCCATTTATCTAGCAGTTCTTGCTCCCGAATTTTAAGCTCCCATTCTAAAAGGTCTTTGGTTTGCTGAGTGGCAATTTCCAAAAGTTTATCGACCGTAACAAAAATGGGTTTATCACCTTGGATGACACAGGCATTAGGCGAAATAGAAAGCTCACAATCCGTAAAGGCATAAAGGGCGTCCATTGTAATTTCAGGCGAGCTATTACTAGGCAGCTCGATCAAAATCTCTACATCTTTGGCCGTGTTATCCACCACCTTTTTGATCTTGATTTTCTGCTTGCTATTGGCCTTGATAATACTATCGATCAAGCTAGAGGTCGTGCAACCATAAGGAATCTGGCGAATAGCCAAGGTCTTACGGTCTACAATTTCTATTTCTGCCCGCAAACGGATTTTCCCTCCTCTTTTTCCACCATTATAGTTAGAGGCGTCCATCATTCCGCCTGTGGGGAAATCGGGTAGGAGTTGGGTCTTTTTCCCTCTCAAAATGGCGATTGAGCCCTTAATTAGCTCGACAAAGTTGTGAGGGAGAATCTTGGTAGACAAACCAACGGCAATACCTTCTACGCCCTGGGCCAACAAAAGGGGAAATTTAACAGGCAAATGGATGGGCTCTTTTTTTCGTCCATCATAAGCCAGTTGATAATTGGTCGTTTTAGGATTAAAAACAACCGTTTTGGCAAATTTAGACAAGCGGGCCTCAATATAACGTGGGGCGGCTGCTCGGTCTCCTGTACGGTTATCTCCCCAGTTTCCCTGACAATCAATCAAGAGGTCCTTTTGGCCCAAATTGACCAAGGCATCACCAATAGCAGCATCCCCATGTGGGTGATACTGCATGGTTTGGCCAATAATATTAGCCACCTTATGAAAGCGACCATCATCCATGCTGTGCATAGCATGTAAAATCCGTCTCTGAACGGGTTTAAAGCCATCTTCTACAGCGGGTACGGCCCGCTCTAAGATTACATAAGAGGCGTAGTCCAAAAAATAATCTTTGTACATCTCGCCCAATTGGTTCCGCTGTGGCTTTTGCTCCTGTACGTCCTTTTCTATTTCTTCTGACATATTGTTTTATTTTCCAATAGGGGCCAAATATACGCTTAATGTTTGGTTTTTGCGAAGTTTTAGCCCATCCTTGCGCTTATTTTACAACTTTTTGTTTTTAGTTGCAAACTTTTGTTGCCTTTCTTTTAGAGAAAGCCTTTTATTGGAGCTAGAACAGGCCTAGCGATCTGTAGCAGTGGCCGTTAGGCCAGACCAGAACAAGGCCTTTAGGCCGCAGTTCAACGACCGCAGCGAGGCGGAGGACCCAAATAAAAATGATTTGTTTATTTAAAAGTAATAACTTATTTTTAAACGCAAATTTATATCTAATAACCAGTTAAATAGAGACCTATGGCAAGAGTAGATGATTTTTTGGCTTGGGTAGG
Source organism: Saprospira sp. CCB-QB6 (assembly GCF_028464065.1). Taxonomy (NCBI): domain Bacteria; kingdom Pseudomonadati; phylum Bacteroidota; class Saprospiria; order Saprospirales; family Saprospiraceae; genus Saprospira; species Saprospira sp. CCB-QB6. The sequence goes on along the minus strand of NZ_CP116808.1, from coordinate 841,981 downwards.
CCCAAAGAAGGGCATGTTTGGCAATGTTGTGACTTTTTCGCCCAATCGAGAGTATGCTGTGGCCGTGGATTTATCGGAAAATAATCCGAGAATGGCCGAGATTAAGACCCAAAAAGACTTGCAAAATTATATTCAAGAGCGCTTAGATGTTACCAGTAGTTTTATGGCGATTGGAGGCTATTTGGAGCGCCGAAATTTGTATCGAGATAAGGGCTTGTTTAATCCAGAGGCAGATCCTTTGGATGAACGCTGCATACATTTGGGCATAGATATTTGGATGCGCGTGGGGACGCGGGTGCGCACACCTCTAGCGGCCAAGGTACACAGCAAGGGCTATCTGGAAGAGGAAGGGAATTATGGAGGAGTGATTATTTTAGAGCACCAACCTTTTAATTGTCCCAAATTTTATACTTTGTATGGCCATCTGTCTAAGGCTTCTATTGAGGAGCTACAGCCAGGCCAACGCTTAAGAGATGGGGCAGAAATCGGTAAATTGGGTAGTTTGCGCGAAAATGGAGGTTGGTTGCCGCATTTGCATTTTCAAATTATTATAGATTTGCAGGGACATTCTGGCGATTATCCTGGGGTTTGCTCGGCTCGTCAATTAGCTGAAATGAAGCGGAATAGCCCTGACCCCAACTTGATTTTGAACAGCCCACTCTTGTAGTTTAAGTTGTTTTCTCTATTTAACTCACCTATACCTATGAAAAATCTACTTTTTGCCATTGGCCTGCTGCTTTCAGGTCAAGTTTTCGCTCAGCATCCTACGCCTGTCGATATGCTGTTTAATCCTACAGAAAACATTTTTCAGTTTTCTGGAGCAGGTGGGGGGAACCTCTACGGCTTGTTTAAAGCCTCTGGGGCCGCCTCTGGAGTTTTGGCCTTGGATGCCAATTATAATTTGAAGGAAAAAGTGGCCGATGGTCGCAAGAAGATCAATACTTTGGCCCTTAATTTTAAGGTGCACCCTTTTATCAATACCCTTTTGGAGGGCCGAGATTCACTGGATTTTAGAAAATTGGCCTTTCAGGATAATGATTTTCGCCTGCAGTTTGGCGCTCGCTATACCGTTTTGAGCGAAAAGGAAAAAAAGGGTCTTTTAGAAGGGAATTCTAAGCGTTTTGCTCAGGCTTTTATTGATGTGATTGTCGTACCCTATCAAATTGAAGAGTCGGTCAGCAACCAAACGGGCTTTACGAGCCTGAGCCTCAATATGGGCGGTAAATTTGGCATTTTACGCAAAATTATGGGCGGTACTTTTGGCATTACCGCTAACCCGCAACTCGACTTGCTCTTTATCTTGGACCAAAATATGGCTTTTGAAGAAGCTTTTCTCAAAGATCCTACCGCCATTCAGCTCGATAATATGCAGGCTAGCGCTAGAGCTTTTGCTGCTGCAGGCCTCAAAATTGAAGTGCCCCTCAATGACTTTATGCTCACTTTTGACATTCGTCGCTACTACAAACTGGGCGAAGGGGCCGAGCTAGAAGGCTTGACCGATCGCACTCTGTTTTCTGTGGGCGGCGTTGCTATGGGGAGCATCTTTAGCAAAAAGAAAAAAAAGTAAATTGAACAACTAGAAGCAAAGGCTGTTTTGGGGCCTCCGCTGCGGCCTACGGCCTTGCGGCGCTACGTTCCGCAGCTCGCTATTCGCTCGGCCCTGCGCGGGCTTCGCCCGCTGGGTCTGGCCTAACGGCCACTGCTACAGATCGCTAGGCCTGCGGGCCGCTGCGCGTCCCTGCAAAACCGTTTAAGTGTTGGACCAAAATGGCCCTAAGGCCAAACGGCCACAGCAAATTATTGCTGTGGCCGTTTTTTATTGCAAATCCTTTAGGGCAATTTCTCTTTGCCAAAGTAGTTGGCCTTTTCGATTAAAGGTTTGGATGCGGCAAATGCGCGCTAAGCCTTGGCCAAGAATAGTTAAGAGGCCATAATTTTGTTTGCGGACAAAAGTGCCCTCTTCTCGGCAATCATTCACTTTGGAGTAATAAGGGTCGGTAAAGCTCGTGAGGGGAGAGCAGGTATATTCATAAAGTGGGTAATTATCTTCACGCTTCAGGCAATTGAGCTCGCTATAATGTCGGTCTCCACTAATCACTACTACGCCTTTGATCTTTTCTTTTTGGAGAAAATCTAAGAAATCTTTTCGCTCAGCGGGAAAATGGTCCCAATGATCCCCTTTATCTAGTTTGGGCCAAAGTTGCGTACCTGAAAAGATGAATTTAAAATCACCTTTGGCTTGTTTGAGTTGTCTTTTGAGCCAATCCATTTGTTTTTTGCCAAAGAGCGTTCGATCTTCTTCTGCTCCATCAGTTATACAATAATAACGAGAGTCTAGCAGGAAAAAGTCGCAATTCTCTTGGCTAAAATGGCTATAAACTCCAGGGTTGTCTTCTTCTCCATAATAGGGGTTGGCCCAAACCTTTTTAAAGACATTTAGGGCGGTATCTTTTAGAGGGAAATTAGCATCGCTATTATTTGGACCATAATCATGATCATCCCAAGTAGCATATTGGGGACAAGATTGTAAAAAATGATTGATGGGTTTGCGTTCTCTAGAACGCAGGTTCTTTTTGACCATCCCCTTGTAAGAATTCCATTGGCCAAGAACATAATAGACATTGTCGCCAGTCCAAACCATAAATTCGGCCTCTGTTTGGGCCATTTTATTAAAAATCTTATTGTAGCGTCGGCGTTTACCAAACATATTTAGAATAAGGGGATATTGGAAAGCGCAGGAGCCCGTGAGAAAGCTAAAGCTATCTTTTGGGGGCGTATTTTTTGGGGTTTTCTTGGCCAGCACACGAACTACTCGTTTGTCTTTCCAAAGTGGCTCGTCTTGATAACTAATACTGCTAAATTCTTGTTCTAGTTTGTTGAGGACTGCAGTTAGGCGGTTTTTCTTTTGTAGAGCGGGTTTTTTTTGGACCAAGATCCAGAAGCTAGCGGTAGAGTCGGTATAGTGCCCAGGCATTGGTCCGCTAATTACTTTATAGTCTAAGAGTTGGTCTTGAGCGAGTAGAGAAAAGGAAAAAAAGAGAAGGGAGAGAAGGTAGAAAAAAGGATTACAGAGTTGAGTTCGCATGTTAATTTAATGTTAGCTGTTGTACAAGTCTGCAAATATAATTAAGTAGTCTATATCACCCTTAAAAAATAGAAAAATCCCTACCTTAGCTGGCCCAATAAATCAAATTTATGCTATGGTTTTCGATATAGATTTCAATCAAGAAGAGGTGGCTCGTTTGTATTTGACTTACAAGCGTCGCCCAGAAAATTACGACAAGATTAAGAAGCGTCTGATGGGTTCTAAGGCTCAGAAAGAGTATCAGAAGGGGCAGAGAGGGCGTTATTTTTTTATGGGAGCGGTGCTGGCTATTAGTATGGTGGGTTCGGCTTATTCTTTTTTCTTGGGGCATTGGGGGAGTTTTGGGGCCATATGGTTAATTTGTGCGGCATTTATGATTGCTTTAGGGACATTTTCTTTTGTGGCCTATCGCAATTTTGAGTTAGTATTTAAGCGCAACACGGTCTTTTTTGAGGAGTTTGAGGCTTTGGCGGAGAAGAGCAGCAATTTGGAAGATTTTCAGATTGACTGGAATTTGAAGTTGGAAGCTCAAGAGTAGAAGCCTAAAAAAATGGTAGGGAAGGCCCCAAAAGCATTTGCTTTTGGGGCCTTTTTGGGTCCAATTGGATGGGACAGGCGGCGAAGCCGCCGCAGGCTGAGGGATGGACAGCAGTGGCCGTAGGCCAGACCCAGCGGGCGAAGCCCGCGCAGGGCCGAGCGAATAGCGAGCTGCGATACAGCCCGACCCGACCGGAAACTCATGAGGGTTTCAACCCTCATTTTGTATCGCTTCGCAAAGCGATACCGCTTTGCGCTGAGTTTCAACTCGGCGGAAGGGGCAGCCCCAAAAAAAGACGCCCCTCCAAGATAGGAGAGGCGTCAGATTGGTGCACCTTAAAAAGGGGCTAAATTACTTTTTGCTGATGCGGTAGCTATTGCTAGCTTCTTGATCGGCAACACGTAGGAAGTAAACGCCGGCGGGCAATTCACTCATGTCGATATCGAACTGTTGGTTAAGGACTTGTTTAGCTTGGAAGCTACGGATCACTTGACCAGCGGCATTGCTCAATTCGATTTTCACATCGCTAGCTTTGTTAAGTTCGATAGTCAATTTAGCTACAGATTCCACAGGGTTGGGGAATACGCTAATATTGATATTGGCGTTAGTGGCTAGAACAGCAACGGGGCCATCGGGAACATTAACAGTGAGGCTAGTATTACAGCCGTTAGCGTCAGTTACAGTAACGCTGTAAAGGCCAGCGACTAAGTTAGTTACGTTAGCGGTAGTTGCGCCATTAGACCAGCTGTAAGTATAGGGAGCTGTACCACCAGTTACGGTAAGGTCAATGCTTCCGTCGCTAGCTCCTACTACAGAAGTACCTGTAATGGTAGTATCGAGAGTAATAGCAACATTGGCGTTAACAGTAGCATTGGCTACCAATTCGCAACCGTTAAGGTCAGAGATTGTAACCGTGTAAGTGCCAGCAGCAAGAGCAGTAAGGTTAGCAGTAGTAGCACCATTGCTCCAGTTGTAGGTATAAGGGGCTGATCCACCAGAAGTGTTGGCGGTGATAGCTCCATCTGCGCTACCACTACAAGTAAGGTCAGTCACAGCCATGCTATTTACGATAGCTGTAGGTTGAGAAATAGTTACAGTAGCATCATCTGTACAGCCGTTAGCATCGGTAACAGTAACGGTGTAAGTACCTGCGCCGATGTTATTGATAGCGGCAGTGTTGGCATTATTAGACCAAGCGTAAGTGTAACCGGGAGTTCCACCAGAGGCTGTGATTGTTGCCATACCGTCATTGTTAGAGAAGCAAGAGGCGTCCATAGTACCTGTCATATCAACAGTTGCATCAACTAGAGCGGGAGCAGTAACGGTTACGATAGTGCTTACGGCACAGCCGTTGTTATCGGTAACAGTTACAGTTTGGTTGCCTGCCGCAAGTCCTGTAGCTGCGGCAGTAGTTTGTCCATTAGACCAGATATAGGTATAAGGAGCAGTGCCACCAGCAGGAGTAACAGTAGCTTCTGCATCGCTAGCACCGTTACAGCTAAGTTCAGATCCGTTGTAGTTAGAAGTTACAGCGGCAGTAGCTGTAGGTGCGTTGGGGTTGCTTACAGTTGCGGTAGCAGTACCTTGGCAACCGTTTGCATCGGTAATCGTAACTGTATAAGTGCCAGCAGAAAGGTTAGAAGCTGTAGCTGTAGTTTCGCCATTGCTCCAGTTGTAGCTATAAGGAGTAGCACCACCAGTAGCGGTAACTGTAGCTGAACCATTGGCTGCACCACAACTAGAGTTAATGCTAGAAGTTGTTCCGCTAACGGTACCTGTTGTGCTGCTTACTGTGGCGCTACCAGTTACGGCACAACCGTTGTTGTCTGTTACAGTAACATTGTAAGTGCCTGCTACTAGAGCTGTAGCTGTGGCGGTAGTTTGGTTATTAGACCAAAGGTAAGTGTAAGGAGTAGCACCACCAGTAGCGGTAACTGTAGCCGAACCGTTGGCTGCTGTACAAGTAGCATCTGTAGCGCTAGTGCTAGCACTAGGACCTGCAGGGCTGTTAACTGTAGCGCTAGCTGTACCTTCACAGCCATTAGCATCAGTAAATGTTACATTATAAGTACCTGCCATAAGGCCTGTAATAGTGGCAGTAGTTGCGCCATTGCTCCAGCTGTAGGTATAAGGAGCAGTACCATTACTGACAGTAGCTGTAGCCGAACCGTTAGCATTTCCACAAGTAGCGTTAGTTGCTGTAGCAGTACCTGTAAGAGCAACTGTAGTTTGGTTAACAGTAGCAGAGGCAGTAGCTACACAACCTGAAGCATCTGTAATCGTTACATCATAAGTTCCAGCTGCCAAACCACTGATTGTTTGCGTAGTTGCAGCGTTTGACCAAAGGTAAGTGTAGGGTGCAGCACCATTGGCGGGAGTGGCAGTAGCAGAACCATCACTAGCCGTACAAGTAGCGTTAGTAGCGCTAGCTGTTGCTGTAACTGTGCAGTTTGTATTAAGATAAGGACGAATAACAGGAGAGTAGGGGAAACCTGCCGTAATTAGGTCATTAAGTGGTTGAAATGCCCCCCCATTAATGTTGGCAAAAACAGTATTAGGTGTATAGATATTGGGGTCACAAAGGAGGCCTAAACCATCCATAGTAATTGATTCTTCTACACCAACTAAATATTGGCCGGGGGTAAGGCTAAGGGCTCCACCAGTAGTATTTGTAATAGGAAGAACAAAAATTGTCCCGCCAGAAGTGGTGTCAGCCGCTGTAATAGCATAGGGGGCTGATTGACCAAGAATAGTACCATTAGGTACACCTGCAGTAGTTTGTACAACAACAAGGCGAACTGTATCTCCAAGATAGGTATCATCTAAGTCTAAGAAAAACAAAGCTGAGTCTAGTTGGGTAGTGGCTCTAATATCATATAGATTACCAACAATTGCAACTGCGCCAGTACCAGCACCAACAAGGTTTGTTGGGCTACCCGCATCACGAGCATATTCATTATTTGAAATAGTTAGGCCATAACGGGCAGTATCATTAGCCGTACTTCCAGTAGGACCTGTGATAATGTGCTCGAAAATATAGCTTGATTGTGTAGGAGGTGTAAAGGCTCCCATGCTAACCGTAGTCGTAGAACCAGCTGTAAGATTTGTTGCTGTGTTGCTATAGGTCTGAATAGGGGTAGTAGGAGCGGCAAAATCATAGACATTTGTCGTAATATTGATTGTTGCTGCAGTATTACCACCGATATTGGCAATGGTTGTACTTACAGGAATCGCACTTGCCTGGTTTTCAGGAATTATTGTGTATTCCGCAGGCAAAATATCCGAAATTAAAAGCTCATCAGCAGAAGCTGTTTGATTTAAACGAACATTGTCAACACCTAAACCAGAGGCCCAACTTCCACTATCATTATACCGAAAAGCAATGAGTACACTGCTATTATTGGCATAAGCGTTAAGCGAAATAGTAATATTATTTTGCCAGAGAGAATCTGCAGTCATAACATAAATAGGGGCCCAACTGCTTCCGCCGTCGGTACTAATCTCAATCTGTCCAGTACTTCCGTAATTGCCATCCATGTATAAGTCTGCAATTAACTCAACCCCACCTGAACGTGTAGCAAAGTTCTGTACAGGCAAAATGAGTCGATCCTCAGATTTGTCACAATCACAAAGGTCATCGTTGCTCTGTGCAAAAAGAGTGTGATTGGGTACAGGCCAATACCCTCCCGCATCAGCATCTGCAGAATCACCTACATAATAAATACCATCCGTAGATAAGCCTGATTCTGTCCAGTTTGTCGGCAAGCCATTGCTGCCGGTTAAACCCTCAAAATTCTCCGTAAAGAAGATTTGTGCACCCGCTTGTTGCCAAAAGAAAAGGCTAAACAGCAAGAATGCAAAAGTCTGAATTCTAGTCATTTAATTCTGTTTTTGTTAGTTGAAATGAGAATGTATCCAAATCTATGGATTTTAAAAGACAAATGGGGGACAAATTTTAAATATAGCGCTTAACTTTTATAAGTTAATAGCTTATTGGTAAATAATAGCCTATATTAACAGTTGATGCAGACTATTTTCTTTATAGCTTTCAACTTAATTCAAAATTATCTTGCTAGGCTTTAGGAGTCATGGCTAACCTAGCTGACTATGGTTATAGTTATACCCTTTGCTCGTCGAGCTCTGTCCTAAAGGGCTTGTTGTTGGGGCTCTTAGTTCTGCTCAGTCGTTATTCCCTTCAGTCATTAAAACTGTGTGCTACGCACTTTTGGGAGCCGACTTAGAATCTTTGTGGTGGGGACTGTTTTATTATAAAAAAAATAAAGGGGGAAATTTTTTACCATTAAAAAGACTTTTTTAGTTAAAATGTGAACTTATAAATTTTATAAAATGGAGAATATTTAAGTCCTTATCAATAGTCCTCTAAATTATTTTAGACTGTCTAATCATTAACTTTTAAGTGGCTAATTAAGCTAATTTTAAATTTTATTAAGACTTGCTCGACGGTTTTTATAGAGATGTATTTATAATTCTATATTTTGCTGCATCCAAGCCAAAATCCAAGTCTTAAAATATATTTACCTAACTTAATTAACTACTAATGAGCCTATTGACTAGAGCTACATGGAGCTTCCTATGCCTTTTGTTATTCCCCCCTATACAGCCATGCTACCCATATTGTAGGAGCTGATCTTACCTATGTTTGCTTAGGGGCCAATCAGTATGAAGTCAATCTGCAATTCTATCGAGACTGTGCTGGTGTATCAGCACCCTCTTCAGCTAGTATTAACATTAATTCGGTCTCTTGTGGGCTGTCAACCTCTGTCACACTAACACAGATATCATTTGCTGAAGCCTCCCCTCTTTGTCCTGCAGAATTAGCTAATTCTAGTTGTAATGGTGGAAGCTTACAGGGAATTGAAGTCTACCAATATAGTGGCGTAGTTACACTACCCGCAGCTTGCACCGATTGGATCTTATCCTACCGAACGGGAAATCGAAATAATGCCGTTACCAACATTACAAGCCCTGGATCAGCTTATATGTATATTGAAGCCTTGCTTAATAATGTAGATGGTGGCTGCAATAGCTCCCCAACTTTTACTACTCCACCTGTGCCCTATATTTGTGAAGGTGTTCCTTTTGAGTACAATCATGGTGTTATTGATGCAGAAGGAGATTCTATTGCCTATAGTATGATTACCCCCCTTGATAATGCTGGTGTAGGCATTACTTTTAATGGTGGATTTACCGCAACTCAACCCATGAGCACTACTGGATCTTTTGGATTCAATTCTAATACAGGACAAATTAGTATTACTCCTAGTGGGACACAAATTGCCGCTATTGCAGTTTTAGTCGAGGAATTTAGAAATGGGGTGCTTATTGGACATAGTATCCGAGATATGCAGGTCGTAGTCATTAACTGTAGTAATAATGTTCTTACCGTAAATCCCGTCAGTAATATCACTGGAGCTTCACTTACCGGAACTACCTTTTATACCTGTGAAGGCAATAATATGAGCTTTAGGGTCGAAGCCCAAGATCCCGATGCTACAGACCTTATCCAAATCTCAGAAACAGTGAGTAGTAGCCTCCCTGCTGCTACAACTACAATTGTGGATAATGTTAATCCAGCCTATATTGACGTTAACTGGACTGTGCCTAATGGAGCCCTAGCGAGCTATAACTTTACCCTTACTTTTGAAGATAATTCTTGCCCTATTCCTGGCTTTCAAGTTCTTGGCTATACCGTCCAACTACCCACCGTTCGTCTAACGAACCAAAATGTAGAAAAATGCCCCACTCAAACACTAACTACCCCCTTATCTGCAAATTCAGGTACAGCCGGAACCTATGTATGGGGACCTTCAACAGGCCTTTCTTGTACCAACTGCCAAAGCCCAACCGCTACGGTTAATTCACCAACTACCTACCGAGTAACTTTTACCGATAATGCAACAGGCTGTACAGCAACTAATGCTGTTAATATTATAGATCAAAGTATTCAAGTAGATGTTACTGCAAGTACCACAGACTACTGTACTGGAGATCCCCCCGTTCAACTAAATGCCCAATTGCTCATAAATGGTGTCCCACTAAGCAACTCTAATTGTGTCTCTTTTCGAAATGTTGTTGCTAATCCCTCATTAACACTCGATAATACACATAGCTTTACCGGAATAGCTAACGCTCCGACAGCTGGCGCAACTCTAGATATTTGCGTACAAGGAGATATTGACGGTACCACAGAGTACTGGGATATTCTAGATGAAAATGGAAATACACTCACAACAATTGCCTCTACTTCTGGCCCTACCCAATGCGGAGCCGCAGAATGCCAAACAATTGCTGTTACGCAAGCCCAATTAGCAACTTGGGCCGCAGACGGAACTGTTAGCTTCCGATCTGTTGGTTCTTCATCGGTTAATCCTAGCCTTTGTACAGAGGATTCTGTATCTATCACTCTCTCTTATTGCGGAGCTACAACTTATAGTGAAGCTATGCCAATTTCTACGGTTAGTAGTTGCTACAATGAAGCTATTAGCTATATCGACCCCGATCCCAACCTTAGCGATGTAACAACAATGACCTTTAACGCTACTCCCACTGGCGCTTCCGGCGGAGGAACCCTAACTATTTATGCTTTTGGAGACCTTAATGGAAGCAATGAAATCTGGGATATTAGCGATGAAAATGGCGCCGCTTTGGGGAGTATCGGTGGATCTGGAACTCAGTGTGGAACTGTACATACTACCACAATTACCCTAACCGACGCTCAACTAGATGGCTGGGCCGCTAATGGGAGTATTAGCTTTGTGGCTACAGATCAAGGCGGAATCAATGAAAGTCTTTGTGGAGATGACTCTTTACGTATGGAACTCAGTTACTGTACAGCAGCTGGTACTGGAGGCGATTGCTCTGGCAGTACCCTTAACTATACCCACCAACTCCTATTTGATAATAGCGTGCCTGATGCCACTAGCAATGTAACCCTAGAGTTTTGCCTAGAAGGAGACTATGGTTCTAGCACTGAAGGTGTCGAACTCTTTGGAGAAGATGGCCTTAGCTTAGGAATTTTTAATGAGCTAACAGCTGGTGCTACCTATTCCGATTGTGGGTCTCCCGGCTTTTGCAATACGGTGGCTATCCCTACTGCAAGCTGGAATAGCTGGAATGATGATGGCCAAGTTGCCTTAAGCCTTGTCCCCAACAGTAATGTCAATTTTAGTTGCTCGGGCAATTACTCTTGCCTGACCGCCGCTAGCGTAGATTATCAACGCTCTTCAGCTAGTAATTATAGCTGGTCACCAGCCGCAACGCTTTCCGATCCATCTATTTCTAATCCTACTGCTAGCCCTCTAGGGGCAAGCACCACTTACCAAGTTACCGCAACCGATGGAACCTGTGCCGTTAGCAATGATATTACGATTAGTTGTATACTCTTATCCGCCAATTGCCAAGATTTTCAACTAGAAAATAGTCAATTAGGTCAACCCCAACTCTTTTGGACCCTCGGCCAAGAGGAAGACAACGCTTATATCCGCATCGAAAGAGCTAGTGAAAATGGCGACTTCCAAACGCTGGCCCGTATTCCCTCTCAAGGCAATTATAGAGGCCAACAAAGTTACCACTGGCAAGAACCTCAAATTCTATGGCCCAATAAAGATTACTATTATCGCCTGATTCTAGAAAAAATCAATGGCCAAACAGAACAGATTTGCGAACAACGGCACTTTCGCTATAAAGAGAATCAAACCCCAAATTTCCTGACCCTTTACCCCAACCCGAGCCGATCTACTGCCTTTTTGCGCTTGCAATTGCTCAAAGAGATGTCGCTAGAAGTAACGATTATTGATGTTTTAGGCCGCAAAGTGGCCAAAGTGAATCAACTTGACCTCCAAGCGGGGATCCAAGAGTTTGAGTTAATGCCCCTAGCCAATTTGCCCGCTGGTCAATATTTTATTTGCATCAAAAGCGAAGGCGGTAGCTACCAAAAAACATTGCGTTTCTCTAAAATTAATTAGTTTGTTTTGGGGCCCGCGGCCGGCTAGGCTTCGCCTAGGTCGGCCGCCGCTATGCTGCGCGGCTCGCTCTTCGCTCGGCCCTGCGTTTTTTTTCGCTGCGCTCAAAAAAACTGGGTCTGGCCCTTCGGGCCACCGCTGCGCAGCGCTGGGCCAAGAAAATAAGTCAGAATAGCTGAAAATTAAATCAAAGGATAGACGTAGCAGGATTCCCATTTGGCCTTTGCCAAGGCGCAGCGCCCCTTTCTAAACGCAATAAGCCGCTCTCCCCAACGGGAGAGCGGCTTTTCTATACTGGACCAATTGACGCTTAGTTGGCGCCTCGGCGGTTCATTTCATCTCTAATTTTTGCCGCCTGCTCGTAGTTTTCAGCTTGCAGCACTTCATCGAGCTTGCGCTCTAGCTCCTCCATACTCAAATCCTCTAAAGAGCGTGTTTTTTGTTGCTCCTGACGGCGATTTTTGGCCTCTTCCATCTCTCTTTCGGTCTCTTCTTCTAGCACAATACCTGCTTGCTCCAAAATAAACTCATAAGTATATACAGGGCATTCAAAACGAACGGCTAGGGCCAAAGCATCAGAACTTCTAGAGTCAATTTCTATGGTTTTGCCATTTTGAACAAAAATCAAATTTGCATAAAAAATGCCATCCACCAAATTACTAATAATAACCTCTTTGAGCTCTACGTCTAAGGTTTCAATCGTATTTCGGAAAAGATCGTGGGTCATGGGCCGGCTGGCCTGCATTCCCTCCATAGCCACAGCAATAGCCTGAGCTTCAAATCCGCCAATAACAATAGGCAAACGGCGACTGCCGCCCATTTCGCCCAAAACCACGGCATAATTTTGCGATTGGGCCAAACTATGTGAAAGGGCTACAATTTCTAACTCTACTTTTTTCATTTGGTGATTTGTTGTGTTTGAACAGCAAAGGCCACAAAGATAAAAAATTATAAGAAAGCAAAAAAGCCCTTTTGCTTTATCGGCAGGGCTTTTTTGCGGTGGACAGGGCGCGAAGCGCCCGCAGGCTGAGGGATGGAAAAGGGGGCGGCGAAGCCGCAGACCCAGCAAAATGAGCAAAGCGAATTTTGCGCAGGGCCGAGCAGACCTGCGAGCCCTGACACAGCCCGGCCCGCCCGAAGGGCGGGCAAGCCCCAAATCCTAGGACTTCTTCTTATCTAGAATATTATGGCCCATTTTGTCTCTTTTGGTAAAGAGATAGAACTCATTATGTTCGTTGGGTTCAATTTCGAGCTCTACATTTTCTACGATTTCTAGACCGTAGCCAATCAGGCCAATGCGCTTGGTGGGGTTGTTGGTCATCAGGCGCATTTTGCTAATTTTTAGTTCTCTGAGGATTTGGGCCCCGATGCCATAATCGCGTTCATCTGCTTTGAAGCCGAGCATCAGGTTAGCTTCTACGGTATCATAGCCCTGCTCTTGTAGTTTGTAGGCCTTGAGCTTATTGAGTAGACCAATGCCGCGGCCCTCTTGCATAATATAGAGCAAAAGTCCTTTGCCTTCGGCTTCAATTTGTTTCATGGCTGCATGCAGTTGGGGGCCACAATCGCAGCGCAAAGAGCCCAAGATATCGCCTGTTTGGCAAGAAGAGTGGACCCGAACCAAGACGGGCTCATCGGCTTTCCAGTCGCCTTTTTTGAGGGCTAAATGCGTTTCATTTCTGGTTTTATCTTCAAAGGCGATCAATTGAAAATCGCCATATTCGGTAGGCATTTGCACATCGATAAGGCGCTCTACCAATTTTTCGTTTTCTACTCGGTATTTAATCAAGTCGGCAATCGAGATGATTTTTAGGTCGAACTGTTCGGCCACTTTTAGTAAATCGGGTAGGCGGGCCATTGTTCCGTCTTCATTGAGGATTTCGACCAAAACGCCAGCGGGCGCCAAGCCAGCCAAGCGGGCTAGATCTACAGCAGCTTCGGTATGTCCAGCGCGGCGCAAAACGCCACCATCTTTAGCAATAAGGGGAAAGATATGGCCTGGGCGGGCGTAGTCGGTCCAGCTAGTGTTGGGATCGGTCAGCAAGCGAATTCCGGTAGAGCGATCGTAGGCAGAGATTCCTGTGCTACAGCCATGGCCAATCAGGTCGACAGAAATGGTAAAGGCCGTTTCATGATGCGAAGTATTGGTTTGCACCATAGGCTTAAGGTTAAGCTCTTTACAACGGTCTTCGGTTAGTGGCGTACAGATTAGTCCTCTTCCGTGTGTGGCCATAAAGTTGACCAGTTCTGGAGTTACTTTTTCTGCTGCGCAAATAAAATCTCCTTCGTTTTCGCGGTCCTCATCATCAACGACGATAATGATTTTTCCATCGCGGATATCCTGAATGGCAGCTTCAATACTATCCAGTTTTCTATCCAAGCTTTCGTTTTGTTGGTTGCCAGACATTGGTTTTGACTCCTTTTATATAGTTGATAAATCCCTTCACTAGGGCAATATTCATGGCTAAAAAATATCGGATGTACCGCAGGTACTTCTGATGTATGCCCATTTGCTCTAATAGCCAATCGAGCAATGGAACAATAAAGAATAATAGGTTCTGTGCTGTAAACAAGAGGAGCCAAATTAAGTTGTCATCTAGTAGGTTGAGCAGGGCTAAACTGCTCCAACTTAACAACATAAAAACAGGGCCTAGCCAACGCAGGACCTTATGGGACCAAAAAACAAAGGCCAAACTTCCCCATTGGGGCAAGAGTAAATGCTTAAAGGTGGCTAGGTTCTTATAATTGCCGCTGGCTATGCGGACCTTTCGGCGGAATTCTCCGGCCAAATTGCCTGATACATCTTCTAGACAAATGGCTTTGAGCTCGCTAATGGCCCGTCCGCCCTGTTCAAAGGCCTTCATGGCCCAATAAAAGTCATCGACTAAATAGCCTTTGGGAATAGGGGAGAAGTGGCTGGCTCGCAAAGCAAAAAAGCCTCCCAATGGACCTAGTGTTCGGCCCCAAATGACGCCCTCTCTATATTTAGTTTGTACTTCTTGAGAAATGTAACCCTGTTCATTGCGGCCAATCCCCTCTGCCTCACTATCATAATGCTGAATATTGCTATCCACCAAGATAATATCCTCTTGCTTAAAATGTTTGAGCAGCTCGTAAATGCTCTTGGGCTGAGGCATCACGTTAGCATCGGTAATCAGTAGCACTTCAGCCGATTGTTTTTGGGCGGCTTCAGCTAATTGGTTGATGATTGCGGGTTTGCCTTGTCGCTCTTGGAAGGGGAAAAAATGGACCCGTTCTGGATATTGCTCTGCATAGGCTTGCAGAATAGCATTTGTGGCATCTGTGGAACAATCAGAACCTAGGTAAATATGCAGCTTTTGCTTTGGATATTGGGCTGCTAATAGCTGTTGCATCTTTTGCTCAATAACTAGCTCTTCATTATGAGCGGCCATGAGCACGGCCACAATAGGGAGCTCAGAATCTTCTGCAGAGTAAACTGCTCCTTTTAGTCCTTTACCTTGGCCCAAAATGCGCAGCAAAAGAGGGTAGAGTACATAAGTGTACACCACGGCAAAAGAGGAAAGCAAAAAAATCGTAAGCCCTATTCCAAATATCATTTAGCTGCTTTTAGGCCGCAAAACTACACATATTTTTTCCCTTAGTGGAAGAAGTGATTGAAAAACTGAGTGAGGACTTGAGAGCAGGAATAAAAAAAAGAGCCAAACCTTAAAAGGCTGGCTCTTTCGTCTTTAAAATTCCCCTATTAGGTCGAGATGAATACAAAATACATCAAGAACATTAAGGCAAAAAGACTAACTACGGCAATGATGGTCAACATGCGCAATTGCTTGCGGTCTTCTTCATCTGGAGCTGTAATCATCATGTTGTCCTCTTTTACCACTTCTGTCGTTTGTTCTAGTGGTTGCAAGGGGTTTTCTTTACGCATTTTCTTCTTCTCGCGGCGACTCAACTTCTTTTCATGTGATCCGCCGGGGGGAGCATATTGTTTTCTAGACATATTCTAAAGGAATTATAGTAGGGCCAAATGACCTAGTTTGCTAATGAAATCTTAATAGATCAGCGGTAAAAATATAGTTTATCTCTTAAAAAACCAATTGGCCCCATCCTTTTTTAGTGGACTAAGACAAAAGGCAGTTGCTTATTTTTACCTTCCATTTGCAAATTGAGCCAATAGTGTCCCGCCTGCAAATCTTGAGTACCAATGCGCAAAAGCTGCTCACCAGCTTGTATCGAAAGAGCTTGGCTAGAAAGCAATTGGCCTAAGCTATTATAGATTTGAATATTGGCCTTTTGACTTTCTGCTGTTTCTACAGATAAAATGAGCTCTTGCCCAGCGGCTTGTGGGTTGGGCCATAATTTGGGCGCCGCCAAATTAGTTGTAGCGTTTACTGCAGTCGCCCAAGATTCAGTACGGAAACAAGCCCAAGGAGTCGCATTATAATTACAAGGGTCTTGTGCCCCCATTGCCCGAACACTCCAACGATAATATTGCCCTGGATCTAAATTTACCCAAACAGAGGTGTCATTGGCCAAAAATTCTTGTGTTTGACCTGTTGGAATACAGCTATTGGGGGTTACTTTTTCTACAATTACCCAATAAGCATGGGCCGCATTGGCTGCCTGCCAACGCAATTCAACAGCTTGCCCCACATTGGGAACTAAGCCTCCATCTTCTGGAAAACTTAGGCTAGCTACCCCATCAGCTGTCAAATGAGGAGGAGCCGTATTATAATGCTGACCTCTAGAAAGCATATCCAACATAATGGCTTCTTGCTGCTGAGCCGTAAAGCTGCTCCGACAAGAAAAATAGCTCATGTGATTGCTAATTAAAGGTGTGTTCGTTGTTGCATCAATTATAATGCTATCCGGATCTCTCCAAGTTTCCGTAAAGCTACAGCCTCCTCCACCAGAAGCATAATCTGGAGGCGTATCACAAAATCCATCTGCCGCCCATTGACAGTTTTCTCCTGTTTGGCCACGTATTACTTTTTCTATCGGACGGCCATTGCTTCCCATCTGAGGAGCCTTATTAGCCACTGCTGCCGTGGCATATTCCATTCCCTCCCAACCATAAAAAGTATGGGCCAAGGTAAAGTAATGCCCTAACTCATGGGTCAGGGTCGTTCCTCCAGCAATTTGATTATTCCAAGCAAAAATCCAATCAAAGTTGGGAGCATAATATGCCCCATAACTGCTGCCCTGTTGATAAGGACCCCCTACGTAAATATTCACTACCCCAAGACGCTTGTGTAAGGAGCGAATATAATCTGAAGTGTTTGCCTCATTTACATACAACTGCTCAGACCGAATCTCATTAATTTCATTGATATAAAAGACAATATTCATATCCGCATAAAAACCATTGATCGCGCAAAGGTTGTCATACAATTGCTGATAAGTAACTGCTCCTGTGCCATCTCCTTTAGCTACCCGATGAAAGGTAATTGGCACATAGACCGTACTATCAAAACTATTGCGGCTTTGTAACTGCTGTTGCCATTCAGCCAATAATTGAGGCGCCATACGACGGTTTTCCGCTAGACGTTCTATGCCAAGGGCTTGTGCCTCATGACTAGTCTCACAATTTAAATGACTAGGTTGTTGTGCCCAAATTAGACTAGGCAAAAGTAAGGCTGTAAAAAAATGATATAATCGAAACATAATAATGAATTTTGGATTGAACTGCAATATACAATTTTGTATAGTCTTTTAAACGCTCTATAAAGCTGTTTTTTTGGGGCTTGCCCGCCCTTCGGGCGGGCCGGGCTGTGTCAGGGCTCGCAGGTCTGCTCGGCCCTGCGCAAAATTCGCTACGCTCATTTTGCTAGGTCTGCGGCTGCGCCGCCCCCTTTTCCATCCCTAAGCCATGTAGGTTGAAACCCTCATGAAATGAACCGCCGAAGAAAACAGCCAAAAGAAAAACAAAGGATGAGCGGCCTAGCGATGTGCAGCAGTGGCCCTAGGGCCAGACCCAGCGGGCGCAGCCCGCGCAGGGCCGAGCGACCCGACCAACGGGAGCCGACGCAGCGAAGCAAGTAATAGCGAGCTGCGCAACGTAGCGCCGACGAGCATAGCGAGGCGGAGGCCCCAAGCCCTTAAAAAAGAGTGGGTAACTGATTGAAAAACAAGAAGGCTATTCGCAAAAAAGTGATGATTGTTAAAAGGGCAAGCAGTGGGGAAAAATGGAAGCTAAAAGTGGGAAAAAGTGGGAAAAAATAATATTTTGGGCCAAGTCTGATTGGCTAGAGGAGCTAGTGCAAACAAATGTCTTTTTTAGAGATACTTAAACTAATTGTGCTAGAATAAATTAAGCGGTCGGTTTCAAATTCGTTTTCATGCAATTTTTGGGAGAATATAGCTGTAAAATTGATGCAAAGGGGCGTTTCCGTTTGCCAGCAGCCTTATTGGCCCAATATCCGGCGGCAGAAAGCGAAGGATTTGTATTGAATCGGGGATTTGAAACTTGTTTAACCCTTTATCCGCAGGCGGCTTGGCAGAGCATTACGGAAGAGCTGCAGCAGTTGAATTTATATCAGCGGCAGAATCGCAACTTTGTACGTTATTTTTTCAGGGGGGCGAGTCCCCAGCAACTGGATAAACAGCAGCGTTTGCTTTTGCCCAAAGCCTTATTGGATTATGCTCAGATAGAGAAAGAGTTGGTGCTCTTTGCCTATTTCAATCGCATAGAGATTTGGGCCAAATCCATTTACGATAACCTTTTGCAAGAAGAACCTGGCGACTTTGCCAATTTGGCGGAGCAAGTCATGGGAAAAATAGAGAAGAAGTCAAATGTCTGATTATGATTATCATGAGGCGGTTTTGCGCCTGCCTTGTGTAGAAGCCATGAATTTGGTACCTGGTGGAACTTATGTAGATGTAACTTTTGGTGGTGGTGGACACAGCCGGGAGATTTTGCGACAGCTAGAGGGCGGTCGCCTTTTTGGTTTTGATCAAGACCCTGATGCTCAGGCCAATGTACCAGAGGACTCTCGTTTTGAATTGCTGCCCTTCAACTTTCGTTACTTTAAGCGCTCTTTGCGTTTGGAGGCGGTTCGGGAGGTAGATGCTGTTTTGGCTGATTTGGGAATTTCTTCTCATCAGATTGACACGGCGGATCGTGGATTTTCTTTTCGTTTTGAGGCGGAGTTGGATATGCGGATGAGTCAGGATGGCGAGAAAGATGCCCGATACATCTTGAATACCTATAGAGAAGAGGAATTACAACATATTTTTTCGCTTTATGGGGAATTGCGCAATGCTAAAACCTTGGCGCAAACGATTGTAAAGGCTAGGCAGCGGCAAAAAATTGAGCGGGTGGAGCAGTTGCTTCAGATCATTCAGCCGATTATTCGGGGCAAGCAAAACCGTTATTTATCTCAGCTTTTTCAGGCCCTTCGGATGGAGGTCAATGAAGAAGTAGAGGCCCTAAAAGAAATGTTGCAAGAAGCAACAGAAATGCTCAAGCCGGGGGGGCGTTTGGTGGTCTTAACTTATCATTCTTTAGAGGACCGTTTGGTCAAGCAGTGGGTGAAAAACGGTTGCTTTGACAAAGAGCCCGAAAAAGATGTTTACGGTCGCTTTTACAAACCCTTAAAGGCCGTTAATCGAAAGCCCATTTTACCCTCTGCCGAGGAGATTGCTCAGAACCCCAGAGCGCGCTCGGCCAAACTTAGAATTGCAGAAAAAATTGCCGACTAATATGGCTCATGCTAAAAAGAAACAAAGAAGAGAGTTTAAGCTTCCCCCTTTGATGACGCAGTTGCAGGCGCTGGCTTTTATGCTCTTCCAAAATATCAACTTTATCTTTTTTTTGGCCCTTTTAGGGATCATCTATATTGCGAACTCGCATTATGCGGTAGAGACCGTTAAAGAGATTCGAGAGCTGCAAGGAGAACTCAAAAAGGTAAGTTGGGAAAGTAATGCCCGTAAATCAGATCTGATGTACGAGAGTATGCTTTCTAGAGTCTCTCAGCGCTCTGAGCATTTGGGGCTCAAGCCGCTTAAAGGCAAGCCAAAGAAAATTGAAGTTAAAAAAGAATAATGTTACGCCATGAAAATCACTAAACTGACGCCCAAACAGGATGTGCTATGGCGAATTTATATCACCTTCGCCATTATGGGCTTTATCGGCATCCTCATTATGGGCCGTATTGCGAGCATTCAGTACTTTGAGGGCAGCCAACTCCGAGAGAAGGCCGAGCAAGAGCATATTGCCTTGAAGGATGTTAAGGCCCCCAGAGGAAATATCTTAGCCGATGACGGCAGCCTTTTGGCCACCTCCCTCCCCTATTTTAAGGTGCATTGGGATACCAAAGTAGTGCCTAGAGATACCTTTGATAAATATGTGGATACCCTAGCCACTTGTTTAGCCACCTATGTTTATACGGATAAAACGCCGGGGCTTTGTCGCCAAGAGCTTATCAATGCCAGAGATAGCAGCCGTCGTTATCATCCTATTTTGCCTAATGTAAGCTATATTCTACTCCAAAAAATTAAGGAATTTCCCATTTTTTCTATGGGAGACCGCCTGAAGAGTGGCCTGATTGTCGAGCAAATGGCCAAGCGCCAATATCCCTTTAAGATGTTGGCCCATCGTACGATTGGCTATAGCCGAACTGTGGAAACGGCAACGGGTACAGATACGCTATCCGTGGGGTTAGAGCGCTCTTTTGATGATGTATTGGCTGGAGAACAAGGCAAACAATATATGCAGCGCCTAAGCAAAGACCTTTGGGTGCCCGTAGATGATATTTCTAAAATTGAGCCCCGTGCAGGACAGGATATTGTCACTACAATTGATGTCAATATTCAAGATGTTACGGAACGCGCCTTACTCGAAAGCCTTCAGCAATATGAGGGAGAGCATGGTTGCGCCATTGTGATGGATGTAAAAACTGGAGCAATTAAGGCCATTGCCAATATTGGTTTTAATAAGGAACGAACAGAGTTTTGGGAAAACTATAACTATGCAGTTGGAGAACGGACCGAGCCTGGTTCTACCTTCAAGTTGGCTTCCATTATGGCCCTAATGGAAGATGGTTATGTTAAGCCCAGCGATACCGTCAACCTCAATGAAGGACGCTGGCAATTCTATGATGAAACCATGGAAGATGCCTCTTATCATGGCTTGCGACTAACCACTGTAGGCAAAGCCTTTGAGATTTCTTCTAATGTGGGGATTGCCAAATTAACGCATAAGTACTACAATAAAAGTAAGGAGGCCCAAAGCCAGTTTATCCAAAAGCTATCAGATATGGTCTTGACCCAATCTACTAATGTAGATATTGATGGGGAGCGCGAGCCTTATATTAAAGATCCGAATAATAGCGACTGGAGTGGAATTACTATTCCTTGGATGTCTATCGGCTATGAGTCAGAACTCACGCCCCTACAAATGTTGACTTTTTACTCGGCTGTGGCCAATGGGGGCCAGATGATGAAGCCACAAATTGTAACCGAGATTCGCTCTTATGGCTCTGTGGTCAAAACGATACCCCCTAAGGTGGTTAAGCGCCGGATAGCTTCCGAAGCGACAATCCAAGCTGCTACCGATATGCTTAAACGAGTGGTTGCTTCGCCTAAGGGTACTGCACACAGCATTTATACCCCTCGCTATGATATTGCGGGCAAAACGGGTACGGCCATCATGAACTATAAGGCCCATAAGCAAAAGGGCGAAGCCAAACGCTATAGGGCTTCTTTTGCAGGCTTTTTCCCTGCCGATAATCCTGCCTATGCTTGCGTGGTAGTGATTACCAATCCTCGTTCTGGTTTTTATGGGGGCCGTGTGGCTGCCCCTGTTTTCAGAAAGATTGCAGACTATTGTTATTCGCTTTCGTTGGGTTCTCATAAGGCCATAAATGCCGATGAGGCAGTTTATACCGACGCTACCTTGCCTCGCTTGCCCATTGGCCAAAAAGAAGATCTCGACTATATCATGAAAGAGCTAAATCTTCCTTTTGCAGATAGTTCTGCTACTCCTTGGTCGGTCGGAATGATTCGCAATGATTCTATTCTCCTTCGCAGCAGAAATGTGCAAAAGGATGTGGTGCCCAATGTAGTGGGCATGGGCCTCAAAGATGCCCTTTTCTTACTAGAAAACAACCGACTGCGTGTTAGGGTGTTGGGGGTAGGAAAAGTCAAATCGCAATCGGTGCCTGCTGGTCGCAGCATTCAATCTGTTCAAACTATTACTCTCGTTCTCGGATAAGTTTTTTATATGTCTACCCTCAAGGACCTTTTGGTCCACATTAACTATAACTACAAAGGGCAATCCCCCGCCCAGCTTTCTTTAGCAGGCCTTTGCCTTGATTCTCGGCAAGCCAAAAAGGGTTGGCTCTTTGCGGCCCTGCCTGGCAGCCAAGTCGATGGTCACGATTATATTGAGCAAGCCTTGGCTAATGGTTGCTCGGCTATACTTTGCGAAAGATGGCCCAAAGAAATTGCTCCTGAGGTCTGTTATATTAAGGTAGAAAAAGTAGCCGATGCTCTAGGTCCCTTAGCCGCCAACTTTTATGAGCAGCCCAGCCAACAACTGGCTTTGGTAGGCGTAACGGGCACCAATGGAAAGACAAGCACGGTGAGTTTGCTTTATCGCCTGTTCAAAGAATTAGGCCATAAGGTGGGCCTGATTTCCACTATTGAGAATCGCATTGATGATGAGATACTAAAATCTACGCATACTACGCCCAATGCCATTGAGCTGCAAGCCCTTTTGGCCCAAATGCGAGATGCGGCCTGCGATTATGTGTTCATGGAAGTGAGCTCGCATGCTGCCGAGCAAGGCCGCATTGCTGGCGCTCATTTTACAGGCGGCGTTTTTAGCAATATCTCTCACGATCATCTCGATTATCACAAGACCTTTAAGAATTATATTTTTGCCAAAAAGCGCTTTTTTGACCAGCTACCGAGCTCGGCTTTTGCCCTAGTCAATGCCGACGATAAACGGGCGGAGGTCATGCTCCAAAATTGCTCGGCTAAAGCCTACCGTTATGCGCAAAAGCAATTGGCCGATTTTCGCTTTCGCTTGCTAGAAAATAGCCTTTCAGGCTTGCAACTGGAACTAGATGGCCAAGAATTTCACTGCAGTTTGGTGGGCGACTTTAATGCCTACAACCTACTGGCGGTCTATGCTACCGCTATTTTGCTCGAAGAACCCAAAACGGAGGTGCTACGCATTCTCTCTGGCCTGAAACCACCAGCAGGCCGCTTTGAATATGTTCGCATTCCCAACAATCCCGTGCAAGCCATTGTGGATTATGCCCATACCCCCGATGCCTTAGAAAAGGTTTTACAAACCCTAAAAGCGACCACATCTACAGGCCGAATTATTACGGTGGTGGGCTGTGGGGGCAATCGCGACCATAGCAAAAGGCCTGTCATGGCCCAAAAAGCGGCAGCTTATTCCGATCTACTCATCTTGAGTTCTGATAATCCCCGCTTTGAAGAGCCCGAAGCCATTCTAGACGAAATGTGGGCGGGTCTAAGTAAGGCCCAACAAGCCCAAAGCTACCGCCAAGTCAACCGCCGAGAAGCCATCCGCTGGGCCTGCCAACTGGCCCAAGCCGAGGACGTAATTTTGGTGGCGGGCAAGGGACATGAAACCTACCAAGAAATTAAGGGGGAACGCCTTCCCTTTGATGATCGAGAAGAGTTGCGCCAAGCCTTGGAAGAGCAGTTGACAAAGTTTGTTTAGCGCTGCTTGGCCTCCCTTTGGTCCTAATCACTGGCTGCAGGGAATCTATCAGAACTGTTCTGTTTTTTCTGTATCTAATTAAAAATTGGGCGTTTAGCTTAAGTCAACCCAAAAAAATAGGAAAGGGAAAAGACAACATTTGAAGCAGTCCTCATTTCAACTCGTCTTTAGCATTTACTGATATTTTGGGGCCTGCCGCCTGCGGCGGCCGGGCCCTTTCAGGGCTCGCAGGTCTGCTCGGCCCTGCGGGCTCATTTCATTTCGCCCTAGGTCTGCCGCTGCGCGGCACCCTTGCAGGCCCCTAGGCCGAATGGAAGTTCTGCGCTTCGGCCATCCTTTGATAAAAATTTCAGGCTAGTCAAGGCATTTTTTAAAGGCATAGCCGTAGCTATGGGGGAGAAAAATAACGCAGAATAGCAGGAAATTAAAGCAAAGGATAGAAGTGGCAGGGCTTTTATTTGGCCTTTGCCTGCGGCGGCTTCGCCGCCTGCTAGCTGTGGCTGCAGGTTAAAACCAGCAGCCATACAACAGTTAGTATTGCTTCGCAATGATCTATGAATGAGGGTTGAAACCCTCATAAAATTAACCGCCTGTCCTTAACTCCAAAATTAACCAAGATGCCCAAAACTACCCTCTTTTTAGCCCTTTACCTACTGCTATTTGCCCAACTAAAAGCACAAAGTTACAACAGTCTATCCGAGGCCTTTGCACATAAAGAAGAGGCCAAAAGTCTAGATTTATCTAAGCAAAACTTAGATAAGTTAGATCCCAGTTTTTCAGAGCTCCATCAATTAACCCATCTAAATTTAAGCGAAAACAACTTACGGGACTTTCCCTTCGGCTCTTTTCTAGAGACAAAACAGCTAGAATGGGTTGATGCTTCTCATAATCAATTTGAAATAGCTGATGTTACGCGATTCCTTTATTCTCCTAAGATTCGCTATTTGGATCTAAGCTACAACCCCATAAAAAACTTAAAAAGATTTTATCTAACAGAACGGATTCCTCTCGAAAAACAAACAGCAACTCTAACACCCAAAATATTAGCCAGCCCTAGTCTAGAAAAGCTCATCATTAAGCATACAGAGCTAAGCATGCTCTATGAAGAATTTGCTGTTTTCCCAAATCTAAAATATCTCGACCTCAGTCATAACAAGATTGTTGCTGCAGGTGATGCGCTTTTTAACTTAAAGGAACTAGACAGCTTAATTCTTTCTCATAATGACTTTATTTTCTTGCCTAGTCGAGACAGCATAAGGGCCTATAAGCTAAGCTATATAGATGTTAGTCATAACCCAAGGTTAGTAGATATTGACCAACTATTCAATCAGTTCCCCAACTTAAAGCATATCAATGCAAGTTATTTGGGGGATGGCAGTCACTACAATATGCGCTTTGGCTTAGTTTCGTCTAAAAAATTCTATAAAAACAGTCCTGTAAAAACGCTTTTATTGACCCATTCTCACTTAAAGTCGGTCCCAAAAGCTATGGGATATATGGAAAACCTAGAATATCTTGACCTTAGCCATAATGAGCTGCAATCCCTGCCCAAATCCTTTAAGCGCTTAAAAAAGCTCAAGAAATTGGACCTCAGAGGCAACCCTTTTCTAGAAAAGGAGAAAGAAAACTGCCGAAAATATCTGCCAGATTGTGAAATACTCTTTTAACTGCTGTAATTTACGGGCCCAAAAAGGCGCGCAGCGCCTTGGCTGAGGGATGGACAGCAGTGGCCGCAGGCCAGACCGAGCTTTTTTGAGCAAAGCGAAAAAAAGCGAAGGGCCGAGCGATCAGCGAGCTGCGAAACAGCCCGACCCGAGCGAAGCGAGGGGCAGCCCCAAAAAACAGAAAAATTATTCATAGTCCTTGAGGCAGAAAAGAGCTTATGTTATTTCATTTATTTGACTATCTAGAACAACAGTACGATTTTCCTGGCGCCAGCCTTTTTCAGTTTATTAGCTTTCGGGCGGCCTTAGCCATTATTATTTCCCTGATTATTTCGCTTTTGATGGGGGGCCGCATTATTGGCTGGATCAAGCGGCGGCAGATGCTAGAAAAACAGCGGGCATTGGGCCTGCCTGGTGAGGAGCTCAAGGCCAAAACGCCGACTATGGGTGGGATTTTAATCCATATGGCCATTATTTTTCCTTGTCTATTATTGGCCGATTTGAGCAATGTCTACATTCAGTTGATGTTGCTCTCTACCGTTTGGATGGGGACCATTGGCTTTATTGATGATTACTTTAAGTTGACTCGATCTAAGGCGGGTTTGAGTGGAAAATATAAGATTTTGGGACAGGTCGTTTTGGGGGCCATTGTGGGCGCTACCATGCTTTTCCATTCTGATGTTGTGGTACGAGTAAATGCGGAACAACTGGCCCAAGGCAACTATGAAGTGATTGATACGGTTCAGGTTCAACTGGAGCGTTTGGGCGATAAAGAAGAGCTTTATTATGTGAAATCGACTATGACCAATGTGCCTTTTTTTAAGGGCAATGAGTTAGATTATGCCGATCTCCTTTGGTTTTTGGGCGATAATGCGCCTCAGTGGGTTTGGTTGCTCTTTATCCCCTTCGTCATTTTGATTGTTACGGCTGTATCGAATGCAGCCAACTTAACGGATGGAATAGATGGTTTAGCAGCGGGAACCTCCGCCATTATTGGGGCTACTTTGGGGATTTTTGCCTATGTATCGGGCAACAACATTTTGGCCGATTATCTGGGGGTACTCTATTTGCCCTATGTGGGAGAAATGACCATTTTTATTGCCTGTTTTCTGGGGGCTTGCATTGGCTTTTTATGGTACAATGCTTATCCTGCCCAAGTTTTTATGGGCGATACGGGCAGTTTGGCTTTGGGGGGCATTATTGCTGCTATTGCCATTATTTTGCGCAAAGAGCTCTTGATTCCCTTGCTTTGTGGAATCTTTTTGGCCGAAAACCTATCGGTCATTATTCAAGTGAGCTATTTTAAATATACCAAAAAGAAATATGGAGAAGGGCGTCGCATCTTCTTGATGTCGCCTTTGCACCACCACTTTCAGAAGCAAGGCATGCATGAATCAAAAATTGTTAGCCGCTTTTGGATTGTGGGTATTTTGTTGGCCGTTTTGACCATCATCACTTTGAAAATACGCTAAGATGTTGGAACAAGTTGTTGTTTTGGGCGCCGGGGAAAGTGGTTTAGGCGCTGCCCTTTTGGCCCAAAAAAAGGGCGGAAATGTCTTTGTCTCGGATGCGGGAAGTATTCGGGCAGATCGAGCAGATATTTTACGCGCTGCGGGTATCCCTTTTGAGCAGGGCGGACATAGCGAAGACCGCATTTTGGCGGCTCAACTCATTATTAAAAGTCCGGGGATTCCCGATACGGCCGCTTTGATTCAAAAAGCCAGTGCTGCAGGCATTCCCATTTGGGATGAGATTGAGCTAGCGGCTCGTTATAGCTCGGCCAAAGTCATTGGCATTACGGGCAGTAATGGAAAAACAACCACCACCGCCCTTCTTTATCATTTGCTCAAAACGGCGGGATATGCTGTGGGCTTAGGAGGAAACATTGGTCAAAGTTGGGCCATGCAATTGGCTCAAGGCCAAGACTATGAATATATGGTGCTAGAGCTGAGCAGTTTTCAGCTTGATCGCTGTTATGAGTTGGCTCCAGAACTGATGATTTTGACCAATGTAAGTCCCGATCATTTGGATCGTTATGGTTATGAGATGGATAATTATCTCGCTTCAAAGTTGCGCCTCATTCAAAATAAAACGGCTGAGCAGCCTTTTATCTATCCCAAAGAAGATCCTTATATTCCCGCTGGTTTAAAGCGCTATTATCAGGGACCAAATGCCAATTGCTTGGCGCAAGATTGGCCTGAGCTAAACGCCAAAGAGCTATGGGTAGAGGATTGGGCCTTTGCCCAAGATCAACTTCCTTTGGTAGGCCGTCATAACCTGATGAACATGAAAATGGCTTTGCAAGCCGTCAAATGCCTGGGAATGTCTCAGGAAATGGCCCAAAAAGGCCTCGATAGCTTTGAAAACCATCCGCACCGTTTGGAAAAAGTAATGGTTTTGGGCGGCGTTCAATATATCAATGATAGTAAAGCCACCAATGTGGAGGCAGTTTACTACGCCTTGGAAGCCATGCAAGCGCCCACAGTTTGGATTGTTGGCGGAGTGGACAAAGGCAATGATTATAGTAGCCTTTTTCCTTTTATTGGGCAGCCCGTAAAAGCTATTGTTTGTTTGGGGATAGATAATAGTCCCATAACAAAAGCCTTTAGCTCCAAAACTGAATATATTGTGGAAGCGGCCTCTATGGCAGAGGCCATAAAATTAGCTAGCCTATATGCCAATGCTGGAGATAATATTTTATTGTCGCCTGCCTGCGCTAGCTTCGACCTATTTAAAAACTATATCGATCGTGGCGATCAATTTAAGGCCATTTTGGAAGAGCAACGTCAACTTCTAGAAAAAGGCCATAGCATGGAAATGAATTTAGCCATCAATCGAAATAAAAAATAGTAGACCATGAGCTCTAGCATGAGTGTTTTTCAAAAGCGAATTGGCGCCCTTTTACAAGGCGATCAAGTCATTTGGTTGGTTCTAGGCCTTTTGGGCATTATTTCTATCCTCACCGTTTATAGCTCGGCCGAGGTACTGGCCAACCGAAACGGAGTAGGTACCGAGTCTTTTCTCGTCAAGCATATTATGCTGCTTATCGCCTCGGTAGTGGTCATGTATATTGCCCATTTGATTCACTATAAACGCTACGCCCGCTGGTCCACAATTATGCTGGTCTTATCGGTCCTAATGCTTCTCTTTACCATGTTTTTTGGAACAGAGCTGAATGGGGCCTCCCGCTGGATTAAGATTCCTTTTGTCGGAATTACTTTCCAAACCTCTGACTTTGCCAAGATTTCACTCATTTTATATGTGGCCCGAACCATTTCTCTCTTACAAGAGAAGAAAGGTTCGCTCTTAGAGCTGGTTTTGCCCGTTTTATTGGTCTGTGTGCTCATTGCCCCTTCCGATTTGTCTAGTGCGTTGGTCCTTTTCTTTACCTGCATTTTATTGATGTTTATCGGTCGGGTGGAAATTCGCAGCTTGATTTCTTTAGTTATGCTGGGGGTAGGCCTTTTTGCCATGCTCGTTATTCTTTCCGATTTTGTCGATTGGATCCGTGTAGATACTTGGGTGAGCCGTTTGCGCAGCTTTATGGATGGCGCAGGCTCTGGCGATGTGTTTCAGGTAGAACAGGCCAAAATGGCTATTGCTCGTGGGGGATTTTTTGGAGTTGGTCCAGGAAATGGGGTGCAAGCGCACTTTTTGCCCCACTCTTATTCCGATTATATCTATTGTATAATCATTGAAGAATACGGCATTATTGGGGGAATCTTTGTGGTCTGCCTTTATTTGGCCCTTCTTTATCGCACGATTAGAATGGTCCACCGCAGTCCCAAAACCTTCGGCGCTATGCTGGCCTTTGGCCTTTGCGCTAGCATGGTGATTCAAGCCTTTGCCCATATGGCCGTAAATGTGAACTTGATGCCCGTAACAGGACTCACCCTCCCCTTTGTCAGTATGGGGGGAACCTCTCTGATGTTTACGGGACTCTCTTTTGGTGTAATGCTGAGCGTTAGCCGAAATATTGAAAAAAATCAACCGAAGAAAGAAGCTAAAGAAGAAGCAGCCTAATGAAATATCTAATTAGTGGCGGGGGAACTGGCGGCCATATTTTTCCAGCCATTGCTATCGCCCAAGCCTTAGAACAGGCCGATCCCGAAGCCGAATTCCTTTTTGTAGGAGCCGAAGGGAAAATGGAAATGCAAAAGGTGCCCGAAGCGGGCTACCGCATTGAGGGCCTCCCTATCGCAGGCTTTAACCGCCAAAATTTGCTCAAAAACTGGAAGCTGCCTTTCAAGATTTGGGCCTCTATGTCTAAAGCCCGAAAACTCATCCGAGATTTTCAACCCGATGCCGCTATTGGCGTGGGGGGCTATGCCAGCGGCGTGGCTGTCAAAATGGCCAATATGATGAAGATTCCCACTTTGGTCCATGAACAAAATTCCTATGCTGGGAAAACAAACCAAATCTTAGGCAAAACCGTGGACAAGGTTTGTGTGGCCTATCCCAATATGCAACGCTTTTTTCCCGCCAATAAGATTGTCCAAACGGGCAATCCCATTCGCAAAGATTTACTGCAAAAATCCGATAAACGGGCCGAAGCTTTCGCTTTTTATGGCTTCGAGCCCAACAAAAAAACCATTTTCCTGACAGGCGGTAGCCTAGGTGCCCGCAGCCTCAACGAAAGTGTTTTGCCCTTTGTCGAAGAATTGCAAAAACAAGAGGTCCAAGTCCTCTGGCAGGCCGGAAAACTCTACATCAAGGAGTTTGAGCCCTTGGCCCAAAAATACCCCAATCTAAAGATTCAGGCCTTCATCCAACGGATGGACCTAGCCTATGCCATGGCCGATATGGTCATCGCTAGAGCTGGCGCCCTCACCCTTTCTGAGCTTTGCGAAAACGGAAAAGCTGCTATTTTGGTCCCCTCGCCCAATGTGGCCGAGGATCATCAAACGGCCAATGCCAAGGCCCTCACAGAACAAGGCGCCGCCCTTTGGTTGCCCGATGCAGAAGCCCGAAAAAAACTGATTCCACAAGCTCTGGAGTTGTTGCAAAATGAAACAGAAATCCAAAAGTTAGGACAAGCCGCAAAAAGTCTGGCCAAACCTCAGGCTGCTCAAGAAATCGCTCAGGAGGTCCTGAAACTAATTAAGTAGTATTTTTTGGGGCCTCCGCTGCGGCTTCGCCTTGCGGCGCTACGTTTCGGGGCTCGCTATTCGCTCGGCCCTTCAGCGCTACGCGCTTCGGTCTGGCCTTCGGCCACCCCTACACATCGCTAGGCCATTTGGACCTACTTCTTACACCTAATAAAAAACGAATCATGGCATTAGCCTTAGCCTCTATTAAGAAGATCTATTTTGTTGGAATTGGTGGAATTGGGATGAGTGCCCTAGCCCGCTATTTCAATTATTTGGGTGCCCAAGTTTTGGGCTATGATAAAACTGAAACGGCCCTAACCAAAAAGTTGGTCGAAGAAGGCATGCAAATTCATTATACAGAGCAAGCCGATCAAATTCCAACAGATATAGATTTAGCCGTATATACGCCCGCTATTCCCGCCAAAAATAGCGAACTACAATATTTTCAGGCGGCAGCTACGCCTTTGCTCAAGCGCTCTGAGCTTTTGGGCCTAATTTCTAGAGAGCGGCGGAGCATTGCCGTGGCGGGCACGCATGGCAAAACCAGCACCTCTTCTATTTTGACCCATTTGCTCAGAACGGGAGGAATTGATTGTACTGCTTTTTTGGGCGGGATCGCCAACAATTTAGGAAGCAACTTTGTGGCTGGCAGTTCGGATTGGGTGGTTTTAGAGGCTGATGAATTTGATCGCTCCTTTTTGCACCTGCGTCCAGAAATTGGCATTATCACCTCTACGGATGCGGACCATCTAGATATTTATGGAGAGCATACTCAACTACTCGATAGCTTTAATGAGTTTGCAGCACTTTGCAGCAAGCAGCTTTTTTTGGCCCGTGGAACCGAGCTAAAACTGGCCGATTTAAGCGCTAAGGTAGCCTATTATAGCGCCAGCCAATCCGCCGATTATCAGGCGAGCCGGATTCGGGCACAGGCCCCCAACTTCGTTTTTGACGCACAACTAGCAGAGCGATTCTGGGAGGACCTCAATTTCTCTTTGCCAGGCCGTCATAATGTAGAAAATGCTTTGGCTGCTATAGCCGTGGCTTTAGAATTGGGCGTTACAGAAGAGCAAATTCGACAAGGCTTGCGCAGTTTTAGAGGAATTTGGCGCCGCTTTGAGTGGGTGGTCAAGCAGCCCAACAAAGTATTCATTGATGATTATGCGCATCATCCCACCGAATTAAAAGCGGCCATACGGACCGCTCGCAGTCTTTTTCCTAATCGAAAATTGGTAGGCATATTTCAGCCGCATTTATTTAGTCGAACGAGAGACTTTATGGATGGTTTTGCTGCGGCTTTGGATGGCTTGGACCAGCTCTACTTATTAGATATTTATCCAGCTCGAGAAGAGCCCATAGAGGGTATTGATTCTGTGGCCCTTTTGGCCCGCATGCAACTAAGCGAAAAAAAGTTAGTGAGCAAGGCGGAATTGCTAGTAGAATTGGGCCAAGCGCCGCCAGCGCTTTTGTTAAGTCTGGGAGCTGGCGATATAGGGGCTTTAGTGCCAAAAATAGCCCAAGAAATTTATGGTAAAGCCGAATAAAATTTTTTGAGTTAAAGAAAACGGAATTTTTTGCGGAAAGCCGTTGTTTAGGCCAAAGTTTTACGCTATCTTTTAGCGTTTAAATAGGCGAAAAAGTTTTTTTGCTTTGGGACAGACAAGTGCTTTTTGTTAAAGCAGCTTATTTTGGTCCAAAAGATGTAGCAGGGCGCGTAGCGCCCGCAAAGGAGCGAAGCGACTGGCCTAGCGATGTGGAGGGGTGGCCGAAGGCCAGACCGAAGCGCGTAGCGCTGAAGGGCCGAGCGAATAGCGAGCCCCGCAACGTAGCGCCGCAGCTTTGCTGCGGAGGCCCAAAAAGGAAAACGTCTATTTAGAAACAGATAAAAAGGTATGAAAGTACATCCTGGAAGATTGAAGTGGATAGCGGCCCGTATGGGTTGGATCATTGGGGCTGTGGTATTGGTTCTCTTGATATGGGGAGGTGTACGTTATCGGCAGCAGAGTCGGGTGCCAAGAGTATACATTCAGATAGCGGATGATGCTCAGGGTAATGCCTTCGTGGATAGTAATGATGTGCGGGATATATTGGTGAAGACCTTTGGACATTTTGTAGAGGGGCAGACTTTGGAAAAGATTGATGTGGCGGCGATAGAGTCGGCTTTAGAGCAAGATCTTTTCATAGAGGAGGCTGATGTCTATGTAGATGCCATGGCGAATGTCAATATTAGTATTCAGCAGCGTTTGCCAATTTTGCGGGTGATGGATGTGGAGGATGAGACCTACTATTTGGATGCGCAGGGGCGGCAGATTCCTTTTTCTACGAAATACACGGCTCGGGTATTGGTAGCAACGGGAGACATTGGTTTGTACAATTCTAGTTTTATGGAGTTAGAGGACCATCGTTTGCGGCATACTTTTATTTTGGCTCAGGCGATTTTGGAAGATCCTTTATTGTCTAAGCAGATCGAGCAAATACACATCAATCGCTTGGGCGATGCTTTATTGGTTCCGAAAGTGGGTAATCACAAAATATATTTTGGGGCGCCATTGGAGCGTACGGCTGAGAAGTTGGATGAGTTGAAGATATTTTACAAAGAGGCCATGCCTTATGAGGGTTGGGAGAAGTACAAGTTGCTGAACCTAGCGTTTGAGGGGCAGATAGTGGCCAAGAAGAGATAGCAATTCCCCAGGGCTAGCTGGCTAGCCTTCACCTAAAATTAGATCACTGATATAAAATGAAACAGACGAACGAAATTGTAGTAGCGCTAGATATTGGGACGACCAAGATTGTGGCCATGGCGGGCCGCAAAAATGAGCATGGTCAGTTGGAGGTATTGGGTACAGGACGTGTAGAATCACTAGGTGTTTCTAGAGGAGTGGTATCGAATATTGAGAAAACGGTGAATGCCATTTGTGAAGCCATTGAAGAGGCCGAGCGTAGCTCTGGTGTGGAAGTGGATGTAGTGCAGGTGGGAATTGCGGGCCAGCATATTAAGAGCTTGCAACATCGGGGGATGCTGACTAGAAATAGCCTACAGGATGAAATTTCTCAGGGAGATATAGATGATCTAATTGCGGATATGCACAAATTGGCGCTGCCCCCTGGCGACAAGATTATCCATGTAATTCCGCAAGAATATACGGTTGATAATGAGCGCGGTATTGCTGATCCTATTGGAATGGCGGGTGTTCGTTTGGAGGCCAACTTTCATATCATCACGGGACAGGTTTCTGCCATTAAGAACTTGAAAAAGTGTGTGGAGAAATCGGCTCTAGAGATGGAAAACTTGACCTTGGAGCCTATTGCTTCTGCTGCTGCGGTATTGACTGAAGAGGAGATGGAAGCGGGGGTAGTATTGATTGATATTGGGGGAGGGACAACAGATTTGGCTATTTTTCATGAGGGAATTATCCGTCATACGGCGGTCATTCCTTTTGGGGGAAATATTGTGACTCAAGACATCAAGGAAGGATGTGGAGTGATGAGTGATCAGGCGGAAAAACTCAAACGTCGTTTTGGTTGCGCTATGGCGGAGAAAATCAAGGATAGCCGAGTGATTACGATTCCGGGCCTAAAGGGACGTCCTGAAAAAGAGATTATGGAGCGCAATTTGGCCCATATCATTCAGGCGCGTATGGAAGAGATTTTGGACAGCATTGTTTGGGAGATTGACCGTTCGGGTTTGGCTAGAAAGGTGGCTACTGCAGGTATTGTTTTGACTGGTGGGGGCTCTTTGCTTAAGCATTTAAAAGAATTGGTGGAGTATCATACGGGCTATACCGTTCGTTTGGGCGATCCTTCTGAACATTTGGCTCATGGTTATGAAGAGCAAATGATGAATCCAATTTATGCAACAGCAATTGGATTGATTATCAATGGGATTGATAATCGTAAGCTAGATACTAGCCGTGAACTAGAAAGTAGTTATGAACATACTGCTGTTGAAGAAGCGGAGGAAACGCCTTTTTACCAAGAGCCAGAGCAGCGCCTAGAGAAAAAAGACAAGGGCTGGAGTTTTTCTGGTTTGGTCAAAAGAGCAAAAAATTGGCTAGAAGCTGATCCCGATGCTGATTTATAGGAAAAAATGCCTATTTTAGGCCATTATTTTAAAAGTGAAATAAGATTGCTATGCAATTCAATATACCTGAAGATAACGAGTCTATTATCAAGGTAATAGGCGTTGGAGGTGGAGGTAGTAATGCTGTTGCCTACATGTTTGATCAAGGCATTGTGGGGGTCGATTTTGCGATCTCCAATACCGATAATCAAGCGATGAATCAAAGTAAGATCCCTGTAAAAATTCAGTTGGGTCCCAATCTCACAGAAGGTCGCGGAGCGGGCTCTAAACCTGCTGTGGGCCGAGAGTCTTGCATTGAGTCTTTGGAAGAAGTCAAAGAGTTTTTCCAACACAATACGAAAATGCTATTTGTCACTGCTGGTATGGGTGGTGGTACAGGTACAGGAGCTGCTCCTGTTATCGCTAAAGCAGCTCGTGAGTTAGATATTTTGACAGTGGCGATTGTGACCATGCCTTTCGGTTTTGAGGGCCGTCGTCGGGCCAAGCAAGCTCAAGAAGGATTGGAAGAATTGAAAAAGAACGTAGATACGCTTATCGTTATTTCAAATGATAAGTTGCGTAAAATCTATGGTAATCTTTCTCTTTCTGATGCCTTTGCGCAGGCCGATAATATCTTGACTACAGCAGCCAAGGGTATTGCGGAAATCATTACGGTTCCTGGTTATGTGAACGTAGATTTTGAAGATGTAAATACCGTTATGCGCGATTCTGGTGTAGCGGTTATGGGTACAGCGGTCAAGGATGGTGAAAACCGTGCTTTGGAAGCAGTAGAAAGTGCTTTGGAGTCACCACTACTCGAAGATAGCGATATCAAAGGAGCTAAACATATTTTGTTGAATATCACCTCTGGTGCACGTCAAGTGACTATGGATGAGGTATTTGAGATTACGGAATATGTGCAGAATGAAGCTGGTGAAGGTACTGACTTGATCTGGGGTAACTGCCATGATGAAAGCTTAGGCGATAGCCTAGCTGTTACGGTTATTGCTACAGGTTTTCAGTCTTCTCTAAAAGAGAACGAACTTCGCTTTAAGGCCGAGCAGGTTCGCAAGCAGGAAGAGCCTGTAAAGCAGCCTCGCAAAACGATTGAGCGCGTTTCTTTGGATGATGGAGAAGATGATAGCTACAATTTTTTGAGTAAAAAAAAAGGGATTCAAGAACTAGGTTCTGAAAAAGAGCCCTTTTCGGATAAAAAAAGAGAAGAACCCTTCGTTAAAAATGAGCAAAAGCAGCAGCGCCGTAATATGGAGCCGCCTTATCAGCTTGGAGATAGCGAAGAACTTCGTCGTCTAGAGAATCAACCCGCTTATATGCGTAAAGGAGTTCGATTGGAAGGCAAGGAGAAGAAGGATAAAAAAGAGTCTTCTAATTGGTCAGTAGATGAACATGGCCGTCCAGAAATTAACGAGCGGAATTCTTATTTGCACGATAATGTAGACTAGTTAACTTCTTTGTCTTCAGTGAAAAGCAGAAACTTTCTAAATGAAAGTTTCTGCTTTTTTTTGAGGCCGAAGGCCCTTTTTTGGCTGTGGCCCAAAAATATAAAAAAGCTCACCCTTACTAAACAAGGATGAGCAAAGTACATATACAAATTAGTTGCAGCTTAATTTTATTTCTACACGACGATTGAGCGAGCTGCCTTCAGGCAAAAGGGGTTTTTCTAAACCATAATACTCCGTTTCGATACGCCAAGGAGAAATGCCCATCATTGAAAGCCAGCGCTGCACCTTATGAGCACGTCTTTTAGATAGTTCTTTCATTCGCTCCTTATCGCCAAAAATATCGGTATGCCCGATGACCGTCAACTTAGCATTAGGGTGTTTTTCCATAAAGTCAAAAACATAATGCAAGACCTGTTTACATTTGACCATACCCTTGAAATCAGTTGTTCCGTCCTGAAATTGAAGGCCGTCTAAAACCAAAGGTTGGCCACAAATAACATCTTCCGCAGAGCGGACTCTAGCAATACCTCCAGGTTCTTCTGAGGCAGGAATCTTTTTAGGTTTTGGGGGAGCTGTAGGTTCAGGCTTGGGCTTAATTGTTTCCTTAGG
The DNA here is from genome assembly GCF_028464065.1 of Saprospira sp. CCB-QB6. Taxonomy (NCBI): domain Bacteria; kingdom Pseudomonadati; phylum Bacteroidota; class Saprospiria; order Saprospirales; family Saprospiraceae; genus Saprospira; species Saprospira sp. CCB-QB6. The sequence continues at coordinate 805,813 of NZ_CP116808.1, read as the reverse complement.
TTTTACTTTAGGCTTTGGCTTGGGATCTACTACCTGAGCAATAGGATCTTTTGGACTTACTTTAGGTTCTACTTTGGGCTTTGGCTTGGGTTTTTTATTCGTATTTACACCAAATTTGCGTTCAAAATTACGCACATTCTCTTCCGAATCGGCAATTTTGCCTAAGCTCTCATCATCCCAAGTTTTCAACTTGACATCAAAGCAGTTAAAGTGGTTTTGGTCAAACTCATGCCCACGCCCCTCAATAAAATCAGCCGTTTTGACATCATTGGGAAGCCGTTCAAAATGAACCTCACAACTAAAAACAGTGTAGCCAAAACCATCCAAAGACATATATTCGCCTTTGCTACGTAGATGTTGAGCCAACATTTGACTGTTTCTCCGAATATTTTTAATCGCTTTGAGGTTGTAGGCACGCCCATCTTTGGCCCGCAAATACCAAGGAGCCTCCCCTCCCGGAGGATAAAAAATGGCACTAATACCTTGACCTGAACGACAAACAAAGCGAAAATAAAAAACAGTCTCGTCCTTAGTATACTCAATTTTATCTAAAATGTAGTTGTCTTGCCATTTGCGATAAACAGGCTTATGATCTGTATATTCCTTTTGGGCCAATAGGGAAGTGCTAGCCCAACAGACAAGAAAGAGGAAGACAGAGAAAAACCTCAGGGGAAAATGCATCGTCATTTAATATTCTTTTTTAAGTGAACTTAATAGTTACTTTTGGAGAATCAAAAGACTTACCAAATCCTATTTTTAGGTGAAAAATTTCCGCAAGGCCGCCAGAAAAGCTTGGGGCTGTTCGGCATGTACCCAATGCCCCGCATCCGCAATGGGCGTAATTTGAGCCGCAGGAAAATAATGTTGGTAATCACTTAATTCTTCGGGATTTATATAATGAGAATTAAGGCCCTGTATAAATAAAGTTGGACCCTCATATTGTTCTTCTGGCAAACTATTAGCCAAAATTTCTCTATAATGTGACGCAATAACAGGCAAATTCATTTTCCAACGATAACCCCCTGTTCGCTCCCGACTCAAGTTCTTAAGTAAAAATTGTACAACCCCTTCCTCATGAATGCTTTTTCGCAAATGAGCTTCGGCCGCTGACCGGTTTTCTAATTCTCCTAAAGGCAAAGATTGCATGGCCGCAATAATCGTCTCATGATTGCCCCTATAACTCTTAGGAGCAATATCCACAACCACCAATTGTTCAACCATGTCGGGCTCCTCTAACGCCAGTTGCATAGCCACTTTGCCCCCCATAGAATGCCCCACTATTTTGGCCTCATATAACCAATTCTCCTCCATGAATTTCCGAACATCATCTGCCATTAAAGCATAACTAAATTCCTCCGAATGCGGAGATTTTCCATGATTGCGCAAATCCACCAAAAATACCATATATTCCTCAGCCAACTCTTTGGCCACATATTGCCAATTATCCAACATCCCAAACATCCCATGCATAATCACAATTGGCTTACCAGCCCCGTACTGCTTAAAATTTAATTTCATTTATTATATATTTGGTTAATTTTTTGGGGCCTCCGCTACGGCTTCGCCTTGCGGCGCTACGTTTCAGGGCTCGCTCTCTGCTCGGCCCTTCAGCCCTTCGGGCTTCGGTCTGGCCTTCGGCCACCCTTTCACATCGCTAGGCCAAAAATAGCCCAGTTTTGGCCCTTAACTAGGCCGATAAAACAATTTTTCTGGCAAAAAGCTGCCTTTTTCTTGATTTTTACAAAAAAATAAGCTTTCATCTTTCCACAAATACAGAAAAAACTTAGTATTAGGGCAGAGATCTTATCCCCCCACCCAAATTTCACCCCTTGCCACCCTCTTTAGGCACACCTATTTAAACTTACTATGGCCAAAAATTTATTGATTGTCGAGTCGCCTGCTAAGGCCAAAACTATTGAAAAATATCTCGGTAAAGACTTTACCGTAAAATCGAGTTTCGGACATATCCGAGACCTCATCAAAAATTCTAAAGACCAAAAAGCAATTGAAGTGGACAATAATTATAAGGTCCACTACGAAATCTCTCCCGCCAAAAGAAAGGTAGTGAGTGAACTCAAAAGCTGGGTCAAAAAAGTAGACGAGGTCTGGCTCGCAACGGATGAAGACCGCGAAGGAGAAGCAATCTCTTGGCACCTCGCTAAGGTGCTAAACCTAGATGTACATAAAACCAAGCGTATCGTCTTTCGCGAAATTACTAAACCCGCCCTCCAAAAGGCAATTACAGCCCCCCGCCTCATTGACCTCGATCTGGTCAATGCCCAACAAGCCCGCCGCGTCCTCGATCGACTGGTTGGCTTTGAACTTTCAGAACTGCTCTGGAAAAAAATTCGTGGAAAACTCTCTGCAGGCCGTGTCCAATCTGTAGCGGTCCGCCTAGTCGTAGAAAAAGAAAGATCGATTGAAGAGTTTACCCCTGAAGCCTTTTTTGCAGGTACCGCCAGCTTTTTAGTACCCAATGAAAGAGGCGGAAGCTCTAAACTACAAGCTAAACTCTTTAGCCGCGAAAGCCGCAGCAAAGAATTGCATATTGAAACAATAGAAGAAGCCCAAGCTTTCCTCCAAGATTGTATTGGCGCCGAATTTACGATTGAAGATATTGAGGTTAAAGATAGCAAGCGTAGACCACCTGCCCCCTTTACCACTTCTACGCTCCAACAAGATGCTTCTAATAAGCTCTACTTTAGCGTAGCCAAAACAATGCAGGTCGCTCAAAGACTTTATGAGGCTGGACATATTACTTATATGCGTACGGACTCGACTAACTTGAGCGAAACGGCCCTGCAAGCCCTAGAAGCTGAGATTAAGAAGTCTTTTGGACCAAAATATCACCAAGCACGCAGCTTTAATAATAAGAAAGGCGCTCAAGAAGCGCACGAAGCTATCCGCCCTACCAATGTAGAAAAACAAGTGGTCAGCAGCAACCGAGATGAGCAACGCCTTTATGACCTCATCCGCAAAAGAACTTTGGCCAGCCAAATGGCTGACGCCCTCTTAGAAAAAACTACGGTGACCATTGATATCTCTAGCCGCCCGGATGAAATTTTCTTGGCTAAAGGAGAGGTAATCAAGTTTGAAGGCTTTTTGGCCCTTTATCTGGTCCATAAAGATGATGATGAGGAAGAAGAAGAGGAAAACAGCGACTTGTTGCCTCCTATGAAAGTAGGCCAAAAGCTAAAAAATGAGGGAATCGATACCACAGAACGCTTTAGCCGTGGACCCTCTCGCTATGCAGAGGCTTCTTTGGTTAAAGAGTTGGAAAAAAGAGGAATCGGTCGACCTTCTACTTATGCCCCAACAATTACTAAAATTATGGACCCTAGCCGAGGCTATGTGACTAAAGAAAGTAGAGAGGGCCAAGAGCGAAATTACCGCAAACTGTCTTTAGTACAAGAAGCCGCCGAAATTAAAGCAGTAGAACTAACCGAGAAATACGGAACGGAAAAGAATAAGTTGTTTGCTTCAGATTTGGGCAAACAGGTAACGGATTTTCTCATGGAGTACTTTGGTGATATTATGGACTATAATTTCACCGCCGATGTAGAAGACCGCTTAGATAAGGTGGCAGAGGGGCAAGAGCAATGGCAAAAAATGCTGGACCTCATCTATAAGCCTTTTCATAAATTAGTAGAGCAAACCGCTGAGGATGCCGATCGCGTAACTGGAGAACGAATCTTAGGTAAAGACCCCAAAACTGGGCATACGCTACTTGTTCGTATTGGCCGCTATGGTCCTTTGGCCCAAATTGGCGCTCCCGATGAGCTAGGCGAAGAGGAAAAACCTCAATATGCGAACCTCAAAAGAGAGCAGTCTATTGAAACGATTACTTTTGAAGAGGCTTTGGAGTTATTCAAATTGCCTCGAAATATTGGAACCTATAAAGGCCAAGAATTAGAAGTAAATGCTGGCCGCTATGGTCCCTACGTCAAATTCGATGGCAAATTTATTTCTTTGCCCAAAGGAGCCGATCCTATTTCATTTACTTATGAGGAGGCAATTCCATTAGTAGAGGCCCGCATCAAAGAAGATGCGCCAATTGGTCACTTTAAAGATTTGCCAATTACTAAGGGTTCTGGTCGCTTTGGTCCTTTTGTGAAATGGAATAAGATGTTTGTTTCGATTACTAAAGGCTCTGGCTTCCAATTGGAAAGTATTACAGAGGCCCAAGCTGTAGAATTGATTGAAGCAAAGCTGGAAAAAGAAGCTAATCGCTACATCCAACAATGGCCAGATCATAGCCTCAACATTGAAAATGGCCGCTGGGGCCCCTTTATCCGCTCTGGCAAAAAATCTTATAAGTTGCTGGATGCCGATGGCAAAAAACTAACGCCAGAAGAAGCCAAAGAGGTTACGCTAGAACGCGCGATTGCTTTGGTGGAAGATCAAGGGGGGACGGTTAAAAAGCCCAAGGCGAAGAAAGCAACAGCCAAAAAGAAGACGACAACAAAAAAGGCTAGCCCGAAAAAGAAAGCAAAGTAGAGCTTGTCGATAAACAAAGAGCTATCAGATTATTCTGATAGCTCTTTTTGATTTTTGCCAAAAGCTTATTTGGCCCAGCGCTGCGCAGCGGTGGCCGAAGGCCAGACCGAAGCCCGAAGGGCTGAAGGGCCGAGCAGACCTGCGAGCCGCGAAGCATAGCGGCGGCCGACCTAGGCGAAGCCTAGCCGGCCGCGGGCCCCAAAAAACAAATTAGTGAATCTGAATTTTTTGACTGTGTTGAATATGGGCGCCTGTAATTTGGAGGAAATAGATGCCCTGGGGAAGATTTTCCCAGTTCATTTGGTAATCTTGTCCCTGTACCTGATAATGTAGTTTTTGTTTTCGACCTTGCAGGTCAAACAACTGCAAATGAATCTCTTGTTGATCTTGCTCAAAGCTTAAATACAGTTCATTTTGAGCGGGATTGGGATAAATGCTAAATTGATGGTTGGCGATAGACTCAAGGCCTGTAGTGAGAGTAAATGGATAGCAAGCAGAGGTTTGGCTGCAGCTGTTTAGCGTTAATTCTACGGCATAATTTCCAGAACTACTGGGGGCAAAACTCGCATTGTTGGCGCCAGGAATAGCCAAGCCGCTATTGCAATCGATCCATTGGTAGCTGCTGGCGTTGGGGCTAGCAAAAAGGCTGTCATTGCTTTGGCTAACTGTGCTATCTAGCTGCTCAATGGTCAGTTGAAGATAGACGATAGAGTCGCAACCTGCGGCATTGCTAAGTAGGTAGCTTGCGCTATTGTTGCTACTATAATAGGTGTTTCCATCAATCCAGCTAAAGCTTCCACAGGCCTGTTGCTGGTCAATAGAACTGCTAGCTTGAGCCAAAATAATCTCTAAGGAATCTTGGGCTCGGCAGCCTAGGCTATCTTGGCCAAAAACATAAATCCATTCAGATTGGTTGGGGGTATAATAGCTGTTATTGGGCCATTGGGGCTGGAAATAAATGCTATCGGCTCCGCTAGCTGATAAATAGATAGAGTCATTGGCACAAACAATATTTTGTAGCGACCAATTGGATTGAATTTGTAGCTGACAAGCTCCATTTAAGCCTAAGAGAAAGGCATCTTGGCTGGCTAGGCTTTGGGCTAGGCCAGCGCTAGAAATTGGATCAAAATCAACACTATTAGAAAAGCTTCCGCCTAGATAGAGTTTGCCATCAGGGCGAATCAAGCTAGCCGCAGCAACTTCATCGGCACTGCTGCCCCAGTTTTGGGCCCAAAGAAGCTCCGCCTGAGCAGAATAACGGGCCAAAAAGAGATCAAAACCTCCATTGTTGGCCAAGAACTGGCTGTTGCCTGCTGCATCAGAGATGTTTAGGTTGCTGGCATAATGTCCCCAAAGATAGATCTGCTGGCTGTTATCGAGCAAAATGCCGCGAGCAGCCTGAGTAGAGGTGTTTCCAAAACTATGTCCCTGCACAAAATGGAGTTGTGCGTCATATTGGGCAAAAAAAGCATAGCGTCCAGAGTAACCCGTAACCGAATAAGTAGCTGCAGAGGGATCTAGATCAGTTGTCGCATTAAGATCGCCACAAAGGTAAAGCTCATCAGTGGGGCTAAGCGCAACATCGCCCAAAATATGCCCTCCGCCAGAAGAAGAGCTTAAGCCAAAACCCGCTAAATATTGCCCCTGTGCATTATACTTGGCCACAAAAATTCCATTGGAGCCGCTATAAGAAATGCTTTGGCTGTTGCTAGAGGGATCTAGGTCTAAGCTGCCGTAATAATTGCCAAAAAGCAACCAATCGCCCTGACTATTTACGGCTATTTTTTGGCCATAATCCTGATATTGATTGCTCAACTGAAAACCTCTCTGATACTGAAAACTGCTATCATAGGCCAAGACAAATACATCATAAGTAGAATAATTTCCCTGATAAGCTGTCGAGCGCCAATATTGAGGATTGGCCGCTAGCGAAATATTAAGGCTGTCTTTAAATCCACCCGTCAAAAGCAAATCTCCTCCAGCCGTTTGCGCAATATCTCGAATCATTAAATCGCCTTTGGCACGCAAGGCCGCTCCTCTTTGCCACTGCCCCGCAGCAGAAAGCTGAAGCAGAAAACCATCTGTATTGCCATCTGCATCAGCCGCCAAACTATCCGTTTGTCCAGCATGTACCCAGCTCAAAGGGCCACTAAAACTGCCCACTAAATAAAGTTGCTGTCCAATAGCTTGGAGCCCATACAGCTCAAAATCAGCAGCACTCTTCAACTCGCCCTGCCAAATCACTTGCCCTTGAGTATCCTGTTTTTGGATCAAATACTCCTTTTGTCCCAAATTTTGCCCCAATACATACTGCGTATTGCCTGTTGCCAAAATGCTGTCTTCATAGGCAAAAGCCAAGTAAATATAATCCTGCTCATCCTGCGCCAAAAGCGTCAATCGCTCTATAGATGGCCCTTCTGCCGTTTGTAAATCGGCAAAATGCAATTCTTGAGCTTGCACCCAACTGCCCAATATTAGGCCCAAAAAGATGAGGTAATTTGATAAATGATTCATAGTTGTTGTTAAAATAGTCCCCCCTCAATTCTTTTATTTCTAGGGAGTTCTGAGGTTAAAAAATCATCAGCCCCTTGACAAGAACACTGCCAGTCCCCAAAGTTTAACTGAATAGTCTAGACATTAAATTTTTTACAATTAGTCTTCCTTTGAATAAAAACTACACATTTTTTATATTTGTGACAACAAATAATTGTAACCCCACCTTAAGTAAATTTTAATTTTTAAAAAGTATTTAAAACTAAAATTTTGAAGAACATTTATCTCTTTTTATCCCTACTTTGTTTTGCCCATTTTGCTTCGGCCCAAATGCAGGTAAATGCTTATGCTCGAGTGACTAATATTAGTGGCAATAGCTTACAGCTGAGTCAAGTAGATGAAACTTTTGATAGCTTTGAAGATGGCGAACAAGTCCTAATCATCCAAGTTCAAGATGATGTAATTGGTAGCAATACCGCCAATAACAGTAGTTTTGGGGATCTGGACCAAATTCTCAACGCAGGCAATTTTGAAATAGCCCAAATTCTATCCCATACAGAATCTGCTGGTACGCCTATTAGCATTACGCTCCAAAATTCATTGATTAGACCATATAGCACAGGAACTAATAGCCGCCTACAAATTGTCTCTTTTCCACAGTTGGGTAGCCCCAATTATACCACAACAGCAGACCTAACTGCCAAAGCCTGGGATGGCCAAACAGGAGGTGTTCTAGCCTTTGAGGTGCTCAATCAACTCACTCTAGCTCACAATATTTCTGTAGACGGCCTCGGTTTTAGAGGTGGCGCAGTTTCTAGAAACTATAGTGGTCCCGCTTGTAGCGCCAATGGCGTTTATATCAGTAGCTCCGATGAATATGGCGAAAAAGGAGAAGGAATTTATCCAAATACTAACCCTAATTATACCTATGCCCGAGCAAAAATGCTCAATGGTGGCGGCGGTGGCGCTCATCACAATGGTGGTGGCGCTGGTGGTGGAAATTATACCGCTGGTGGCGAAGGTGGCCGTGGCTATAATGGTGGCGGCAATGTCTGCCCTGCCGCTACCGCTGTTGGTGGGCAATCTGGCCTTGCTCTTTCTTCGCAAATAGCACCCAACCGCATCTTTTTTGGTGGCGGCGGTGGCGGCGGCCAACAAAATAATAGTCGCGGAACTTCTGGTGCCAATGGTGGGGGCCTAATTTATATCAAAGCCCAAGAAATGATCAGCTCCGCTAGCTGTAGTGGCATCACTATCTCTGCCAACGGAAATGATGCCGCCTCTTGGACCAATGACGGTGCTGGCGGCGGTGGTGCTGGAGGTAGCATTTTGCTCGCCGTCAATAATTTTAATATCAATTCTACTTGCCCACTTTTAGTTGAAGCAAATGGCGGAACTGGCGGCTCTAGCCTTAGTAGTCCACATGGCGGCGGTGGCGGCGGTGGCCAAGGCGTTATTTTTTACTCTAGCACAGAACCTAATAGCAATGTGCTCAGCCGAACTACTAATGGTCAAGCAGGCTGTAATAATAATAGCTCCCCCTGCAATAATTTTGCGGGTAGTCCTTCTGGAACTAATGACGATGGGGTCTTTGATGAGGCGCTTCTTCCCTTAGAACTTAGCTATTTTAAGGCCCAAAAAGCCAATAATAAGGTTGATCTAAGTTGGGGGCGTAGCCAAACAGACCAAACCAACTGGTTCGAACTCCAACGATCTGCTAATGGCCTCCATTTTGAAACCTTAACCCAAATTCCTTCACAAGATCAACAACAACATTATAGCTGGACCGACGAATCTCCCCTCCAAGGTCAATCTTATTACCGCCTCTTGCAAATAGCCCAAAACGAGGAACAGGCAATATCTGCCCTGCGTACAGTTTACTTTGAAAACGGCGCTCTAGCACTCCAAATTTTCCCGAACCCAACCCAAAATGAACTCTACCTCCAACTCAACCAAACAACTGATGGTCTTCAACTAGAATTGCTAGACATTCAAGGCCGAAAACAAAGTATCCAATACGAAAAAGAAGCAGATTTATATAAGATCCATTGGAATAACCTCCCCCAAGGCATATACTTCCTCCAAATTATTGGACCCAATTTTCATCAAATCAAAAAGATCCAAATTCACTAAGCCAATAATTTTTATTTGAGGCCTGCGGCCGCCCTTTCATTTGGGGCGGCCGCCCCTATGCTACAGGGCTCGCAAGCTTGCTCGGCCCTTCAGCCCTGCGGGCTTCGGTCTGGCCTGCGGCCACCCTTCCGCAGCGGTAGGCCAACGGCCCTACGGGCCAGGCGGCTTCGCCGCCCCAAAACCCTAAATGGACCTTTTTTACAAAAAAATGAAGCAAAATTTGCAAATCCATAAAATGAGCGTATATTTGCCACTGAGCCAAGAGGCAGGAGCAGCTCCTACTGAACTCCCCCAGGTCGGAAACGAAGCAAGGGTAGGTGGTTGAGCGCTCCGTGCAGGTCGGGCTCTTTTTTTATGCCTATAACTAAGCTGAATATATAAAGCCGCTTTTCTGTAAAGAAAAGCGGCTTTTGCTTTTTATAATAACTGTTCAGGACCTTCTGTACCCCAATAAAACTTGAGCTTTTAAACGGCTTAATTTCATGAGGGTTTTAACCCTCATTCATAAATCATTGCGCAGCAATACCATTCTTGCTGTAGGTTTCAACCTACAGTAAAAAGGGCCGAAGGCCCGTCGGCCTAGGGGCCTGCAAGGGTGCCGCGTAGCGGCAGACCCAGCCGCTGAAAGCGGCGCAGGGCCGAGCAGACCTGCGAGCCCTGAAAGGGCCCGGCCGCCGAAGGCGGCAGGCCCCAAACCTACTCCAAATCTTCTAAAATTGCCCGAATCCGAGCCTGCTCCGCCTCTGTCTGCTTCCACCAACTGTAGGTCCAAACCCGCTCCAAAGGAATATTCATGCGCTGTAAATAATCGCGACGGAAGAAATCCCAAGCATAGGCCTCCTCCGAATAATCCGAATGATAGAGGTCAATGAAAAAGGCCAATTTGGGCTGTCCTTGCCCATCTCTCAACAAAAAGGGAATCTGCAAACCCGCCAACTGCGCCTGCCAATCTAATTGATAACTCTCTGGCAAATGCTTGGACAAAAAGCGATGAAAACGCAAGGCAAAACCCGCTAAGCGACTCTCAGGATTAAATTCCTCTAGCTGCTTCTGGTCCGAATGACTATAAACAAGCTGCAAAATCTGCTGCCGTAAAGCCAAATTCCCCTCACTAACCGCCTGCGCATAAGCCAAATAAGCATAGAAAATAGCTTTGCCATAATTGCCCTCTTCTGGAATTAACTCCCGATAACGCAAAATGTACTCTTGCGGAATACTCGAAAAGAGAAGGATTTTCTGCTTGGCCCGACTAATCAACACATTCAGCAAACGATAACCTTTCTCCCTATTGATCGGACCAAAGTTCTGAATGAAACGCCCATCTTCTCTTTTCCCAAAGGTGGTCGATAAAAGCAAAATATCTCGCTCATCTCCCTGTATGTTCTCCAAGTTCTTGACAAATAAGCCCGCCCCCTGCAAGGCCTCAAACGCATTGGCCTCACTCTCGGATTGACTCATGCGCAGCTGCATTTTTTCCAAGATTAAGTTGCGCTGCTTGAGGTTGAAGGTGGCTACCCCTATGGAGGGGAGCTGCTCTTTATACTGCTTGTAAAGGACCAATAACTCTTCTAAAATCGCCTCCGCCTCTGTCGGATTCGTCGAGTTTTCATACAAGCCATTTACCGCCCTAAACTCAATGGGACAATAGTCTTCCTGTGCAGGCACTGGCCGCAAGCGTTTCCCATAAAAGGCCGCATTGGAAAAATCAATGAGGTAGGGGTGCCGACTCCGATAGTGAATCTGCAAAAAACTCTCTTCATAACGCCCATCAGCCACCGAATACTCCAATAAAGACTCACTACCTGCCAAATAATCCACTGCCTCTTTTTCCAATTCCCAAGCGTTTTCATCCTCTTCTTCTTCTTCCAAAAAGGCCGATTCTCGACTGGCAAAGTAGTCCGAGGGCGGCATCTGCTGACTATCCCCAGAAATGACCTTGAGCCGCCCCCGCAATAGGGCCGAAAATGTATCCTCCAAACGCAATTGACTGGCCTCATCAAAGATGACAACATCAAAAAGATGGGGCGTTAAGGGCAACATAGCCGCTGCTACCGAAGGATTAACCATCAGGACCGGAAAAAAACTAGTAAATAGCTGTGGATCGGCCTCAAAGATTTGCCGCAATGGCGTGCGCTTGCCTCCATTGGCCCCCCTGAGGTTGTAAATGGAATGTACTTTTAAAGGCGCCTTCTCCCGATTAAATTGCTCTACAGCCTGCGCCTGCTTGGCTCGCCAATAAAGCAAAGTGTGCTGCTTCAACTCTTTCCGCATCCGATCCTGCTCTTCTTCATAGTACTTGAGCAAACGACTATAGCTGTCCGCCTGAGGTAAACGTTCCTTGTCTTGTCGCTCCAAAAGTTCATAAATGTACCAGCTCTTAAAATGCCCTTGCCAATCGGGTGGATCAGTTTCCGAAAGGGCCATAAAGGCCTGCTGCTCGGCCGCAGAAAGCTGCTCCCAAAAGAACTTGAGCCGATGATAAGCATCAAACTCCTTTTCAAAACGAGCCAAGAGTTTCCCCAAATTCTCATAGAGGTTCTCCAAATGATTGAGCCGCTGCCGCAAAACCGCAGAATCAAAGCGGAAAGGGACCTTAAAGATGTTGCTCTTGCGATAAGAGTCCGCAAAAACATCCAAATTGCGACTTAACTCCTGCACTCTAGCCTTAAAATCTACATGCGGATGCACATTCTGCAAAGAAAGCTCATTCACCAAACGCTGAATGTCTTTGCTCCGATCAAAGTACCAATCGCCTAGCTTTTTGCTGTACTCCCCTATATTTTTCTGAATATCCTCAAAGATGATGATGTCTATATCATCCAGTTTCAAAAACTGGAAATCAAAGTAGTTGTAGCGCTGATGAAAACTACGCAACAACTTATAATGGGCCACTACTTTCTCCTTATCGTCTTGTAGCTTTTTGTATTTACTAGAAACCGAGCGCAGCAAAGAACGATAAAACCCCTTGTTTTTATTAAAGAAGTATTTGCTGGTCTCAAAACCCTCCGAAATCAAATCGTTCATCTCCTCTAAGGCTTTGCCCTTAAAGCTCATGGTCTCCGCATAATGATTCTCTAATAACTTCTCATACTCATACAAATAGGAGAGGAGATCACTCTGGGCCGCATCCAATGCATTGTGCAAGCCCCTGAGCTTTTTGCCCAAATCCAGCTTTACCGCATGCGTATTCCCATTGCTAAAAAACTGGTCACTAAAGGCATTGAAGGGATGCTGCAAACTGCCTAACTCCCGAAACAAAGGCTCCCCCTCTTCCAAAATTCGCAGGATTTCTTCTAATTCCGCATTCTCAAAACTAAAGGCTTTGGGATTCAACTTGCCCGCAATCCGCTTGCGATCATAGCTCAACGCCAACTCCAAATATTCATCCACCAAATCACTCCAGCGCTTTTCTCCAGATAGCTGCGCCAATAGCTGCTCATGATACCCCTGCAATTGCTGACTATAGGCCGCCATGGTCTGCAAGCTCCGCAAATAATGACTAGAAGGCTTATAACTCTTCTGCTTTTGCTGCAAACGCGCCCGCATAGAACGCACCAAGGGACTACGATCCCGATAGAGATCTTCCACAATGACCGCTAGCTCCTCTAGCCCCAAATCCTTGAGGTTGTTGTACAAAACATCTAAGGCCGTTTTCTTCTCACAAACCACCAAACAACGCGCCCCATTAGATAACAAATTGCTGAGCACAGCCGTCAAACTCTGGCTTTTTCCCGTACCCGGAGGGCCCTGCACAATGATCTGCTTGCCTCTAAATAAATCATGCAAAAGATGCTGCTGACTAGGGTCTGTCGGAACCATCGGAAAACTATGCTGCATGAGCTTGGGCGCTAACTGCCCCCCAAACTCTTCTTGCCCAATAGGACGCAATAAATGCCCTAAGCTGTCAAACCGCTGTATGAATTCCTGTATGTCTTGGGCCAAACTCTCTTTTTGCCCCTTATACAAACCAAATAAACCCGCCCAAACGAGCTTGGGGCCATTTTCAGTCAACTCTAATAACTCATCTTTAAGGGTCGGCAAAGGAACAATCCCCTTTTTCCAACTGGCCAAGAGATCCGCCTGTACCTCCGCTTCCTTTTGCTCCGGAAGCAGTTGGGCCAATTGCTTGCCCACCGTATACAAAACCTCTTTCTCATCCAATAAACCATCATCCGTAAAATGATCGTAAAGCGGAGAAAGCCGAATCTGCATGTCCTTAAGCAAATGCGCCGCCAAGGAACGATTGCTAGAAAGCGCATAATCATCACTTCTTTCTAAGGTCCACTCATTACTTTTGCGCCAATTGCGCTTTAACTCCAAAGACCAAACAAAAAGCGGCGCCTTAATGATCCGACTCGGATCCTCCTGATCTCGCTTGAGCAAGACCGGAAATCCAAAACCAAAGGTCGCCACACCCTGCTCCGCCAAATGATCCTGATGATCCAATAACATATTATTGAGCCGACGCATGACCCGCCCCAACTCAGGCTCCGCCTGCCAACGCTCCTCAGTCGGCCTAAATTGTAAACGAAAACTAGGCTTGCTCAACAATAAATGAATAAATTGCTCCGCCAAACGAGGCTCAATCTGATTGAGGTCCGTAAGGTTCAAACGGTTGCGAGACCGGCCCGCCAACGCATTCAAATAAATAGATCGGCGGTTAGAAAGTTGTAAACGCTGCTTGAGCTGCTCTAAAAAACGTAAATCAAGTGATGAGGCCTGCATACAATTGGGCTATATTTTCAAAGGAATTTTATAGCAGGAAGATAGCGAGTTTTTTTAGAAAATGCTTTACTTCTCCCTCTAAATGCAAGTCTACCGCTTTTTCTGCCGCTGTTTAGGGGCTGCCCCGCCTTGCAGGCGGGTCGGGCTGTCTCGCAGCTCGCTAGTCGCTCGGCCCTGCGGCGGCAAAGCCGCCTTGGTCTGGCGCTGCGCGCCACTGCTGCCCATCCCTCAGCCGGCTCGCTGCGCTCGCCCCCAAACGCAGAGAATATACCCACTGTAAATGAAGTTGATTATATAAAACTATACCTTATGAAATATCTAGCTTATAGCGCTATCGCGCTTTTCTTTCTGGGCGCCTGCACGGGCCCAAAAAAATTGGCCCAATCTTCCAAATTTGACCTAGAGCTGCTCTACCGCTCTTGGGATGTTGCTTATATCAAAACCCCAAAAATGCAAGTAGATGGCCCATCTATGGGAGACCCCAGATATACCTTTACTCGCGATAGCTTCCGCATCAAAAGCTTTGTCAGCCCCCCCCATGCCGATAGCGTCCGCTTTTTCTTCCGAAATGATAGCCTCTTTTATCAACATCCCACTAAAATACTCCCCCCCACGGCCATTGTGGAACTTAGCGATAGTTTGTTAATTTTGCAGAGTGAAAAGGCGGAATGGAAATTGCAAAAACCTGCACCATAAGCCTTTTACATACCGCATTTTATAAAATTTAAACGCTTGTTATGCCCCTTAGATCATTAGTCATTGCTTGTTTTTTGGCCCTCTTGGTCCTCCCACTACAGGCCCAGAAAAATAAAAAGTACAAGCCCAGCAAGGAAGAAAAAAAGACCATGAAAATGCTCAAAAGCCACCCCTGGCAAACGGAATACCTTGAGCTCAATGGCCAGTTTATCGACTGTAACGCCCAAGCCGGCCCAATCGTCATGTATTTCTATGACCTCAAAGAAAAAGTAGAGGTCAAAAAAGGCAAAAAGACCAAGTACAAAAAACAATTAGTAGACAAGTGGAAGATGGATATCGGTGGCCGAGATCGCATCTTTGACTTCCAAGTTCGCCAAGACTCTATCCAATTTCTACAAGTGCGCGGCTGGAACGATATGCGCATTATCAAACTAGAAGATGGCAAACTGGTCGTGGACCAATTGCATGAAGGCAATCTCCGCCGCTGGTATTTTGTCCCCGCCGAAGAAGAAAACATTTTTATGGAAAACTAATTGGCCCTTTTGGCCTAAACTTAAAGCGCCCGTCGGTAGACGGGCGCTTTCTTTTGTCTCTCTTTTCTACTTTTCTGGACCAAGCCTTCGAGATGCCGTTTTGCATCTGCAGAATAGGGCAAAAAGGTTTTGATGATGTGGATTTCTGTTAATACTTATAGCCCTAGGCTGAAGCCCAGGGTTATTGACTGAGCGAACTAAAGTCCTTGTTCGCTTTTCTACTCCTGAAGCTATTCACTAAACAAGAAAATGAGCCCAAGCCCTAGCCGCAAAGAAGGGCTAAAAGATGTTTATTTATGGAGGGTTTCAACCCTCCATTGAACATGAAAATACATTTGTTAATTGGCTGTAGGTTTCAACCTACAGGCCCATGGCCGAAGGCCAAACGGCCTAGCGATGCGGCGGGGTGGCCGTCAGGCCAGACCAAGGCGGCGCAGCCGCCGCAGGGCCGAGCGAACAGCGAGCCCCAAAGCGTAGCGCCCGCCGCAGGCGGGAGGCCCCAAATAAAAATCATTTAGTGGATAAGAGAAAAGCGTCTATCGAAAAAAAAGGAAGCCGCCTAAAAACTGTCCTATATTGGCCAAAGAGCGTATCTTTCGCTTGTGGATTACATCAAAAAACCAAATTTTATTTCGTATGAGGATAGTCTATTTATGTTTACTGCTTTATTTGGGATTGGGGGCAGGCCTGTTGGCTCAGCGGCCTAGTTTTCCAGAAAATGGGGTGGTAGACCAAAGAGAGGGCTGCTACCTATTTACCAATGCCCATATTCAGACGGGGCCCAAGCAGTTGCTCAAAAATGCCCAGTTGCTGATTAAAGAAGGGAAGATTGTGGCAGTGGGCCAAGATTTAAAGCGGCCTCAGGGGGCTGTGGAGATTGATCTGGCGGGCAAATACATCTATCCCTCTTTTATTGAATTGAGTACTAATTACGGTCTTTCAGCCAATCCTAAAAAGGACAATAATCAGGGGAATCCGCAATTTCTGTCGGATAAAAAGGGGCCCTTTAGCTGGAACGAAGCGATTCGGCCAGAACAAAGAGCCGACCAGCTGTTTTCTCCCGATAAAAAGGCAGCTAAGGCCTTGCGCCAAGCAGGTTTTGGCCTTTGCCTGAGCCAACAAAAGGACGGTATCGCCAGAGGAAGTTCTGCCCTTGTTTTCCTAGGTGAAGAATCGGCCCAAGAGATGATCCTCAAGGGAGAAGCTGGGGCGCATTACTCTTTTTCTAAGGGGAGTTCTTCTCAAGATTATCCCAGCTCTTTGATGGGGGCTATTGCCTTGCTTCGCCAAACCTATTATGATGCGGATTATTACCAAAAGCAGGAGGCTGGACTAGAATACAACCGCTCTTTGGCCCGCTTTAATGAGCTACAAGCCTTGCCGCAGTTTTTTGAGGCCAAGCAGCGCTTTAATATTCTGAGAGCGCATAAAATTGCCCAAGAATTTGGCAAGGAATACATCTTTGTTGGGGCCGGGGATGAGTATCGCCGTTTGGAGGCTTTGCAGGCCATAAAGGCCAAATTGGTGGTGCCCCTGAACTTTCCAGAGGCCTATGATGTGAGTGACCCACTAGATGCCAACTTTATCAAATTGGGACAAATGCTGCATTGGGAGCTGGCTCCCGCCAATCCCGCCGCCTTAGCTGAAGCAGGTCTGGCCTTTTCATTAACCACAGAAGGACTCAAACAACCAACAGCCATTTGGGCCAGTTTGCGCAAAGCTTATGCGGCTGGATTAAGTGAAGAGGATCTCTTGGCCGCCCTAACCACTCAGCCCGCTAGCTTTTTGGGCCTATCGGAGCAACTAGGGACCTTAGAGGCGGGTAAATGGGCCAATTTCTTTATTAGCTCAGCACCAATTTTAATGGAAAATAGCCAGTTGTTGCAACATTGGGTGAAGGGCAAGGTTTATAGCGAGGCCAACCTTCAAGCGGATGATATTCGCGGGACCTACAGCCTCAACTTGGAGCAAAAAAGCTATCAAATTAGCATAGAGGGCAAAGCCTTTAAGCCTACTGCAAAACTTACTTTTGCTGATAGCACGCAAAAGCCAATCAAACTAAAGTTGGATTATCATTATCCCAGCCTGAGCCTTTCAGGGAAGTTTACGGCAGATAGCACAGCGCCTATTATTCGCATTAGTGCTCAATGGAAGGCCGGCAGCATCATCGGTTATGCCGAGGATGAAAAAGGCAATTGGCTGAATGTAAAAGGCCAACGCCAAGCGGCTTTTGAGCCTAAGAAAGCCGCCGAATTACCCAAAAGAGATAGCAGCCTGAACTGGGCCAGTAAACTGCGCTATCCCTTTACCGCCTTTGGTCATACGGCTGAGCAGGCGCCCAAACAAGAGCTCGTTCTCTTTAAGGGGGCTACGGTTTGGACCAATGAAAAACAAGGCATCTTAGAGAATACTGATGTCTTGATTGAGAATGGAAAGATCAAGAAGATTGGGAAGAACATCAAGCTGCCCAAAGGGGCCAAATTGGTGAATGCTCAAGGCAAGCACCTCACCACTGGGGTCATTGATGAGCACTCGCATATTGCCATCCAAAACGGGGTCAATGAGGGCACGCAGGCTAGCTCTGCGGAGGTCCGCATTGGGGATGTACTCAATAGCGATGATGTCAATATCTATCGACAGTTGGCTGGGGGCGTGACTTCGGCCCAATTGCTACATGGTTCGGCCAATCCTATTGGGGGACAAGCGGCTTTGATTAAGTTCCGTTGGGGCGTTTTGCCTGAGGAGCTCAAGTATGAAAATGCGGCTCCTTTTATCAAATTTGCTTTGGGCGAAAATGTAAAACAGTCCAATTGGGGCGATCGTCAAAACAAACGTTTTCCCCAAACTCGTATGGGGGTAGAACAGGTCTATGAAGACTATTTTAGTCGGGCCCAAGCCTATGGCGAAGCCCTAAAAAAGGATCCCGAAAATACCCGTCGAGATATTGAGTTGGATGCCCTGCTCGAAATCCTCAATAAGGAGCGCTTCATTAGCTGCCATTCTTATGTGCAAAGTGAAATTACTATGCTGATGCGAGTGGCCGAGCGCTATAATTTCCGCATCAATACCTTTACGCACATTTTGGAAGGCTATAAGGTAGCCGATAAGATGAAGGAACATGGGGCCGGGGGCTCTACCTTCTCGGATTGGTGGGCCTATAAGGCAGAAGTTCGGGATGCGATTCCCTATAATGCCAAAATTTTGGATGCTATGGATGTGGTTACGGCCATCAATTCAGATGATGCTGAGATGGGCCGCCGCCTCAATCAAGAGGCTGCCAAAAGTGTAAAATATGGCCAGATGAGCGAGGAAGAAGCCTGGAAGATGGTGACGTTAAATCCCGCTAAACTGCTCCGTTGTGATGACCAATTGGGCAGCATCAAAAAAGGCAAGGATGCGGATTTGGTCCTTTGGTCCGACCATCCGCTCTCTATTTATGCCAAGGCCGAACAAACCTATGTAGACGGCATTTGCTACTACTCTTTGGAGCGCGATCAGCGTCTCCGGGCCGAGCTCAAGGCTGAGCGTCAGCGGCTGATTCAGAAGATGTTGGGCGCAAAATCGGCTGGAGAACCTACGCAGCCCGCTATGCCCACAGAGGACAAGCATTATCATTGTGGAGATGTGCAGCTCAATGCCTTGGGGGGCTGGAAATTAGATTAGGGGGATTTGGGGCCTCCGCCTCGCTGCGCTCGTCGGCGCTACGCTTTGGGGCTCGCTATTCGCTCGGCCCTGCGGCGGCTTCGCCGCCTTGGTCTGGCCTGACGGCCACCCCTCCGCATCGCTAGGCCGGCGGGCTTCGCCCGCCTCTAGTCGCAGAAAAGGGGGCCTAATTATTAACATGATACATATTATATATAGATGAAAAAATGGAGTTTGTTGGTCCTCTTATTTTGGGCCATAACCGCCTCGGTCTGGGCACAGAAAACAGATCATTATCTCCTGAAAAATGTTCGTATTCATACGGGCCAAGGAGAAATTATAGAAGAGGGGGCAATCGCCGTGAAGGCAGGCAAAATTGTAGAGCTTGGTCCAGCCAAAGAACTGGCCCAGAAAAACTACAAAGAGCAGATAGATGGGCAAGGGCAGTGGGTTTATCCGGCCTTAATTGCTGCCAACACCCAATTGGGCTTGGTAGAGGTAGAGGCGGTTCGAGCCACCCTAGACTTTAGAGAAGTCGGCTACTTTAATCCCAATATTCGCTCTGTGGTGGCCTACAATACCGATTCGGAGATCTTGCCCACCATTTTAAGCAATGGCATCTTATATAGCCAGGTCGTACCAGAAGGCGGACGGATTTCGGGCCAGTCATCTGTTTTGCGTCTATCGGCTTTTAATTGGGAAGATGCGGCTGTAGAATTGGATGAGGGCACGCATTTGTGGTGGCCCAATCGCTTTCAGTTTACGGGTTGGTGGGCGGCTCCTGGTCCCACCAAACTCAATGAGAAATATCGGCCAACCATAGAGGGTTTACAGCTCTATTTAGCAGAAGCTGCGGCTTACTGCAAGCAAGAGCTGCCTGAAAAAAAGAACATCAAAATGGAGAGCATGCGGGGCTTATTCTCTGGAGAGAAGCGTTTGTATGTGCATGTAGATGAGGCCAAGGCCATGTTAGAGGCCCATCAGTTATTATCGCCTTATGGAGTGAAGTTAGTTTTTGTTGGGGCGGCAGAGGCATGGCGCATTGCTGATTTCTTGGCTGAGCAAAAGATTCCCGTCATCTTAAGCAATCTACACGCCTTGCCTCGTTTGGAGCATGATGATGTGGATCAGCCCTATAAAACGCCGGCCATTTTGCATGAAAAAGGAGTTCAATTCGCTTTGAGTATGCAGGGGAGCTGGAACCAGCGAAACCTCGCCTTTCAGGCGGGGCAAGCGGTAGCTTATGGCTTGCCCAAGGAAGTGGCCTTGGCTGCCATTACCAGCAATGTAGCAGAAATCTTGGGGGTATCGGAGCAGATTGGTAGTTTGGAAAAGGGCAAAGCGGCTAGCTTCATCCTTTCCAAGGGCGATTTATTGGATATGCGAAGCAGTCAGATTACTGCAGCTTATTTGGATGGGAAGCTTTTGGATTTGGAGAAAGACAAGCAAAAACAGCTTTACAAAAAGTACATGGATAAATATGAGTTGGAAACTCCAAGCAGCAAAAACTAAAAACCTTAGCAATAAGGATCAAATAGTTTTTGATAATTGAGATAAAAGCTTATTTTTGCAGCCGCTCCTCCGCTCAGAGGGGCGGTTTTTTATTTTATCTAACCATATTTAACACTGTAAATCTTAATGAGACAATACGAGTGTACTTTCATCGTCGATCCCGTTCTGTCAGGTGATGAAATCAAAGAGACAGCTCAGCTTTACGTAGAGCATTTGAAAAACAACAAATGCGAGATCGTAAATGTTGATGAGTGGGGTATCAAGCAATTGGCTTATCCCATCAACCGTCGCAGTTCTGGAGCTTACTTCGTAGTAGAGTTCAAAACTGAGGAGGTAATTGGAAATTTGATTGAGGACCTAGAGTTGGCCTTCCGTCGTGATGACCGTGTTTTGCGTTTCTTGACTATCAAGTTGGACAAACATGGTGTAAAATACAATGACGACAAGCGCAACGGTTTGATCGGTAAGAAAAAAGAGGAGAAAGAAGAGTCTGCTGAGAAGTAGTCTAATTCTTTTTAGAATCATTCATTTATTCCAATTTAAAATTAACTTGTTATGGCAAGTAGAGAAGATATCAAGTTTCTGAGCAATCCTAAAATTGGCCAAAAGCGCAAAAAATATTGTCGCTTTCGCCGTTACGGCATCAAGTACGTAGATTACAAAGATGTCGATTTCCTTATGAACTTCATTAACGAGCAAGGTAAATTGCTACCTCGTCGTATCACTGGTAACTCAATGAAGTACCAGCGTAAAGTGGCTACAGCTGTTAAGCGTGCTCGCCACTTGGCTATGCTACCTTATGTAGCTGACTTGATGAAGAAGTAATTGATTAAAGAAGATTGTTCAAAACTGATCCTGTTATGGAAATTATCCTTATCAAAGACGTAGAGAACCTAGGTTATGCCAACACTTTGGTGACTGTAAAGCCTGGCTACGCTCGTAACTACCTCATCCCCCAGGGATTTGCTATCGTTGCGAATAAAGAAAACAAAGACTCTCTAATGGAGCAAATCCGCGAGCAAGAAGCTCGTTTGGCTAAGATGACTGCTGAAGCTCAAGAATTGGCTGGCAAAATTGAGGCGGCTACGCTTCGCATTGCAGCTAAAGCTGGAACTAGCGGAAAGATCTTTGGTTCTGTTACTTTTGTACAGATTGCTAATGCACTTAAGGAAAGCTTTGGTCTAGAAGTAGACAAGAAGAAAATCAAAATGCCTGAGGAGGTAAAAATGTTGGGTAAATACAATGCGATCATCACTTTGATGAAAGATGTACGTGCTACAGCTACTTTTGAGGTATACAATGATGATCCCAATGCTGTTGTTGCTGATGAGGTCGTAGACCAAACTGAAGCAGCTGCTGAAAATACAGAAGAAACTGCAGAGTAATTTGTTGTTCTTCGCCTAAAAGGTCACTACTTATATGGGGTAGTGGCCTTTTTTTTTGGCAAAAAAGGCCCAACTGCTTCAAATGAAAATGGTTATCTTGGCCTTCCAAAACTAGTTGATTTTTTATATGAATCTTTGCATTGACATTGGCAATAGCCGCTCGAAGTTGGCGGTTTTCTCTGAGGATGGAGAGTTATTGCAATTAATAACTAGAGAGCGCTTTAGCCAAAGGAAGTTGGATAAGGTTTTGAAAAAGTATCCGATTCAGCAAGCTATACTCTCTTCTGTGCGCCGACGCAATAGTCGGATTGAGCGGCAGCTCGGTAGTCAATTACAACATTTCATTCGGTTAAATTGGGAACTTCCGCTTCCTATAGAAAACAGCTATGCCACCCCAGAGACCTTAGGTAATGATCGAGTTGCTGCTGTAATTGGAGCGAATAAATTATTTCCGGATTCAGATATTCTCGTTATTGATGCTGGGACTTGCATTACTTACGATTTCATTACAGCTAAAGCTAATTACTTGGGGGGCAGTATTTTAGCGGGGATAGAAATGCGTTTTGCTGCGCTAGAGCATTTTACGGCTAAGCTTCCATTGGTCCAAAGGATAGATTTGGATCAGGAAATAGGGAATACCACTTTTAGTTCTATACAAACCGGAGTGCAGTCTGGTGTCGTTTACGAGATGCAAGGCTTTATTGCCCAATACCAGAAAGAATATCCTGAGTTGAGGGTATTGATTACTGGGGGAGATGCCGATTTTTTTGAAAAGCGCCTGAGCAGTCAACTTTTCAAGGTGCCCAATCTGGTCCTCATGGGCCTCAATCAAATTTTAAATTATCATGTGCAACAACACACTGCCGACTAATGCAGTCTGCTGGGCTTTTGCCCTCCTTTTTTTTAGCTCTTCTCTTTTTGCCCAAGATTATACCCGAGCCAATTCGCCTTATTCTCGTTTTGGCCTTGGAGATCTTTATGGTAACCAATTGCAAGTTGTGCAGAGCTCTGGAGGAGCCTTTAGCTCAACCTTTAATAGCATTTGGGAAGTAGACCTTACCAATCCTGCCTCTTTAGGGCATCTTCGAACCACCGCCCTTGAAACGGGGATTTATTATAAGCGCTCAAATCTAAGCGAAAAGGCTTCTGGCCTTTCTGCTACAGCCAATGATGGAAACTTAACTTATTTCTCTATTGCATTTCCTATCACTCGAGTTTGGGAGGCAGAAACAGATAGTCTCCGTAAAGGAATTCCAATTCAGTGGGGGATGGGCTTGAGTTTACTCCCACATAGTGCTATGGCTTATGATGTACGCATTTTACGCTCTGATGCTCAATTTGGCGATATTGAGTATCAATATGAAGGAGAGGGGACGCGCTTTAGAGCCAACTGGTCCAATGGATTTAAATACAAAGGACTTTCTGCAGGGGTAAATTTGGGCTACCTTTTTGGTAACTTTTACCAAAATAGCTATATCGACTTTCAGGATAGTGTTTATACCTTTGGTTATGATGAAGAGTTTCAGTTAGAAGAGAATGCTTCTGGACTGCTTTGGGATGTTGGTTTGCAGTATGAACATTTCTTTTCTCCTTTAGATGATCAACCTCTTCTTTTTGAAGATTTACGTTTAACGGTAGGGGCTTATGCTAGTGGAAGTAGCAATATTCAGCTACTTTCTCAAGAAAAAGTTATTCGCTATGGCGCCATTTATGCTCGAGACACCATCATTAGTACAGAAGATGCTGTGAGCAGTATGCAAATGCCATTAACTTATGGTTTTGGTGTTGCTTTAAACAAAGGCTTGCATTGGCGTTTGGGGCTAAACTTTGAGCAAAGTCTTTGGTCTTCTGGCTTTTCGCATAGTAACAACAACATTAAAATGGAGGATAGCTATACCTTTGCATTGGGTGCAGAGTATACGCCAGACTACAAAACTAGACACTTACTCAAGCGGGCTAGATATCGTGCGGGGCTCTTTTATGGAACAGATGCACGGAGCATAGAGAGCGGAGGTAATGACTATCAGCTCCAGAAGTATGGCATAGCTTTTGGCTTGGGACTTCCCATACAGCCTCTAAAATCGCCATTGCTGGGCCATGTACAACTAGGCGTAGAATATGGATTTTTGGGACATAGCGAGCTGATCAGAGAGAATTACTGGCAGTTTAATCTGGCCTTTACACTTAATGATGGTAGCTGGTTCCGTCGTTCTAAGTTTAGATAAAACATTATTCGCAAAAGCCTAGTCTAAACAAGAAAAAAGCTGTTTAAGCTGGCTTTTTTGGAGCAGATTTTTGTTCAACTCTTTAGAATGTTGTTTTTTGGGGCCGCTGTCCAAATCTGCAGCGGACAGGCGGCGAAGCCGCCGCAGGCTGAGGGATGGAAAGTGGTGCGGCGAAGCCGCAGACCGAGCCAGCTTGCTGGCGAAGGGCCGAGCAGCACTGCGAGCCACGACACAGCCCGACCCGAGCCAAGCGAGGGGCAGCCCCAAATAGAAACCCGCTAAATAAAGAAGAATAAGGGCCTTGCCCTTAGCTAACTAAAAAGAAGCTATATTATGAAATTGCATCCAAAAAAAATGATGAAGTGGGCCCTCTTCCTAGGGCTAGGGCTCTTTAGCCTGCAAACGGCTTATGCACAAGATGCTGCAGCCGACAATAATTGTACAACCTGGGAGAGTTATCCCAAAGGTCGAAAAGCGGCCCGCCAACAGCACGTAATTTATCGCGATCGATTTAATCAACAGCAGTATAAGGAGGCTTATCCTATTTGGGAGGAGCTTTTTCAGTACGTGAAGGCACCCAAAGGAGCAGAAACTCGCCACTTTGAGGATGGGGGCGTAATGGCTTTTTATTTTGCTGGACAAGAAACTGATCCAGAGAAGAAAAAAGAATGGTTTGAAAAAGGCAAAGCCCTTTATGACCAAAATGCTGCCTGTAATGGCGAAGATGCTTTGGTCCGTGCTTATCAGGCCTATTATATGTATGCCAATCAGGCGCCTATGATGGAAACTATCAAGGCTTATGAGCGCAGTTTGGAGTTGGGCAAAGACAAAGCGCCAGCGATGATTATGACCCCTTTGGCTACGCTAACCGTCTATGCGTTCCGCTCTAATGTAGAAGGCATTGATGACGAATATATGCGTAAACTTTATGCAACTTTGGAGGAATTGACCAAAAAGAACCCCAAAGATGATTATAAAAAAGCTTGGGCGGAAGTAGATGCGCAGTTTGAGCCGATCAAAGATGCTATTTTTGGTTGTGCTTACTATACCAAAATCTGGCGCCCCAAGTTTGAAGCAGATCCTCGTAACCAAGCGCAGAATACCGAAATCTTGACTGTAATCGGTAAGAAATGTGGTGGTGAAGATGAGTTTTACTTGGAGGTTAGAAAGGCTTTTGAAGAGGTGGCAGATAGTATTGCTGCGGCCAACTTTGATAAAATCCTTAATAATGACACGACTACTGCCTATACCAAAATTTTGATGTACCGCTCTAAAGGCGCTCGTGAAAATAGTGAGGAGCTCAAGAATAAAGCCTGGGAGTTTTATCCTGACGCTATTGATGGAGAGGGCTGGGTAAGCGATGAAGTAAAAGCAGATTTGGCTTATCGCTATGCAGATCGTCTTTTCCGTGCTGGCAATTTTGGTTCTGCTCGTAGCTATTGTCGCAAGGCTTCTAAATTCCGCCCTAATTGGGGAGAACCTTATTTGCTTGTAGGTATTATGTACGCTTCTAGCGGTAGCCGCTGCAGCGCTAAAGGAACGGGCTGGGATGCTCAGATTTGTGTTTGGCCTGCCATTGACGAATGGGTGAAAGCTAAATCTGTGGATTCTTCTGTAGCCGCTAAGGCCAACAAATATATTGCTCAATATAGCGCCTTTATGCCAACTAAAACGGAGATCTTCCAGCGTCAACTCAAAGAGGGAGGAAGCATTAAGGTACCTTGTTGGATTCAGCAAACTACAACTATTCGCGGACGCTAGATCGCACTAAAGTTTTGAATTTTTACTAAAGAGTCAACTGCTAACTGTAGTTGGCTCTTTTTTAATGTATATAGAAAATGAAAACAGTAACGAAGGCCAATTTGGGCCTACAATTGGCCGTAATGCTCTTTGGTGGAGCAGGTTTATTTGCTCGATTTTCAGGCTTATCGGCTAGTCAATTGCTGCTGGGGCGCACTTTTTTAGCCGCCTGTTGCCTCTTCTTTTTTTTGCCCAATGCCTATACCCTAATTAGAAAGAATTATAGCCTGAGTCTGCGTTTAGGTGCTCTCTTGGCCCTGCACTGGTGGTCTTTTTTTATGGCCATACAAGAGGGGAGCCTGGCCCTAGGCGTAATTAGCTTTGCTGCATTTCCTTTGTTTACGGTTCTTTTGCGGCCCATAGTTGGCCAAGGAGCTTGGTCGCCTAGCGATATGAAGCGCTCGCTTTGGCTGCTTTTAGGTGTTTTTCTACTGCTTATTCCCTCTCTAAAAGCAGGCGATTTATTATATGTGCAAGCTTGGGGATGGGGACTTTGTTCCGCCATTTCTTTTGCCTTATTGAGCTGGACCAATAAAAAAGCTTTAATGCAATTGGATGCTAATACTCTCGCTTTTTTGCAAAATTTTGGGGCCTTTCTGTTTGCTGCCTTTTGGCAACTTGGCTGGCTAGAAAGTTGGCCTAGCCGCCCTTTGCCCTACCTTTATTTACTCTTGTTGGGCCTCGTATTTACCGCCGCCGCTCACTTTTTATACATTTGGGCCTTGGGCCGGCTACGTACCGAACAAGTTAGCCTAATGGCTAGCCTAGAACCCATTTACGCCATCTTTTGGGCCATGTTGCTATTGGGCGAATATCCAAGGATAGAAGAACTCTTTGCCGCCTTTTTTATCCTAGGCGCCATCTTTTGGCCCAGAAATCGTTTAAAAGAAAATTAGAGGAGGATCTTTTGGGGCTGCCCCTCGCTTCGCTCGGGTCGGGCTATGTCGTGGCTCGCTGATCGCTCGGCCCTGCAGCTTTTTCGCTGCGCTCAAAAACTTTGGTCTGCGGCTGCGCCGCACCACTATCTATCCCTCAGCCAGGCGCTTCGCTCCTCTGCGGCGGCTCCACCGCCTTCCATTTTGGTCCAAAATGTGACAATAGCCTAAACACCAAAATGGCAACTACTTACATCTTACTAATAAGACTATTAAGCCCAAAGGATTCCCCACTAACAAAAAACTACCCACTATGAAAATTTTTCATTTTTTCGTCTTTGGGCTGCTGCTCACTTTTGGCGCAGTCCAAGCTCAGACACCATCCCTAACGGCACCCCTAGTAGAAAAATCCCGACAACAGACAGCCGAACCCAAAATTCAAATTGCGCTCCTACTGGACGCCAGCGGCAGCATGGACGGCCTAATTGAACAGGCCAAAGCCCAACTCTGGAAAATTGTTAATGAATTGGCCCGTAGCCGCAAAGATGGCAAAGCCCCAAATATTGAGCTGGCCCTCTATGAATATGGGAAAGATAATCACCCTAGCAAAAACGGCTACTTACTACAACTGGCCCCACTCACTACAGATTTGGACCTCGTTTCCGAAAAACTTTTTGAAATTCGTACCAATGGCGGCTCTGAGTATTGTGGTTGGGCCATAGAAGATGCCCTCGATAATTTGAATTGGTCAGATCGAGACGAAGATCTTAAACTGATATTTATTGCTGGAAACGAACGTTTTACGCAAGGACCAAAAAACTATAAAGCAGTTTGTAAAGCAGCCGTAAAACGCAATATTGTCGTCAATACTATTTTTTGCGGCGCCTGTGAACAAGGCGTACAATTATTTTGGAAAGATGGAGCCGATCGGGCCGAAGGTAAATACCTTTGCATCAATCAAAATGAAAAAATTGCTCATATCGAAGCGCCTCAAGATGCCGAAATTCTTCGCCTCAACGATAGCCTTAACCGTACTTATATGAGCTATGGAGGAAGCAAAGGAGCAGAAATGAAAGCTCGCCAAAAGAAACAAGATATGAATGCCGCTAGCTTTAGCCTAGCCGAACGCGCTATCTCCAAATCTTCTGGCGCCTATAAAAATTCAGCTTGGGATGCAGTAGATGCCTATGAAGAAAATGAAGATGCCATTTTAGAAGCCGAAGAGGAAACCCTACCCGAGGAGCTTAAAGGCCTAGATAAAGAAAAGCGTAAAGAGGTCCTAGAAGCCAAAATGAAAGAAAGAGAACGCATTCAAACTCAAATTCAGGAACTAAGTAAGCAGCGCTCTACTTACATTAGTGAGGAACGGAAAAAACAAGCCGCAGATAAGGGCAATAGCCTCGATGATGCCATGCTCAATGCCGTTCGCGAACAAGCCACTAAAGAGGGCTTCATTTTTGAGAAATAAAGTCTGACCTTAAGGTCTCCCCCAAAAAGAAGGGCTACCGAATCCTCGGTAGCCCTCTTTTTTTGCCCAAATTATTGCTCAAATTGAGCTAGGGCCTCAATATATTCTCGACTATTGGATAGGCGGGGCACTTTGTGTTGCCCCCCATATTTTCCTCTCGATTTTAACCAAGCATGGAAACTCCCTTTGGGTAAAGTATGCAACTTTAAAGCTTGTAAAGCCAAGTTTCGATATCGTTTTGCTTCATAATCAGAGTTGAGCGTTTGTAGCGTTTGGTCCAAATCATAAGCAAAAGCCGCCAAATCACTGGGTTCCTGCTCAAATTCTATCCACCATTCATGTCCCCCCTTATCCTCTTCCAAAAAGATGGGACCAACGGTATATTCACTAATCCGTGCACCCCATTTTTCACAACAAATCGCTAAAGCTTTATCTGTATTCTGGACCATCACTTCCTCGCCAAAAACATTGATGAAATGCTTGGTTCGCCCACTAATTTGTATGCGATAAGGTGCCAAACTCGTAAAGCGAATGGTATCGCCAATCTGATACCGCCAAAGCCCCGCATTACTGCTAATGAGTAAAGCATAATCTTGGTCCAATTCCACTTCCGCCAAACTCAAAACTATTGGCTGAGCCGAACCCAATTCATCTAAAGGCATAAACTCATAATAGACCCCATTGTCCAATAACAACAACATATCCTTATTCTTGCTATCGTATTGGCTGGCAAAATAGCCCTCAGAAGCATTGTAGTTCTCTCGATATTGGACCTTTTCCGAGGGCAAAAAGCTTTTAAATTGCTGCCGATAAGGCTCAAAACTAACGCCCCCATGCATATAGACCTCAAAGTTGGGGAAAACCTCCAAAATATTCGACTTGCCCGTAATTTCTAGCAATTTCCGAAAGAGAACAATGGTCCAAGTAGGCACGCCACCAATAGTCGTCAGGTTTTCTCGACAAATTTCATGGGCCATCAATTCTATTTTTTGCTCCCAATCTTTCATCAAGGCTGTTTCCATAGAAGGCGTATAAAAATACTTGCCATAAAAAGGCATATTGAGTAACATAATGGCCGAAATATCACCAATTTGACTCTCTGGAAATTCTGCAAAACGCTCTAAGCTTCCTCCCATGATCAAACTTTTGGCATTGGTCATTACCTGCGTTTGTGGCTGGCTGTGATACCAAAGCGCCAAGGCATCATGACTCCCCTGCAAATGACATTTTTTGAGGTTTTCCATAGAAACAGGCAAATATTTGCTCTTGTCGTTGGTTGTCCCCGAAGATTTAGAAAACCAAGAAGTTTGCCCTGGCCAAAGCACGTCTTTTTGGCCCAACATCATTTGCCGAATGTAAGGTTTTAAGGCCTCGTAATCCGTTAAAGGCAGCTGCTTCTGAAAATCTTTATGTGTTTTAATATGTTGAAAACCAAATTCTTGCCCCCATTGGGTCTGTTTTGCTCGGGCAAGCAAATGATTTAACCATTGCTGCTGTACTTCATGCGGATGCTGCATGAAATAATGAATTTTTTTGGCCCGAAATGAAAATGCAAAACGCACAAGACTATTCAGTATCTTCATAAATTTCTTTTTAAATAGGCTTTTGGGGCGTTACTCCTTGCAGTCGTCGAACTGCGACTTTCAGCCTTGTTTTCGCTGCGGCTTTGCCTTGCGGCGCTATGTTTCAGGGCTCGCAGGTCTGCTCGACCCTTCGTTTTTTCGCTATGCTCAAAAACTCGGTTTGGCCTTCGGCCCCCCTTTCACATCGGTTACTCCCTTTGGTCGTCGAACTGCGCCCAAAAGGCTTGTTGTGGCCGGCTCGCTGCGCTCGCCTCTACACGCAAAAAAGAGATGGATAGATGAAGCGGCTAAAATAGTGAAGTTTTTGGCTTTTTAGTCTTCTTATAGAGAGAATAAAAAGTCTTTAAGAAATGCCAGATACTCTCTGGGCAGTTGATTGAGTAGCCAAAGAAAGGGGGTAGGCGCAGCTTGCTCCCGAATATTTTGGAAGCCTTTTTTTTGGGCCAAAAAACGAGCGCGCTTTACATGATAGTCACTACTGAGCAGAATCGTGGGGGCCGTTTTTAATTGGGGAAACTTTTGGGTCGAAAAATCTAGATTTTCCTGAGTAGAAGTAGATTGCTCTTCTTGGTGAATACGTGTTTTGTCTAGTCCTCCTTGGACCAAATAGTTTTGCATAGCTTGGGCTTCGCTTAACGGCTCATCTGCTCCTTGTCCACCTGATAGAATGAGCTTGGCCTGAGGGTAGAGTTGGGCCAATTCAAGGGCTTTGTCTAGGCGGTAGCGCAATTGATTTTTGGGGCTTCCATCTGCTCGAACGCCAGCACCAAGGACCAATATATATTCAGCTTGAAAATCTTCATTTAAAGGTTGATAAACGCCATTGACTAGCCAAAAACTAAAGCCTAGCCAAGAAGCAAAGCCCAAACTAAAGAGCAAAAAATAGAGTTTGCCCCAATTGGGCCAGTGCTTTAAAATGCGTTTTCCCCAGCGGAGAGCCAAAAGTAAAAAGACCAAAAAAGCCAGGCCAAAGCTTTGGCCAAAAACAATAAAAAGGGGAATGGCCAGCAGGCCAAAAATATCCCAGCGATCGAAAGACATCAGCAGTTGTTTTGCGTGTAGAACTGGGCGAAGCCCAGTAGGCCCAGCGCTGCGCAGCCGTGGCCCGAAGGGCCAGACCCAAGCCGCCTTAGGCGGCTGCAGGGCCGAGCGAAGAGCGAGCGGCGAAGCATAGCGGCGGCCGCCCCACTAATCAGGGCGGCCGCGGGCCCAAAAAGAAAAAGCTAGTACTAAAAATAGCACTAGCTTTTCATAAACTTATAAAAGAAGAAGGATTAAAGTAATTCTTTGACCTTCGCTTCAAGTTCGGGGCCACGGAGGCCATCGGCATAGCGGAGCACGCCATTTCTATCGAGCAAAAAGGCTCTGGGGATAGAATTGATACCAAATTGGCGGGCGACCAAGCTGCTCCAGCCGCGCAATTCGCTCACATGATAGGGCCAAGCGAGTTGATCTTGTTCGATGGCTTGTTTCCAGCGTTGGTTTTGTTGTTCCATCTGCATTTTGAGCATATCGCCTTTGCCTTTAAAAAAGGCCATTTTGCGGTCATCGAGTCCATCTAAAGAGACGCTATAGACGGTAAATCCTTGGTCTTTATATTTGTTATAGGTGCGCACCAAATTAGGGTTTTCGCGGCGGCAGGGACCGCACCAGCTGGCCCAAAAATCGACTAAAACGACCTTGCCTTTAAGCGAGGAGAGGGCAATTTGTTCTCCATCGGGATTGGGCAATTTGATTTCGGGCATAGGGTTGCCGATGCCAAAGGGTTGTTGTTGTTTCTTTTGGGCGGTAAGTATAATGCGATTATTAAATTCGCGGGTATAATTCCAGTTTGGATAAACTTTAGTGAGTTGGTCACGCACCTTTTCGTAGAGAGGCAAGTGCTTGTTAATATCTAGGCTTTCAACGATAAATAGGTTGACTAGTGCTTGTTCTTCTGTTTTATCTTGTAGGTATTTTGCTCGATCTTCGGGCGTAGCTTTGGCCAGAACGAGTTTATTGAGTTCGCTAGAGAAGGGGGAGCCTTCGATATTTATGCTTGTGAGTTCTTTTTCATTGACTTTGGCGGCAATTGTTAGGGTTTCATTTCCTTTTAGGGCTAACCAAATATATTGGGCGCCAAAGCGGAGGCGAAGAATATTGGGGTGGTCTAATTCTGCTTGGATAGAAAATTGGCCTTGTTCGTCAATTTCTACAGAAGAGAGAGATTCAACGCTATTGGTTCCTCTTTGGTCCAAGAAGATTTTGGTGTTGGGGGCTACGCCTTCAATTCTTCCACTAATTTGGATGGGTAAGCCTTTTTCTTTTTCGGGCTTATTATTTTGCGTTTCGCTAGTTTGAGGATTGTTATTGGGGGTTTCTATTTCTACTGCGGGGCTATTTTCGCCACCACAGCTGGCTAAAAATAGAAGGATGGCGAGCAGGCTGCTATGCAAAAAGAGTTTATACATAATTTGACAAATTATTTAAGTGGTCGCTAAAATGAAGTAGGTTATTTAAGGTCTAGGGCTTCTTCCCAAAGATCTAGGGGGAGCGCAGCATATTGCTGGAGGAAAGTTTTTGTATTTAGGGTTTGGTTATTTTTGGTCATTTTATAGGCAAGTTCTCGGAGGATTTCGTTTTGGAGTTTGGGGCGCAGTAATTGGCCTGGCCAAGAGCGAAGATAGAGAATTAGTTGTTCTTGAAAGTAGTTTGGGAGGGGACTATTTTGCTTTAAAAAGTCTTTTAGTTGTTTAATATCCCAGTTTTGGTCGTACCAGCCTAGTTCGGCAAGGAGGAGTTTAGTTTGCCATATTTGGGCAAAGAGGAGGGCTTTTTCTTCCGTTTTATTTTCGGCTTTTAGTTCGAAGAGGTTGGGGTAGGGGAGAGCTTGAAAGGGGGATAAGATAAGGCTATCAGCCTGAACAGTATTTTTTTGGAGTAGGGGGGCTAGGGGGAGTAAGGCATTGGGCCAGGCTATTGTTTTGGGAAGTTTTTGGAGGCCTAGTTGTCCATTTTTAGAATAGAAAGGAGGTAAAAAGAGGCTGTGGACATTATTTGCAGGCCAATGGGGTAGACTATCTAACCGGCCTTTTTGTTTTTGGAGTTGGCTCCAATAGTTAGGGTTGAGGCTATTACTGTCTAGTTGGGCTAATTGGGTATAGAGGCTATCGAGTTCTTGTTGAAAGAGAGAGAAAAGGAGTTCAGTTTGAACATCTGTTCCCATTAGTAAAATGAGTTGTTGTCGAAAGTAATTTTTTTCAGTAGGATTGGCTTTTTGGCAGATAGGAAGTGCTTGCAAGCATTTCTGGATGCTATCAGGAGTATTTTTTTGCAACCACTGTTTTTCTATAGCTAAGAGTGTGGTTGAATCAGGTGGGCAATAATAGGGTGTTTGTAAAAAAGAAACACTGCTAGGTTTGGGGATTATTTGGGCCTGAACATGTCGCTGAAGCAGTTGAATATTAAGTTTTTCTTCTGCCTCTAAAGCGGAGATTTGCAAGCTATCTTGGCTATAATTTTTGGCCCAATTTAGAAAAGCTGGAGATAGATTTTTACTCTGCAGACTATCTTTATAGGTTTGCATAAAATATTGGGCAGCAGCTCTTTGAGCTTTGTTTTCTTTTCCCCAATATTGAGAAGAAAACCAGCTTTCTTGTTCTCTGGAACCATAGAATTGCAAAAAGATCCAAAAGCCAAGGCCTAGCAGGGCTAAAAAGGGAAGTAT
Source organism: Saprospira sp. CCB-QB6 (assembly GCF_028464065.1). Classification (NCBI taxonomy): domain Bacteria; kingdom Pseudomonadati; phylum Bacteroidota; class Saprospiria; order Saprospirales; family Saprospiraceae; genus Saprospira; species Saprospira sp. CCB-QB6. The sequence goes on along the minus strand of NZ_CP116808.1, from coordinate 772,540 downwards.
GCGTAGCAGTATTTTGAGAAAGTTGCGCATGCTAAAAACGTTTTGATTGGGGTGGGGTGTTGGATGAGTTTATAAACAAAGAGGCTGTTGTTTAGCCTGTTAATTTGCTTAAGGTTCTTTAGTTAGCAAAACGGTTGATAATCTAGTCTAATATCCGTTAACAAAAGGAGCAAAACTAAAGTTTAGGGACAAAAAAAGCCCCGAAAAACGGGGCTTAGTGCTTATTATGAATACAATCAATCTTAAAACCTAGACAATGAGGCCAGCAATGAGGGTAAGCAGCATAAGTAGGCCGCCTAGCGTCCAAGTTACCTTTACTAGGATGTCGCCTGATCTAGAAGCGCCCATAATTTTTTGGGCTTCTTGAGTACCACCAAATGCCGAGTTGAGTCCTCCTCCTTTAGGATTTTGGACCATAACAACGAGAATAAGTAGCAATGCAATCAGGGCGATGAGGATAGTGAGCAGTGTCATAATTTATATCTTACTATTAGTAGGCTTCTAATGGATAGACTTCTCTTCTTAGAGAGAGAGTTCTTTAATCTTCTCGGCAAAGAAAAGACTTTTTTTAGGAAATTTCAAACTTAGGCGCTGGTACATTGCAATTGCCTCCGCTTTTTTTCCTTGTTGGGCCAAAATTTCTGCTAGACGTTCAGAGGCTAATTGATTATCAGCTAATATACTTTGTTGGATATCTTCTTCGAGCTGTTCAGAGTTCGTCTTTTTTTTCTGCTTGCGGTTGGCTCTTAGGTCAATCAGTTTTTGATCAATTTTGTCCAAAAACTCTTGGGTGTCATCCTGCTCTTGGGCAGCTACCTCAATATGTTCTGGCTGGGGCAATTGCTCATCGCCAGTAATAATATAGCCATCTGCGGGTTGTTGGTCCTCCTCTTGAAGTTGGTCGAGCAGGGCTTTTAATTTTGGAAATCTCAAGAACTTAAAACGTTTTTTGCGGTCTGGAATTGGAATTTCGCCTATAGGTTCATCTTTGGGCAAGGGTTCACCTAGAGCTTCTGCATTTTCTTGCAAAAACCGCTCTAGCAAAGATTTTCCTTGCCTTGGATGAATGTTGTTTTGGGGCTCCTCTTGAAAAGGGCCTTCTACATACTCTCTCATAGGCTACGCTTGCTCTGCAATTTTAGGCCTTTTGTTAAAAGTTTGCTACGCAAACCTTTTATTTTTGGATCATAAAAGGCAAAAAGTTGCTGCTGTCTGTAATAATTGCGGCCTTGGTTTTGGCCCAACTTAATAAGGAGCAAGGCCCGAAGTAAACTAGAACTAGGATAGTTGAGCAAAAGCTGCTCAAGTTCTTCGTAACTAGTCTTTTTCAAGGCTTCTGGCTCTGCAATAAGTTGTTGGAGTTGCTCAGCAGTCATGTCTTAAATGTTTTGGGAAGTAAATTAGCTTTAAAAACAGGCATGCTTAGCAACTTCAAGATGGTAAATTTACAAAATAAACTTTTTGCCAACAAATTGCATTTTCCCCATTTTTAAATTGTAGGTTATTTGCCTAAAGCTACTAAAACATATTGCTAAAAGAGCGCAGAATTAGGGGCTATTAAAAATTGCAATCCCAAAAAATAAAACAAAAAAAGCAACTCCCTAAAAAAGGAGTTGCCTAGTTGTTTCTATCAGTTAGCTGTGCTAACTATATTAGAAGATGTTGTCGTTTAGTAGTCATAACCACCACGACCTCCGCGATCATAACCGCCACGACCTCCACGGTCGTAACCACCACGTCCGCCACGGTCATAGCCGCCACGATTGCCGCCACGGTTGTTGTTACGAGGACGCTCCTCACGGGGACGAGCTTTCTTAACAACGATAGTGCGCTCATGGAATTCGGTTTCGTTCAAAGCGTCGATAGCAGCTTGTCCGTCCTCTTCATCGGGCATTTCAACGAAGCCAAACCCTTTCGAGCGGTCCGTTTCACGGTCCATAATGATTTTTGCAGAATCCACAGTACCAAACTGTGCGAACAGCTCTTCAAGCTCTTCAGAAGTAGTTCTGAAGTTCAACTTCGCTACGAAAATGTTCATAGAAAAAATATTAAATAGAATGAATAAAATGTAATGTAAGAGCTTTGCGGCCTAGGGCCCAAGACCAAAACAGGGGAGATAACAACAAAAGAAAAAAGGCACTCACAAAAGCTAATACAACACTTATTACAACCTAATTTTTACCTTATCGTAGCTTACCAGTTTGCCGGTCAAAGCAAAAGCGTATGCACAAGATAGGTTTTTATTTTTGGTCTGTCCAACTTTTTTAGCTTTCTTTTTGTAAACAAACAAAGTAAGTCATACAATCGACCCAATCCGCCTGCTCTTGTACTATATTTTGTTCCTCATCAAAAGCTGGCCCCGTTTGTAATTTGCTGATTTTTAATGGAATGTTTTCTAGCAATAACTCGAAATCTGCAGGCGTATAACAACGCAAAGATTGCTGATAAACTTCTTCAGGACTATTTTTTAGCCACCATTTATCTATTAAACGGCAGCCAATAGGATCAAACTCATGCCGACGAATCCCCAACTCAAAATCATATTCTTGTCCCCAAGCTTGGCCCGACCAATACCAACTCGCACCCACCTCTATCACGATTAAACCATCAGGCGCCAACCAATTATACATTTTTTGGAGCAACTCTTTTTGCTCCAAATCACTGCCTATCCCAAAACTATCAAAGTAGCAAATGAGATCGTAATAATTTTCAGGCCCTTCCCAATCATAAAAATCAGCCTGAATGATTTGTAAACGACTTTGCGCCTGCTGCTCCGCCAATTCTTTGGCCCAATTTGCAGAACTTTCCAAAAGTTCTACCATATCTACCTCATGCCCCAATTGCGCTATCGCCAAAGCCGTTTGTCCACCACCTCCCCCCAATTCAAGCACTCTTTTTTTCCCATTGAGCTCTGCCAAGTCTTGCAAACGCTGCGCTCTTCGATGATCGTCTTCTGAAACCGGACCCAAATAAACGCCCAGCCAATCATTCTGCTTTTTATAAAATTCGGCTACCCAATCTCGCATTTTATAATTTAACGGTTTTAATGACTAATCCTTTTTCCAAATCCAACTGATAAATTTGAAGCTCCCGACTACGCACATCTATTTTCCAATCATTCCCCCGCGCAGCAGTTGCCAATAACTGATGCTTTTTACCCAAACTATCTAATAACCAAAAACGCCTTTGCTCTTCGGCCCGACTCCAAACCAAAATTTGGCCCTCCAAAAAGTCTTTGTGCATAAAATTGTAGTCATTTAATATATGCGGCTGATAAGCATAGCCATTAAAACGCCAAGAACGCTCATCCGCAAAATCTAAATGCTGAATCAAAAAACCTTCTGCATATTCCCCCTCTGCCAAATCCAATTGCGCTAAAAGATCATATTGCTGGCCTTTCTCCTTATTATGTATCCAAAGTTGAGGCAAACTTTCCGAAACAGCCGATTTTTTAGACAACAAACTTTTTCCCTTGCCTACCAACTGCTCTTGCCAATAAATGTAATTGATTAGCTCATAGCCCGTAAAGTAGTTGCAAATTTTATGAATGCTTAATTTTTTCTGGGCGTCCATGCTACCGTTTTTTTATTTTTTGAAAATTGCACCTTAGCATAAGGGTTTTATTTTAATAATTTAAATAATCCCGCCTCGTATTTAAATTGCTGGCGTTCTTCTACCGACGGACAACAAAGCGGATCCGCTTCCTCAAAATCGCCATAATACATTTGTAAACGACCATCCGCAAATAAACTATCTATACGCTCCACAGATGCCCCCTTGCGCAAAATACTCGGATCATCTAATACCGCAAAATCTCCTTGCCCATCCGAAAGAAAAACCAAAAGATGCACCGCTGTCGCCTGGCTTTTTCCTCCATCACACTGCAAAAGCGGCACATTGGCCACCGCATCCATAATTCCATCGCCATTTATATCCGCTTGCATCCATTTAGGCGCCAAATCTGCCAAACCTGTATTGCAAGCCTCTTCGCCCGCCTCAATTTTTTTCATCCAAGTTTCTGGATTACAATCGGATTCCGGACAAGCTTTTCCCGCCGCAAATTGCGCCTCCATCCATTTTCTATACTTTTCATCTATGCCTTTTTGTTTTTTGGGCTGCTCTTGCTGGCTGCTGTCCGCACTTTCTTGCTTTACTGGTGTCGCTTTGGGCTGCTCTTTTTCCTGACAAGCCACAAAAAAGCTCGCTAAACTCAATGCCACTAAAAATAGACTCGTTTTTTTCATGAGGATTTTTTTATGATGGGAATTTTTTGGGGCCCGCGGCCAGCAAAGCTGGCCGCCGCTATGCTCCGCGGCTCGCTATTCGCTCGGCCCTTCGCAAAAAAAACAAGTTTTTTTGCTCGGTCTGGCCTGCGGCCACCGCTGCGCAGCGCTGGGCCAATCTTTGGCCTCGCCAATCTTTTTCGCTAAAAGCTCGGCCACTTTTCAATTTAATCATTTTTCGGGGCCGTTTTTCTCTTCAACTATAATTTTCTCATTTTTTTAGTGCAGCCAATAAATGGCCGCACTTTTTTTTGGGCCCAAAAAAAGCGGCAGAAAAAAAACATTTTTTTCTGCCGCCCCCTAATTGAAAGCCGTTAATTGAAAAGGGAAGACTTTTGCCCCAAGCCCCTAAAATCTAATAAATGAAACCGCACTATTTTTATCTAAGCTTCTTTTTGCTCCTGTTTTTTTCTAGCGCTTGTCGTTTTCTATACGGAATTAAAGAACGAGCATTTGATGAAGAAGAAATTGCCCAGTTCGCCGCTAGTTTCGAGCCCGATGAATCCATTATTCTAAAAGATAATTTATACAGCCTATATTATTATGCTATAGATAGCTGTAGCGATTCGGCAACGGTCAAAAATTTATTTCAACCACTACAGGTCCATTATTTTGATGCCGATTTAAATTATTTGGCGGGACATATCAATTGCTATGCGCAACCTACTTTAACTAAACTCAATTGGTCGGCTCATGGAAAGTTGGATCAATTTCCTCCAAACTCTGATATTGATCCTAAAAATTGTATGGCTGGACTAAAACTTTTGCTAAAACCCTATCCCCTAAAAACAGAAGAAAAATATTATGTGCTAATTTTTTGGAACCTCTGGATGAAAAAACAATCTAAACACCTCATTCACACAGTTAAAAAATATATGGCAGACAAAAATTATAAGCTGCTGCTCATCAACAATGATATTTTGTATGCGCTGGAGGACTGATTTTATTTTTTGACCAAAATAGCAGCCTGTTTTTCACCTTAGCTTTTTTTTGAACTGAAAAAAATCAATGCCTTTTGATCCTAGTTGCTAATTGAAAGCCGCTATTTGAAAGGGGGATTTAAGGGCCGAAGAGAAAAGACCAGAGAAAAAACTAAAGTTGTGCGGCCTAGCGATGCGCAGCAGTGCGGCGTAGCCGCAGACCCAGCAAAAAAACTTGTTTTTTTGCGCAGGGCCGAGCGAACAGCGAGCCCCAAAGCGTAGCGCCGCAAGGCGAAGCCGCAGCGGAGGCCCCAAAAAAGAACAAAAAAAAAGCCAAACTTAAAAAAGCTTGGCTTTGAGGGCTGTCCTAAAAAACGGAGACTTTATAAATAAGAAGCGGCGGCAGTGCTGCTTGTTTTTTGCATTTGGTAGCGCCCAAATAAGGAACGGGCTTCAATTGGCGAGCCTAGTTCGAGACAACGCAAATTTTTGGAGTGAAAAATATGCTGCCCCTCTGTTTGCCAGTTAATATCGAGTCGGCTGTCTTCTAACTCTAAACTTTGGCGAAGGTTGCGAAGTTCTTCGGACCAAGGAAGCTTGCTATTCCAACTCACCAAAAAAAGTGGGCTACTATTTATTGAAGTAGAATTTTGAGTGAGTTGCTGCAACTTTTGTTGGCTGAGCGGCTCTTTTTGATTGTTGGCCAAACAAAGCAGGCGAATTTGCGCTTGGGTGTCAATCAAAACGGGCGCAAACCCCCAGTTACTCGAATCGATCAACAAAGGGCGATGACTATAAACGGTAGAAGTTTCTTGCGCTAAATCATATTTATAGGCATATTTTTGATCGAGCAATTGCAAACAACTATTTGCGCTTTGGTCGGCTTGCAGATAGAGTAAATCGGCCTCCAAATTGGCCAAGTTTTCTAATAAAATCGTTTTTTCTTCAGGAGAAACTTTTTTGAGATCAAGCTGTAAGAGTTGAAAAATGGGTTCTTGCTGCTGTGCAGAGGCGTAGTAAAAGCTATCGCTACTTCCTTTTAGAAAATAGCAAAAACAAATACAGGCCAGCCAAGATTGCAACATAAGATAAGGTCGCTTGAAAAAAAGAAAAATTCCGCCAAGGAGAAAAAGCCCAAACATAATGCTTAAGCTTTCGGCAGCAATTTTTTGTGCAAAACCAGAATCGCCGGGGAAATAACTGATGTACAGTAGGCTCATCATGGCGCCCAAATAAACAAGCTGCAGAAAGGGCTGCTTCATGCTCAAATTCATAGTAGTAGTGTATTTTTTTTGAATGGTAACTATTTAGCTGCGAAAAAGGCGCCAAAACAGTAGAGGGGGATAGAAAGCCAAGGTGTTTTTTTATGGGCTCATTTTTAGTAACTCTTCTTGTTCTTGCTTTCGTCTGCAAAGAAACGGAAGAAAAGCTATAAATGTGATGCGATTTTTTTGCTGAGGTCACAATTAGCAATTACTTAATAAGCTTAGGGATTGAGGCTTAATGAATTCAGTGAACAATAATTGTCTTTACTCTTGAAGGTTGATTCGTTATAGTTTCTGCTTGTTTTTTTTGATAAAAAAGGAAGTCGGCCAAAAAATGGTTAATTATTATTCTATTCTTATAAGAAGACTATTTCTAAATGAGTTCAATTTTAACGGCTCTAGTCAAGGCTTTATTTTAAGGAATCTATATCGAACTCGCCATTGCTTTTTGGTATCTTGCGGCAAACAGCTATAAAAATCATGTCAGCGCGTATTTATTTTGCTTCAGATATTCATTTGGGAGTAGCCAATTCGGCAAAAAGGGAACGACAATTTGTTCGTTGGTTACAAACTATTTTAGCAGACGAAGAGGCTGAAGCCTTGTATTTGGTCGGCGATATATTTGATTTTTGGTTTGAATATAAAACGGTGGTGCCCAAAGGTTTTTTGAGAACTTTGGGAATATTGGCGCAATTGGCCGATCGGGGAGTAGTTTTACATTTATTTACGGGTAATCATGACGTTTGGATGTTTGATTACTTTGAAAAAGAATTAGGTGCAAAAATTTATCGTGATCCAATTCAAGTTTGTTTGCAAGGCCAAAACTTTTTGATTGGGCATGGCGATGGCTTGGGGCCAGGCGATCATGGCTACAAATTCATCAAGAAAATTTTTAGAAATTCTTTTTGTCAGTGGTTATTTCGCTGGTTGCATCCAGATATTGGAGCGGCTTTAGCGCAATTTTTTTCGCATTCTAGCCGAGCGGCCCAAGATGGTCCCCAAGATTTTTTAGGCACTGAAAAAGAGTGGTTAATTTTATATTGCCAGCGAAAAAAAGAGAGTTGCCCAGCAGTTGATTTTTTTATGTTTGGCCACCGACATTTGGCACAAGACCTGTGCTTAGATGAAAGTGGTCGCCGTTATATTAACTTGGGCGATTGGTTTTCGCAGCCCACTTTTGCTTGTTTAGAAGATGGAAAGTTGCGTTTGCATTATTTTGAACATCCGGAGGGCTTAGCAATTTTGCAGCCGCAAAATTTGTCCGAGCTTCCGACTTAATCCCTTTTTATGCGCCATTTTTTTCTGCTCTTCTTTTTTTTCCTCTCTTTTTGGGCTCAGGGCCAAGAATTACTTTGGAGCATTCCGCAAAAAAGTAGTTTGATTCGCCTCGATCATCTGCAACAACTATATATAGTATCGGCGGATGGCAAAAAAATAGACAAATACGATGGCGAGGGCCAAAAATTATACAGTTTTAGCCAAAACAATCGGGGCGCAATTCAAGAATTGGATGTGAGTAATCCGTTTCAGCCCCTTATTTTCTTTTCCGATTTTCAAGAAGTTTTATTGTTGGACCGCAGATTGGGCCAAATGCAAACCCTAAGTCTCAGTGATTGGGATTTATTGCAGGTAGATGCGCTTTCGGGTAGTTCGGACCAAAAAATTTGGTTGTTCGATGCAATTGACTTCCAACTCAAAAAAATGGGGCCCGATGGCCAAGTTTTAATCGAAACGGCCGAATTATGGTCCATTTTGCGAGATGATTTTTTGCCCAGCCGTCTTTGGGAGAGCCAAGATAAATTATTGCTTTGGGAAGAGGGCCGCGCTTTATACCTCTTCGATTTATTCGGCAATTTTTTGCGCAAAATTCCTTTGCCCGATGCGCGCAGCATACAACTCACGGGCCCTTATTTATCTTGGTTGGATCATCAGCAGTATTGGCAGCGCATTCATCTTCAAAGTTTTCAGCAGCGAAAAATTGATTTAAAAAAGTCGGGCATTCCCACAGAGGGCCTCAAAGCCTTGCGTTATCAGGCTTACCGTTTATATTTGGCCTACGAAAATGAAATACGAGTGTATCGTTGGGAGGAATAATTTTTTATTTTTTGGGGCAGCCCCTGCGGCCTACGGCCTTGGGTCGCTATGCTGCAGGGCTCGCAGGTCTGCTCGGCCCTGCGTTTTTTTCGCTGCGCTCAAAAAACTGGGTCTGGCCTTCGGCCACCCTTTCGCAGCGCTCAGCCCATTGTTGCCTGGCGGTAGGCTTTTGCTTTAATCGGGTGGAAAAATGGAGCTATTTTTCTTTTTTGGATAAAAAATAAAATTTTTCTGTCTCATAATCAGGAGACTATATTTTGCGGTTAATTTTTTTGCGGATAAAATTTGTTTTTCTGCCTATAGATGTCCTATATTTGTGTCGCTGACAAAGCAAACGGCTGGTTTCGTAGCTCAGCTGGTAGAGCATCGGACTGAAAATCCGTGTGTCGGCGGTTCGAGTCCGCCCGAAACCACTTCAAAACCTCTAAGTTTAGGCTTAGAGGTTTTTTTTGTGCAAAAAATGCAGCGGCCTTTCAATTAGCGGCTTTCAAATAGGGAAGGGCAGCAAAAACTAAATGTTTTTGCTGCCCTTTTTTTGTGGCCAGTAAAATATCTTGGCTGTATTTATTTTAGAAAAAAATTGTTGTCTTTAAATTGCCGAAGAAAAAAAGAAAAAAATTTTTGCGGGTGGAAATAGTGTTAGGCATTAACCCTTTTTATAAAATGGTTGCGTCTCTTGCTCTTACTCCAAAAATAGGATAGTAATGTAAGGTTGAAAATGCAGAAAAGTTGTATAATGAACTATTGAATTACAAAAGAGATAAGAAAGAAGCACAGATATTTTATACTAAAAAGTATAGTCGTAAGCCTGCACAGTATGAGCGTAGGTAGGTTGTCTGTTTAAATTTTTAAAACTTAGCTTAAGCTTATATATAACCAATGGAACATTTATCACTATTTGGGATTAAAAACTTCAGAGTCTTTGATGACAAAGAAGGATTTCTAGAAGAACTTGCTCCTATTACTTTAATTACTGGTGCGAATAACTCAGGTAAGAGTTCGATATTAAAGGCTCTAATTATGTTAGAGGACAGTATTAACAAATATAGAGAGTCTTCTGTTTTTGATTTAGAATTTTCAGGAGATCGACATTTTTTAGGAGATATAAATAATGTTTTATTTGAGAAGACAGATCATGGAGTTACAATATCTTTACCTTTCCCTTTTTTGTCAATTAAATCATTATTTACATCATTAACTTTTAGTAAGACTAATGCTTATCAAGCTACTTTATCAAAGATTTCAATACATGATAAATTAGAAGATGTAGAAGTATTTTCTGCAGAATATAAAAAAGTTGATAAAGAAGAATCAGAAGCTGATTGGGAAGTAAATAAGGCTGAATACGATAATGATCGTCAAACCTATGATCATTTCATTGGCTTTTTAGAAGGATACATACATTGGAATATAGACTGGAAATACTTTCAAGAGAACCTGACAATAATATCAGATTTTTACACTAAATATCGAGAGCACTGGACCGAGGACTATGATAAAAAAAGTATGTTTAGCTGGGGGGTAGATATATTTGATTTATTCCTTAGTGATAAATTTGATTCGAAGCAGGAACAGTTGGATGCAAATAGGTTCAATCTAAAAAGCTTAATGCAGTTTTTGAAAAAAAAAGAATGTGTTGATGATTTAAAAACGATTATTGATGGAACTCTAAGTAAAGAAAAAAGTGGAGTAATTTCAGTTCGAACTAAAGATTTTGAACCAATGCTAGAAGCTCCAACCGAAGGCAAAATACTATTTTTTTATCTAAGGAAAATTATTAACAGTGAATTTACTTTAGATGTAGACAGCGATATGTCTAGTAATTTAATATTAGATGCTTTTGATAAAGCATGGAGTGAAATTTTTTCTCTCTTTAAAAGAAGCGTCTATTTGTCAGCTAACAGAGGAGATACTTCGAGAATTTATTTTGAGACCAATAGTTCCTTTAGACAAACCTTACTTGATTATGATAGATATGTAGAGTCAAACAGGTTTTCATTATTTGAACCATTTATAGAAAAATGGTTAAGAGAGTTTGATATTGCTGACTCCTTATTTATTAAAAGTAGTGCAAAATATGGTTATTCTAGAGTAGAGGTAGTTTATAAGGATGGGACTAAAAGAGACCTAATAGATTTTGGATATGGAGTCATGAACTTAATTATTATTTTTATTCAAATTGAAGTACTTGCTGTAAAAAACTACAATTTTCAAGATAATTACCAACCAAGTATTTTCTTTTTAGAGGAGCCTGAAACAAATCTTCATCCTAAATGGCAATCGCTTTTAGCAGAGGTATTTTGGGAGGCAAGCCAAAAGTTTAACATACAATTTTTGATAGAAACACATAGCGAATACCTAATTCGACGGTTTCAAACTTTGGTTGTGAAAGATAAAGGTTCTTCCGAAAATGTTAAAATATTATATCTTCGAAATCCTAAACATAAAGCACAAGGTAAAAAGCAAGTAGAATCTATAGCAATTGAAAAAGACGGTAGTATTGATTATGGGGCATTTGACTCTGGTTTTTTTGATGAGCATGATAACTTAGAATTAAGTTTGTTAAATATTCAGAGAGAAACAAAATTAAAGCAACTTGAAGATGGGCTAGATGAATATGTGAATAAAAATAATATTCAAAATTATCTAGATGAAATAGATAGGCTACTAGGAGTAGATAAAACTAAAGTACTTCCTACTAGTATAACTTGGCTAGCAACTGCAAAACACATGTTTGCAAATTTTGGAAATTCCTATCCAGATTATAGTGCTATTGCGGTGCAATGTGGACGTATCATTGAAGCTGAATTAAAATGTTTCTTTGAGAATTGTAAAAACCTGTGCACTGGTACATCCTATTCACACACAACAACCCCTGATTCTTTAGTTGGTTGGGGATTTATGATTCAATCGTATGAAGTTGCAAAAAATAAAAATGGAGATCCTTTACTGCGCTGGCATCAATCCCTTTCTTCTGGAAAATTAGGCAATTTAGCAATGTGGGATACTCTTGCTTTATTACTTCAATATCCAGGAATTATTTCACATGCAAATTTGCCATCAAATGGGTTTCTTGTTGTTCGAAATGAACTCAATACTAAATTTAAGGATCCAAATCGTATCCTAAATGAAGATTTTTTAGCTCGTATGAGGTTTTTGATAGATAAGCGAGATGGGGCTGCGCATACTTATGCATCTCCAGTTAGTTATGAGGAAGCGCAATCGATTTTGCAATATATCGAGGAGTTTATTGACAATTGGGTTGTAAATAAAAAATAAGAACAGACGCTACAAAATGTATTTATACAAAGCCTTTTATCAAGTCATCTAAAATTTGAATAGGCATTAGAACTTCCCACTTCTCAAAGCTATATCAGATAAATATTCACTCCCCTTACGCCACCTCCGCCAGCCATTTTTCTTTTTTCTCTCCATACAAGAGCTCCAAGCCCAGCAGCAGTACTTGATAATACTGCTGCAAAAAGTTTTGCCAGAGGACCAAGGGCGTAGAAATTGGCCGTAATGCAGGGCGATTTTTGTTTTGGGCTTGTTTTTTCTTCTTTTTTTGGGGCAATGCTTTTTGGCTTTGGCCTTTGAGGAGTCTAAGGTTTAGGAGTTGCTCATAAATAAAGGCGAGCTCCTCAATTTCTTTTTCGATTTGTTGGGGCTGGCCCAAAGCCTTAAAAATGAGTAGGAATTCGGCAAAGAGAAATTTTCTACGGCCAATAAAATGCTGCAGGCCTGCAGTGCGCAAGCGTTTGCGTAGGGTGGGATAAGAAATGCCGTAAAAAGCTTTGAGCATTTTTTTGCTCAATTTATAGTCTTGTAATTTTTGATTGAGTTGAATCATGGCTTATTTTTTTAGTTGCTTACTAAAGTTAAGTCTTTTTTGTACTAAGCGCAAGTTGTTCTCTCATAAAAGTTTAGCTTTTTTAGGCCTTTCAATTAGCGGCTTTCAAATAGGGAAGGGCAGCAAAAACTTAAATGTTTTTGCTGCCCTTTTTTTTGTGGCCAGTAAAAAATCTTGGCCATATTTATTTTAGTAAAAAATTCTTGTCCTTAAACTGCCGAAGAAAAAAGATAGACTGAAAAAAACAAGATGAGCGGCTGAGGGATGGAAACTGGGGCGGCGAAGCCGCAGACCCAGCAAAAAACTTGTTTTTTTGCGCAGGGCCGAGCAGACCTGCGAGCCCTGAAGCGTAGCGCCGCAGCAAAGCTGCGGAGGCCCCAAAAAAAACAGATTAGAAAAAAATCAATAAAATTCTACCTCATTGAGTTGAAGTTCGCCAAAAAAGCGGGGCCGACGAATTTTTTGGCCGGGCAAATACAAATAAGAACAGCCCTTGCTATCTACCATTGGAATATGAGGGTTTTTTTCTTCATTCCAGTTTAACGGCAACAACTTAGAATCATGCACCCATTTATTTTGGGCCACATTTCGAATCTGTTCGGCATCGACGCCCAAACGCAAAGACAATTGTGGTTGCAAATGAACTAAAAAGTCATGCGATAAAGCCGAAAAATTTGGTCGCCAATCTATTTTTAAGGCCAAAACGCCCAAAGATTTATTTCCATAAGGAGCCGAAGCCATATCAATATAACCAGAGGCCGAAGGAAACTGCGGATCTTCAATCCATGGACTAAAAGGGCTGTAGGCATCGCCTGTATAACTAATATTGCTGAGCCCAAACTGCCAATCTTTATAACGATAATGCAAACCCATGGCCCCCGTTCGATAACGATCCAAACTTTGAAAGGCTAAAAAATCATTTTCAAAAAAGAAGCGAAAATCTTGAACCTGAGCAGAAAAAATACCCGAACGCTGCGAAGTTTTCCATTGGTCCAAATAAATAATATAGGCATACCCCAAGGCATAAGGCCGAGCCGTTTGTTGCCCGACGGCCGTCAAAAAAGGATGAATTTGTTCGGCCCGCTGATATTTTTTGCCCCAACTTGCCTGGCCGCCCAATTTAATCTGACTTTCCCAACCCCGCTGATCCGTCCCTCTAGCGGACCAATTATATTGTTGATGCCATTGCAAATTCAACTGATAAAAATCGCCTGCATAATACAAACGTCCCATAAAACCCAAGCGCCGCAAATGCGTCCCCAAACTAAAACTAATTCCCAATTGTCCCCCAAAATGTGGCGATAAGGATTGGGCAGACAAAAAAGAGCTGCTCAAAAAGAAAAAGAGAAGAAAGAGATGACTTTTCATGCTAAATTATTCCGTTGGAAAAGTCCAAAAGTACCCATTTTATTCAACTCCCTGAAAAGAGAAAGAGGAGATTTGATTTTTGTTTTTTTGGGGCCTCCGCTATTTCTTAAAGTGCGGCGGTTACTCCCTTTGGTCGTCGAACTGCGGCCTGAAGGCCTTGTTGTCGTTTTGGGGCTCGTTGCTCGCTCGGCCCTGCGCAAAAAAACAAGTTTTTTGCTGGGTCTGCGGCTGTGCCGCTCCCTTTCGCATCGGTTACTCCCTTCGGTCGTCGAACTGCGCCCTAAAGGGCTTGTTGTGGCCGCTCAACGGTCTTTTTTCTTTTGGCCATATTCTTCGGCGGTTAAATTCATGAGGGTGTTAACCTACCGTAAAAAGGTCTTGGGCTAAGGAATGGGGGAAAAACCTAATCGCCTTCAGATAAAATTTCAATATTTCGGCTGATATTTTGGCCCAATTCATCTGTCACAACAATTTTGTGTTGTCCTTTGGCGGCTTGAATTTCCATTTCGTGAAAATTTTCGGTGCTGCCCAGATAAAGTTGATCCAAATGCCAATGTAATTTTGCATTATTTTCTTGATGTGTCACTTTAACGACCAATTTGGAACGTTGGCCATCATAATCAATGGGTAAAAAGACCTTCAAATCTTGTTTGGGATAAATAAATTGCATTTGTCGGGGAGCTTCGGGCAAATCGGCCAAGCAATCTGGACGATAAGGCGGAGCGGGTTCGTATAAAGGTTGCCGCAATCGGTAATAATGCGCTTCTAAAGGGGGCAAAATAAGATAAGATTTTTGTTTGCTCTCGGCTAAACTTGCACAGTTTGCGTGTAAGCGGTATTGCTCCGCACTATCCACCACCAATTGCTGATGATAAGGGCAACTTGCTAGTTGTGATTGGGCCGAAGGAGGCAAAAGTATGCGCTCTTTTTGGATGCAGTTTTCTTGCGCTCGATAACCAGAATGGGCACAAAGCATTAGCGGCTGCAACTCTGTTTCAGGCAAAATAAATTCTTCTGCTTCATCGGCGGGCAAAAGATCTAAAATATCAAATAGAATAGGGGCCGCGGCCTGTACGCCGACTAATTCGGGCCGACCTTCTCCGGCGGCATTGCCCACCCAAACGCCTAAAGCATATTTACCATTTACGCCCATGGCCCAGGCATCTCTAAATCCGAAACTAGTACCTGTTTTCCAAGCTAAAGGTCGGGCCGATTCAAAATATTCCCAAGCGCCTTCAGAAGCGGGTCGCTCCAAGCGCTGCATATTTCGAAAACAATGATAAATCGCTCCTGCCGATAAAAGTAGCGGTTGAGCACTACAGTTTTCTAAAGCGGGCTGTTCATTCGCTACATAAGGTTGATAGGAGAGGGGCCGAAACTGTTCGGGTAAATAGGGACAATAAGGTCGTTCTTCATAAGCCTTTAAGGTTCGCGCCATACTGGCAAAACCGCCGAGCATTTCATCTAAGCGCCCTTCAGCCCCACCTAAAATAAGGGAGAGTCCATAATCTTTGGGCGAACGATGCAAACTACTCATGCCCAGGTTGCGCAATCGCTGTTGGAATTTAGCAACGCCATATTCTTGTAGCATGAGGACCAAAGGAATATTGAGTGAGCGCTCAATGGCTTGCCCCGCGGGCACCAATCCCATATATTGCCCACTATAATTTGTTGGTCGATACCCTTTTATGGAAATCGGCACATCTGATTGCCAAGTTTTGGGACTTAATAGCCCTTCTTCTAGCATAAAGGCATATAAAAAAGGTTTGAGAATACTGCCTGTGCTTCTTGCGGCCCGAATCAAATCTACATCATCCGCATGAATATCAGATTTATCCTCATCCTGAATATTTCCCACATAAGCTAAGATTTCCCCAGTTTCTATATCAGCAACTAGAGCAGCCATATTATAAATATCCTTCCGCCGATAATCTCGATGATAACGTTGTAAAAGATTAGATAGCTGTAGTTGTAATAAGCGATCAATAGAACTTTGTAGCTGTAAGCCATCGCCTAATTCTTGGCGGGCTCGCTCTAATAAGTGCGGCGCTTCTTGAGGCAAAGGCAGAGGTGCTTCAGGTAAAGGTTCTTTTTGGGCCAAACTTGCTTCTAGGCTATCTAAAACCTGACGCTCGACTAAAGTCTGTAATAATCGATCGCGCTTAGTTTTTAGAGCCGATCTATTTCGGCCAGGGTGAATAAGTGCCGGACTATTCGGCAATACAGCCAAGGTTGCGGCCTCGCCCCAACTGAGCTCTTGGGCTGATTTTCCAAAATAACGCCAGGCTGCAGCTTCTATGCCCACCACATTGCCTCCAAAAGGCGCATGGCTAGCATAAAGCTTCAATATTTCATCTTTTGAATAGGACCATTCTAAACGAGAAGCCAAAATACTTTCCATGATTTTTTGACTGAAGGCTCGTCCCTTGCGCTTTCTAGATAAGCGCATCAGTTGCATACTAATAGTACTCCCGCCGCTAACGACTTTCCCAGCTTGCCAATTATCTCGAACTGCCCGCCCAAAACCATAGATGTCAATTCCCCAATGCGAATAAAAACGACGATCTTCAAACTCTAGTAAACAGCGAATATACTTTGGGGATAAACTATCGGTAGGGGGAAAGCGCCATTGTCCATCAGTGGCAATTTTGGCCCCCAAAAATTGCCCTTTGCGATCAAGCAAAACAAAGCTATAAGGATCTTTGAAAAGGGTTTTGGGCAAGCAAAAAATATAAAACAACAAAGCCGCTGAAAAGCTCAGGAGCCAGAGGTAGCGCCATCGATATAAGAAACGGACAAAAGCTCGGAAGATCTTCATAGGATCGGGGCTAAAAAAAGTCAATCTTACCTCAAAAGATAAGATTGACTAAATCACTTTAATAAAGTTGGCTTAAAGCTGGGCTAAAAGCTCAGCTTTTTTGCTATTAAACTCTTCTTCTGTTAGGATACCCATTTCTTTGAGTTCTCCTAACTCTCTAAGGTTTTTCATCACTTCCTCTCGGCTTAGCTTGGGGGCTTGGGCCTGAGGTTGTTGTTGCTGCTGTTGTTGCATCATATTATTCATGCCGCCACCTTGATTCATCATCTGCTGCATCATTTGTTGCATCATCATCTGTTGCATCATTTGCTGCTGATTCTGATTTTGGAGCTGCTGCGGCTGAATGCCATGTTTGGCCGATTCTTTTGTCGCTTCAATATTGGCCATGCGCTGCATTTTGTCCAAATTGGCGTCAGAAGTATAATTTACCTTGGCCATTTCATTGATGTGTGCTTCCACTTCTGGCGGAAGAGACACACTAGAAATTTGGAATTTAGTCAACTCAATACCAAAGGGATCGAGATCTTGCTGCAAAATAGGCGCAATAGTATCCCCTAAAGTGGAGTAGTTGGCATAAATATCAAAAGCCGATACCGCACTTTTGGCCAAAGCTTCTGCAAATTTAGGCGCAATAAGACCACGTAGCGAATCCTCTAGCTCAGAAATGTAAAGAATGTCTTTGGTCCCTGCATACTCTCTATAAAACTTCTTGGGATCCTTAATACGAATAAAGTATACCCCAAAGGCCCGAATTTGAACGCGATTGAGCTCAGGGTCCTTAATGAAAATAGGATTGGGCGTACCCCAACGCATATTCGTAAACTGTCGACCGCTTACAAAATAAACATCGCACTTAAAAGGCGAGTTGAAGCCGTGCTTCCAAGATTTGATAGTTGTGAGAATTGGCATATTTTCCGTAACCAATTTATGGCGGCCAGGAAAATAAACATCCGCAATCTGTCCCTCATTCTGAAAAAGGGCCATCTGCGACTCCCGCACGGTCAATTGAGCACCATATTTAATATTGGCATCTTTATCCGGGAATTTCCAAAGCACAACGTCTTTGCTATCTTCTTTCCACTCGATTACTTCGAGCATTTCATTTCTGAGGAAACCAAACATAGTATTTAAGTTTTAAGTCGTTGGGATAATCATGTAAAACACTAAAAAAACAAAAAGATTAACCACCCATAGCTCTGCGAAGAGATTCCATTTGGTTGGCCCAAAAATCTTTTTCCTCATCTACTTCGTCCGCATCGCAAAAGGCAGTAATCTCCAAAATAGTTTCTGCAGTTACCTCTGAACGACTCATCTTATACTCCAAATACTCATCAGGGAAATCTTCCCACTGCAAACGCAAATAACTATCTTCTTGAGACTCGAGCAAATAGGCAATTTCTTCATTGCCTTCCCAATCAAAACTAAATTGCCCCTCTACCAAATTGCAATCATCGCAAAACCAACGCGTTAAATTGTCAGGAGTAGAAAGAAAGCTATATACAATTTTGGGAGATGCCCGAAATAAAAATTCTACCTTAAATTTTTTTCTATTCATAAGGATGTTCTCTTTTTTATGAACTCATTTGACGTCTAAATCGTCTTGAATATTAACTTTTAATGAGTTCACTGTGACTAACGCCCTGTTTTTTCTTCTCTATGGGGCATCTTCTGATTTAGGGAGAAAATTGGGAGGCCTTTTAAACCCACAGAACTATCTCCGTTCGTAATAAAAAATAAAAAAACAACTTTTGCAAACGAATGCTTAAAAACTTAGGCCCCTAGAAAAGCTGATCCCAAGGAAAACCCTTTTTATTTTCATAAAATAGCGAAGAGATGAACAAAAAAAGCAATTCTGGTAGTTAAAGAAGCGAATACCACAAAAAAGCCCTATATTTGTAGTTGGGCATTTTCTATCTTAATCAAAATACAGTGCAACTGCAGGCTAATCGGTTGCCTCTCAAAATAGTAGGTTCATGAGACAGTTAAAAATTACCAAATCCATTACCAATCGCGAAAGTCAATCGCTAGAAAAATATCTGCAAGAGATCGGTAAAGTGGATTTGTTGACCCCTGAAGAAGAGGTGGATTTGGCAAAACGCATTAAGGCTGGCGATCAAGTCGCCTTGGAGCGCTTGACGAAGGCCAACCTCCGTTTCGTGGTCTCTGTGGCCAAACAATACCAAAATCAAGGCCTTTCCCTCAGTGACTTAATCAATGAAGGAAACCTTGGCCTAATCAAAGCCGCTCAACGCTTTGACGAAACCCGTGGTTTCAAATTTATCTCTTATGCCGTTTGGTGGATCCGCCAATCTATCCTCCAAGCCCTAGCCGAACAATCTCGTATCGTGCGCCTTCCCCTCAATAAAGTGGGTTCACTCAACAAGATCAATAAGGCCTTCTCTAAATTGGAACAGGAGTTCGAACGCGAACCCTCCGCCGATGAACTCGCTCAAGTGCTCTCTATCGGCTCCAATGAAGTAGAAACTACCCTAGGCGTGGCCGCTCGCCACGTTTCTATGGACGCACCCTTCGTAGAAGGAGAAGATAACTCTCTCCTCGATGTACTCGAAAATACCAATACGCCGCAAACAGACGCCAACCTAGAATATATGGAGTCTTTGCGCAACGAAATCGAACGCTCTCTTTGCTCACTAACTGACCGCCAAAGAGATGTGATCAAACTCTATTTCGGTATCGGCTACCAACATCCCATGTCACTAGAAGATATTGGCGATAAGTTTGGCCTGACTCGCGAACGCGTTCGCCAAATTAAAGATAAAGCTATCAATAAATTGAGAACCTCTACCTCTAAAAGTAAGTTGCTCAAAGCTTATCTCGGCCGCTAATTTTAGCCAGCCAGAAAAAATCTCAAGGTCTCCTTATATAAGGAGGCCTTTTTTTTGGGGCCTCCGCCTCGCTGCGCTCGTCGGCGCTACGGTTACTCCCTTTGGTCGTCGAACTGCGGACTAAAGTCCTTGTTGTCGCAGCTCGCTATTACTTGCTTCGCTGCGTCGGCTCCCGTTGGTCGGGTCGCTCGGCCCTGCGGCCTGACGGCCTTGGTCTGCGGCTTCGCCGCACTGCTGCACATCGCTAGGCCAAATAGAACTCCTTCGCCTCGGTCCGTCTATCTGCACAAAAAATTGTATCTTGCTCTGCACTCAAAAGATTTTTACTTATGCCCAAAAGAAAACGCCCTGGCCGTTATCCTAGCCATAAAACAGTGAGCAAAAATATACGGAAATGGCTGGATGAGCTTTATCCAGAAACGCCTATTCCACTAGAACATACCGATAATTACAGTTTGTTGGTGGCCGTTTTGCTCTCGGCCCAATGTACAGACGCTAGAGTGAATACCGTTACGCCCATTCTGTTTGAAAAGGCCAGCACGCCAGCCGAAATGATTAAATTGCCCGTTGCCGAAATCGAGCGAATTATTCGGCCCTGTGGCCTGGCCCCCCGAAAATCTAAGGCCATTTCTAAACTCTCTCAAATTCTGCTAGAGGAATACCAAGGTGAAGTGCCCGAAAGCTTTGAGGCCCTAGAAAAATTGCCTGGCGTGGGCCACAAAACGGCCTCTGTAGTCATGTCTCAAGGATTTGGTCATCCCGCCTTTCCTGTGGATACTCACATTCATCGTTTGGCTTGGCGCTGGCAATTGAGCAATGGAAAATCAGTAGAGCAGACAGAAAAAGACCTAAAAGCATTATTTCCTAAGAAAAGTTGGAACAAATTGCACCTGCAAATCATTTTCTTTGGTCGAGAGTACTGTCCCGCAAGAGGACACAACCCTTATGACTGTCCCATTTGTAGTAAATACGGCCGCCAAGAACTATTTGAGGAATTTGATAAAAAGGCCTAAATTTAAGGTCCCAAAAGGGCGCGAAGCGCCCTGCAGGCAAAGCCTGCAACGGCCTAGCGCTGTGGAGGGGTGGCCCAAAGGGCCAGACCCAGGCGGCAGCGCCGCCGCAGGGCCGAGCGAATAGCGAGCCCCGCAACATAGCGCCCGCAGCCCCGTAAAAAGGGCTGCGGGAGGCCCCAAAAAATAGGAAACGAAAAGAAATGCAAAAAATAGTGATTGCCGTAATTGGCAAGCCGGCCAGTGTGCAATCGAGTGGAAAAAGGCGAGAGCGCTGGAAGGGACAGATACGAAAAGAGGCCAAAAGAGTGTTGGCCAAACGCAAAGATTTGCCCAATGAACGGGCCATGGAATTATCTATTTCCTATTATTATCATCAGGAGACGGATTTGGATACGGACAATATCATCAAGCCAATTCAGGATGCTTTGAATGGGGAAGTTTACTTGGATGACAAACAAGTTAAAAAAGTAAGTGCCCATGGGCGGAACATTTATGATATTCAAGACATTAGAGGAGCTAAAGCCTATCTAATTCAATGTTTTCAGGATGCTTTTCGGCAAGAAGAAGATTTCATTTCGATTACGATCGAGGCTTATGAATTGCAAACCCGCCTCAGTTAAAAATACCCCAAAATGCAAAAGCTACAACCCTATTTAACGGCTTATCAGGCGGCTGCTCCCAAGCGAATTGTGGAGGGGCCAGCTGCTCATGATCTTCATCAGCGTCTGCAACAATTTAAATTTGATTTGTTGGTAGAAGATGGGGAGGAGGATGTTTACTTTATTTACTGTGATTGGGATAGCCCCAGTTTAGAACAGATTCAGGAAATCACCGAACTGGCCGAGGATTTGCCGAATTTGCGCATTGATGTGGCAGGCCCCATTTGGAAAACCTCGCCCAAACATCGGGCGCAGCGTCAGCTTTTGCGCAATCAATTGAGTGCTCAGCAGGGACAAGTTCAGCGTTTGCTGCAGGCCTCGCAGTCTAGCTTTTTAAATGAGCAGCAAAATTATTGGCAACAAATAGATCAATTGAGTTATTTGTATGGGATGCAGCAGCAAGATCAGCCTCCAGCGAGGAACTTGCGTCAGCGACTGCAGCAATTGGTCCAAGAAAAAGCCCTGCTAAGCCCCGAAGAATGGGAAGTTTTACAACCTTATGTAGATAACCGACAGCTATTACAACTAGAACAAAGACGACTGCATAGCAATGCTATGCCCAAATTGCAACAGCTCCTACAACTAGAAAAGAAATTACTAGAAGCCCTGGCCAAAGGTGTTTAAGCTATAGAAAAAAGCCCCGATTTCGGGGCTTTTTTTATGGATATTCTCTGGCAAACTCCTTAGCTTTAGGCTGAAGCTAACTAAAAAAAACATGAGTCAAGTACAAATTGAAGCCTCTTGGTTAGAGGTCTTAAAAGCAGAATTTGAGCAAGATTATTTTGCCAAAATTAAGGCCCGAATACTGGCCGATAAACAAGCGGGCAAAACTATTTATCCACCTGGTCCCCTTATTTTTAATGCCTTTAATAAAGTCCCTTTTAATGAGGTGAAGGTGGTCCTTTTGGGCCAAGATCCTTATCATGGACCTGGGCAAGCGCATGGGCTTTCGTTTTCGGTGCCCAAGGGCCAGCGAATTCCGCCTTCTTTGCGCAATGTCTACAAAGAATTGAGCAGCGATATTGAAGGTTTTGTCGCTCCAAAACATGGTTGTTTGGAGTCTTGGGCCGATCAAGGCGTCTTTATGCTCAATGCGGCCCTAACTGTAGAGCATAAGAAGGCGGCTTCTCATGCCAAAATTGGCTGGCAAAATTTTACAGATGCCGTCATCCAAAAATTGTCAGAAGAGCGAGAAGGTTTGGTCTTTATGCTTTGGGGCGGCTTTGCCAAAAAGAAAAAGGTCCTTATTGATGAAAGTAAACATTTGGTTTTAGAGGCCACGCATCCTTCGCCTCTGGCGGGAACGGCCTTTTTGGGCTCGGCTCATTTTTCAAAAGCCAATGCCTATTTAGAAAAACAGGGGAAAAAGCCAATTGATTGGCGTTTGGAGGCATAAAAAAAGGGCTGTCGGAATTATCCGACAGCCCTTTTTGCTAAAACTTAGCGACCTTATTGGCCAAGCGTTGCAAATCTTTTGGCCGCAAATTAAACTGCAAAGGCCGTAGGCGACTATACAAAATATCGCCCGATTGCCCCTCAATGACTGAAACGTATTTGTCACTATTGCTGCGCACAAAAAGCAAATAATAAATTTTTTTGCCCTTTGGACAAGCCAAAATTTTCTTCGATAAAGCCTTATTACTAATTATTTTATAAGGGTAAGGATAATTCGCCATCAGCTCTTGGGCTGATTGCGTCCCCTTGGCCTCCAAATAGGTGTTAAATTCCTTGAGCACATAATCTGGAATAAAAAGGGTGTCCGTTTTTAGCTGCTTAAGTTCCGCTTTGGCGGGCCCAGGCCGAAAGCCAGAACGCTTTTGTCCCCGCTCCAAATAGTCTTGCATCTGCTGCAAATAATTTTTAAGCATCCCCTCCGACCAATTAAAGATATGGCCTTCCGTATTAAATCGATAGTCATAAATCAGCGATGGATCTTGACTCGTCTGCGCATCGGGGTACAACTCCATGCGCGCCAGCCGCTTTTTTTGCGCATTTGCCCAAAGCCAAAGTTCCAAATAAACATAACTAGAGCGCTGGCTGGCATTGCTAATTTTATCGTCTCCAAAAAGCAAATAAGCATAGCCCTTTTTGTTTTTATACTGCAAATATTCTTGATAAGAGACAAATTTTAAAGGCGTCAACCGCCATTCTTGCTCAATTATTTGCCGATAACTATGGTTTTGAGCGGTATCATAAGCAGGCATAAACACCAAGGTCGTACAGCTTTTCAAATCGGGCAAAAACTGACAATTCTCAATATCCAATTGGGCAGATAGGCTATGGCCCCAAAAAAGGCTAAAAATCAAAAGAGATAATAATCGCATAAGTAATATAGGTTAATCTGATTTAATTTGGGGCTGCCCTTCGCTACGCTCAGGTCGGGCTATCTCGCAGCTCGCTCTTCGCTCGGCCCTGCGCGGGCTTTGCCCGCTGGGTCTGGCCCTTTGGGCCACCCCTGTCTATCCCTCAGCCAGAAAGCGTTCTGGCCAAGACTAAATCGGAAGAGAGTTAAATTTTGGCTAGGCACCGAAAAAATTGGGCCGTAAATAGTTCCCTAATTTAAGTAGGGTAGGATTGTTCTTAACAAATATTAACATAAGTTAAAATACCTATGCTTATTATTTAGATTTATTAGGTCCTATCGGCCTTAGCCAAAGAATGGCTTGAGGACCGATTTTTTATTAGAGTTTTCTTTTTAAAATTAGTTTGCCATAGTTTTTTACTATTAAAAAACCATATGGCAGAAAATTTTTTGTTTTGCCTGCATTGAAATAGGTGATTTATATAGTTTGAGGATTAAATTAAATACTTGGTTTATTTATAATGTTTGAGTTTAGTTTTAAAATTTTATTTGGTTAAGACTTTTTTTTCTGCTTAAATTTGAAGCAATCAAAAAATCTATTAAACTATTTAATCCCTGGTTTATGAATTATTTATCCTTTAAACAGCTAGCCTGTTGTCTTTTTTTATGTTTTTCTTTTGGCCTTTCGGCTCAGCATAACCATCCTCCTGGCCCTCGAAATTGTCATGCTATGGATGTTTTGCAACTGCAACAGCAAGCTGATCCCGCTACGCTACAACGTATGCAAGATATTGAGCAGCATACTCAGAACTACATCCGTTCAGGCCAAGCAAGTAGTAGTCGTTCGGTAGTGACTATCCCTGTAGTTGTGCATGTAATTTATAACACAACTGCTCAAAACATTAGTGATGCACAAATTCTTTCTCAAATTCAGGTGCTCAATGATGACTTCCGTCGAACTAATGCCGATGCAGACAATACTTGGTCTCAAGCTGCGGATTCAGAAATCGAATTTTGTTTAGCAACTGTAGATCCTGACGGAAATGCCACAACGGGAATCACCCGAACTTATACTTCTGTCTCTAGCTTCTCTACCAATGATGCTATGAAGTATAGCAGCCAAGGAGGAAAAGATGCTTGGCCACGTGATCAATACCTCAATATGTGGGTCTGTAATATCGGTGGCGGCATTTTGGGCTATGCGCAATTCCCTGGCTCTGGCTCTGCCGCTACAGATGGTGTAGTGATGGGCTATAAGTACTTTGGTACAGTAGGCCAAGCTACTGCTCCCTTTGATGGCGGACGTACTGCTACGCATGAGGTGGGCCACTGGCTCAACCTTCGCCACATCTGGGGCGATGGCGCTTGTGGAGTTGATGACTATGTGGGAGATACTCCCGCCTCTGATGCCGCTAACTATGGCTGCTCTACAGGCCATACATCTTGTGGCTCTACAGATATGGTCCAAAATTACATGGATTATTCTGATGACGCTTGTATGAACTTGTTTACAGCTGGACAAAAAGCTCGTATGCAGGCCCTCTTCGCTCCCGGCGGCTTCAGAGAAAGCCTCCTTAGCTCTAATGGTTGTGGTGGAAGCACTGGCGGAGGAACTACATTCTGTAGTAGCGCTATTTCTAGCTTTCCCTATTCAGAAGGCTTTGAGTCTGGCCTAGGTAATTGGAGCCAAAGCAGTAGCGATGACATCGATTGGACACAAAATAGCGGAGGAACGCCCTCGTCTTCTACTGGTCCCTCTGCAGCTTCAGAAGCGACTAACTATCTCTATATTGAAGCCTCTTCTCCCAATTATCCAAGTAAAGTGGCCATTTTGAATGCCCCTTGCTTTGACTTGGCCGCTCTAGCCAATCCCGAATTTAGCTTTGATTACCATATGTATGGATCGGCTATGGGAACACTTAGTCTTCAAGCTAGTACCGATGGAAGTAGCTGGACTACTCTATGGACAACTTCATCAAATCAAGGCAATACTTGGCTATCTACTACTGTAGATCTTAGTGCTTATGTTGGAGAAGTCGTGCAACTCCGCTTTTATGGCAGTACAGGAACTAGCTATACTAGTGATATGGCTATTGATAATATTCGTCTAGAAGATGCTGATGGTAGCACAGGAGGAGAACCGAGCTGTGGAGAAACCCTAAGTCTCAATATTAACTTTGATAATTACCCTGGAGAAACAAGTTGGGAGATCATTGATGCAAGCAGTACGGTGGTAGCTAGTGGCGATAACTACAGCGGTAGCAGCTATAGCGAAGATGTATGTTTGCCTTCGGCTTGCTACGACTTTGTTATCTATGATTCTTATGGAGACGGTATCTGCTGTAGCTATGGTACTGGTAGTTATAGCCTCACTAACGCCCAAGGCGATGTACTTGCTAGCGGCGCTAGCTTCGGCAGTAGCGAAACTACTAATTTCTGTCTTTCTAGCAATAGAATTGCAGCTAATGTAACTACTACAGAGAATTTCTCTCTTTCGCTTTATCCCAATCCCGCTCGCGAACAACTAACCGTAGAGCTCAATAGTCAAGGAGTTGTCGATGCCCAAATCTTTGATGCTATGGGCCGCCAAATTTGGTCTGGCCAATTGCAAAATGGACAACATAGCATTGCCCTCGATCAACTAACCGATGGACTCTATTATTTTACAGCCATCCAAGCCGATGGCCAGCAAATCAAACAGAAGTTTGTTAAAATCAACTAATTAGTTGAAGATATAAGCACTTTTTGGGCGACTCCATTCTTTGGAGTCGCCCTTTTTTTGTCCCAAAATAAAGGAAGCGCTTTATTTGGCCGTATAAG
Organism: Saprospira sp. CCB-QB6; assembly: GCF_028464065.1. NCBI lineage: Bacteria > Pseudomonadati > Bacteroidota > Saprospiria > Saprospirales > Saprospiraceae > Saprospira > Saprospira sp. CCB-QB6. Next base: position 746,302 of record NZ_CP116808.1, on the reverse strand, counting down.
CAAGGATCTCTTTTTAATAGAGGGGGGACCCTTAAAGAAAAAATAGAGGCTTAAATTAAGCCACGGAGCCAATCTGAGAAGTCCGTAGCGTTCCGTGGCGGCCACGGAGCCAATCTAAGAAGTCCGTAGCGTTCCGTGGCGGCCACGGAGCTAATCTGAGAAGTCCGTAGCGTTCCGTGGCGGCCACGGAGCCAATCCGAGAAGTCCGTAGCGTTCCGTGGCGGCCACGGAGCTAATCCGAGAAGTCCGTAGCGTTCCGTGGCGGCCACGGAGCCAATCCGAGAAGTCCGTAGCAGTCCGTGGTGGCCACGGAGCTAATCCGAGAAGTCCGTAGCAGTCCGTGGTGCCCAAAAAGCAATTTACTTTATCCTCTAGCTGAAGATGCTTATTGAGTTTAAGTGCTAGATGGCCCCTCTTAGATGACTATAGGCCTAAGACGAAAAATAATCGGCATCCAAAATATCTGTATTCTCCAAAGATTTATCCTTGGGCTGATTCAAAGGCTGTGATAAAAAACAAAAGCTCATCCCCATGGCCCCCATAGCCCAGGCATAATAGCCCCAATCAAAGCCAGTGCGCAAGAGTAAAGGCCAGATAAAGGTCCCAACTAACATCAAAATTACTAGAGAATTTTTGAGTAGAATATAGCTCCCAAAAGGCCGCAAGAGCTGATAGGCAAACATGAACAAGACCAGAAAATTGGCCATATTGGCAAAAAGTAATAAAGGATGATCGACCATCTGCTTGAAAAAATAAATAGGGACCTGATAGCCCCAAAGCGACTGGGCCGGCATATCCAAGCCAAAACGCTCCTCAATCAATAACTCTACTAAAGGATGTAGATGATAAGCAGGTAGACAAAAACCCAAAAGGTAAAGGACCGCAAAAACATAAAAGGCTGGTTTGGCCCAAGGGTAGGAGGTCCGTTTAATTGGAGCGTGCAACATATTCCTGAAATTTGTTATTTTGGGGATGTACAATAGCAGAGAAAAAATAAGAACGACAGAGAGAATGAGGCCCTTATCTTACTCGTCTAATGCTTGAGGACTATTTTATACTTCCTTTGCTAATATAGCCAACTGATGAAGACTAAAAATAAGCAAAGAACAGCGCAAAATTAACCGCCAAGCGCAAGGACTCTCCTCTTTAAATGCGTTCTAAAAATAGATGTCGACTAAGATGCAAAATGTATTTATATATGCCGCCAGCCGAACGCCTCGTGCCGCTGGCCAAAATAGCGGCCCTCTACAAGAGATCAAACCGATCCAGCTGCTAGATAGCAGCATACAAGCGGTCTTGAAGGCCCAACCTACCGTTGCCGACTATATTGGTGACCTCTTTTTGGGCTGCATGACCCCCGTGGGCGAACAAGGTGGCAATATCGCCAGAGCCGCTGCCCTTTATGCAGGCTTGCCCTATCAAGTGGCAGGTACCCAAATTAACCGCTTTTGCGCCTCGGGCCTAGAAGCTCTGCAAATGGCCGCAGCTAAGATAGAACTCGGTTGGGAGCAATTGGTTTTGGCCGGAGGCCTAGAAAGTATGAACCGCGTGCCCGAACTCAGCGACGGAGGTGCCATGATCTACGATCCATTGGTCCGAGCCGCCGTGAATTTTGTGCCGCCCAGCCTAAGCGCCGATCTCCTCGCCAATTTGCAGGGATTTAACCGCCAAGAACTAGATGAATACGCTTTCGAGATGCACCAAAGAGCCCTAAAAAGCCAAGCCGCTAAATGGCTTCGCCACAACGCGGCCCTCGTCTATGACCAGAATGGCCTGCCTATTCTCGAAAAGAACGAATGTCTCCGCCATGGCCTAAAGGCTGAAGATATGGCCCAGTTCGCCCCCATTTTATCCGAAAAAGAAGCCAAGGACCTCGATGTAATGGCCCTTATGCGCTATCCCTCTTTGGAATATGTGGAGCATTTGCATACTCCCGCTTCTGCCGCCCAACTGGCCGATGGCTCGGCTATGGCTCTGCTCGGTAATGCCGAAATTGGCGAAAAATTAGGCCTCAAAGCCAGAGCTAAGGTCCTTAGCGCTAAGGTGGTGGCCGTCGATCCTACCCTCAGCTTTACCGCTGGCCTAGAGGCGGTCAAGCAACTACTGGCCCAAACAAAAATTGACAAAAAAGATATTGAACTCTGGGAAAAAGTGGAGCTTTTCGCCGCTGTCGGCCTACATTTTACCCAAGCACTAGATATTCCACTGGATCGATACAATATTTTTGGTAGCGATATCGCCTGGGGCTATGCCGCTGGCGCCATGGGCGGCATCGCTTTGGCCAATTTGCTCGATGGACTCGAAAAAGAGGATAAACGCCTAGGTTGTATCTCTATTTCGGCCCGAGCGGGGCTTGGTGCCGCCCTGCTGATTGAACGAGTTGAATAAATAACCCTTACTGCTGCTTTTTTGGGGCGTTACTCCTTTCAGTCGTCGAACTGCGGACTAAAGTCCTTGTTGTCGCCTCGCTGCACACTCCTTTTAAATAACAAATGGGGGCCTAAAGGGCTTGCTGTTCGGCAGCTCGCTGTCGTTTTTGGACCTCCGCCTCGCTTTGCTCGTCGGCGCTACGTTCGGCAGCTCGCTCTTCGCTCGGCCCTGCGGCCTGACGGCCTGGGTCTGCGGCTGCGCCGCCCTGCCTTCCATCGCTAGGCCTGCGGGCCTTCGGCCCTGTAGGACGCAGTAGTTGGACCAAAAAGGCGGCCCACTTATTTTTCTACTTCAATCTCGATTTTCATGCTAGACTTTAGATCCGATACCGTCACTCGGCCAAGCAAAGGAATGTTGGCCGCCATGCAAAAGGCCCCCCTAGGCGATGACGTTTTTGGCGAAGATCCCTTAACCAATGCCTTAGAAGAAGAAACAGCTCAACGCTTTGGCTTTGAGGCCGGCCTCTTCTGTCCCTCTGGGACCATGGCCAACCAAATTGCGATCAAAAACCATAGCTCGGCTCCTGGTAGCCTCATTTGTGATCAACGGGCTCATGTATATTTATATGAGGTAGGGGGCATTAGCTTTCACTCTGGCCTTACCCCCATTTTGACCAATGATGAGGCGGGATTGATGCAGCCTGCGAGTTTGTTGGCCGCCTTGCCCAATCCCAATGATTTGCATAAGGCCGCAGCCCAGCTTTTAGTTTTGGAAAATACCTGTAATAAAGGAGGTGGAAGCTGTTATGAGTTGGACCAAATGCAGCAATTATCTCAATTGGCCCGTGCGCAAGACTTAGCCGTCCATTTAGATGGGGCCCGCATTGCCAATGCCATTGTGGCCAAAGGTTATAGCGAAAAAGAAGTAGGGGCCTGCTTTGATAGCATTTCGATCTGTCTTTCTAAGGGCCTAGGGGCACCTATTGGCTCTTTATTATTGGGCGCTAGCAGTTTTATCCGTTCGGCTAGACGTCTGCGCAAGCTCTTTGGTGGTGGAATGCGGCAAACTGGCCAATTGGCGGCGGCTGGGCAATATGCTTTGGCCCAACAATGGGATCGTTTGGCGGAGGACCATGAGAAGGCGGCCCAACTAGGCGCTTTGTTAGAAAAACAAGGCTATTGTGAAGAATTGGCCCCTGTACAAACTAATATTGTTCTCTTTCGTTTAAGGGATGAATTATCGCCTCAGGCATTTTTGGACCAATTGGCGGCCAAAGGCCTGTTTGCTGTTCCCTTTGGGGGGCAATGGATACGTCTAGTTACTCATCTGGATATCTCTGCAGCAGATATGCAGCAGGCCGAGCAAATCTTGCGCTCTATTTAATTAGGCCGTGCAGGGCGGCTGGGCTGCCCTTGGCCCAAAGGGCCAAAATGGCAAAGGCCAAATGGGAGTCCTGTCACTTCTATCCTTTGATTTAAATTCCTGCTATTCAGCGTTATTTTTCTCAGCCATAGCTAAGGCTATGCCTTTAAAAAATGCCTTGACTAGCCTGAATTTTTTATCCAAGGATGGCCGAAGCACAGGACTCCCATTTGGCCTAGCGATGTGGAGCAGTGGCCGCAGGCCAGACCGAGGCGCAAAGCGCCGAAGGGCCGAGCGAAGAGCGAGCTGCGCAACGTAGCGCCGCAGCTTTGCTGCGGAGGCCCCAAAACAGCAGCGAGCTGCGCAACGACAACAAGGACTTTAGTCCGCAGTTCGACGACCAAAGGGAGTAACCGCCGACGAGCGAAGCGAGGCGGAGGCCCCAAAAGAAAAATAAAAAGAAGAAATGGAAAAGATCAAAATAGGCTATTCGCCTTGTCCCAATGATACCTTTATCTTTGATGCTTTGGTGCATGGGAAAATAGATACAGAGGGATTAGAATTTGAGGTACATCATGCGGATGTAGAGGAGCTTAATCGCTTAGCTTTTGCGGGGGAGTTGCCTGTTTGCAAGTTGAGTTATCATGCTTTTGCGCATTTGTGGAAAGATTATCAACTCTTGCGGGCGGGTTCTGCTTTGGGGAACAATTGTGGGCCTTTATTGGTGGCGGCACGGCCTTTTTCGGAAGAAGAAGTGGCGGGAGCAAAAATTGCGATTCCGGGGCAGCATACCACGGCAAATTTCCTTTTATCCTTTGCTTTTCCTGCGGCTCAGCAGCGGCAAGAATATTTGTTCTCGGATATTGAGGGGGCTGTTCTTGCTGGGCAAGTAGATTTGGGCTTGTTGATTCATGAAAACCGTTTTACCTATGCCCAAAGAGGCTTGCATAAGGTAATGGATTTGGGGCAATATTGGGAGGAGCAAACGGGTTTGCCAATACCTTTGGGCGGCATAGCGGTTCGTAGAGATTTGCCAGAGGAGCTCAAGCAAAAGATTGGGCGCTTGTTGCGTAAATCGGTAGAATATGCCTTTGCGCACCCATTAGCTTCGGCGGAATATGTAGCGGAGCATGCGCAAGAAATGGATGTAGAAGTTTGTCGGCAGCATATCAATTTGTATGTTACCGAGAACAGTATAGATTTTGGACCAAAGGGAGAGGCGGCCATTGCCCAGTTGATGCAGAGCCTCAATATTCAAGCAGATTTGCCCCTTTGGGTAGCGATTTAAAGGCCTTATTTTGTCAGCAGAAATTATTGACCGCTATACGACTTTGGCGGAGCCCCGGGAGGGATTGTATAAGGAAAAAGGGAGTAAATTCATTGCCTATGCCTATGAGGTAGAGGATGAAGAGGAGATCCAGTTATACTTGGAAGAGGTTCGGCAGTTGCATTTTAAGGCGAGGCATCATTGTTATGCTTGGCGTTTGGGTTTAGACAAAACGCATTATCGGGCCAATGATGATGGAGAGCCTTCGGGAACGGCGGGCCGGCCTATTTTGGGCCAAATTGATAGTTTTGGATTAACGCATTGTTTAATTATTGTGGTGCGTTACTTTGGGGGGACCAAATTGGGGACTTCAGGTTTGAAAACGGCCTATAAGGCGGCTAGTTTTGAGGCCTTGAATGAGGCACCGACGGTTGTTCGGATTCTGAAACAGAAAGTCAAGCTCTTCTTGCCCTATCCTTTACTTAGTGATTGGATGAACTATTTAAAGGGGGCGGATATGGACATCAAAAGTTCTGATTATGCGGCGGAAGAAGTCGTTTTGACGCTTTCGTTGCCCTTATCTCGCTTGGCAGAGTTGCAGGCGCGCTTGGATGATCCTTTGATTACAGATATTAAGACGGAAGGGCTAGAGGAATAGCCCCGAGGAAAAGGAAAATATAATGAAAAAAGCCCTCAAGCTATTCGCTTGGGGGCTTTTGTTGGTTAAGTGCTTTTTTGTTAAGACCTCCAGCGCCAGAAGGCGAGTAGGAGGAGGAAAAAGGCTGCGGCTCCGCCCAGATAGTAGGGCCAATAATTTGGCTGGGGGCTTAGGGGCAGGGCTTGGCGGTTGCCAAAGATAATAGGAGCGGCCCAGAAAAAGGGATGGCAGTGTATTTCTTGGGCATTATTGAGATAATCTATTTTGGCGGCTTGTAGAGCCTTATCTTTAGGGAGGCCTTGTTCGAGTTGGATATAGAAGCGGCGCATAAGGTAGACGGCCGATTCATCGTTCCAGGACCAAAGCGTTACCATAGCCGAGGGGGCGGCGCTATGGGCCAAAGCTCGACCAAGGCTCATAACCCCTTCTCCATTACTTTGTTTGCCAAGGGCAGTTTGGCAGGCGGAGAGGACGAGCAGATCTTGTTTCTCTAGAGAAAGGGCGGCTAGTTCTTTACTATCTAGTCGACCATTTTCGCCTTTTTCGGGTAAAAGCAAAAAGGCGTCACTACTATCTGGGGCCAGAGCGTGCATAGCCAAATGTACTAATTGATAGCCGCCAATACTAGCCAACAACTGTTGCTTATTGGGGAAAGGCTCTATTTTTTGAGAGCGATAGCGACTGTTTAGCCAAGATACTTCTTCTTGGGCACCAGCTAAGGGTTTATGTATGGGGCTTTCCCAATTATAAACGGGGGCCAAGGCAAGCATCTTAGGTCTTTTTTGGGGAATATGTTGTTCTTGTTTTTGTAATACCTCCCAGTTGTACACATATCGGACACTTTTTGTTCGGATGAGATAGGGCAGGGTCTTGAAATTATCTTCGGGTAGAACTGCACGGCTAAAGAGGAGTTCAAAGGGAAGGTATTCCAAGACGCCATCACTAACGATACTCAACTGGTCAAACTCTGCTATGTTTTTGGGGAGCAGGAGTTCTGATAGGAGTTGAGCATCATCTACAAAGTTTTTGTAGCGTTGTTTGGCATCCAATTCAAAGAGTTGTTCGCTTTGGTAGAAGCCATTGAGTAAGCGGGCAAGCGGGGCTTTGAGTAATATTTTGTTCAGTTCTTTCAATTGAATTTCCTGACGGCCGATACTCAGACAAAAGTGATTGTCTTTATGAGAAAAATAGTGGAGGAGTAATTCTTTGGTCCCTAATTCTGCTTGTAGTTGTCTAACATTGGGCAGTTGCCAGTTAGCTGCATTTTTTCGGGCTTTGTCTAGGCCAAACTCTTTTTCTAGTTTCTGCCAATTACTTTTTGCTTGTTCATATTGCTTTTTGAGGCGGGCGAAGGCCGCTTTATCCTGAGGATCGGCTTGGGTCCAAAGCTCTTCATAATAAACAGCTTGATTGCGTGCTTTTAAGCAAGCTTTTTCTTGAGCGGGGGAAAGTTGTAGGCTCCGAAGTTTTTGGTGTAGGGCCAAGCTGTGGTTCAAGAGGACCGATTTGCTGGTTTCAAAGAGGGCGAGGAGTTGGTTGCGCATGTCTTCTTTTTGAAGATACTGCGCTTTGTGTCGGTAAATATGGTCAATATAGGCGCCATAAAAGTGTTTGGCGGTATTGAGCAATAGTTGTTTATCACTTTGGTTAGGGCTGCGTTCCAATTGTTTATGAATATCGCGTTGGAGGGCGAGCAATTGTGTTTTTTTGCCTATAAAGTCATTATAGTTGGCATAATTTAGCCAGAGCGTCCAGCAGCGAAGGGCTAAGCGAGGTTCTCGATAGTTATCTTTACCTAGATAACGATTTTTTTCTAGGGCCTGAGTTGTTTTTTCCAGAATGACTTTGCCCAGTTTATGTTTATCTGCCGCATCGGCCCATTCAAAATAGAGATCGGCTAGGGCGGGGCCATTTTGCGTGATATTTTTTAGTAAAATGCTTTCGGCTTCTTGAAAAAGGACTTGAGCGGCAGGCCAATCTCGCTGAGATTTAACCTTGGCCAGCCTCATTTTAGCAACACTTACTTTGGGGCTGTCTGCACCTAAGCTTTTTATATAGATGTTTATGGCTTTTTGTAGGCGCTTTTCCGCTTGTCCGTATTGGTTGAGTTTGTAAAAAGAAACAGCTGAGTGTTGTAAGACGAGGGCATAGCGGGGGTGGTCTTCTCCAATTAGCTTTTTGGCGATATCTAGGGCTTGGTGTTGGTATTCCAAGGCGTTTAAGGGGCGATCCATACGATGGTAGAGCACGCCCATATTGTCATATAACCAAATGAGGGAAAGTTGTTCTTCTCCCCCGGTTGCTTTTCGCAAAGCGAGGGCTTTGTTGTAGTAATTTAGGGCACTGCCAAAGCGGTCTTGATAATCGGAAAGAACGGCCAAATCATTATAAATTTTGGCCAAGCTTTTTTGGATTTTAGGGTCCTTAGGGTTGCGTTGACTTTCAATTTTGAGGGCCTTTTGCAAGAGTCGATCCCCTTCTACATAAAAGCCTTTTTTTATTTCTCGGGCGGCTTGCAAGACCAGTAAGCTACTATAGCGGCTACTGTCTAAGGTTTCAGCAGATTCACAAAGCCAAAGGGCGGTATCGCCATAGCTTTGCTCTAGTTCATAGGCTTGGCTATAATAGCCAATATCGGCAATGAGGCGATAGGCATCTAGGGTTTCTACATCCTTGTCCCCCAACAACTTTTTGCTGTTGTTGAGGCAGGCAAAACCATGTTTTTGGGCCAATTCATATTGGCCAAGGACTCTAGCCATTAGGCTAGCATTATAATAGGCGCGAACCTTTAGCGTAGCTAGTTCGCCTGTGTCGAGCAAATGAGTTCTACAGCGAATTTCTTCTTCAAAAAGCTGTAGTGCTTCACTATAATTTTTGGCTTTAAATTCTTTTTTGGCCCATTGGTTATAGCTTAAGGCGCCCAAAATACTTTCCTCCTGCCCCAAGGCTTTTAGGCTGTCAATGCGCCCCTTTTCTTGGCCCATTAAGCTTTGGGGCAAAAAAAATAGAAGAAGGGCTAAAAATAGGATTGCTAGGGGATGTTTATAGTATATCTTCTTCATCTTCTTGCCAATAGGGTTCTACAATACAAAGGAAATGAAAGGGGGTATCTCCTTTTTGTTCGACATATTGCTCGGCCTGAGCAGGAACTAAACAGCAATCACCTGCTTGAAGCAATTGCTCCTGACCATTGATGAAAATGCTGGCTTCTCCAGAGAGCACATAATAAAGCTCACTGCCTTTTAAGCGATGAGGCAAACTCGATTGCCCTACATCCAATTGGGCTTTGGCCAAACTATAACCAATGGGCCAGCTATCTTTTAGGGGGTGGGCAATTTCTTGCAGAAGGGTTGCATCGCCTGCTAAGAAAGCGGGACTTTCTCGGGCGGCTTTGAAGTATTGAGACATGTTTGTTTGTTTTATCTGTTTATAAGATAAAACTTATCGCCCAAAAGATGAAAGTAATACTCTCTTTTGTGACAAAATACTTTGAAGGCTTGTTTAGTCTTTATTTTGGGGCCCGCGGCCAGCAAGCTGGCCGCCGCTATGCTTCGCCGCTCGCAGGTTTGCTCGGCCCTGCAGCCCTGCGGGCTTTGGTCTGGCCTGCGGCCACGGCTGCGCAGCGCTGGGCCGCTCAACGATCTTTTTTTCTTTGGGCTTTTTGTCTTCGGCCCTTAAATTCAGGAGGGTTTTAATCCTCCTGAGTAAAATCATTGCGAAGCAATACCATTTGGCTGTGGGCTAAGCCCACAGCAAGGCTGAGGGGCTGGAGCAGGGCCGCCGAAGGCGGCAGACCAAAGCGCTGAAAGCGCTGCAGGGCCGAGCAGACCTGCGAGCTGCGCAATGGCCCGACCCGCCCGTAGGGCGGGGCAGCCCCTAATCTTCTTCTTTTAAAAGCACCAACTGAAAGGCCTCATTTTTAAAGAGAAGGGGGAGTTTTGTTTTTGTTTCGGCATACAGCAACGCATATTGGGCCTGATATTTTTGTCCAAGGACCAAAAGCAGGCTATCGGGCCGTTGTTTCCAGTGAGGGACAAAGGCATAATCTACGGCAGCAAAACTCTGTTGATCGGTCCAGCCATAGACATCAAAAATACGCTCTTGCCAGGCTTTCATAGCTGTACCGCTAAAGGGAAAGGCCTTAAAATCGACCACCAAAGCGCGCTGGGCCAAATAGCGCAATTCGGGCTGCATGGGGGGGCTTAATAGGCGGGCATCTTTGGGGGTTGCCTCCTTTATGTATTGGGCTACTTCATAGAGTTCAGGCTGATAATAAGCTTGGTCAGATAAGCTATAGAGGCGACTCATATCTCGTTCAAGCGGCGACATGCCTGGAGTTCTGGCTGTTTGGGACCAAAAAATAATGAAAGCAAAGCTGGCAAGTCCTGACAAGTAAGTTGGCCATTTTTTTTGCGGATATATGCTGTACATAACAGGCCCAAAAAGCAAAAAGGCGATCCATAGATAGGCTTCGGGAGAAAAATCTAAGGAGAGATAAGTTTGCCAAAGTCCGTAGACGGTTAGGGCGAATAGAAGGGGGAGTTCTAGGGCAAGGGACCAGCGCCAATTGGGGAAAAAGCGGTTACGCAGGCGAGTGAGGATAAAAAGTAGGGCAATGCGGAGCCCATTGGTCCAGCAAAAGCTATTGAGTAAAAAGGCCCAAACATAAAATTGGTCGAGTTGCTTGCCTTGTCGAATTTGGCCAATGGCGCCAGCCAAGCCCAAAAGAAAGAAAAATTTGCCGAGATAGAGAATGCGATAAACTTGGGCGGTGGCCATTAATTTGCTGGGCTGGATTTCTACAAAATAATAGCCGATATAGGCTAGGCCCAAAAGGCTAAGAATAAGGCCCAGAATAAAAAAGCGATCAATTTTTTGGAGCTGCAGTACGCCTTTGGGCAGATATAGAATGGCTAGGTAGGCAATTAGATAATAGGCATTTTTGGGTTCATCACGGACCAAAAAGTGGCTAGGGAGAATATGGTGAGGAGCTCTAAAGTGTACATATATATTATAGAACTCCTCTACGCTAATATTCTCTTGGGCCGAAAGAAAATAGGGACCAAGGCTGAGAGCGGCAGCCAAGCCAAAAAGTCCAGCTCCTAAGGCTAAAGCTTTCCATTGCTTGGCGGTAAAGTGGGGGCGAAAAGGAAGGCTAAGGGCATAGAGTCCGCCTAGCAAAAGTGTAGATTCTGGACCCACCAAAGGGTGAATTAGGGTGGCGAGGGCAAGAAAGGCCCCAGCTTGCACAAATTTTTGTTGCCAGAGCTGTGGGAGGGCCAGCAAAACCAGGGCAAAAGCCATACTATTGGGCGTGAGATAAACCGCATGGATTTCGGCTACGGAGCCTAGGCTTAGGGTGGGAATAGACAGGCAAAAAAGCGCCGCTAAATTGGCCGAAAGTTCATTCTTAAACAGCAATTCTCCCATGCGATGCGCTGCCCAAGCAATGGCCCAATTGGTCAGAAAACAGAGCAAAAAAAAGGCTAGGGGCAAACCAAAAACCTTTATAAACAAAATAGTGAAATAATTGCTGTAAATTCTGGGGTTGAAGCCAGAATCATTGGCATTGATAAAGGCATCGGAGGGTAAGAAGTCTGAATTTAGCTGACGGAAGAGCAAACTAAGGTGCTCTTGATGGTCCCAAAGTCCAAATTGATAGCCCCAAATAGTAGTAGTAAGGGCCATGAAGGCGATAAATAGCTGAGGGTTAGCCCATTTAGCGGCAAGCATTTAATTGTTTTGGTTAAATTTTGAGAAAATTTAATTTTTTTGCGTCAATTCTGTAACCAAATGGATTCAGCTGCGTAAAAGAGAGTGTATTTAATCAAACAGAGATTGCAATCTAGTTCACATTCATAATCCTTCTACAAAACATTACGCATGAGCAAATCTTTGAAGTCCAAAGAAGAAGTCCAAAAGGCCTTTAAGCAGTTATTGGCCCAGTATGAAATCCAACAAAAAGCGATTCTGACTAAAGAAGAATCGGCTCGCTTGGAAAGAGAAGCCGCCCTTTTGGAAGAAACTGAAGGCCTCAGCCCTCAAGGGATCATCAAAAAAATTGCAGACCTACAATGGGAGGTAGCGAGTACCACCGAAAATCTTCGCGAGCGAGTATTGGCCGAAGTGGATCAACTCGAAAAAATGCGGACGGCCCTCAAGGTACAAGAAAAAAACCTAGAAGCTCGCTATCAAACAAAAATTGCCGCCAATGCACTTTTCATCCTTCAGCAAGAGCAAAAGCAAAGAGCCGAAGAATTGGAAGAAGAGCATAAAGAGGCGCTAGAAACTTTGCAGGCAGAAATGCAAGAGCAAAGAGCTGATTGGGAGCAAGAAATTGCCGATTTCCAAGAAGAACAGGCCGAAAATAAGGCACAATTGGAAAAAATGCGTGAGCAAGAACTGGAAGAATATCGCTATCAGCTTGAACGCCGCTATTTGCGTGAAAAAGATGCTTTCGAAATGCGAAAAACGCAGCTTTTGCGCAAACTAGATGAAGAAGAAAGAGAAAAACAAAAAGATTGGGATCAGCGCCTTAAATGGTTGGAAGAAAAAGCCGAGGAATTTAAGGAGCACAAAGAAAAAGTGGATGGTTTTGAAACCGAACTAGAAGAAGAGGTCAAAAAGGCTAAGGATAAAGCCTTTAAAGAGGCCAACCGAGATGCCAAAGAGGCTCAAGAACTTTATGAAAAGGAAATGGAAAGCAAGCGCAAAATTGCCGAGCTCCAAATTGAAAGCCTATCGAATCGATTGGAAAACCAAAAGTCCGAAATTGAAAAACTCAAGGCCGAACTCAAGGAATCTGTGGCTCAAATGCAAGCCCTTTCTATTAAAGCACTAGAAAATAAACAGGCTTCCTAAGTATCTAGGCCAAAAATGTAGAGGGATTTTTTAACGCCCCAAAGTCCCAAACCTCAAGGGAGTGCAGCGCAAGCCGCTATTTTGCTCCATTAGCCAGATGATTCTGCTTCGTTTGAGGGCTGAGGGGAGTTAAAATCTCTTCTTTTATCGCTTATATCTTCTTTTTGTCTTCAACTCTAAAATATATATATCATGGCTGTATCCATGCGCAATACCAAAAACCAAATCATGAATGCCTATAAAGAGGCTTTGGCTAAGGTCAAAGATTTGGAAAAACAACTCAAGAGCAAAGAAAACGCAGTTGCTCCAACTACAACAAGCAGCACCAAAACGGTTATCCAAGAGAAAGTGGTCTACAAAACGGCGGAACTCAAAAATTTGGAAGGCATTATTGCTACTCTGAAAGCTGTAGAACAAGGCATTGCCCCCGCTTTTAGCGATAATTCTGCCTTGCAAGCCGTAGAAGCCGAAAAACTCCAAAATCTCCAAAAGAAATTGGAAGAAGAAGGCCAAGAGATTCAAAAACTCTATGATATTGAGGTAGATGCCGATAGCATGCTCAAAATTATTGAGGAATATCTCGATAGCCAAAAGCAGTTTGAAGAAGAATTTGAGGCCAAAGAAAAAGCCTACAAAGAACAGCTGGAAGAACAGCAAAAAAACTGGGATAAAGAACAGGAAATCAAATCGGAAGAAATTGCCGAAATGCAACGGGAAGCCGAACAAGAACGCAGCCGCGATAAAGAACAATACGATTACCAACTGAAGCAGGAACGCAAAATAGAAGACGATAATTACAAGCAAAAATGTAATCAACTCGAACTCGAATTGCAAACGATTCAGGAACAGAAAGAAGACGCCTGGAAAGTAGAGGAAAAAACAGTCAAAGATCAGGAGGAAGAACAGGCAAAATACAAGGCCGACTTTGAAGAACTAGAAGAAAAACTCCGCAAAGAGGTCAAAAAAGTAGAAGCCGAAGCCAAAGGCATCGTCGAAAGAGATCATAAGGTCAAAATGAAAATGCTCAAAACTGAGCAAGAAGGCGAACTCAGCGCTCTTCAACATATTATTGATGATCTAAATAGTACTTTGGATAAACAAAAGGACCAAATCCATAAGCTCTATGCACAACTAGAAGATACACAACGTCAAGCTCAACAATTGGCCGTCAAAGCATTAGAAAATTCTTCTTCTGCCGATTCGTTCAAAGCGATGCGCGAAATTGCTATGGAACAAGCCAAAAATATGGGCAAAGGCAAATAAGCTACTTTTTTAATTGGAATGTGAGAGGGGAGCAGCGAAAGCTGCTCCCTTTTTTTGTCCTTAAAACCGATAAAGCGGAGCCGAAAAAGGCTTGTCAAAACCCAAGCGCAATCCAAAATTCAGGGTTTCGGCCCCCAGTTCAGAACTGCCAAAGCGAAAGAAGAAGGCAAAACGCCGCTTTTGTTTCTCTTCAAATTGGACCAATTGCTCTAAACCAAATGCCAACTCAATAACCCAACTATAAAAATAGGGATTGGGAATCTGCCGCAGATTTTCAGGCCGATCATAAAGATGTATCCGACTCCACTGCAAACCCGCTCCCAAACTCATAAAACCCGCAACAGCAGCATCTTTCTTGCTGAATCGTTGCTGTGCCCGAAAAATAATAGGAAAAGATAGACTGCCCAACCCCCCATAGTTCTGGCTGTTCATCGCAAAAGGCTGATACTCTGCCGCTACCAAAAGCTGATAACTTTGCCCATTACTAGCTTGCCGATGTAGCCCCAAACCTAAACCCGGCAATAAATTAAGCCATTGCCCCGCCGAAGCGCCCTTTTGTCCAAGTAACTGCGCCTGCCGATAGTTTTGATAAATATTGAGGTCCAAATAACTGCTCCAACCCCAACTTTGAGCCGATAGGGGCGATAAACTGCAGTAAAATAATAGAAAAATGAGCTGCCTGTGCATAAAAGACCAATCAGAAATGAGGAATTGGCCGCAGTTTTTTATTTCCCTTAGGACGCAATTGAAGCTGTAGTTGTGGACTATACCCCAACTGGCCCGAAAAAGCATTGTAATGCGGCCGCGCGCCAATATTCCACTGCAAACTAAGATCGTCGCTTACATCAAAACTACTCAGATGAGCGTCTACAAAAGCATCTAAAATCGTTAGCCCGTAAAATCCAATCAGCCCGGCTACAGAATACTCATACTGCTGCCGGTAAGCATCACGCAAAATTTTTAATTGGGCATCGGTCAAACTCGGATCACAAGTATTTACAGTATTCGGATCATTGTCAACCACAGCCAAATAAGACTGTCGATAGCACTGATATTTTTGGCGGTTGTCTATAGATAGATACACTAAGGTCCCTATGCCCCCATAGACAATCGGCAATTTCCAATAACGACGGTTATAAATTTGTCCGCCTCCCGGAATCAAAGCCCAACGCCAAGCTTTCTGTGGGTCCAATTGTCTAGTTTTTGCCTTTGCTCTGGGCCCATCCTCAGGCACCAAACGCAAACTGTCCTGCCCCCAAAGAGGACAGGACAATAGCAGTAAAAAAGCAAATAAAAAATTAAGCTTCATAGTTGAGTTGCTCTAAAATGCGCTCCAAATCATCGGGATCCATAAAGTTGATAATGATCTGCCCCTTGCCCTTTTCATTGGCCTTGAGCTGCACCTTGGCCCCCAACTGAGATTTTAACCGATCTTGCAAATTCTGATAAGCAGGCGATAAGGTTTTTTTCTTCTCCTCCTTGGGCCCTTCCTCTTCCTGCTCCTTTTTCGCCAATTGCTTGTTGAGCCAAAGACGTGTCTCTTCTACCGACCAGTTGGAACGAATGATTTCTTTATACAAATAAAGTTGCTCGTCCAATTTCTCCAACCGACTGAGCTCCGCCAAATGCCCCAAAGCAATCATACCCGATTTCAAACCCATTATGGCTTTGTCCAATGAATTGCCCTTTTGCAAAAGCTTGCTGTATTGCTCTACCTTGCGCACTGATAACTTATCTTCCATGCAGGCCTCAAACAAAATGCTCTGCAATTGCTCTTCATTCAAACCCGCCAAGGCCCGCGCATGCCCCATAGATATCTGCCGCGCCTTAATAGCATTCTGAATCTGACCCGGCAAACGAAGCAAACGCACATAATTACTCACCGTGCTCCGCTTCTTATTGACCCGCTTAGATAATTGCTCTTCCGTCAATTTCAACTCATCCATCATCCGCTGATAGGTACTCGCAATCTCTATCGCATTCAAGTCCTGCCGCTGAATGTTCTCAATCAAAGCCAATTCTAACATGGCCTCATCATTGGCCACCCGAATGTAGGCCGGCACCTGCCCCAAAGCCGCCAGCTTAGAGGCCCGTAATCGACGCTCTCCAGAAATGAGCTGAAACTGATTCTCCCCCAAATGCCTTACCGTTATCGGCTGAATGAGCCCATGCTTCTTAATCGATTCCGATAACTGCAATAAGGCCTCCTCATCAAACTCTAAACGAGGATTGTCCGGATTGAAACTGATCTGATCTAAGGGAATATCCGCCACCGTGTTCGATAATTCCCGAACCAATTCCTCTTTATTCACCTCAATATTGGGATTGATTTTCGAAAAAAGGGCCCCAACCCCTTGTCCTCTATTTAGCTTTTTTGCCATGGTACTTTATAAATCGTCTAGTTGAAGCCCCAAAAATACGCTTTTTTTACAGAAGTTGCCTAAAAACTATCTCTTCCCTTTTTTTTAGGGGCGTTACTCCTTTCAGTCATCGAACTGCGGACTAAAGTCCTTGTTGTCGCTGCGGCTTCGCCTTGCGGCGCTACGTTTACTCCCGTTGGTCGTCGAACTGCGGACTAAAGTCCTTGTTGTCGCAGCTCGCTGCTGTTTTGGGGCCTCCGCCTCGCTTCGCTCGTCGGCGCTACGTTCCGCAGCTCGCTATTCGCTCGGCCCTGCGGCCTGACGGCCTTGGTCTGCGGCTGCGCCGCACTGCTGCACATCGCTAGGCCGCTCATCTTTTCGCCCTGCTTTAAACGCCTGTTTTCAGCCGCCTATCTACTGGACCCCCCCTAGAGTCATCTGTATTCTTACATTTAGCTGTGGCGTTGCGCCACAGTCGTCTGCATTCTTACATTTAGTTAGGGGAATTCCCCCAAGGCGTCTGCATCGATACATTTAGCTAGGGGGATTCCCCCAAGGCATCTGCATCAGTACATTTAGCTAGGGGGATTCCCCCAAGGCGTCTGCATCGATACATTTAGCTAGGGGGATTCCCCCAAGGCGTCTGCATCGATACATTTAGCTAGGGGGATTCCCCCAAGGCGTCTGCATCGATACATTTAGCTAGGGGGATTCCCCCAAGGCATCTGCATTGATACATTTAGCTAGGGGGATTCCCCCAAGGCGTCTGCATCAATACATTTAGCTAGGGGGAGCTGTCTAAGGCCCTATCTTTTTTTCTGGACCAACCCTACGGCAGTTTAGCTAGCTTGGCTTAAAAACAAAATATAGAAACCCCTTGTATTTTGGGGCCAAGAATCCTGCAGCCTAAAGGCTGCAGGGCCATAGCTGTAGGTTGAAACCTACAGCCAATTAACGAATACATTTTAACATAGTATGCAGGGTTAAAACCCTGCATAAACAAACATCTTCTAGGCTGCCTAAATCATAAATGCAGCAATTCTGAGGGCCGTTAAAAGCTGTGGAGGGTTTTAACCCTCCACGCTATGGATCTAGGATATTTTTTGTTGTCTGGCTGTAGGTTTCAACCTACAGGCCCATGTAGCAGGCCCGAAGGGCCGCAGGCCTAGCGATGTGCAGCAGTGGCCGTCAGGCCAGACCAAGTAGTCGCGCCCTCCTTCGAGGAGGCTTTTTGTTTAGCTCTATTGATTAACTAGGTCTAGACTGAATTTTCTGTATTGGTCCTTTGGTGCAAAATTTCTATCCTATAGTCCTGTGGGTTAAAACCCACAGCAAAAAGGGAGGCCATGCTGGACCTACAAAATGGGCCGAAGGTTAAAACCTTCAGCCTATAACTAGATAAAAACAGCCAGTTCTAAGGCCAAAAGATTTAAATCAATGAGGGTTAAAACCCTCATTCCATAAAAACATTGCGAAGCAATACCACCCTTGCTGTAGGTTTCAACCTACAGTATCGGCCTAGCGATGTGCAGCAGTGGCCGTCAGGCCAGACCA
Organism: Saprospira sp. CCB-QB6; assembly: GCF_028464065.1. NCBI lineage: Bacteria > Pseudomonadati > Bacteroidota > Saprospiria > Saprospirales > Saprospiraceae > Saprospira > Saprospira sp. CCB-QB6. The sequence goes on along the minus strand of NZ_CP116808.1, from coordinate 728,607 downwards.
AGCGGGCCTCAGCCCGCGCAGGGCCGAGCGAATAGCGAGCTGCGGAACGTAGCGCCGACGAGTGAAGCGAGGCGGAGGCCCCAAAACAGCAGCAGAAGAATCATTAGAGAGGCATAAAAACGGCCTGCAGGGGAGGATAAAGGTCTAGGTATATAGGGGGATGTAAATATTAAGGAATATTTAAATTGAGTAGAGATTAGTTTTATACCCTATTATTTATTAGACTTTTGTTAAGATCGCTAGGGGTTTTATTGGAATAAAAAGACTGGATAGGAAAAATGCAATCTCAGGATTTTTCACGTTCTTTAATATAAGCGCTTAGAGCGGCACTACTTAACAACAATTATTAACTGCCCCCTAATTTACTTACAGCATGCATAGAAAAATAGCATACATTTTAACACTTTTCCTGCTATGGTCCCTGAGTTGGGGGCTAAAAGCGCAGATCGCCTATGTGGATGTTCCGGATCAGACCTTGACGGTGGGGCAATCGGCGACTTTTGATTTGACATCGGATGGAGACAATGAGATCAACATCTCGGTCAATTTGAGTGGGAGTACATTTATTACCTTTACGCGGCCTGCTTTAAATGCGGGGGTTAGTCAGACGGCGACCCTGCAATTATCGGGGCCGAACATTCAGAAATTGGCGGCTGGTGCTTCGATTGGGCCGAGTTCTGGGACCTATACTGCGGGTTCTACTTTTTTCTGTTCGGCTTGTATTCAGGCACTTTATCCTTGGGCGGCCCCACCAGTTAGTGATGTTTATGTGGGCTTTCGGTTTGTACGGAATTCGGGGACCACGCATTATGGCTGGGTACGAGTAGATGTACCGACTACGGCCAATACGGTAACCATTAAGGATTTTGGTTGGGAGCAAAGCCCAAATACGGCAATTATTGCTGGGGCAACGGGGCAGGTTTTGGTCAATCAGATTGTGGTTTATGGACAAGGCGGGCAAAATACGATTAGTACGCCTAGTGGCAGCCTTCAGATGTTTGCGGCAACCACGCCTACCAATGCCACGGATACTTCAAAAACTTGGACGACCAACAATAACGCTATAGCAACAATTAACTCAAGTACGGGGCTTTTACAGGCTGTGACCAATGGTACAGTACGAGTTTTTGCTACGGCCAATGATGGTTCTGGGGTATCGGGATTTAAGGATATTGTCATTTCTGGGCAGTTTAAGCCTGTGAGTAGTATTCAGATTGGGGGCCAAGGCGGAGCGAGCGCTGTGGTGTCTACCCAAACCCTACAAATGACTACTTATGTTTTACCCACAGATGCGACGGATACCACAGTAAGTTGGGGCGTCATCAATGGGACGGGAACGGCCACGATAAACGCTTCGGGAGTATTGACTGGGGGGAATCCTGGTACGGTGCAAGTAACGGCTACGGCCAATGATGGTTCTGGTAATTCGGCCACGGCCAATATTACGGTAGATCCTTTGATGGTATCTAGCATTTCGGTGCAGGGCCAAGGGGGAGCAACAAGCGTGCAGGCTGCTGCTAGCTTGCAGATGGTGGCCACAGTCAGTCCTACTAATGCCAGCAATACAGGTGTAAGCTGGTCCGTAAATAATCAGACGGGTTCAGCAACAATAAATCCGAGTACGGGTTTGCTTTCGGCAGGGAGCCCAGGAACGGTAGAAGTTTGTGCCACGGCCAATGATGGTTCGGGTGTAGTGGGATGTACTGTAATTACGGTAGATCCTATTTTAGTATCTAGTATTACGGTGCAAGGGCAGAGTGGGCAGACAAATGTGCAAGCTTCTGCTAGTTTACAGATGTTGGCCACGGTTAGTCCAGCCAATGCTTCTAATCCATCGGTTAGTTGGTCTGTAGTAAATGGAACAGGAACGGCGACGATCAATAGTTCTGGGCTATTAACTGGGGGGAATCCTGGAACGGTGCAGGTTTGTGCCACGGCCAATGATGGTTCAGGGGTATCGGATTGTGTAACGATTACGATTGACCCTATTTTGGTGTCTAGCATTAGTGTGCAGGGGCAGGCTGGGGCGACGAGCGTGCAGGCTTCAGCTAGCTTGCAGATGTTGGCCACGGTCAGTCCTGCTACGGCTTCTAATCCATCGGTTAGTTGGACTGTAACGAATGGCACAGGAACGGCGACCATCAATAGTTCAGGTGTATTGTCTGGGGGGAATCCTGGTACGGTGCAAGTATGTGCTACGGCCAATGATGGTTCTGGGGTATCGGATTGTGTGACGATTACGATTGATCCTATATTGGTGTCTAGCATTAGTGTGCAGGGCCAAGCTGGAGCGACAGTTGTACAATCTTCTTCTAGCTTGCAGATGTTGGCTACAGTTAGTCCAGCTAATGCGACCAATAATACGGTCAGTTGGTCCGTAGTCAATGGGACGGGAACAGCAACGATTAACAGCTCAGGTGTATTGACAGGGGGCAACCCAGGTACGGTGCAAGTATGTGCTATGGCCAATGATGGCTCAGGGGTATCGGATTGTGTAACGATTACTGTAGATCCTATATTGGTGTCTAGCATTATTGTGCAGGGCCAAGGGGGAGTCGGTACAGTACAGTCCTCCTCAACCTTGCAGATGTTGGCTACGGTTAGTCCTGCCAATGCGACAAATAATACAGTTAGCTGGTCCGTAGTTAATGGCACAGGCTCAGCGACGATCAATAGTTCTGGTGTATTGACTGGGGGAAGCCCTGGAACGGTACAAGTATGTGCTACGGCCAATGATGGCTCAGGGGTGTCTGACTGTGTGACGATTACGATCAATCCTATTTTGGTGTCAAGCATAACGGTGCAGGGCCAAGGGGGGGCGACAGCGGTGCAGTCATCTGCTACATTGCAGATGTTGGCCACGGTCAGTCCTGCGACGGCTTCTAATCCATCGGTCAGTTGGACCGTAACAAATGGAACGGGAAGTGCGACGATTAACGGTTCTGGTGTATTGACTGCGGGTAGTCCTGGCACGGTGCAAGTTTGTGCCACGGCCAATGATGGCTCAGGAGTGTCGGATTGTGTAACGATTACGATTGATCCCATTTTGGTGTCCAGCATAACGGTGCAGGGCCAAGGAGGTGCAACAGCTGTGCAGTCATCTGCTAGTTTGCAGATGTTGGCCACGGTTAGTCCCGCCAATGCTTCTAATCCTTCTGTAAGTTGGACCGTAACAAATGGAACGGGAACAGCAACCATCAATAGTTCAGGAGTATTGACTGGGGGTAATCCTGGAACGGTACAAGTTTGTGCTACGGCCAATGATGGTTCTGGGGTATCGGATTGCGTGACTATTACGATTGATCCTATATTGGTGTCTAGCATTAGTGTGCAGGGCCAAGGCGGAGCGACAAGCGTGCAAGCTTCTGCTAGCTTACAGATGTTGGCCACGGTTAGTCCCGCCAATGCTTCTAATCCCTCTGTAAGTTGGACGGTAACAAATGGTACGGGAACAGCGACCATTAATAGTTCAGGTGTATTGACAGGGGGCAACCCTGGCACGGTGCAAGTTTGTGCTACGGCCAATGATGGTTCTGGGGTATCGGATTGTGTAACGATTACGATTGATCCTATTTTGGTGTCTAGCATTAGTGTGCAGGGCCAAGGGGGAGCGACAGCGGTGCAAGCTTCTGCTACATTGCAGATGTTGGCCACCGTTAGTCCAGCCAATGCGACAAATAATACAGTCAGCTGGTCTGTCGTAAATGGAACGGGAAGCGCAACGATCAATAGCTCAGGTGTATTGACGGGAGGCAACCCAGGAACCGTACAAGTATGTGCTACGGCTAATGATGGCTCAGGGGTATCGGATTGTGTAACGATTACGATTGATCCCATTTTGGTGTCCAGCATAAGCGTGCAGGGCCAAGGCGGAGCGACGAGCGTACAATCCTCTTCTACATTGCAGATGTTGGCCACTGTTAGTCCCGCCAATGCTTCTAATCCCTCAGTTAGTTGGACCGTAACGAATGGTACGGGAACAGCCACGATCAATAGTTCTGGCGTTTTAACAGCGGGTAATCCAGGTACGGTACAAGTATGTGCTACGGCTAATGATGGTTCTGGAGTATCGGATTGTGTAACGATTACGATTGATCCTATATTGGTGTCAAGCATAACCGTGCAGGGTCAAGGGGGAGCGACAACTGTACAATCCTCTTCTACATTGCAGATGTTGGCTACGGTCAGTCCTGCCAATGCTTCTGATCCCTCAGTTAGTTGGACCGTAACGAATGGTACGGGAACAGCGACTATCAATAGTTCTGGCGTTTTAACAGCGGGTAATCCAGGTACGGTACAAGTATGTGCTACGGCCAATGATGGTTCAGGGGTATCGGATTGTGTAACGATTACGATTGATCCTATATTGGTGTCAAGCATAACCGTGCAGGGCCAAGGCGGAGCGACAATTGTACAATCCTCTTCTACATTGCAGATGTTGGCTACGGTCAGTCCCACCAATGCGTCTAATCCTTCTGTAACTTGGACGGTAACAAATGGTACGGGAACAGCGACTATCAATAGTTCAGGTGTATTGACAGGGGGTAATCCAGGTACGGTGCAAGTTTGTGCTACGGCCAATGATGGCTCAGGGGCATCGGATTGTGTAATGATTACGATTGACCCAATCTTAGTGTCAAGCATTAGTGTGCAGGGCCAAGGAGGCGCAACTACTATTCAGGCAGGAGCTAATCTTCAGATGGTGGCTACAGTAAGTCCAACTAATGCTTCTAATCAGACGGTAGTTTGGTCCGTAAATAATCAAACTGGAACGGCTACAATTGATTCGAATACAGGCTTGCTTTCGGCAACTACAGCAGGAACGGTAGAGGTTTGTGCTACGGCTACTGATGGTTCTGGGGTATCGGGTTGTACCGTCATCAATATTACAACAACGACAATCTTTGTGAGTAGTATTAGTGTACAGGGTCAAGGTGGAGCGACTAATGTGCAGGCAGGATCTAGCTTGCAAATGGAAGCGACAGTCAGTCCCGCTAATGCCTCTAATCAGACAGTAGTTTGGTCGGTAACGAATCAGACGGGGACGGCCACAATTGATCCGAATACAGGTTTGCTTTCAGCAACTACAGCAGGAACGGTAGAGGTTTGTGCTACAGCTACTGATGGTTCTGGGGTATCGGGTTGTACAACAATTACGATTTTAACTGCAGTGGTAGCTGTTAGTAGTATTACCGTACAGGGGCAAGCTGGACAAGCTAATGTAACCTTAGGAAATACCTTACAAATGCTGGCGACAGTAAATCCGGCTAATGCAACAAATACTACAGTAAGTTGGTCCGTAAATAATCAAACGGGGACGGCTAGCATTGATCCTATTACTGGCTTATTGACTACTAATACAGAGGGAACGGTAGAGATCTGTGCTACGGCTACGGATGGTTCTGGAGTGTCAGGCTGTACTATTATTACGATTGATCCGATTTTAGTGTCTAGTATTACGGTGCAAGGCCAAGGCGGAGCGACAACTGTGCAGTCTTCGACTAGTTTACAAATGTTAGCGACAGTCAGTCCCGCTAATGCCTCGAATCCATCTGTGAGTTGGGCTGTGAATAACCAAACAGGAACAGCGACGATTAACTCTAGTACAGGGGTCTTGACCGCTGGTAATCCAGGAACGGTAGAAGTTTGTGCTACAGCTAATGATGGCTCAGGCGTATCGGATTGTATAACGATTACGATTGATCCGATTTTAGTGTCTAGTATTACGGTACAAGGCCAGGGCGGTGTTACTAATGTACAGGCTAATGCAAGCTTACAAATGTTGGCTACGATTAGTCCTGCTAATGCGTCGAATCCTTCTGTAAGTTGGAGTGTAACGAATGGAACAGGAACTGCAACCATTAATAGTTCTGGTGTTTTGACAGCTGGTAATCCTGGGACGGTACAAGTTTGTGCCACCGCTAATGATGGCTCAGGCGTATCGGATTGTATTACAATCACGATTGACCCAATTTTAGTGTCTAGTATTACGGTACAAGGCCAAGGCGGTCTTACTAATGTACAGGCTAATGCAAGCTTACAAATGTTGACGATGATTAGTCCCGCTAATGCGTCGAATCCTTCTGTAAGTTGGAGTGTAACGAATGGAACAGGAACCGCAACCATTAACAGTTCTGGTGTTTTGACGGCAGGTAATCCTGGGACGGTACAAGTTTGTGCCACAGCTAATGATGGCTCAGGCGTATCGGATTGTATTACAATCACAATTGATCCGATTTTGGTATCTGGTATTACGGTACAAGGTCAAGGCGGAGCGACAACTGTTCAATCCTCTACCACATTACAGATGTTGGCGACGGTTAGTCCTGTCAATGCTTCTAATAATAGCGTGACTTGGTCGGTGAATAATCAGACAGGCACAGCGACGATAAACTCAAGTACAGGAGTTTTGACAGCGGGCAATCCTGGTACCGTCGAAGTTTGTGCTGTGGCTAATGATGGCTCTGGTGTATCGGATTGTATAATAATCACGATTGATCCCATTTTGGTATTTGGTATTACGGTACAAGGTCAAGGGGGAGCTACGGCTGTACTTTCTTCTTCGACTCTACAAATGCAGGCGATTATTAGTCCTGCGAATGCCTCTAATCCAAATGTAACTTGGACTGTAAGCAATCAAACAGGAACAGCGACCATCAGTAGCTCAGGTGTTCTGACTGGGGGCAACCCTGGTACTGTGGAGGTTTGTGCTACAGCTACCGATGGTTCTGGCGTTTCAGATTGTACTACTATTACGGTCACTACCAATATTGTATTGGTATCGAGTATTACGGTACAAGGTCAAGGGGGAGCAACAACTGTTCAATCCTCTTCTACATTGCAGATGTTAGCTACAGTAGCTCCTGCGAATGCCTCTAATAATAGTGTGACTTGGTCGGTGAATAACCAAACAGGAACAGCAACGATAAACTCAAGTACAGGAGTTTTGACAGCGGGCAATCCTGGTACCGTGGAAGTTTGTGCTACAGCCAATGATGGATCTGGAGTTTCAGATTGTATCATCATTACGATTGATCCTATTTTAGTGTCTAGTATTACAGTACAGGGTCAAGGGGGAGCAACAACTGTTCAATCCTCTTCTAGTTTGCAGATGTTGGCTACCGTAGCTCCTGCGAATGCCTCTAATAATAGTGTGACTTGGTCGGTGAATAACCAAACAGGAACAGCGACGGTAAACTCAAGTACAGGAGTTTTAACAGCGGGCAATCCTGGTACCGTGGAAGTTTGTGCTACGGCTACGGATGGCTCTGGTATATCAGATTGTATCATCATTACGATTGATCCTATTTTGGTGTCTAGTATTACGGTACAAGGTCAAGGTGGAGCAACTACAGTGGCTAGCTCTTCTACTTTACAGATGTTGGCTACAGTTAGTCCTGCCAATGCCTCTAATCCTACTGTCACTTGGTCGGTCAATAATCAGACGGGCTCTGCAACGATTAGTGCCTCAGGGGTGCTTAGTCCTACTTCTGCAGGCACGGTAGAGGTTTGTGCTACGGCTACGGATGGTTCTGGCGTTTCAGATTGTATTATTATTACGATTAGCAATGTCTTTATTCCTGTTACAGCAATTAGTGTACAGGGCCAAGGAGGAACGGCTAGTATCAACTCAGGGGCTAGTTTGCAGATGCAGGCTACGGTAACTCCTGCTAATGCAACTAATCCTACTGTGACTTGGTCGGTGAATAACCAGACAGGTTCTGCTACAATTAACGCGAATACTGGGCAATTGATGGCTGGTAGTCCTGGTACGGTAGAGGTTTGTGCTACAGCCAATGATGGTTCTGGAGTTGTGGGTTGTACAATTATCACGATCAATGCTGTTTTGGTCAGTGCGATTAGCGTACAGGGCCAAGGTGGAGCAACTACAGTTCCCGCTAACGCTAGCCTACAAATGTTGGCTACAATTACTCCTGCTAATGCAACCGATAATAGCGTGACTTGGTCGGTGAATAACCAAACGGGCTCTGCTACGATTAACCCTAGTACAGGGGTGCTTACTGCTGGTAGTCCTGGTACAGTAGAGGTTTGTGCTACAGCCAATGATGGATCTGGTATATCAGATTGTATCATTATTACAGTAGATCCTATTTTGGTCAGTACGATTAGTGTGCAAGGCCAAGGGGGAGCAACTACAGTACCTGCCAATGCTAGCCTACAGATGTTGGCTACAGTAACGCCTACTAATGCTTCAAATCCTTCAGTTAGCTGGACGGTCAATAACCAAACGGGCTCAGCCACGATTAACCCAAGTACAGGGATGCTGATGGCAGGTAATCCTGGTACGGTAGAGGTTTGTGCAACGGCTACTGATGGTTCTGGCGTTTCTGATTGTATTGTGATAACCGTAGATCCTATCTATGTTAGCGGAATTAGCGTGCAGGGACAAGGGGGCCAATCTTCGATCACGACACTGAATGGCAATTTGCAAATGATTGCTACGGTAACGCCTACTAATGCCTCTAACCCAACCGTAGTTTGGTCTGTAAATGATCCTACAATAGCGACGATTGATCCTAATACTGGTTTATTGACAGCAGTAAGTAATGGTTTGGTGACTGTAACAGCCACAGCTACTGATGGATCAAATGTCTTTGGTTCTACAGTTATTGTGATCAATAACCAATCGGTAATGGTGCAAAGCATTTTGGTGAATTCTCAGTCGGGAATTGACCATATTACAAGCAATGCAGGGAGTTTGCAAATGATTGCTACGGTGCTGCCCACTAGTGCCAATAACCAAAATGTAAACTGGTCGGTATCAAATAGCAGTATCGCAAGCATTAACGCTACGGGTGTGCTACAAGCACTTACTAACGGCGTTGTGACGGTAACTGCAACGGCTACCGATGGCTCTGGCGTATCGGGTAGCAAACAGATTACGATTAGTAACCAAGGGGGACAGGGCCAGATTCTGGTCTCTTCAATTCAAGTGCTTTCTGCAGGTGGAAACACAGAAATTAACTTGCCCAATGGGACCTTGCAACTGTTTGCAGTAGTTTCTCCAGCCAATGCAGATAACCCTAATGTGAGTTGGTCCGTTTCTAATACTTCTGTGGGCACGATTGATCAATCTGGAGTCCTTACTGCTAGAGGAAATGGTCAAGTATTAGTGGTGGCTACAGCTCAAGATATGTCTGGGGTTTCTGGCTCTATTCTAATTGACGTGAGTAATCAGCCAACAGCTACAAATCCTATTGCGTTGACTGAAGGACAGTATCGGATTTATCCAAATCCGCTTCAAGAGATTCTAAATTTAGAGTTGGAATTGCCAATGGCTGTGCCTGAAGCCCGCTTGCAAATTTTTGATTTTGCGGGCCGCTTATTGCTTGATCGTGGATTGAATCTTCCCGAAGGTTTCTCGAATACACAAGTTCAGCTTCCAGCTGATTGGCCTTCTGGACTTTATTTCCTACAATTACAAACACCCAAGGGCCAGCTCTTGGGCCAAAAGCTACAAAAACCATAAGCTAGCTTTGTATAACTGAGAAAAGCCTGTTTGCTATTTGCAGACAGGCTTTTTTGTTTTGGGGCCTGCCGCCTTTGGCGGCCGGGCCCTTTCGGGGCTCGCAGCTTTGCTCGGCCCTGCGGCGGCTTTGCCGCCTGGGGCTGGCCTGCGGCCACCCCTTCAGGCCCCTAGGCCAGGCTGCCCTGCGGCTCAGCTACAAGCCGCTGTCGCGGCTTCAAGCTTCGCCGGCTCGCGCCAAGCGCGCCCGGCCGGCTCTGGCCCCGCTAAATCTATCTTTTTTACTTGAATGAGGCAGGGGAGCAGTAGGCTAGACCTAGCTTTGGGCATTCGTTGAGGCGGGGCTTCGCCTGGGGGCTGGGCTCCTTTGGCCTTGGGGGCCAAAGCGCCCAGCATTCCGTTCGTCGCTCCGCTCCTCACCCCTAAAAATTATGCATTGGTCCATCCTCCCCAAGAGCTTCCCTAAGGAAGCTCGCAGCGGGGAGGGTGGGCGGGGACATATCAACAAATGACGAGCGCAGCGAGGAATACCACTCTGGCTGAGGGATGGATAGCAGTGGCGCGAAGCGCCAGACCCAGCCGCCAAAGGCGGCGCAGGGCCGAGCGAACAGCGAGCTGCGAAACAGCCCGACCCGCCCGGAGGGCGGGGCAGCCCCCAAAAAAGCTGCTGCAACAAAAATGTTACAGCAGCTAATAAACAGCAGCTTCAGTATACTTACTTCACAATATCCAAAAGCTCAATTTCGAAGATCAGAATAGAGTTGGCGGGAATTTTTTTGCGCTTTTGAGCGCCATAAGCTAAGGCAGAGGGAATATACACTCTCCATTTGGCGCCAGTGCCCATCATGGGCACAACCTCTTGCCAGCCCTTAATTACCCCCTGAATGGGAAACTCGGCGGGTTCGCCACGGTCTACAGAGCTGTCAAAAACAGAACCATCTAGCAAAGTACCGTGGTAGTGCGTGCGTACTTTATCGGTAATAGTTGGTTTTGGCCCTTTCCCCTCTTTGAGTACCTCATACTGAATACCAGAAGGCAGGCTAATGATCTTCTCATTTTTCTTGGCATTCTTTTCAAAAAATGCCTTTTCCTGCTCTTTTGCCTTTTGGGCCATTTCGGCCAGCATCTTTTGGTAGGTCGTATTGACAATTCGTTGGGCATTTTCGCCAGTCATGCTAGGGGCTCCTTCAAAAACAGAGGCAAAGCCCTTGTCAAAGCCAGCAAAGTCAAAGTTATTGGCGTTGAGCATCCCTTGCGACTTTACATTAAAGCCCACCATAAAGCCAAACTCAGCCGAAAAATTCTCTGGGGCTTGTGGCATAGGGTTTCCAGATTGCTTAGCGGCGGCACAGCCCCCCATATATTGTTGGATTTTTGGCCCAACTGTCTGCATTTGGAAAGGCTCTTCTCCTTTCATGGCCTTTTGGAAGTTAGCCGTAAACTCAGCAACATTCAAGACATCGGCAGTAATGCCAGCGCCATTCATGAGGTCGCTAGCGATATATACACCAAAGGCCTCTGCTAAACGCGCTGTTGTTTGTTGTTCTTTTTCTGTTTGGGCCATTGCGCCAAAATTGGCGAGAAAGAGGAAAAAAAGCCCGAGGGTTATCATTTTCATTTTAGCGAGTTATAGTTAAAAAAATACTTCTGCAGCTATATAGCCACAGAAGTACCTTTTAGTTACAAAAAATGGGAAGTCATCTACTTCACAATATCCAAAAGCTCAATTTCGAAGACCAAAATAGAATTGGCGGGAATGCCTGGGCGGCCTTGAGGACCATAAGCCAAGCCAGAGGGAATATAGACCTTCCATTTAGCGCCAGTAGCCATCATGGGCAAAACCTCTTGCCAGCCCTTAATTACGCCCTGAATGGGAAACTCGGCGGGTTCGCCACGGTCTACAGAGCTGTCAAAAATAGAACCGTCTAGCAAAGTACCGTGATAGTGCGTGCGCACCTTATCCGTAATGGCTGGTTTTGGTCCTTTCCCCTCTTTGAGTACCTCATATTGAATGCCAGAAGGCAGGCTGATGATTTTATCATTTTCCTTGGCATTCTTTTCAAAGAATGCTTTTTCATCTGCTTGAACAGCCTTAGCCGCCTCTGCCTGTAGCTTCGTCATTGCAGTTTGGATAAGCTGCTGGGCATTTTCGCCAGTCATGCTAGGGGCTCCTTCAAAAACAGAGGCGAAGCCTTTGTCAAAGCCAGCAAAGTCAAAGTTATTGGCGTTGAGCATTCCTTGCGACTTTACATTAAAGCCCACCATAAAGCCAAACTCAGCCGAAAAATTCTCGGGGGCTTGGGGCATAGGGTTTCCAGATTGCTTAGCGGCGGCACAGCCCCCCATATATTGTTGGATTTTTGGACCAACTGTCTGCATTTGGAAAGGCTCTTCTCCTTTCATGGCCTTTTGGAAGTTAGCCGTAAACTCAGCAACATTCAAGACATCGGCAGTAATGCCAGCGCCATTCATGAGGTCGCTAGCGATATATACGCCAAAGGCCTCGCCCAAATTGCCGGCAAGAGCAGGGGCATCGGTAGCGGCTTTTTCTTCCATTTGTTCTAGGTTTTCGCCTAGTTCTGCAGCACCTGCTTTTTCTTTATCTTCTGTACAGCCAACAAGGCCCAAACCAGCAGCTAGTGCTAGTACTAAAAACTGTTTTTTCATTTTAATTTGATCGTTCTGAATAGTCTAAATAATGCGTTCAATTACTCTCCAATAGAGAGTAGCTCAATTTCAAAGATGAGAATAGAGTTGGCGGGAATACTACCCACTGCTTGACTTCCATAAGCTAAAGCAGAGGGAATATAGACCTTCCATTTAGCGCCAGTGGGCATAAGCTGTAGGATCTCTTGCCAACCTTGGATCACGCCACCAACGGGAAAGGTAGCTGGCTGTCCACGCTCTACCGAACTATCAAATACGCTCCCATCCGTAAGGGTGCCATGATAGTGTGTAGTTACGGTGCTTTCAGCTGTGGGCTTTTCGCCCTCGCCAGCTTGTAAAACTTCATATTGAATGCCTGACTCTAGCGTCTTGATGTTTTTGTTGTTTTTGGCATTGTCTTCAAACCATACTTTTTCCTCAGCTAGTTTAGCTTCGGCTAAAGCAGCTTGCATGGCCTCCATACGAGCCATAAAGCGCTCTTGAGCTTGATCCATCATCTGAGGGCCTAACTCACTTTCTAGCGCTTTCATGATTCCAGCGGCAATTTCTTCTCCAGATAAAGAGTCTTTGGGAATACCTTGCATAGCAATGCTAGCGCCAACTAAGAGGCCATAATTATAACTGAGGCCTAGACTGTCTACTTGTACAGTTTTCTGTTTTTTCTTACGCTTTTTCTTGCGTCTTTGGGCCGAAGCCTCAGGAGTCATGCTCAACATCAAAATGAGCAGCAAAAAAGCAGCACCCCAAGAAGAGGCATTCATAGATAGTTTCATATAAAGTAAAGTTGTATGCTGTACTAGTTGGGATAGCCTCAAAAGGCTATACAAACAGAAGGCTCGTTAGTCCAAAAGGAACAAAACGAGCCTTAGCATAGTGAAAGTTATGATTTAGGCCTTAATTTCTTGGCCGTATAGTAGTGCCCGTTGCTCTTTGACGCTTGGGTCACGGAGATAATCATCATAAGGCATGAGCTTATCAATGATTCCATTGGGCGTAATTTCAATAATTCGGTTGGCAATAGTTTGTACAAACTGATGATCCGAAGAAGTAAAGAAGATATAACCAGGGAATTCAACCAAAGACTCGTTGAGCTTAGTGATTGACTCTAGATCAAGGTGAGAAGTAGGTTCATCTAATACTAAAGCATTACCCTCTTCAAGCATCAGGCGAGAGAGTAAGCAACGTACTTTTTCTCCCCCTGAAAGGACTTTAGATGATTTTTGAGTCTCTTCTCCAGAGAAAAGCATACGACCCAAGAAACCGCGGATAAAGGTTTCATCTTTTTCTTCAGAATATTGGCGCAACCAATCCACTAGATTGAGGTCCACATCAAAGTAGTGATTGTTTTCGTTGGGTAAATAAGACGGGGTTACTGTAACGCCCCAGTTAATGCTGCCCGAATCAGGCTTGAGTCCCTGCTCACCAACTAGACACTCTAGGAATTTAGAAACCGCCAAGCTGTTCTTAGACAAAAAGGCAATTTTTTGATCTCTTTGAACGGTAAAGCTAACTTTATCAAAGAGCGTTTCTCCACCTAGGCTCATCTTAAGATCGCGAACCTCTAGGATTTGGTCTCCTACTTCACGGTTTTGCTTAAAGATAATACCGGGGTAACGACGAGTAGATGGCTTGATCTCATCCAAGTTGAGTTTTTCCAAAGCCTTTTTACGAGAAGTTGCCTGTTTGGCCTTTGAAGCATTGGCCGAAAAGCGCTGGATAAAGTCCGTGAGCTCTTTTCGCTTTTGCTCCATTTTCTTATTCTTATCAGCCATCTGGCGAGCAGCTAACTGGCTAGACTCATACCAGAAGGTATAGTTACCAGTATGTAGATTGATGCGCATGCGATCTACATCGGCAATATGTGTACAAACAGCATCGAGGAAGTGACGGTCGTGAGATACCACAATAACGGTATTTCTAAAGTCAGCCAAGAAATCCTCTAACCACATGATAGTTTCTGCATCCAAGTCGTTTGTAGGCTCATCGAGAATCAATACATCGGGATTACCATAAAGTGCTTGGGCCAATAATACCCGCACTTTTTGGCTAGTATTGAGCTCTTTCATGGGCTTGTGGTGTAGCTCTTCGGCCACGCCCAAGTTACTCAATAGCTCGGCCGCATCGCTTTCTGCTGACCAGCCGCCCATCTCTTCAAAATCGGCGCTGAGTTCTCCAGCACGCATACCGTCAGCCTCACTAAAATCGGGCTTTAGGTAAATTTGATCAAGTTCTACTTTGGTATCGTACAACTTTTTGTGGCCCATCATGACGGTGTCCAAAACGGCAAAATCATCATAGGCAAAGTGGTCCTGCTTAAGCACAGACATCCGTGTACCAGGCTCTAGAGAAATTTGACCAGTGGTGGGATCAAGCTCTCCAGATAAGATTTTTAGGAAAGTTGATTTACCCGCTCCATTGGCCCCAATAACGCCATAGCAGTTGCCGGTAGAAAAAACAACATTCACCTCATCAAAAAGGATGCGTTTGCCGAAACGCATAGAAAGATTGCTGACAGTTAGCATTTATGGTTGGTTTGTGGCGGTGTTCAAATGATTTCACTTAGTTGGCCGCAAAGTTACTGATTTATCATTGGATTTCCTGATATCCCTTAGATTTTAGCAGTTTTAAGCCCGAACTTATTGTTTTGAGGGGTGTTAGCTCGTGATTTACGTTTAATTTACGGGGAGCAGCAGCTTTAGCTAGATGTCAGCGAAGTTTGTTGAAAGCAACGAAGTTTCATTTGGCTGAGGGATGGAAAGTGGGGCGGCGAAGCCGCAGACCAAAGGCAGGCGTAGCCTGCCTGCAGGGCCGAGCAGACTTGCGAGCCACGACACAGCCCGACCCGCCCGCAGGGCGGGGCAGCCCCAAAAAAGAATAAAAATAAAAACATGCTTCATTTGTAGTGATTAAATGGAGCAAAGTTAGGATAGGGGGAATTATTTAGGTGGACATGGATAGTTTTCGGTTTTTAGTGCTCCATTCAATAGTGACAATGAGCAATAAACTAAGGCCAAATAGGGGGAATAATAGGCCCAATAGGCCAATTAAGCTATAAAGGAGATAAGGTTTTTTGAAGTTGCGGTGTTGGCTGGGGAAGCCCCAGGCGCCCTTGGGTTTTCTGTAGAGGTAACTGGCTAAGGCAAACAGGCTAGAAAAGAATAGGGAAATGCCCATGATTAGGACGAGTAAAAAGTTCCAATAGCCAAATTCTCCTTGATGAAAGGCCATCAGCCAGAGTCGGGCTTGCATCAGTGGGCCAATATCGGTCCAGCTGCCTCTATAGAGTACTTCTCCGCTGTAAGCATCTAGGTGGTAGATTACTTTTTTCTCCAAAGCTACTTGGTTATTGCTCAAACTATAGACTTCTTTGGCAGAATTAGGCAAGCTTAAGCTCAATTCTCCTTCTACGTCCAGTTGCTCTACAATTTGAATAACTTCATCTAGAGATAAGGCTGTAGTTTGAGGATTTGATTGCCAGGAACGGGCATGCCATTCTTTGGGAAATCCCGTATTTGTCTTCTTTTGGATGAACTTAAAGGCACCGCCCCAAACATCTGTCCATGGCAAACCACCCAAAAGTAATAGTAGGAGGGGGATGGCAAAAATAGCTGATAAATAACTGTGTAGTCCTATTACTAATTGTCGCCTCCCCTGCTTCATATACTTATACTGCTGCCAATTGGGCCAAAATAAATACAAACCCGTAATGATTAAGACAATCATCCAGCAAGCTACTAACTCCACGAGTTTGGTTCCATATCCTCCAAGCAATAACTCTCCGTGCAGTTTTCGGACCTTATAGCTATTGGTTTCTCGCAAGGCATACTGATGGGTCAAATTCCCTTGATAAGGGTTAATATAGGCAAATGCTTTACGGCCAAAACGGCCATGAGAAAAAACGCTATATTGTTCATTAGACAAGCCTAGTTCAACAGTTTGCGGAACCAATTCCCAGTCTTTTTTTAGTTGATCCCATTGCTCTTGCCAGCTCCTTTTTTCTTTCAACTGTTCCACTTGCGGAAGCTTTTGAGCGAGTTGATCTTCCTCATAAGCATCTTTGAATAAATAAAGGACGCCTGTAAAAGCTAGGATTAAAATGATAGGAAGACTGAATAATCCTCCTATAAAATGCCAACGCCAAACCCAAGCAAATAGCTGTCTGTTTTTCATGATATAAATAATATGGGGGCCTTTAGAGCAAGTTGTAGTAATTATTTTTTTAGTCTTAGCACTACAGCTTAAAAAGCTTATGCTTGCCAGAGTGCTTATTGCCCAAGGCCCCAATAATAAAGGAAATAGAGATGATTTCGAGCCAGTTTATTGGCTGTACAAAAAACTACTTAAGGGTATAAGCAACCCCCAGTTGCAAGTAACGGGGGCGCCCTAAAGAATAACTCTCTCCCCATAGACTCGCACTAGCTACTGTAGCGTAAAGCTCATCGCTTAGATTCATCAAATGGGCCCAAACTTCTAGATTCTTATACTGATACCCCAACCTGAGATTAAAGCAGTCAAAGCCATTGTACTCTTTACTATTAGCCTGGTCCATATAGTACTTATTCAGGTGACGCCATTCTAAACGCAATGAGAGGCCCTTTGCAAATGAAGGCTGATAGCTGAGCATACTATTCATGAAGAATTTAGGTGCTAAAGGCATATCGTTGCCAGAGAAATCATTTCCTCGACTATCTTCAAAGTCTGTAAAACGATGAATGGAGTTAGTTGCTTGCACACTCAGGTTCAAATCCTTTAACAACTGAATGCGTAAACTATACTCTAGCCCATAATGCACTGTTCCACCAGCATTTTGACGGATAGTCGTGCCATCATCTTGTAAAACGGAGATAATTTCATTCTCTCCACTCATATAGTAGGCCGATAATTCTATGCGAAGTCGGTTTTTCCAAATCCCCAAATAACTACCTAACTCATAGTTTTGATAGTAAACAGCATCTAACATAGGAATGCGCTGCCCTACGTATAGTGCAGATACCTGAGGTGGCACAAAGCCCTGTCCATAGTTAAGGTAAATGCCCTTAGTTTTGCTGAAGTTGTAATTCAAGCCCAACTTAGGCGTTAAGCGATAAAAACTGTTGCTGCCATCTTCTACTGCTGTATAGGCATTTGCCCCTAATTGATTGTCAAATGAATAGTTGAAATAATCAAACCGAAGCGCTGCAGTTAGCTTTAGCCCTTCAAAAAGGTCCATTTGGTACTGCATATAAGCTGCGGTATTCAAAAGATGAGCGGTATAATCGGCTAAGCTGCTGTCTGTAGTTGTATAGCTATTATACAATCCCTCTTCTGTCTTCTGAATTTGAATATATTGAGCCTCATAAGTATTGGGACTATAATCTAGTTGTCCACCAATAATCAACTGAGCATTTTGCCAGGCCCAATTTTCCTGATGTTGCCCTAAGAGCCCCCAACTAATAAAACTATTGTCATTGATTTGTCCATGCGCCAATAAGGGATCACCCTGCCCACTCCAAGGTTTGTAATCATCGCTGACTCGATAAGAAGGGTTTTGCTCAATCCCATTATTCCGAAAGTAAACAATGGCTTTACTAAATGAATGGCTGTTCCACTGGCGCTTGGCATCTATTCTTGCTCGATAAGATTTTACCTTCCGATAAGTGAAGGTCTGATCTGAATCATAGGAACGACTAAAAAAAGCAGTGCTATCCAATGATCCTCGCATCTCTGAATGGTAATCTAAGATAGAGAGCTTGGCCGATAAACTTGTTTTGTCATCCAATTGATAATTCCCCCCAATATTTAAGGCCATTTTGTAAAAATCACTATGTGCTAATAATCCATTCCGCTGCTGAGCATAGTAACCATTCAACTGTATGCCCAAACGTTTATTGAAACTACTAGAAGCTTGCAAATCTGCTCTTGCATAGCCCATGCTACTGCCCTGTATTCCCAACCTCGCCTGAGGCGTCAAACTACCTCTAGACGAAATGAAGTTGATGGCTCCCCCAATGGCCTCACTGCCATATAAACTAGATGCCGGCCCCCGAATTAACTCAATTCGCCCAACATCTGCCATGTTGATCTCTAAAAGTGCATTATGATTGAAGACCCCAGAGGCCCGTATTGGTAACCCATCTTCCATATATAAGTAAGAAGCGCCATAGTCTACGGGCCTGCGAATGCTCATGCTGTGCTGCTCATTACCCAAATCAACCATGTTCACCCCCGCCAACTGATTGACTAGCTGGTCAATTGTAGTGGCCTTGGTTTGCTTTATGTCTTGAGCAGATATACTGCTAATGGCTACTGGTGATGTACTTCGACTCGCTACCGATCGACTTGCACTAACTAAGAGCTCATCTATCGCTAAAGCTTCTGCCGATAAAGAAATATGAAGCGCTTCTGTCGCTAAAACAACTAAGGAAGTATAGCCTAATAACCGAATTTCTAAACTGTCCTTCTCTGCTTTTGCTGAAATCTCAAACTGCCCTAAGTCATTAGTTTGAGTATATGATAAACCATTGCGGTTTATAATCTGTACATAGGGTAATGGCGAGCTACTCTCGCTATCAATTACCTGACCTTTGATCATTGTTTGCCCCCAACTATTGAGGCTAAGGCATAGAAATACCATTAAGACAAATAAGTCTTTCATTTTTTAGAAGGGAATAAATAAGACCTAGAGCTCATGATCAAAGAAGTACTCCTCTGGGCCTATATATGTTAATTAAATTGAAATTTATGCTGCAAATGTAAGCGCTTCCCCGCTAAGGCAAATACTATAAATATGGTCAAGCATGTCCTTTTTAAGGACTATATCCCGCTTTGGGGGATATCTATAAAAAAACCGCTAGCCCTTACTCAGAACTAGCGGTTTTCTATATTAACATCTTCTGCAGATGGCTATTTGACCAACTTCATCTCGTCAATCAACCAGCTGGCCTCGCCATAACGGTCAATGACCCAAAGCACATAGCGAATGTCTACCACAATGTTGCGACAACGCGATTCATCAAACATGAAGTCACTCATGGTACTCTCCCAACTACGATCAAAGTTAATTCCCATCAAACGCCCTTTGGCATCAATGACCGGACTACCCGAGTTGCCCCCCGTAGTGTGGTTGGAAGCCGTAAAACAGACCCAAAGCTTCCCATCCTGTGTGTAGGGACCAAAATCCTTGGCCTCATACAAATCAATGAAACGCTGGGGCAAATCAAAATCAGGATGATCTTTCTGATACTTCTGCATCACCCCATCAATAGTAGTATAAGGCAAATATGCCATGCCATCATGCGGAGCCGAACCCTCTAGTTTGCCATACGCAATGCGCAAGGTAGAGTTGGCATCCGACCAATGCCGCTGTTTGGGAAACATCGTCAATGCTCCCTTGACATAGGTTTCCATCAAGCCCTCTTCCTGAGCCTGAAACGCCCCATAACTAGGTGCTACCTTTTGTAGGTAGTTGCTGTATAAACTAGCCGCCAACTTTAAGGCGGGGTCCTTCGCCAATTCCTGAGCGCTTTTGGCATCAAAACGCTCTAATAAGGCCGCTACTTTCTTTTCATGAAGAAGCAAAGAGCCGCCAAAGATAGTTTTACCCATTTCAGCCCATCCTTCAGCAAAGTCATCAGGCAAAAGACTCTTGTCCATATACTCTACATAGAGCGGGGTCAATTGCTCATAGATTTTTTGGTCCACGCCCAAATCGTAGTTCTTGAAAAAAGCCGCATTGGCTTCCTTCAAACGAGCAATTTCCCCTTCTAGCTTACCCGAAGCAGCTAACTCCTCGTAGCGATTGGCCAAGTTGTTAAACCCATAGCTAAATCGCAAGAATTCTGGCCCTACAAAGAAGTACTCAATGAATAAAGCCCGAGCAAACTCATATTTCTGATTCTCTTTTTGCAAAACTGCCAATTCCTCTAGTACGCTACCAAATTCTTTACTCCACTCTTCTTTGCTCTGCGCACGAGTAGTGTACTTTTTCTCCCAATTGGCCTTTTTCTCCAAGGCCTTGAGATCACGCAAGCCCCCCAATTGGCCAATCCACTTCTTCCAAGCATTGGCTACTGAAGCCTGCTTAGCAGCATACTTGATGCGAATCTCATCAGAATTGTTCATCGCTGGCTTAATGATACCTAAAGTAGTCTCTCTCATCTTAATCCGAGCAGGACGCTCCTGATCCATGTAAAACCCTAACTTGGCCGCAGAATAATGCTGGTCTGTACGACCCGGAAAACCATATACCATCGTGAAATCTCCCTCTTGCTTGTCTTTCATACTAATAGGCAAGTAATGAGCAGGCTTGTAGGGACGGTTGGCCTCACTATGTGCCGCAGGCGCATTCTCCTCATCCGCATAAATGCGAAAGACAGAAAAATCACCCGTATGACGTGGCCATACCCAGTTGTCCGTATCTCCTCCATACTTCCCAATGGCCGAAGGCGGAGCCCCAACCAAACGAATGTCATTGTAATCTTGCGTGATTAACATATAGTAGACATTTCCCTTATGGAAAGGCTTGATCTTGGCTTTATAGCCCTTTTCCTGCGCCGCCGCTGTTTCCAAAGCTTTGATGTTGGCCGAAATCTTTACGGCTTTCTCTTCTTCGGTCATGGCCTCTGTGGTCCCCTTCAATACATCATGGGTCACCTCACGCATCTCCTTAACAAAGGTCACATGCATCCAAGGACAAGCCAATTCCTCCGAACGATTCTTGGCCCAAAATCCATGCTTTAAGTAGTCATTCTCTAAGGAAGAGTGCTGCTGAATGGCATCAAACCCACAGTGATGATTCGTCAAGATTAAGCCCTGATCAGAAACAATCTCTGCCGTACACCCCCCGTCAAACTGAACGATGGCATCTTTCAAACTCGATTTATTGGTCGAGTAAATCTCTGAAGGCTTTAACTTTAATCCATAGGTCTTCATGTCCGAATAGAACATATCAATCAGCGCCGGAATCCACATCCCCTCTCCAGCCCAACTCATAGGCATGAAGAGCAATAGCGCCACTACAAATGCTAATAATTTTTTCATTAGTTAGTTTTATATATACACAATGTTTCTATTTTTTTGGGGCTGCCCTTCGCTTCGCTCAGGTCGGGCTGTCTCGCAGCTCGCTCTTCGCTCGGCCCTGCGCCGCCAAAGGCGGCTGGGTCTGGCCCTTTGGGCCACTGCTGTCCATCCCTCAGCCTGCGGCCCTTCGGGCCTGTACACTGGATAATTCTAGCAGACTAAAAGAATTGCTTTAATAGTTGCTTGGCCTCAGCATTAAATCTACTGTTCTGATCTTCCACCCAGCCCTTGAGCTGCTTCTCTTGCATGGCCTCCGCTTTTGGACTTAGCGCAAAGTCCGCCAAAAACTGATAAAACTTATAGTCGCTGTTCTTACTTAAGTGCAAGTCTTCATCATACAATTGCGCAAAGCGCTTTAATTGCCCCCTAGCCTTGGCATATTGGTCCTGACGTAGGTATATGGCCGCCAATCCCTCTACCAATTCATAGTTATCTGGGGCTGTTTGTAGCAGTTGCACCAAGATTTTTTCGCTTTTCTCATACTCGTAGTTCTCAAAGTATAAACGAGCTAAAGCAAATAGCTCCTCAAACTCGGGCGCAATAGCCGTGGCCCGCTCATAATAGGGAATGGCCTTATGATACTTATGCTCTGGCAAATAGGCAAAGCCCATCATCTTATAAAGGTCCGCATCAAAGGCATTGATGGCCTCGGCCTTGGCCAAATAGTCTTGACTGATGGCCAACTCGCCTTTTAAGATATGCAATAGGACCAATGATTTGTAGATTAAAAAGGGATTTTCTGGCTCTTCTTGGAGCAACTCAAGGTAGTCCCGCTCTAAAGCCCCTAAGGCCTTGAGCTGCGCCCCCTTGGCCCTTAATTGGAAAGGTTCCTTCTTAGAAAACTGATCGAGCTCCAAAAAGAAGACTTTATAGAATAGGGCCGTGAGCTGCGCCGTCTTTAAGGCCAGCTTGATCCGCAAGGCTTTGGGGTTTTCCCGCTCTGCACGCTCCAAAAAGCTAAGGTCCAATTCAAACTTAGCTAGCTCTTCCAAACCATAGTTCTCCCGCTGAGCAGGCAACTGCATCATGGCCCGATAGGTCGTGAAGAGTAAAGCCGTTACATAGATATTGGGATCCATCGGGTCCAGTTGATAAGCTGTATCTAGCTGCCGTTGGGCCTTATCTAGCTGAAAGGTCTGCAACTGATATAGGGCCAATTGCGCACGAGCCCGCGCTAGCTTCGGTTGCCGCTGACAAAAGCCCTCCCATAAGGTGGGTAAGCCCTCTAGGTTGCCCACCGTCAACATCATATAACTAATGTCTTCCAATACCTCTATGTTGGAGGGATTGGCCTCATAAAGCTCTACCGAATAGTTATAGGCTTTCTGCAAATAGGGAAAACCCTTGTCGGGCTTGCCCTGATCGTAATAACTTTGATAGATGTCAATCAAAAGCTGAACATCATTCTCCAGTTTGGGGTCCTCATAAGCTAAGAGTAGCTCTTCTAGACTGCGCTCTGGTGCCTGCGCTTCTGGCGGCAACTCTGGCTCCAACATAGAGCGGTTGTAACTCAAAATGATGCTGGCATTTACTTCTGGAAAAGCCACCGCCTGCCGAATGGCTAGGCTGTCTCGCCCATCTCGCAATAGCTGGGCCGCTAAACAATAGGGAAGCAACAGAATGACAAATAAATGAGCGGTTCTAATCATGACAGTTTGCTTTTTTTATGGGGAAATGAGTGGCTGATCCAGAGGAGCGCAGCGACTGGCTGAGGGATGGAAAGCAGTGGCCGCAGGCCAGACCCAGTTTTTTTGAGCGCAGCGAAAAAAAACGCAGGGCCGAGCAGACCTGCGAGCTGCGACACAGCCCGACCCAAGGCCGTAGGCCGCAGGGGCAGCCCCAAAAAAGACTAGTCCTGTTGCTGCTTATAACTTTCAATATGCTCGATCAAAGCAGGCAAGGACCAAGCCGTTTCTACGCTATAGTCCCCAATCTTGGTCCGTCTAAGGGCCGTCAAATAGGCCGCATTATCTAGGGCTCGACCAAAATCATAGGCCAAAGAACGAATGTAGGTCCCCTTGCTACAAGCTACCTCAAAATCAACCAAAGGCAGCTCGCGCTTTGTCAACTGAAAGTCGAATATCTCGATATGACGCGCTTTGCGCTCCACTTCTTTGCCCTTTCTCGCCAACTTATACAAGGCTTGGCCCTTAATCTTTACGGCCGAAAACATAGGCGGATATTGGGCAATAGGCCCCAAGAATTGCTGCCGTGCCTGCTCTAAGGCTGCAGCATCAATCCCCTCAATAGATTGCTGCTCTATCTCTTCAGATTCCGCATCATAGGAGGGCGTAGTGGCCCCCAACTTGAGCTGGCCCGTATAGGTTTTGGGCATGCCCTGCAAGCCATCAATTTGTTTGGTGTATTTGCCCGTGCAAATGAGCAACAAACCCGTGGCTAAGGGATCTAAGGTGCCCGCATGTCCCACCTTGATTTTTTTTACGCCCAAGCTGCGACAAAGGGCATAGCGAATCTTATTGACCACATCAAAAGAGGTCCATTCTAAAGGTTTATCGACTAAGAGGAGGGCCCCTGCCTGAAAATCATAGGGCGCTGTTTGATTGAGTACTTCCAAGGTTCTTATTTTGATTGTCATCGAACAAATGAGGACCAAGCCCAAAGGGCCCGCCCTAGCTGCGCAAAGCTAGGCTTTTTTGGGCAGTTTTGCTAAGGCCTAAGCCTTTTTGACTAGCTGCAACCGCAGGCGATCTGGCCCAGCCTTCTGCTCAAAGAGATGCCCCAAACGACGGCCTAAGACGGCCAAAACTTCTTCGCTATTGGCCAAAAGATATTGGGCCTCCCGCTCAAATTGACTGAGCTGCTCATCTTTGTAATATTTACTGAGCTTTTTCTTTTGTCCCCCCATGCCCAATGGCCGAAACCGATCGCCCTGCTGCTGTTGACGGATATGTAGCCCCTTTTCTAGCTCTTCCGCCATTAGCCCAGGCCCTGTTTGCGCCCAATAGAGCCGCAAGCTTTGCCCATTGGGTAGGGGCAGCCGACTTTCTTGGCCCTTTTCTGGAATAGGCAGCGTTAAGGGAGCCATAGGGGGCCGCTCAGCTTCGGCCAATACTAAACCCCAAGCCATTTCCTGCAAACGATATGCAGGGGCTAGATAAATACCGCCAGCCTGCTGCTGCCGATTCTCCCAAAGGGCCCGAATCTGCTTAGGGGCAAAGCCCAAAGGCCGCAACCAATATTGTAGAAAGAGCGCCGGCTCCGAACAATCCTCTAGGGCCAGCCAACTTAGCCGAGCCAGCTCCCCATTTTTCCCAGCAGCCAATAAACGGAGGCGATAAGCCTGCATCTCCTTCTGGATAAAGCGGTTTTCCTCCTGCAATAAGCTTATATTTTGGGCCAAACGTCGCTTATAATGCGGATAAGCCTGCTCAATTTCAGGCAAGACCCGATTTCGCAGAAAATTTCGCTTGTACTTGCTCTCTCGATTAGAAAGATCCTCTTTCCAATGAATGTTTTGCCGTAGAGCATAGGCTTTGAGCGCCTGTTTGGGGACCGACAAAAGGGGGCGGCAAAGCTTGCGCTGCTCATCCTTGGGCAAAATTCCTTGCATACTGCCCAATCCCCCGCCTCTTAGCTGCTGCAAGAAAAAGGTTTCTACCAAATCATCTAAATGATGGGCCGTCAGGATGTATTTGGCTCCCTCTTGCTGCCGAATTTCCTCAAAATACTGATAGCGCAGACTCCTAGCTCGCCCCTGCAAATTGCCGCCCTGCTCGGCTAACTCTTGCCCCAAGTCATAAGTCCGACTATAAAAGGGGATGCCCTTTTCTTCCGCCAATTGGGCCAGAAAATCCGCTTCTTCCTGAGCACTAGCCCGCAATTGATAATTAAAATGTACCCAAACTTGGGGCTGTTGCCACTGCATAAGCAAATGGGCCAAGACCATAGAGTCTAAACCACCACTGATCCCCAAAACAAGCAAATCCTCCCCAATCTCAAAAAGCGATTGAGCTGCTACATATTCTCGAAGCTCTTGGGCTAAAGACATAAACTGTAGTTCTATATAGAATGAAGGTGTAGTAAATGATTTTTTGGGGGCTGCCCCGCCCTACGGTCGGGTCGGGCTGTGCCGTGGCTCGCAGGTCTGCTCGGCCCTGCGCAGGCAAAGCCCGCTCGGTCTGTGGCTACGCCACACCACTATCCATCCCTCAGCCTTAGGCGCTGCGCGCCTTGGCGGCGGCTAAAGCCGCCTGCAGGGGCTAAAAAAAAGCTCTTTCAGCAAAAGAAAGAGCTTTTTTTATGGAGCAAGAAGACTTAGGCCTTGTATTTATGCCATTCGGCCTCTATTTCCTTTTGTAGACTTTGAAGGTCCTCATGTTCTTTAAACAACTGACGTAGAGGATGGAATTTGTGCATCGATGGCGCTACAAATTGCTCTACATCCGCTCTCTTGATGCTGTTTTCACTCAAGATGATGAGCCGCTCAATAACGTTGCGCAACTCTCGGATGTTCCCCGTCCAATCCATCTCCTGTAAAAGGGCCAAAGCATCGGCCTCTACTTTCTTGGCTGGTCGTCCATAGTCTTGGCAGATGGCTTCTACAAAATGCTCGACCAATAAAGGAATGTCTTCCTTGCGCTGGTTAAGAGAAGGGACCTGTATAATGATTACAGCTAGACGATGGTATAAATCTTCACGGAATCGGCCCGCATTGATCTCCTCGCGCAAATCCTTATTGGTAGCAGCTACCACTCTTACATCTACCTTGATCTCCTTATCGCCCCCTACTCGAGTAATTCGGTTCTCCTGTAAGGCCCGTAGTACCTTAGCTTGAGCCGACAGACTCATGTCGCCAATCTCATCTAGGAAAAGGGTACCCCCATTAGCCTGCTCAAACTTCCCGATACGCTGCTTGACCGCCGAAGTAAAGGCCCCTTTTTCATGACCAAAGAGTTCGCTCTCAATTAACTCCGAAGGTATGGCGGCGCAGTTGACTTCTACAATCGGTTGATCGGCCCGATTACTTTTTTCATGCATCCATCGAGCGACTAGCTCTTTACCTGTTCCGTTGGGACCAGTAACCAAGACCCGCGCATCAGTAGGCGCTACTCGATCTATCGTCTCTTTGATGCGTTGCACCCCTTCCGATTCGCCAATGATCTCTTGGGTCTTGCTCTTTTTGATCCTTCTTTTGAGGACTTTGGTTTCTGTAACCAAAGAAGACTTATCCAGCGCATTGCGGATGGTAATCAGTAAGCGATTGAGGTCTGGCGGCTTAGAGATATAATCAAAAGCCCCTTTTTTAACGGTCTCTACCGCTGTATCTATGTCTCCATGCCCCGATATCATAATCACGGGCAAATCAGGTTGCAGGATTTGCACTCTTTCAAGTACTTCCATCCCATCCATCTTGGGCATTTTGATATCACAGATGACTGCATCGTAGCCGCCCTTCTTAAGTTTAGATAGGGCGTTAATGCCATCCTTGGCCTCATCTACTTTGTAGTCTTCCATTTCTAGAATATCTCGCAACACATTGCGGATACTCTCCTCATCATCAATGATTAGTATTTTTACCATAGGGTTTGCTCTTTTTATAGGGCCTTAAGATAAAGATTATAGGCCATTTTTAAAATTGGGCAGCCCTTTTTCCTCCATTACATATATAGACTAGCCCTTAATGAATAGCTGGCGAAAGGCGCTAGGGGAAAACTGGCCTTTTGGGGCTGCCTTTTATCTCGTTCATTATTAGTGGTTTCTAATAAGATAGCTTAGAAGAGCTGCCGCCCTATTATTTCCGCCAGAGCAGGGAAACGGAGCGTGGATTTGGGGCTGTGGCTGCCACAGAGTAAAAACGGAGCGTGGATTTAGGTCTGTGGCTGCCACAGAGTAGAAACGGAGCGTGGATTTGGGTCTGTGGCTGCCACAGAGTAGAAATGGAGCGCGGATTTGGGGCTGTGGCTGCCACAGAGTAAAAACGGAGCGTGGATTTAGGGCTGTGGTCGCCACAGAGTAAAAACGGAGCGTGGATTTAGGTCTGTGGCCGCCACAGAGCGGAAACGGAGAGCGGATTTAGGTCTGTGGCTGCCACAGAGTAAAACGGAGCGTGGATTTAGGGCTGTGGCCACGACAGCGCAGAGACAGAAGTTATAAGTAGTCTTATGGGGATCATCAGCCTAAATCAGTTGAAAAGAGTAGGGGAATTGGGGACGGGATAGGCCCGACTAGATAAAATCCTAGGGCTGTTCTTTTCCTAAGTCCTAGGAGACCAGTAGATAGCCTTATCGGGAAGGTAAAAACAGGGCAACAGAAGTTAAACAGTAGCTAATGGTAATAACTTAGATATAGTTGGATGTAAGCCTAAATATTATTTGCGTAAATTAAAAGTGTTAAAAAGTTAGATTTATTTATAGTTACGCTTGTAGTTGTAAGATAAAAGATCTATACTTGTAACGTTACGATATTGTAGCATAACCATAAAGCAGTATTATGGAGAATAACACTAATTGGCACTGGCTGATTAATTTCTTCTACAACAGCACACGAACTTCTAATAAGAAGATGCATCAGTTAGCGTCTGATCATGTGAGCAAGTTGCGCCAGGTAGCCCCTCGGGATGCCGAGATTCAATTTCTATTGGATTTTTTGGAGCCTTTCTTTTCCGCATTCGTTATTCAGTATGAAAAATCAACGGATGATCGTGCGGTCTATCGAGATTTGACTGCTCAGTTTAGCAGTTTATTGACGGATGTAACTTCTGAACAGCTACATGTTTGGGATTTGCAGATACAGTTGGCTTATGGACGCAATAGCCGAGAGTATGCGGTTTTGTTTCCGCAGGGTCGGGCGCCTTTTCAGACGGGGGGCTATGAACCTCGGATTCGAGCGGTAAAAGCCTTGGGACGTGCTTTGCAAAATGATCCGCAGTTGGCTACTTTGGGGCAGGATATCCTGGCTTTGGGGCAACAATTGGAGGACTTACGCAATAGCCAACAAGGGATTGAGTTTGACTTTAGCAGTAACTCTTTGCAATTGAGCCGAAAGCGAAAAGAACTAGCAGAAGCCTTGTTTGGGGTTTTTGGTCGCTTGAAATTTCATTATTACAAAGAGCTAGCGACAGTAGAAAACTTCTATGAGCTCAAGTACTTCCGTTCGGCGGCTAATGCTGGGGTAGAAGAAGAGGAAAGTCCGATCATGGAACTTCGTTTGAGCCCCAACAGTCAGCAGACCTTTTTTGCTGGACAAATAGAGGGAGGCGAGATTGTTCGCTTGGTCAACCTAGAGGGGGGCGATATTCAGTATTACTCTCTAATAGAGGCCACAGATAGCCCTGACCGCAAGTTGGATTTGTTCTCTGGGCAGAACCTGGACTACAGTGTTCCTTTGGACCATAGAATTTTGGTTTTGGAGAATACCAACTCCACCGAAGTTAAGCTATCCATCGAACTCATTTAATGGAGAAATGACCAATTCGTTATGTTTAATTGTAGGAGAGACTATCTAAGCAAAGATGATAGTCTCTTTTTCTTTTTTAGGCGGGAGGAGTTCTGCGCTTCTGTTTAGAGTTCCTTATATTCGCCCCTCAAAATTATTGTATTGCTTATGTCTGCATCTAGCTTATTAGACCTCTTTGAAACTGGGGGAGGCGTGGAGAAAAAAGGGACCTATGTAGAGGTCATTTTGCCCTTGCCTTTACCTAAATTATATACCTATTCTGTTCCTTTTCATTTGAAGGAATGGTTACAAAAGGGGGTGCGAGTAGAGGTGCAGCTTGGGCGGCAGGGGCGTTATGCTGGTTTAGTATATGCCATTACCGAGGAAAAGCCCGACTATCAAACGCGGCCTATTATCTCGGTTTTAGATGATTTTCCAGTGGTCACGGAGGAACAGTTTCGCTTATGGGAGTGGATGTCGGATTATTATCTCTGTAGCATGGGCGAATTGATGTCGGCAGCATTGCCTGCGGGCCTTAAACTAGCGGGGGAAAGCAAACTATTGTTGGCCGAGAACTATGAGAGTAAGCCTTGGATGCAACTGCATCAAGAATTGCCAGGAGATGAGGCCTTAGTGATTGAGCAATTACAAAAAAAAGGCGAGCTCAGCTTGACCGATATTCAGCGGATGTTAAAGCTTAAATCGGTACATAAGCTGGTCAAATCGCTAATAGATAAACAGTTGGTGCAGCTCAAAGAGGAGTTGCAGGAGCGTTATAAGCCCAAGCTAGAAGATTGGGTAGCTTTGGCCCCACCTTATGAGCTCAACAATCCAGCAAGTATAAAAGAAGCCTTTGATCTCATTGGTAGTCGAGCGCATAAGCAAATAGATACCTTAATGGCCTTTATGCAATTGGGGCGGGAACAGAAAGAAGTGCGTAAAAAAGAGCTGTATGAGCGGGCCAAAATAGATAGTGCCTTGCTCAAAAAGCTAGTGGACAAGGGGATATTTAGCATCTATCAAAAGGAATTATCTCGCTTAGACGACTATGAGGGCGAGGCCGAGGGGAACTATGCTCTTTCTGAGCAGCAGCGGCAAGCCTACAGCCTATGTTTGCAGCAGTTTGAGCAGAAAAAGCCCGTTTTGTTACATGGGGTGACGGGTAGTGGGAAGACACAGGTTTTCGTGGAGTTGATTGAGCATTATATAGGGCAGGGGCAGCAGGTCTTGTATCTTTTGCCAGAGATTGCTTTGACGGCTCAGATTGTGGGGCGTTTGCAAAAGCACTTTGGAGACCAGATATTGGTTTACCACTCTAAGTTTAATAACAACGAGCGGGTAGAAATTTGGCGGGCGGTACAAGAAGGCGTGCCGATTATCTTAGGGGCGCGTTCTGCCTTACTCTTACCTTTTCAGAGTTTGGGGCTAATTTTAGTTGATGAGGAGCATGACCCCTCTTATAAGCAGCAAGATCCGGCGCCTCGATATAATGCCAGGGACACGGCTGTATTTATGGCCCATTTGCATGGGGCCAATATTCTTTTGGGTTCGGCTACTCCCTCTTTAGAGAGTTATCAGAATGCTTTGGAGGAAAAGTATGCTTTGGTGCAGCTTGATCAGCGTTATGGGGGGCTGGCCTTACCTAAGATAGAGATTGTGGACCTAGGAGAGCAGCAGCGGGAGAAGCGCATGCATGGTATTTTCTCTGCCTATTTACTAGAGGCCCTCAAAGAGACCTTAGCAAATGGGGAACAGGCTATTCTGTTTCAGAACCGCCGAGGATATGCGCCAGTATACCGTTGTAAGAGTTGTGGTTGGACGACAGAGTGTAAAGATTGTGATGTCAGTTTGACCTACCACAAATACAGCAATAATTTGCGCTGCCACTATTGTGGCTATCAGCGTTCTTTGCCTAAAAGCTGTGATGCTTGCGGCAGTCATGAGTTAGAAATTATTGGTTTTGGGACCGAAAAGATAGAGGATGAGCTACAAATCTTTTTGCCAGAGGCTCGTTTGGAGCGGATGGACTGGGATACCGTTCGTGGGAAAGACGGGCATGATCGGCTCATCAATCGCTTTGCCGATGGGCAAATAGATATTTTAATTGGGACACAAATGGTGACCAAAGGCTTAGACTTTGATCATGTTGGTCTAGTGGCGGTCCTATCTGCGGATCAAATGCTTCAGTTTCCCGATTTTAGGGCCAATGAACGGGCCTTTCAGTTGATGACACAGGTAGCTGGGCGTGCTGGACGGAAGAAAAAGCAGGGGAAGGTCTTGATTCAGGCCTATCAGGCTGAGCATGAAATCCTGCGGGAGGTTTTGCAGCACAACTTTCAGCAGTTTCAGCAAAGGGAGTTGGCTGAGCGACGCAGTTTTAAGTACCCGCCTTTTCAGCGTTTAATAAAAATACAGTTTAAGCATAAGAAGCGGGACCAGCTATTGATGGCGGCAGAATGGGGGGCTAAGTTTTTACAATCGCGTTTGGGTGACCGGGTATTGGGGCCAGCGGAGCCTTCTATTGCTAGGGTGCGGACCTACTACTTAATGGATTTGTTAATCAAATTGGGTCGAGGAGGAAAAAGTTTGCGGGCGGCCAAAGATAAGATTAGGGATATGCAGGAAATGCTTCGGCAGAAGGATGGCCTAAGTGGTTTGAGAATTGTCATTGATGTAGACCCATATTAAAGACATAGGCTTAGGGCTGGCTATTAGGCCTAAGCTTTGTTTGGGCCTAGCGCTGTGCAGCAGTGCGGCGCAGCCGCAGACCGAGGCCGCAGGCCGAAGGGCCGAGCGAAGAGCGAGCTGCGAAACATAGCGCAGCAAGGCCGTAGGCCGCAGCTGAGGCCCCTAAAAAAATAACAGCAGATTGTTAATCTTCCCCTAATCTAAAAGGGGAGACTTGAGCAAATGGAATTATTTTTGGTAAATTGGGGAAGAAACTAGTAAAAATTATAAAACAGGATATTATATGAAATGGACGACTCGTCTTCTTTTTGCGGCTGGTTTGTTTAGTGCCAGCTATGGTTTACAATCTTGTGGAGAGCCTGCGCAAGCGGCGCCAATGCCTTCAGTAGTTAGTCAGGAATCGGCCCCTAAAGGGGACAATTTTAGTTATGCTTATGGGATGCTTTTAGGAAGCAATCTCAAGGCGATGGGCATGGATTACAATGATGTAGATACTAAAGAATTGCTAGCGGGTTTGCAGGCTGCTTTGGAGGGTAAAGGAGAGGCGATGATGGATCAGGCGGCGGCACAGCAGTTAGTCAATAAGACGTTTCAGGATATGCAGGCTAAGGCGGGGCAGGCGAACTTAGTGAAGGGGCAGGAATTTTTGGCAGAGAATGCCAAGCGTCCCGAGGTAAAGGTGACTGAGTCTGGTTTGCAGTATGAGGTACTCAAAGAGGGTGTGGGTGGAAAGCCGAGCATTAGCAACAAAGTGAAAGTACATTATCATGGGACCTTGATTGATGGAACTGTTTTCGATAGTTCTGTGGATCGGGGCCAACCGATTTCCTTCCCCTTAGGAAATGTGATTAGAGGCTGGCAAGAAGGTTTGCAATTGATGCCTGTAGGGGCTAAATACAAATTATACATTCCGGCAGACTTGGGATATGGAGGCAGAGCAGCGGGTAAAATCCCTGCGAACTCTGCGCTTATCTTTGAGGTAGAGCTATTGGCTATTGAATAAGCTTGGGATAAAATAGAAAGAGCGCTTGCATCCTTGGGATAGCGAGCGCTTTTTCGTATCATTGCGGCAGAATTTATACAATCGAAATCAACTTATGAAAGAACTTAGTTATCAAATTGGGCTTTTGCTTGGTAGCAATCTCGCCAATCAAGTGAATCCTCAGGATATGGATGTAGAAGCGATGGGTCAAGGTATCCAAGCTATTTTTGGAATGTCTGCTACCAATGAAGAGCTACAGGCTGCTTCTCAGGCGGTACAAAACTACATGCAAGGTATTGCTGCTGCTCAGGCTGCAGAATCTGTAGAGCAAGAAAAGAGCTTCTTGGAAGAGAATGCTAAACGTGAGGAAGTAGTTAGCCGCGAGAGTGGTTTGCAGTATGAAGTATTGGTAGAGGGTGATGGTACTATCCCCACGGCTAAGAATACTGTAGTTGCACATTACGAAGGTCGTCTACTCAACGGAAAAGTATTTGACAGTTCTGTATTGCGTGGGCAGCCTGCTACTTTCCCTGTAGGTAATTTGATTCAAGGCTGGCAAGAAGCCTTGCAGTTGATGCCTGTGGGATCAAAATGGCGTCTATACATTCCTTCTGCTTTGGCTTATGGAGCCAACGGAGCAGGAAATGACATTCCTCCTCATGCTACTTTGATTTTTGAATTGGAGTTGTTGAGCATCCAAGGCTAATCCGTTAGCGATAAAGTATAAAAAGAGTCCAGTTTTGGGCTCTTTTTTTTTAGGCTATAGTCATCGATAAAAAGAGGAAGTTGGTCTTTATGGACTATGAGGGGATAGGGTAAAGCAGTGGATCATTATTATCTTTAGAAGATTATCTTCACAATCAATAAAACCAAAAAACATGAACGTACAAGCTTATGCCGCTCAGGAAGCGGGTGGAAAACTAAGTCCTTATACTTATGAGTTGCCGGCTATTGGCAAAGAGGAAGTAGATGTAAAAGTACATTATTGTGGGCTATGTCATTCGGATTTGAGTATGCTCAACAATGAGTGGGGGAGTACTCGTTATCCTTTTGTTCCTGGCCACGAGATTGTGGGGGAGGTAGTAGCTGTAGGTACTGAGGTGAAGGGATTAAAGGTAGGCGATTTGGTTGGCGTAGGTTGGTTCTCTTCCTCTTGTATGCACTGCCCTAGCTGTATGGGAGGGGAGCAGCATCTTTGTGGAGAGGCGCAGGGGGTTATTGTTGGTCGGCATGGAGGTTTTGCCTCTCATGTTCGGGCACATTGGTCTTGGGCGATTGCTTTACCAGAGGGAACCGATATGAGTAAGGCGGGGCCCTTACTTTGTGGAGGGGCTACAGTTTTTAATCCCATTTTGAATACGGGGGTGCGTCCCACGGATAAGGTTGGGGTAATTGGAATTGGTGGATTGGGCCATTTGGCGCTCAAGTTTTTGAAGTATTGGGGATGCGAGGTAGTGGCCTTTAGCTCTAATCCAGCTAAGACCGAAGAAATTTTGGCCATGGGAGCAACCAAAGTAGTTAATTCACGTTCTGCAGATAGTTTGGCAGCAATCAAGGGGCAGTTGAATTTTATCATCAATACCACAAATGTAGCTTTAGATTGGAACGCCTACCTCAGTTGCTTGGCGCCCAATGGTCGTTTGCATACGGTGGGAGCTGTTCTAGAGCCTATGCAGATTCCTGCTTTTAGCTTGATTGGTGGACAGAAGTCTGTGAGCGGTAGCCCCGTGGCTAGCCCAAGCGATATGCTCAAAATGTTTGAGTTTTGCTTGCGTCATGATATCTACCCCGAAGTACAGGAGTTTCCTATGAGCCAAATCAATGAAGCCATTGCGCATTTGGAAGCGGGCAAGGCCCGTTACCGTGTTGTCCTAAAGAATGATTAGTTCTGATAATCAGGAGCTTAAGATATTTTGTAAATCAGGGATAAAGTTGTACTTTTGTGCTGATTTTATCACTCAATCTAGTTGTTAACTGAATGGAAACAGTAAATAAGTTGAACTACAAAGTAAAAGACATCTCACTAGCTGACTGGGGTCGCAAAGAAATTACGCTAGCCGAAGCAGAAATGCCTGGTTTGATGGCCTTGCGTGAGAAATATGGAGAGAGCAAACCTCTTAAAGGAGCTCGTATTGCAGGTTGTCTGCACATGACTATCCAAACTGCTGTTTTGATCGAAACTTTGGTCGCCTTGGGCGCTGATGTAACTTGGTCATCTTGTAACATTTTCTCTACTCAGGACCAAGCTGCTGCTGCAATTGCTGCTGCTGGTGTACCTGTTTTTGCTTGGAAAGGCATGACAGAAGAAGAGTATGAGTGGTGTATCGAGCAAACACTACATGCTTTTGAAGATGGTCAATCTTTGAACATGATCTTGGATGATGGTGGAGACTTGACAAATGTAGTTTTGGATAAATATCCCGAAATGGCTAAAGGCGTATTCGGTATCTCTGAAGAAACCACTACAGGTGTACACCGTTTGTATGAGCGCGTGAAAAAAGGTACTTTGCCTATGCCCGCTATCAATGTAAACGACTCTGTAACTAAGTCTAAGTTTGATAACAAATATGGCTGCCGCGAGTCTGCTGTAGATGCTATCCGCCGTGCTACTGACATTATGTTGGCTGGTAAGGTTGCTGTTGTAGGTGGTTATGGTGATGTAGGAAAAGGTACTGCTGCTTCTTTGCGTGGTGCTGGTTGCCGTGTAATCGTTACCGAAATTGATCCCATTTGTGCCCTTCAGGCTGCTATGGACGGTTTCGAGGTGAAAAAGATGAGCAACGCTATTCCTCGTGCCGACATTATTGTTACGGCTACAGGTAACAAAGACATCATCCGTGCTGAGCACTTCAAAATGATGAATGACAAGACCATCCTTTGTAATATCGGCCACTTCGATAACGAAATCGACATGGCTTGGTTGAACAAAACTTATGGTAACACTAAGGTAGAAATCAAGCCTCAGGTAGATCTTTATAATGTAGACGGAAACGACATCATCGTATTGGCTGAAGGCCGCTTGGTGAACTTGGGTTGTGCTACTGGACACCCTTCTTTCGTTATGTCAAACTCATTCACCAACCAAACTTTGGCTCAAATTGAACTTTGGACCAAGCGCGACGGAGATGAGTACGGCAAAGACGTATATATGTTGCCCAAGCATCTTGATGAAGAAGTTGCTCGCCTACACTTGGCCAAAATTGGCGTTGAGCTAGAAGAGCTTAGCCAAGAACAAGCCGAATACATTGGCGTAACAGTAGAAGGTCCGTTCAAACCAGAACACTACCGCTACTAAACCATATCGCCCTTTAGGGCCAAGAGGTCACCGAATGCCTTCGGTGGCCTTTTTCTTTTTCTTATGGCTGCGGCCAGTTGCAAAAGCAACGAAAAAAGCTTAGTTTTAACCAACTTATTAAACGTATAGTATTTAGATGCAGAAAATGCTGTTACATCAGGAAGGATTTCATGGCACAACAGGTCCAATTATCCCAAAGAAGAAAGCCAAGTTACGCTTTGAAGATTTTTTGAACTTTTTTCCGCCTGTAGAACTTCCCCTAAGCATCAGCTCTGATACAGAGAAGCTCATCTCAGAGGCTCATGAGCCCCTAAATGCAGCTTGGATGTATGAATTTGTATTGGAGTATGGCGAAGAACTAGATGAGTTTACTGAATTTATGCCCTGTTTTTGCCTCGCCCAAAGCGAACAGTTTATCGGCTTGGTCTATTGGCAGGCTTCTTTGGAGGGCAGCGCCTACTTTTTAGCTACTTTTTCTCCTGCTGGCCATATTATTGACCATAAGATTTTGGCCGGAACGCTTTATTTGGAAGACGGCATCAAGCAGATGGTTTGTACCGTGGCCAAAGATTGGAGCATTCAGCGAGTAGAAGGGCAAATTGATGCTCAAGGCCAACTCCTCAAAGAGAATACGACCCAAAGCAAACGCTTGCAGATCACACTAGATGGAGAAATCCTAGAAGATGTCTAATTCGTTTGTCATTTAATCCTTTTGGGGCCCGCGGCAGGCTCAGCCTTCGGCTTCGGTTTGCCGCCGCTATGTTGCGGGGCTCGCAAGGCTGCTCGGCCCTTCGCGTTTTGCTGCTGGGCAGCAAAAACGCTCGGTCTGGCCTTCGGCCACCCACTCCACAGCGCTGGGCCAACTAATCCCCAAGGTTTCCCTAGCTTTTAGCAACAAAGAAGAGCAAAGCAAAAAACAAAAGAGCAAGACAAGGCGCAAAATGTCTTGGACCAAAAAAAATACTATCCTCCTTGATTGAACTTAATGCAAGAACAAAGGCTTTAAGTAATGATCTAAAAGGCCCGCAGGGCCTAACTGGCTGAGGGATGGACAGCAGGGCCGCCACAGGCGGCAGACCAAAGCCCGAAGGGCTGCAGGGCCGAGCGAGCAGCGAGCTGCGACACAGCCCGACCCGACCAAAGGGAGGGGCAGCCCCAAATCATCATAAAAAGACTAGTCTATAGCTTGTAAGAAAGACTAGCACAAACTGGGTATAAGGCCTCCGAAAATTGAGGCAGCCCTATTTAATCAATATAGGCTTGCAAAGGCAGGCCGCCCCACTGCTCCGTTTTTTGAGTATGGCCCCGCCAGGGCCCAAAGAGCAGTATTAAACAAAAGAATATGGCACATAAAAAAAATAAACCCAAGCGCAAGAAGCAATTGAGCGCTGGAGAACTGAAAAGTCAAATTGCTAAACTCTTTATCAATGACCACAAGGCCCGTTTGGGCGTGAAAGATATTGTTAGAAAATTACCTATTGCCAATAGCACGGATGCGGTGCAATCCGCTCTGACGGCCCTGCAAGAAGAAGGGGTCATTTATCCATTAGCTAGAGGAAATCGCTATCGCATTGACCGCTTTTATCAGCAGCGATTGGTAGAAGATGACCGCAATGGGCAAGGGCAGTCGGGACGTAAGGATCGAGATAACCGCAAAAAGGGATCGGGCTGGCAGACAACTACCGGAACCGTAGACCCCACCCGCTCAGGCGCTGCCTATATTGTACCCGATGACGCAGAGTTGGACCGTGATGTTTTTGTTCCTCAAGGCGCATTGGAAGGCGCGCTCAAAGGCGATTTGGTGCAGCTAAAATGGCGCTTATCTCGCCGAGGCAAACCCGAGGGCCGAGTGATTAAGATTTTAAAGCGCAACCGAGAAACCTTTATTGGTACGCTGGTGGTGTCTAAGCGCTTTTGCTTCGTCATTCCCGATGAGAATACGGTCCCTATGGATATTATTGTGGACCGCAACAGCCTGATGGAGGGCCAAAGTGATGATAAGGTAGTCGTACATATTACCGAATGGCCCAAACCCAATAGCAATGATAACCCCAAGGGGGTAATTACGGCCGTATTGGGCAAGGCGGGAGGCAATGATATTGAAATGAAGTCCATTTTGATAAAACAGGGCTTCGAGCTAGATTTTCCAGAAGATGTAATGGCCGAATCGGAAGCTATTCCACTCGAAATTCCCGAAGAAGAAATCCAAAAGCGTTTGGACCTTCGCAAAATTCCTACTTTTACGATTGATCCCGCTACGGCCAAGGACTTTGATGATGCCCTTTCGGTAGAAATGTTGGACAATGGCAATTATCGAATTGGTATTCACATTGCCGATGTAACTTATTATGTGGCCAAGGGAAGTCCATTAGATAAAGAAGCCGCTAAGCGGACCACTTCTGTCTATCTGGTAGACCGCGTTTTGCCTATGCTCCCCGAAAAGCTATCTAATGGGGTTTGCTCTTTGCGTCCGCATGAAGATAAGCTGACCTTTTCGGCCCTCTTTGAGTTGAATGCCAAAGGACATGTGGTCGAAGAGTGGTTCGGGAAAACGGTTATCCACTCGGATCAGCGTTTTGCTTATGAAGAGGCGCAGGAAATTTTGGATGGGGCAGAAGGGCCCTATAGCCAAGAGTTGCGCATCCTGAATCGCTACGCACATATTTTGCGCAAAGCTCGCTTTAAGAAAGGCGCCATCAGTTTTGAGTCGCCAGAAGTACGCTTTACGCTAGATGAAGATGGCAAACCTGTAGATGTTTATCTCAAGCATCGCAAAGATGCGCATATGTTGGTCGAGGACTTTATGCTATTGGCCAACCGCCGTGTAGGGGCCAAGATTATGAATATCTATCGCAATGGAGGCAAAGAAATTCCTTTCGTCTATCGCATTCACGACCTCCCCGATATGGAGAAGGTCAATGGTTTTGGAAAATTTGCCGCTCAATTGGGCTATCGCCTAAAGATTCAGGATGTGGACCAAGTGGCTGGCGCCTTTAATAAGATGCTGAAAGCCGCTGAGGGCAAACCTGAGCATGCGGTCTTGCATCAGTTGGGCATCCGCACCATGTCGAAGGCTGCTTATTCTACCCAAAATATTGGGCACTATGGATTGGGTTTTGAGGATTACTCGCATTTCACTTCGCCTATTCGCCGTTATGCGGATGTATTGGTCCATAGAAACTTGCAGCATTTCTTAATGAATGAAAAGCCGCCCTATACTTCAGAGAAACTAGAAGAAATTTGTGGACATATCTCCAAAAAGGAGCGTAATGCCATGGATGCCGAA
This sequence comes from Saprospira sp. CCB-QB6, assembly GCF_028464065.1. Classification (NCBI taxonomy): domain Bacteria; kingdom Pseudomonadati; phylum Bacteroidota; class Saprospiria; order Saprospirales; family Saprospiraceae; genus Saprospira; species Saprospira sp. CCB-QB6. The sequence goes on along the minus strand of NZ_CP116808.1, from coordinate 689,750 downwards.
AGGGAGTCGATCAAGTATAAGCAGACCGAATATTTGCAGGGACGTTTGGGCCAGGTTTTTCAGGGCCATATCACGGGCATGACCGAATATGGTATTTTTGTCGCCCTAGATGAGAATTTCTGTGAAGGAATGCTCCGCTTTGAAAATATGTACGATCAATTTGTGCTAGAAGAAGACCGGTTTCACATTCGCTCTTCCTCAGAGCGCTTCAAAATGGGAGACCCCATTTGGGTGCGGGTAGCTAGTGCCAATTTGGAAAAACGCCAGGTGGATTTCCAAATGGTCCGTGCAGAAGATGCCATTGCCGAATTGAACTTGAGCGAGGAAGATTTGCGCCCCAAACTAGAAGAAGGCAAAAATGAGGTGGTCGAGATTGAAGCCGTTCGCCGTACCGATTTAGATGAGCTTTATGTTCGTTTAGCGGAGACCTTCGGCAGTAGCGATATCTGTCAGGAAAATGCAGAAGCAGAGCGCAATTGGACCTATCAACTAGCCAGTTCTACCATTCATCGCAAAGGAACTGTTCTTTTGCAATATGCTTGGTTAGCCGAAGAAGGGCAGGAGTATCCCGCACAAATGACCGCCCCCGATGGCGAAATCGATCAGGAGAAATGGGCCAAGATAATGCCTGAGCTAAAGGCTTATATTCCCAACTTCTCTTTGGACCAATTGACTGACACGGCTTATTGTCCATTCTATACCGATAAGGAGTCGAGTATCAGCTCTGCGGACCTGATGCGTTGTCAAGCCTTCTTCTTTGACTGGATGTCTTATTTGCAGGCAGAACAAGTGCTTTGTTTCTCGGCTCGCTTGAAGAATTATTTGGTCAAAAATGGCTTGATCCGAGAGCTAGAAGAGCTAACGGTAACTTCTGGCAAAAGAGAGATTCGCATCTTTAGAGGCTATATGCCTTTGGCCAATAAAAAACTACGTTTTGCTTTCTTTCCTAGCTTAACCACTAGCTACAACAAAAAAGCAAAAGAAGAAGCTTGGACTTGGGCCCTAGAAAAGCCATAAGCCAAAGCTGGATATAAGGAAAAGCCGCCTACACAGTTGTGTAGGCGGCTTTCTTCTGTTAAAACGACAGCTATTTTCCTTCTTTCTGAGCCCAAGCCAAGGCTTTTTGCTCATGTAGCTGAATAAAATCATTTTTATGGGCCACATAGCCCGCTGGATCTAGGCGATATAAGCGAGCCCCTTCCAACTTAATGGCTTCATAGGCTTGGCGATGTTCTGCAAACTGCCGAAGGTAGTCCCGAAAGGCCAAATGTCGCTTTGCTCCATAAGAATCAAGCACAAAAGCATGTAGTTGATGGCTGCGGTTTATTTCTCCCTTTTGGAAGTAGCGTCGGCCTGGGATGCCAAATTCTCCTTTGACCAAATAGCCCAATTGTTCTAGCTTGTGGGCTGCTTGGTCCAGCTTTGCTAAGCTATCAACCTCCATCAATAGGTCAATAATCGGTTTGGCCGATAGGCCAGGCACAGAAGTGCTTCCAATATGATGAATTTGGACCCGCATATTTTGGGGTAAAACACTCAAAATGGCCGCTTTTTCTTTAGCAAAGGCTTGGGGCCAGTCTTCTTGATAGGGACAGACCTCAATAGTTCTGATGTTCATATACTTTTGTTTTGAGGGCAAAGGTAGCGGATCTCTGCTATAATGCAGTTCTTCAAAACAGGCTTTGTTTTTAAACTAAAACCTGTACCTTTGTTGCCAGAAAGATCATCCTTTCTGTTTAACTAAAACTATGCTTCAATATGGATTTTGATATCATTGTTTTGGGCAGCGGCCCTGGCGGATACGTAACGGCCATTCGGGCCTCTCAATTAGGTTATAAAGTAGCTGTTGTAGAGCGGGAAGCCCTTGGTGGTATTTGTCTCAATTGGGGATGTATTCCCACTAAAGCACTGCTCAAAAGTGCACAGGTATTCAATTATATTCAGCATGCTGCTGATTACGGCATTCAGGTTAGCGAAGCCAAAAGCGACTTCTCTGCTGTAGTGCAGCGCAGCCGTGGCGTAGCTCAAAAAATGAGCGGCGGCGTCAATTTCTTGATGAAGAAGAATAAAATCACGGTTCTTATGGGCGAAGGCAAGTTGTTGCCTGGCAAAAAGCTTGAAGTGACCGATGATAAAGGCCAAAAGAAAGCTTATTCAGCCAAACATATTATCGTTGCTACAGGCGCTCGCGCCCGCCAGTTGCCCAATTTGGCCATTGATGGCAAGCACGTAATTGGCTACCGCGAAGCGATGACGCTACCCCAGCAACCCAAGAGTATGTTGGTGGTAGGTTCTGGCGCTATCGGAATGGAATTCGCCTATTTCTACAATAGCATGGGCACGGAAGTCACTGTTGTAGAATACCTAGACAACATCCTTCCCCGCGAAGATGTAGATGTCTCTAAGGAAATTACTAAGGTCTATAAAAAGGCCAAAATGAAGATTAAAACCAAAGCCGCCGTACAAAAGGTAACTCCTTTGGCTAATGGAGGCTGTGAGGTGGAAATCCAACAGAATAAAACGGGAAAAGTAGAGAAAGTAACTGTAGATGTTGTTCTTTCTGCTGTTGGCGTAACCCCCAATACCGAGAATATTGGCTTGGCTAATTTAGGCGTTAAAACAACCAAAGCTGGCCATATCGAAGTAAATGAAGTTTATGCTACCAATGTTGCTGGCATTTACGCAATTGGCGATGTGCTAGAAACTCAAGCTTTGGCCCATGTTGCTAGCGCAGAGGGAATCACTTGTGTGGAAGCAATCGCTTATAAGGACGGTAAGTTTGAGCACGCCCCTCAAGCTATCGATTATGATAATATTCCCGCCTGTACTTACTGCTGGCCCGAAGTGGCTTCTGTTGGTATGACGGAGGAGCAAGCTAAAGCTGCTGGCTACGAGCTTCGCATCGGTAAATTCCCCTTCTCAGCTTCTGGAAAAGCTAGTGCCGCTGGCGATAATGCCGGTTTTGTCAAATTGATCTTTGATAAAAAATATGGCGAGTTGCTCGGTGGCCACATGGTGGGCGCTAATGTGACCGAAATGGTGGCCGAACTAGTAGCGGTTCGCAAACTAGAAACTACAGGCATGGAACTGGTGAAAACAGTACACCCTCACCCCACCATGTCAGAGGCAATTATGGAAGCTGCCGCTGCCGCCTATGATGAAGTCATTCACCTATAGAATTTCTAGGTCAAGGATGTTTTGGGGCCTCCGCTGCGGCTTCGCCTTGCGGCGCTACGTTTCAGGGCTCGCTATTCGCTCGGCCCTTCAGCGCTAAAGCGCTTCGGTCTGGCCTTCGGCCACCCTTGCACATCGCTAGGCCATTATACAGCAAAGCCGCTGCCCAATTAAAGGGCAGCGGCTTTTTGCGGTTTGGACCAAAAAATACTTAGGCAATGGCCACTTCAAATACCATCAGTTTTTTATTGAACGCATAAAAAAAAGCTTAGAGGCCTAAAAAATAACAGCATTTTTATACCTTATAAAGACAAATGAGAGAAAACAGTTTCCCTACACAAAACCGATAAGATGAAAGCCAAAAAAATAACCCTTTCGCTAGCTGTTCTAGGTCTAATGGGCCTACAGGCTTGCCAGCCTTCTACTCCCAAACGAGGCTTTGAACCTATAAAAACAGAAGAAGCCGAAACAAAGGCAGCTACTGCAACTACTCAAGAGCAAGAGCAATTGGTCCAACCCGATAAAGTAGAGCTCGTTTATCCCAAAACAGAAAAAGGACAAACCGTAGACGATTATTTTGGCCAAAAAGTAGCAGATCCTTATCGCTGGCTAGAAAAAGATACAGATGCCAAAGTAGAAGATTGGGTGGGCCATCAAGAAAAGTTGAGCCGCAATTATTTGGATGCTTTGCCTGGCCGAGAAGCCTTAAAAGATCGCCTAGAGAAAATCTGGAACTATAACCGCTATTCGGCTCCAAGAAAGGAGGGCGGCTATTATTATTACACCAAAAATACGGGCCTACAAAATCAGTCGGTCCTTTATCGTTCCGCTAGTCTAAATCCCTTAAAAGAAGAATTGGTTTTAGATCCCAATACCTTGTCTAAAGATGGTTCTGTTTCTTTGATGGGGCTTTGGTTTTCTAAAGATGGGCGTTATATGTCTTATGCGATTAGCGAATCGGGCTCAGACTGGCGCAGCATTAAGGTGATGGACCTAAAAGATAAAAAGGTCTTAGCGGATGAGGTAAATTGGGTGCGTTACTCCAATGTTAGTTGGTTTGAGAATGGCTTTTTTTATAGTCGTTACGATGCCAATGAAGCAGAGGATAAATATAGCCGTAAAAACGAGTTTCATCAGTTGTACTACCACCGTTTGGGCCAAAAGCAGGCAGAAGATGAGTTGATCTTTGCCGATAGAAGTCACCCGAGCTACAATTTTAGTCCAGAAGTAACAGAGGATGAAAATTACCTGCTCATTTATAGTACAGCTAGCACTAGTGGCAATGGAATTTATTATAAAAATCTCAAGCAGAAAGATGCAGGGGTAGAAGTTTTGGTGAGTAATTTTGACTATGATTATAGCTTGGTCAACAATAAGGGCAGTCGTTTGTATTTTAAGACCAATTACAAGGCGCCCAATTATCAATTGTTAGAAATAGATCTTAAGCAGCCCGAAGAAAAAAACTGGAGTTCTATTTTGCCCCAGCAGAAAGAGGCTTTAGAGTCGGTGATTATGTTGGGCGATCAGTTTGTGGCCAATTACATCAAAGATGTGCGCAATCAGTTGCGGGTATATGATGCCAAGGGAGAATATAAGGGCCGTTTGCATTTGCCCAAGGTTTTGGGTAGCGATAGCCCTGTGGACATTAGTGATTTGCGGGCCTTTCCGAATGGAAAGGGGGGGAGTTATAGCGTAAGTGCGTTTACCATTCCGAGTACAGCTTGCACCTTTGAGTTAGATAGCCGAAAAAGTGAAACTTGGCAGGCGCCCAAATTGGCCTTTAATCCCCAAGACTTTGTAACGCGGCAGGTATTTTATAGCTATAAAAATGGAAAAGAAACCGTTCGCATTCCTATGTTTATTACGCATAAAAAGGGCCTAAAAGCGGATGGGAAACGGCCAACCTTGCTCTATGGTTATGGTGGATTCAACATCAGTATTATGCCTTCATTTGCTTTGGAGCGTATTCCACTATTGGAAGCGGGAGGTATTTTCGCGGTAGCCAATATTAGAGGGGGAGGAGAGTATGGTAAAGATTGGCATCAGGCGGGAACGCAGTTGAATAAGCAAAATGTGTTTAATGATTTCATTCAGGCGGCGGAGTATTTGGTCAAAGAGGGGTATACCAATCCCGATAAATTGGCTATAGAGGGCCGTTCTAATGGAGGCTTATTGGTTGGGGCTTGTATGACGCAGCGTCCAGACTTATTTAAAGTGGCCTTTCCGATTGTGGGTGTTTTGGATATGCTTCGTTATCAGGAATTTACCATTGGTCGTTTTTGGGCGGCAGATTATGGTTTGAGTACTGATGAAAAGCAGTTTAAGAATTTATATAGTTATTCGCCAGTGCATAATGTAAAGGCGCAAAAGTATCCAGCGACCTTGGTCATGACAGCGGATCATGATGATCGGGTGGTGCCTGCGCACTCTTTTAAGTTTGCGGCGGCCTTACAGGCCAATGCGCAGGGGAATGCTCCAGCTTTATTGCGGATAGATCGTTCGGCGGGACATGGAGCGGGCAAGCCCACGGCCCAGCGGATAGAAGAGATTGTTGATAAATTGGCCTTTATGCAGTTTAATATGATGGATTAGGCGGTATTTTAGGAAAGAGAAAAGCCCACAGCTAAAGAAGCTGTGGGCTTTTCTCTTTTTTTGGCGGCGGAGCCGTCTTTTAAGGCCTAGCGATGTGGAAGGGGGGCCGTTAGGCCAGACCGAAGCGCTTTAGCGCTGAAGGGCCGAGCGAACAGCGAGCCCTGCAACGTAGCGCCTGCCGAAGGCAGGAGGCCCCAAAACAAAAAGGGGAAAAACTTGTTTTGGATTATTGGTCGTATTGATGGAGTCGGTATCTTTCGATCAGTTCGATTAGTTTGCTAGGGTAGGAGGAAGAAGTGGCATAGCCGGCTTTTCGGAGGCCTTTGGCCCAGCCTTTATAGTCTGTAGTTTTGAGTTTGAAGAGGTCGGCATATCGGCTGCCATTTCGGAGGAAGTCGGAATGTTGTTTAAAGCTTTCTTCAGCGCTGCTATAGGCTCTGAAGCAAGAGGCTTTGAGTTTATAGGTTTTTCCGTTCCAGTTGCTGCCGCATTTGATTCCGAAGTGGTTATTGGCTTTTTTGGCGAGTTCGCTGCGGCCGTAGCCAGATTCGAGGATAGCTTGGGCCATTTTGATGCTAGCGGGAACGCCCGTTCGTTTCATCTCGGCAATAGCGATAGGTTTGAAGCGTTCTATGTAGGCGGAGGCGGTAGCCGTGGCGCTACCACTGCTGGCATTACTATTATTATTGTTAGAAACCTCTAGGAGGTGACAGGCTGAAAGGCTAAAGAGCAGGCAGATGGCCAAGAGGCGAGAGCATGTTGCGGACATAAAAACTTTTGTTTTTAAGGATAAAAAAGTGACTTTTCGGGCTTTAAGACGTTCCTTTGGGCTAAATATTGTGGTCTTTAGCGTTGATTTTTTAGGCAAAGCAGAAAAAGCCTTATTTTTGGGGCTGAAAAATAACTAAAGCTTATGGAAAAGAAAATTATGCTCACGCCTTTGGAGCTAAAGGTGATGGATATTTTATGGAAATTAGAGCGGGCGTATATTAAAGATATCTTAGCGCATTGGCCAGAGGCCAGCAAACCGGCTTACAATACCGTTTCTACTATAGTCCGCATTTTGCAAGATAAGAAGAAGTACATTGGGCATATGGAAAAGGGGAGGAGTCATCAGTACTACCCTTTGGTGTCTAAGGAAACCTATCAGCAAGATTTTTTGGAAAATGCGGTAGAGAAAGTCTTTTCGGGTTCTGTACACTCCTTGCTTTCTGCGCTTATAGAGCAGGAGGGAATGACGGACGCGGATTTAGAGGAGCTCAAAAAATTATTGGACCGATAAACGCTACTTATGCTAATTTTTCTACTTCTTTCTGCGCTACTATTGGCTGCAGGGGCGCTCTTTTATTGGGCATTGAGAAAGCGATTGTCTTGGCAGAATAGAAAATTATTCATCTGGACATTTTTGCTAGCGGCTCTGCTTTTGCCTAGTCTTATGCCTTCTTTGGAGCATTATTTTGAGAAGACATGGATTGACTATGAGAGTTATGAGGGTTGGAATCAGGTAGATATTGAGGATCCTAAATTATTGTCTTGTTATAAATCGGCCAATAATAGTGAGGGGGTTTGTCATTGTGAGATTAAGCAAAAGGCGGCCTTAGTTGACTTTCAGCCTGATCCCTATTATGATACCTTAATGGATGTTCGTTGGGCTTTGGAGTCGGTGTTTTTGCTCTTAGCCACTTATTTTTTACTGCGATTTTTATGGCGGTTTGGGGGCTTGATTTGGTTGCGCTTGCAATCTTATGCAGAGCCTAGGGAGCTAGAGAATCAGTCATATCAAATGCTTTATCCTAAGGGGTATAAAAGTTATCCCTTTAGTACGTTCAGTTTGCTGCGACATTATATTCTTTGGTCGCCAGCTTTAGATTGTTTAAATGAAGAAGAGCAACAGGCTGCATTTTATCATGAGTTGGGGCATTTGAAGGGGCGAGATAGTTGGGCTGGATATTTTTTGGGCCTATTACAGATTTTTTGGTTTTGGCATCCGCTCTATTATGTTTTTCGCAAAGAACTCTTGGAAATCAATGAACTTTTAGCAGATGATTATGCGGCTCAGCGCTTAGCCAGCCGTAGAAGTTATGCAGAAATGCTGCTCAAGATGACAGCCTTTCAGCACAAGGGACAGGCTTTGGCCTTCTTTTTGGCTAAGAAAAAATTGCAAAAGCGCTTAGAAGTTTTGCTCTTTCAAGCCGCTCCAAAAGGCTGTACCAAAAAACAGTTTCAATTGTTACAAATTTGTTTGTTATCAGGGCTTTTTCTGCTTTCTGTTGGCTTGTATTTCCCTTTACATCGGCAATTTGATGCGCAACCAACAACAAAAAAGGAGCAGTTTTTTTTACCTAAAAATACAGAAAATGGTTAGCCTGCGTTATATAATAAGATGCAGCAGAATAATCAATGTATACGTTTTAAGATCAATCAAACTAAATTAGATGAAAAATATACTAGCCTGTAGCTTGGTCGTTTTATTTCTCTTTATGGGACAAAATGCTCAAGCTCAACAACAAACTGGACCCAAAATTAGTACAAATATTCGCAAGCTGCCTACAAATGCCGAGGAGGTGAAACGGATAGAAAAAGATATTGCCAAAGTAAAGCAAAACCCTGATCGTATTGCAGATGGAACGCTGGCCAAATATGAGGCTGCTTTGGCTCGCCGCAAAAAAGCTTTAGCCTTAGAAAATGAGGAAAGAGCGGGTTTGGCTAAACAACAAAAGTCTTCAAAATAAGATGGATAAGGGGCTGCCCCTCGCTTCGCTCGGGTCGGGCTGTTTCGCAGCTCGCTGCTCGCTCGGCCCTTCAGCGCTAAAGCGCTTCGGTCTGGCCCTGCGGGCCACTCTCTCCATCCCTCAGCCTGCGGCCCCTAAGGGGCCTGTATAGCACCCAACCTCCCCCACAAATCAAGCGCTTAGCGCTTTTTTTTATCGCTTAGAGGCAATAGCCTTTTAAATCAAGCTAAAATCTATGCTATCCTACCAGCAGATGACTCGATTTTTTCTATTACCACTTTTGGCTTTGCTGCTGATGCCAGCAGCAGCCTCGGCCCAAGGGGCTACTTGTGCAGCCGCAGAGCCCTTTTGTTCTGGCTCGGGCGTTACTTTTCCTGCAGGGACGAATCAACCAGATGCGCCTGCAGGAAATAACTATGGTTGTTTAGGGTCTCAACCCAACCCCGCTTGGTACTATCTACAAATTGATCAACCCGGCAGTCTGACTATTAACTTGACAAATAGCAATAACGTAGATATTGATTTTATTCTCTACGGCCCCTTTAATAACGCAGGTGCAGCTATTGGACAATGTGGCAACCTCGGTAATGGGGGGGCTAGTGGAGCAATAGAGTCTTGTAGTTACTCTGCGAGCGCTAATGAAACAGTAACAATCACTGGAGCTACTCCTGGAAGTGTATATGTATTACTGATTACCAATTACTCTAATCAGCCTACTCAGATATCAGCAAGTCAGTCAGGGGGGAGTGGGACAACAGATTGTGGTATCCTTTTACCCTGTGCCCCCGTTAATTTTAATGATCTTACAGTGAGTAGTCCCTATGATTGTACTGGAGGGGCTATTACATTAACAGCCGATCCTACAACTGCCTCTCCAGGCGATTTAGGAATCACCCCTGGTTTCGCTTTTGATATCATAACAGATGCTTTTTCTGCCACGCAGAATACTTTGCGCGTTTATGATGGACCCAATGCAACAGGTAATATTATTGCCTATTGGGGGCCAACAAATACGGGAGGGAACTATCAGGGGCAATTGCCCTCAAATAGTCAGTTCCAAACGACAATTGAGTATTTAGATCCTGCGACTTCCTACTCAATGGAGTGGTGTGATTTGGGGAACAGCGGAACATTTAGTAATGAAATCCGAATGTCAGGGTCCAATACCATTATTTCTAATACCATACTGAATGGTGGTGCGGGTTGTACCATTATTAACTTAGGTACTCCTGAAGGTATAGGTACTTTTTCTGGACTAGGTGTTGTTGACAATGGTAATGGTACAGCTAGTTGGGACCCTTCAATTGCTGGAGGAGGAGTTCATAATATTATTTATGATTGGGATAGTGGAGATGGTTGTGTCGGAAGCGAGCAGCAAACGGTAATTGTTTGCTGTGATACAGGGGCAACTCTAATTACTGCAGCACCCGATACAGTTTGTAATGGAGATTCTACTTATCTCTCTGCTAATTTGCCAGGTGCGGTCACAACTCCTTCTGTTTTTAGCAACCCCAATAGTGTTGGTATTAACTTTGGCGGATATGTACGTTCAGATATTACAGTAGGAGCTGTATCACCTTTAGTTTTAACTAGTAACAGCATTGATTCTGTATGTGTAAATATTACGAATAACCCAACCTCTAATATAAACTTAACATTAGTATCCCCGAATGGAGACAGTATTGATTTATCTAGCGGAAATGGAGGGATAAATACAGGAGCTTTTAATAATGTCTGCTTTTCTCCTAGTGCAACAACCTCTATTACAGCATATTCAACTCCTTTTTCAAATATACCAGCCAATGCGATTGTTTCTCCTGAAGAGCCTTTTTCTAATCTTAACTTAGGAGCTAGTAATGGAACTTGGTCTTTAGCTGTTTCTCATAATTCTTTAGGGGGAGCAGGGACAATTAACAATTGGTCTATTTACTTTGCCCCTTCTTCTGCTAGTAATACTTATGTTTGGTCTGGACCAAACCTAAGTTGTACGACTTGCGCAAATCCTGCAGCTGGACCTACTGTTAGCTCAGATTATAGTGTAACCCTCACCGATGCAGTGGGGTGTACCTATGTAGATTCTGTACGAATTGAGGTAGGAAGCTCTTTAGCTCAACCTACGGTAAATTGTGGAATGACTACTGCGAATGATATTACGTTTGATTGGGGCGCAGTTCCTTCAGCTACAGGATATGAGGTGAGTTTAGATTCAGGGCTAACCTGGCTTAGCCCAACAGGAGCGCTAAGCCATACAGTAACTGGTTTGGCACCAAGTACTTCTGTCCATATTTATGTGCGTGCTTTGGGAGGGACTGGGATTTGTCCAAATCCTATTGATTCTATTACTTGTACAAGTTTGAGTTGCCCTCTTATTCTGACTATCAACAATCAAACTAATGCTAGTTGTAACGGCTTTGCAGATGGAGAGGTAGATTTTGTTGTGAGTAACGATATAGGAGCATTAAGTTTTCAGCAAATCGCCCCAAGCTTAGGAGCTGTCCAATCTAGTCCTAACTTTACCGGTCTTGCAGCAGGAACCTATACGTTTGAAGTAAATGACGCTAGCCTTGGATGTGGCGTAAGCTCTATAGTAACAATTACAGAACCTGTGGCTCTGAGTATAACAACAACAGGTCAAGACGTGAGCTGCAATACGGGAAATGATGGGGAGGCGACGGCTACAGCCCAAGGAGGAACTTTTCCTTACACCTATAGTTGGGATGATGCTTTAAATCAAACCACCGCTACTGCTAATAACCTAGTTGCGGGAATTTATAATGTAACAATTACAGATGCAAATAGCTGTAGTATAACTGATCAAGTAGTGATTTCTGAACCTACTGCAGTAAGCAGCACAATGAGTAGTACGGATGTAAACTGTTTTGGTGGAGGAGATGGATCAGCTTCTGCTGTTGTAACAGGTGGCGTTGCTCCCTATGTTTATATATGGGATGATCCTTTGGCTCAAAATACACCTACAGCTAATAATTTAACAGCAGCTACTTACACTGTTAGTGTTACAGATGCGAATGGTTGTTTGCATATCAATTCTATTGTAGTTAATGAACCCACAATTGCGCTTACAGCTAGTCTTACGGCTATAGATGCTGCTTGTTTTGGACAAGCAAGTGGAAGTGCAACAGTTATAGCTTCAGGTGGAACTAGTCCTTATACCTATCTGTGGAATGATGCGAATGGGCAAAGTACTGCTACTGCTATGAACCTTGAGGCTGCAACTTATACTGTAGAAGTTACAGATGCGAATGGTTGTCAATTAGTGGATAGCGTTGTTGTTAACAATGGAGTTATTATTACTTCTACGACAAGTGCTAGTATGGTGTCATGCAATGGTGGAAATGATGCTAGTGCAACGATTACCCCTATCAATGGAAGTGCACCTTATACTTACCTTTGGGGCGATGGTCAGACAACCCAAACTGCTACAAATTTGTCAGCTGGTTCTATCTGCGTAACAATTACAGATGTAAACGGTTGTTTGCATGATACCTGTATCCAAATTACAGAACCTACAGCCATCACTGCTACTTTTACAACTAATAGTATCAGTTGTTCTTATAACACGGATGGAGAACTTACTGTAAATGCCACAGGGGGAACTGGAACCTATAGTTATATTTGGTCTAATGGCCAAACTACACAAACAGCCACGGGCTTGTCTGCACAACAGTACTACCTAACAGTAACTGATGCTAATGGCTGTACATATGTTGACAGTGCTCAGGTAAGTAGCCCTCCAGCATTGCAGCTTAGTTTAATCACAGATTCTGTAAGTTGTCGTTTTGGTAATGATGGCCAAGCTTCAGCCACTGTATCTGGAGGAACAGCTCCTTATGTATACCACTGGTCACCTACTAATAGTGGTTTAGCAGTCAATAGTGACTTAACAGCAGGAACTTATCGATTGACAGTAACTGATCTTAATGGGTGTACTATTACAGATAATGCTTTGATTGGTGAGCCTGCTACAGCTGTACAAGTAAACTTTTTGAGCTCTAATGATGCTGGTTGTTTTGGTGCTGAAGATGCAAGTATTGATGCAGATGCTCAAGGAGGAACACCTAATTATACTTTTGTATGGTCTAATGGAGAACTTACTGAAGATCTCAATAATATAGAAGCTGGTACATACACACTTACAGCTACAGATAGTCGAGGCTGTTCAGCAACAAATACAATTACTATTTCTCAACCTGCAGAGATTGTATTGAATGTCCAACAATACTCTAATTACAATGGAGCAGCGATTAGCTGTCCAGGAGCCTCGGATGGAGCGGCACAGGTGACGGCTAGTGGAGGCGTATCGCCTTATGTATATGCATGGTCTGGTCCACAGGCGCAGAATGGTACACTTGCGACGAACTTGGCGGCAGGGACTTATGCGGTAACGGTGACGGATGCCTCTGGCTGTACGGCAATAGATAGTATTAGTTTGGCGGATCCTGTACCTTTGGATGCGACAATCCAGCAGGTGAATGTCTTTTGTGCCAATGATTGTGATGGACAGATTATCGCTACGGCCGTATCTGGCACAGGAACGCTAGGTGTTAATGGCTATGAATACCGAATATTAGGTCCTGGTCAAACGGGTAATGTATTCAGTAGCAATAATAACTTTACGGGCCTTTGTGCAGGGACTTACACGGTAGAGGTTCGTGATGGGAATAACTGTGTGTTGCCTGTATCGGTAACGATTACGGAGCCAACAGCCATACAGTTGAGTCTGAGTGATACAGATGTGTCTTGTTCAGGAGGTAGCGATGGAACGGCTACGGTAAGTGCAACAGGCGGAACGGCTCCATATAGCTACAACTGGGATAATGGGATGACTGCTGCGACGATTACAGGCCTATTGGCGGGTACTTATGAAGTGACGGTAACGGATGCGAATGGCTGTGATATGGTATCGACTACAGAAGTAGAAGAGCCAGCAGCGTTAACAGCGAGTATGAGTGGGAATGAACCTAGCTGTAATGGAAGTACAGATGGAACTGTAGCCGTAATGGTTCAAGGAGGTACGCTTCCTTACACTTACTTCTGGTCAGATGGCCAAGGAACGGCTACGGCCGTGGGCTTGTCAGCGGGCACACATAGTGTGACGGTAACAGATGGGAATGCTTGTCAGCTTGTAGAAAGCTATGTTCTAGGCGAGCCTACATTGCTGACAACCAGCATTACGACTAATGCGGCAGCCTGTGCTGGAGCGAATAGTGGAAGTGCAACAGCGGTACCGACAGGAGGCACGGCCCCATATACTTACCTTTGGTCAGATGGTCAAACGACAGCGACTGCGACGAACTTGGCGCCAGGTGCTTATTCGGTAGTGGTTGTGGATAGCCAAGGCTGTTCGGTAACGGATCAGGTTTTATTGCAAAATCCCGATCCAGTAGTATTGAGCTTTGTCTCAAGTGTGAATCCGAGCTGTCATGGAGATATGGATGGAAGTGCAACGGTAGTTGCTACAGGAGGGGCAGCCCCCTATAGCTATGCTTGGCCCAATGGCGAGATGACAGCTAGTGCTACAAGTTTAGCAGGCGGACAGCATACGGTAACGGCTACAGATGCGAATGGTTGTAGTACGACCTTAACGGTGAACTTGGTAGAGCCCGCGCTCTTGGTTGTCGATACGATTCGGACGACAGGGGTGAATTGTAAAGGGGGCTCAGATGGTACAGCGACGGCCTTCTTGACAGGGGGAACGCTACCTTATAGCTTTGCATGGTCCAATGGCATGACGGGTCAAAGTATTAGCGGTTTGGCCGCAGGTACTTATGTGTTGACGGTAACGGATGCGAATGGTTGTCAGACGCTTAGTCAGGTGATTGTCATGGAGCCAACAAGTGCTTTAGTAGCGACATTGAATACAGCAGATGCCCTATGTTTTGGAGGTGCTTCTGGTCAAATTACGGCCATTGTGAGTGGGGGTACGCCCAATAGTAATGGAGACTATACTTATGCTTGGTCGAATGGAGCGAGTACAGATGTAAACTCGAACTTGAGTATAGGAACCTATAGTGTGACAATCACGGATGGGAATGGCTGTTCCGTGGTCCGTACAGCAACAGTGAACGAGAGTTCAGGAATCACGAGCCAGATCGTGAATGTAACGGATGCCAGTTGTGCAGGTAGCGCAGATGGAAGTGCACAGGTAACAGCTTCAGGGGGAACAGGGACCTTGAGCTATCAGTGGTCAGATCCCTTGGGTCAGACGACGAATGTAGCGACGGGTCTATCTGCAGGGACTTATTATGTGAGTGTAACGGATCTGAATGGCTGTACGCAGGTAGATACGGCTGTAGTGGGAGAGGCCTTGGCCTTGAGCATTACGGTAGCGATAGAAGATGCCTCTTGTTATGGAGAGTCTACAGGTTCTATAAGCATAACGAACTCGAATGAGCCTTTGCAGGCGAGCTATTGGAGTAATGGCGTTGTAGGAACGAGCATTACGAATGTAGCGGCAGGCGAGTACGAAGTAGTGGTCCAGTCGATCAATGGTTGTGTGGATAGCTTTAGCTATGTGGTAGGCGAGCCTTCGGAATTGTCGGTGAGCTTGAACCAAGTACGGGCAGTAGATTGCTACAATAACAGTACAGGCGCCTTAGGTTCTACAGTAGAAGGCGGAATATCACCTTATGTTTATATCTGGTCGAATGGGTTGGCAACGCCAAGCTTAGACAGCATAGCTGCGGGCAACTATACGCTTAATGTGGAAGATGCGAATGGCTGTAAGGCAGATACGAGCATCAATTTGGCGAATCCGACGGAAGTAGGTATTGGCAACCTCAGTATTAGAGGCGTAGCCTGTGTGGATGATGCGAACGGAAGTATCCAAGTAGATGGAATTGGTGGCTCGACCCTATTGGGGGGCTACACTTACAGTTTGGATAGTGTAAACTTTACAGGAGGCAATCTTTTTGTTGGTTTGGAGTCGGGAATTTATCCTTTGTATATCCGAGACAATAATGGTTGTATGTATGATACGCTAGTAACAGTAGAGGCGGCAGATCCATTCTTCCTGACGAGCTTTGGTCCAGCCTTAGATTCAGGCGAAGTGGAGTATGTGTTGGAGTATGGAGATACGTTGACGCTATTTGCAGACTTGAATGATACGACTGGGGCGATTTGGGCTTGGACAGAGATTAACTCTGGGGCATTGGTGGATAGCAGTTTGACGGCTTCACTGACGCCTTATGATGCAGGCATTTATCAGTTTACGGCCACGAATGCTTCGGGCTGTGTTCAGGATAGCTCGATTGTGGTGAAGATGGTTAAGCCTAGAAATGCAGCAGCCCCTACGGCCTTTACGCCGAACAGTGATGGGAATAATGATCGTTTCTTTGTTCAAGCTGATGAAAAGGTAGAGCAGATTCTAAGCTTTAGAGTCTATGACCGCTGGGGCGAATTGGTGTATGAGGGCTTGAACCTTGATCCGAATGATCCTTTACAGGGTTGGGATGGTAGCTTTAAGGGCAAACCAATGAACTCTGGAACCTTTGCTTGGTCTGCAGAAGTGCTCTATATTGATGGAGAGACGACTGTGATTAAGGGCGCAGTGAATTTGCTTCGCTAGTTAGCGGAAGGAATTAAATAGATAAAGGGCTGTCGGAAAATCCGACAGCCCTTTTTTTGTGGAGGATGGGCCCGAAGGGGGCATGTCATGCTGGGCGCTTTGGCCCTTGGGCCAAAGGAGGCCAGCCCCCAGGCGGAGGCGGCGGAAGGGAAGGCTGAACTTGAAATGGAATATATTGAGGGGCAGACTAGGTTAAAAGCAGGGGAGGAGGTGGCCGCCGCCTACCGCCGGCCGGGCGCGCTTGGCGCGAGCCTGCGAAGCTTGAAGCTGCGGCAGCAGCTTGTAGCTTCGCAGTTGGGCGGGCAGTGGCCTAGCGATGTGAAGGGGTGGCCGCAGGCCAGACCGAGCCGCTGAAAGCGGCGAAGGGCCGAGCGAATAGCGAGCCCTGCAACGTAGCGCCCGCCGCAGGCGGGAGGCCCCAAAAAATTATTGTTTAATAAGAGGCTGTGCCCCATAGGCTGTTTGCAAAATATATTGTCCAGCGGTTAAGGATTGAAGATTTAGACGATAACGACTGCCTTTTTCGCCCTCTTCAATGAGTTGGTAGGAAAGAGGGAGCTCTTGCCCCATAAGGTTAAAAAGGCGCAAGGAAGCTGATTGGACAGGACAAAAGATAAAAGCCTCTTCTTTGGCGGGCTGAGGGTAGAGTTTAGTTTGGAATTCAATGGCCTGACTGCTTTGCAATAGCTTAGAATAAAGCTGTAAACCTGTTTGTTTCTTAAGTACAAGACGATAATAACGATCAGCAATTAATTGGCGGTTGTCCTCATAAGTTTGAAGCTCTTCCTTAATCGAAAAATTAGCTATAGTACTCCACTGCTCTATTCCATTGGGGCTAGACTGCAACTCGAGTGATTGAGCACTGCTATCTGGCCAAAAGTTCCATTGAAGTTGTGTTCCATTGAGTTCAAAATCGGTTACCCAATCTTGAGCAAGTAAAATGGTATTACAGCTATTATCTGCAGGGCAACTAAAAACGGGGCTACCATCTGAACTACAGCCATAACAGGTCAATGAGGCACAAATGACCATATTGCCATCCAAGCGATCATAGCTATAAAGGTTAGTCGCTTGCAAATAGCCACAGCTGCTAGAGTATAGGGGGCCATAGGCTTGTACATCATTCTGGACGAAAATGCGTCCAGAGTTGTCAACGGTACCAGGAATGTCTAAGTAACTACTATAGATCTCTCCTTGAGAACCCGGATGGCAATCGCAACCAAAGTTTTCTAATAAACTAGAGCTATTATTGACCGCCAAACGAGCAGAAGTCTCTAAATGACCATAATTACTGATCCGCCCAGAGTTAAGCTGTAAATCTCCCTGAGCAATCAGACTGCCCTCCTGGATAACTGTTGAATTATTAAAATCTATATCTCCAGCTATAAAAAAAGTTCCGCCTATCGCATTCTGCAAAAAGGCGGAACTGAACTGAACTGTGCTAATATCTACCTGCCCATAGTTGTAAAAATAATCTCCACTAAAACTGACCCCATAAGGCTGCCCACTACAAGGAAGCGAAGGAACATTAGTAAACTGCCCATAGTTTTGCATAATACTCGTATTGGCGAAGTTGCTGGAATAAAAATTCGTACTTCCTGTATTATAAAACAAAGGTGCATTATAACCATACATGTTTATATAGCTTGCCGATAACTGCCCATGATTGTAAACTTCCCCAGGATGGTTTAAAATACCAACATTTAAAATGCCCTCATTCGTAATCTGTGCATTGGCACCATAAGCCCCAAAATTATAACAATTGCCCGAAGCTTGACTTAGATTACCCGTAGGAGAAATATATAACTCCCAATCCCCAGCAGAATAATCCTGATCTAAGGTAATCGTATGGGTAATAGTAATTGTAGGACTTCCATAACCTGGAGGAACTTGCCCATTAAGCCAAGTACTAGGATCCGACCAGTTGCCATCCTGAACGGTTTGGTATTGTGCATAACTACTCGCCGAAAAGAGCAAAATACTGTAGCATAAAATTAAGAGCCGATTGATGTTCATAATGTAGATGTTCTTTATAAGTGTTGGTGATTAAGGTAATGAAAATACAGCTAGATCCCTTAGTATATAGATTTCTAAATTTAATTCTATGTGAACAAACCTAAGACAAAAGCTCTAACCGAAAAACGCTAGGAAACTTTAAGTTGTTATCAAATGAAGATGAGAGTTTTCCCCCCTAAGGTATTTTAAGGATAACACCTAGGAATAATACTTATCGGGCATAAAAAAAGCCTAGACTCCAAACTTGGAATCTAGGCTTAGCTTTATTCTTTCAACTTTAAGTCGCGAATGGCCCGCACATTAGAGAGCCGATTTCGATGCTGTAAGTATTGTTGCTGTCCCGATTTTAAAAATCCTCGCTCCTGCAAGATAATTAGGGTGTATCCCTGTAAAGAAGGTTGCAAAATAATCTTATTTGGTAAGTCCGATTGATCATTCTGCTCAAAGATGATCCGCTCTGTATCAAATTGACTAAGCATATACCGAGCAGGTAAACGGCTATCATCTAAAGGAAGATCAAGAAACACCTGACGCAAATCCTCATCATAAAAAATTCGCATCCGCTCCTCAAAAATTTTATCCTCTCCTTTCTTCAATACCGCTATGCCCTCTATCACATTCGGCCCTAATAGCCGCCAACGCTCAATCGAGGTTCCCGCCTCTGGCGTCTGATCTTCATACTCCCCCAATAACCACTCAAACAGCTGAATGCGAGGGTGTATCTTATGCCGAACCACTTTCTTTCTCGACTTTTCCTTGGCTCTTTTACTAACTAAGCCCCGCTTATTCAACTGCTCAGCCTCCTTAGGAGCCGTCATTACTGCATTTTGCTCCTGTAAGGCCTCTATCTGTGGGGCCAAACTAGGATCTGCAGCCGGAGGACTAGCATAGTTCCTAGCTATAGACGGATTCATTTTAGGCAAAGGATAATCAAATTCCGCCCTCGCCTCTTCCTGAACCAATAAGGGTTCCTCTTCTACAACTTTTTCTTCCGGACTCAGAATAACAATATCATCCGAAGCCTCTTCCTTTGATAACTTAATATCATCAAAATCATCTGCGGCTAAGGGCTTGGGAGCCTTCTCTTGCGCAGCCCGAAAAATCTTTTTGGCTTGCTCTTTCTCTTGGGCCTCAAACTGAGCTTCCTGCTCCTCCGCATTGAGCGGAAGCGCCTCACTTTCACTCTCCAACTTCATTTCTTCCGCCAATAAACCCCGATCAGAAGACTCCGCCATTTGATGGGCTGTCTTTAGCTCGGCCTCCCGCTCAAAAAATAAAGGACTCGCCAACAAAACCGCAGCCACAATGGAGGCCGCCGCAAAATAAGGCGCAAGCTGCATCAGTCCGCCCCTAGGCCGAGCCGCCGACTTGGGAGAAACTTGTTCAAATTTAGGCAAATCCTCCTGCTCACTACTGCCCTCAGGACGATCCAATTCCCCGCTAATGCGAGACCATAGATCATGACTAGGCTGTTCGTCTAGCTTGTCGGCATTCTCCCGAAAGAGCTTAGAGATGTAATCCTCTCGACTCATAATTTAGTGTGTATAATAACATTTTAAAAATGGGATGAAATTTACTCCGCACGTCGAATCTGTCGGGCCGCCTCCACTAATGCACGCATCTTCTTTTTGGCCAAGATCAATTGCGATTTCGAGGTATTGATGCTAATGTCCAACATCTCCGCAATCTCCCGATGCTTATAACCCT
The DNA here is from genome assembly GCF_028464065.1 of Saprospira sp. CCB-QB6. NCBI lineage: Bacteria > Pseudomonadati > Bacteroidota > Saprospiria > Saprospirales > Saprospiraceae > Saprospira > Saprospira sp. CCB-QB6. Next base: position 669,944 of record NZ_CP116808.1, on the reverse strand, counting down.
CAACAACATAAAGATTGAAAACGGTCCGATAACCCGTAGGCAATTGCTCCAGCAAATCCAAAATCTCTCTGGCCGATAACTCGTCCTCTACACTCACCTGAACCGCCTTGGCTGGCACTTCCGTGATCTCTACATGCTCACTAAATCGATACTTCTTCCGCAAAAACATCAAGGCCTCATTGACCACAATCCGACGAATCCAACCCTCAAAACTCCCCTGCCCAGAATACTTGTCTATCTTCCTAAAGACCTTGCAAAAGGCCTGTACCAAGACCTCCTCCGCATTTTCGGTGGTCTTCACATACCGCCTACTCAAACCAAACATCTTGGCAGAGTAACGCTGGTACACCTGCTCCTGAGCAAGGCGGTTCCCAACACGGCATCCTTCAATGAGTTCCTCTTCGGTCACAGTTTTAGTGCTTTGATGTACAGAATAGCTTCGAGCTGCTGGCATAGGGTTGTATTTTCATAATTCAACCTTATAGATGCAACTACCGTCTGATTAGGCGTAAACCTTAGTCCAAAATTACTCTTTTTTTATCAACTTACTATATAATGTTTACTTTTTGGGGCCTCCCGCCTGCGGCGGGCGCTACGTTGCAGGGCTCGCTATTCGCTCGGCCCTTCGCCGCTTTCAGCGGCTCGGTCTGGCCTGCGGCCCCCCTTCCACATCGCTAGGCCAAAAAAATGCCCTGCAGGCAAACAAAAGCAGCCTGCGGCCGCTGAAAAATAACGACAAAGAACACAAAACTAGCTTTCAAGCGCAAGAGGAGTTGTTTTTAAGAGGAGTTCTGAGAACTGCTTTAAAGACGAGTTTCTTCCTCCGCGCTTGAGTACTAGTTTTTTGCTGTTTTAGGCATTTTTTGACAGGATAGCAGCGCTATCGTGGAGAAAAAAAACGAAGCAAGAGAGTAAAATTAGTTGTCAGCTGCAAGAGGAGTTATTTTTAAGAGGAGTTCTGAGAACTGCTTTAAAGACGAGTTTCTTCTCCGCGCTTGAGTACTAGTTTTTTGCTGTTTTAGGCATTTTTTGACAGGATAGCAGCGCTATCGTGGAGAAAAATAACGACAAAGAGCGCAAAACTAGCTTTCAAGCGCAAGAACAGTTGTTTTTAAAGGAGTTCTATAATAAATAACAAAAAAAACCGACCTTTAGGTCCGAATTTACCTACTCACACATAAATTTGCATTTTATGTCTATCATTACCACTGCCCAATATATCCTAGAAGACCTACAAACTGCCATCGAACAACTCAGCGATGAGCAATTTTCTACCCCCAATACCCTAATCAACGCTTCCGTAGGTCAACACAGCCGCCACATTATCGAGTTTTTCCAATGCCTAGAAGAACAAGCCCCAGAAGGAAGCATCTGCTATGACCTGCGCGAACGAAAAAGAGAAATCGAAACCTCTACCGAAGCCGCTAGCCTCGCTATCGACGAAATTCTCGCCTGGCTCCAAACAGAACCCCAAGAACAAGAACTACAACTATTGGTAGATCACAGCCTAGCCAAAGAAGAACAAGAAAAAAGCCCCATCCAAAGCTCTCTACATCGCGAAATCGCCTTTAATGTAGAACACGCAATCCACCACATGGCTATCTTCAAAATTAGCCTCAAATATGCCTACCCCCAAGTCGAACTAGCCGAAACTTTCGGCCTAGCTCCTTCTACTTATCGCCACCAACAGCGACAAAACTAATCCAGACCGCCTTTGGGCCCTGAAAATAAAAACAAAAGTCCTCCAGCGACCGAGATGGTCGTGGAGGACTTTTTATTGCCTGAAAATCAAGATCGAATTAGCCCTTGTCCTAAGCCGAAGGATATTGCTCTATCATCACCTCAGCCACAAATTCATTGGGATTCTCCAAGATGAGTAAATGATGCCCTGCTGGAACAATAAGACTAACCGACTCATCCAACTGTAGGTGGTGGACCGTCTGCGCCTGATCTCCCGCATTGGCCAAGGTATAAGCCATTACAGCCGCTCCCCCCGTATTGGTCAAGACCAAACGCTGGTCCATCTCTAATTCATTCTCTAAAAAACGCTCTCGACTGCTGGGCGCCAAATTAACAGACAAACTATTAAGAGCCTCATCGACAGCTTTGCTATTCCCTGTAGAACGTAAGTACTGCATTTCATAAAGCTCCTCAACAATGTGCAAGGACTTATTATAAATCTGAAGCAAACCCGCAAATACATAGTGAATCGCATCTGCTAATTCGATGCGAAGACGCTCCAACTCTCCACCATTCCCATCTTCCTCCTCTTCAATCCCCTGCTGGGCCCCTCTTGCATCTCGAATCTGCTGGGCAAACTGACGAACATCCTGCTCTAAGTTGCTTAGACTCGAAAAACGCTGCAAACTATCCGCTAAGACAAATACCGCATCAATACGCATCTCATAAGCCCCCGTCTGAAAAGGAGCACGCCCACGAGGAAGCAAAGCCTGATATTCAATGCTCGTAATCGGATGCTGTACCTGTATCAATACATCCCAAGTCCGAATCAAACTGCCCGATAGCTCCGCCAAAAGCCGCTCTATCGTTAATGTATTGATCCGATAGTTACGCGTATCTAATTGCCGCTTCCGATAATGTGTAATGTAAGCATCATAATAGGGAATCAAATACTGCAACAAAGGATCAATCCGAGGCTCCCGCAATGCCCGTCTACGCAAACGATCAATGTGATCCGTAGCTAGCAAGTACATCAGCTTGAAATTCTTTTTTGTCCTGTTATCAAAGGTGTTTTGCAGAAACAACCAAAGTGTATCGTTCATCTGCCTGAAGTTTTATTGTTTATAAAATAGTTATAACATTACAAGTGTAGGGCTAATGTTTTGAAACATCAAGAAGTTTACTAAAAAAGTTATAACTTTTTTGATATTTGTCTTTAGGGCTATAGTATATACATGTTTAAATTAGGATTGCCAAGCTGCTATTTCAATATCTTTCTGTTTAATAGCTTGTTACCCTTTGAAAATGGAAGGACCAATAAATAGATACAAAACTGTGGAGTGTTAGCCACGGAGGTCTACGGACATCTCGGATTGGCTCCGTGGCGGCCACGGAGGTTTACGGACATCTCGGATTGGCTCCGTGGCGGCCACGGAGGTTTACGGACATCTCGGATTGGCTCCGTGGCGGCCACGGAGGTTTACGGACATCTCGGATTGGCTCCGTGGCGGCCACGGAGGTTTACGGACATCTCGGATTGGCTCCGTGGCGGCCACGGAGGTCTACGGACATCTCGGATTGGCTCCGTGGCGGCCACGGAGGTCTACGGACATCTCAGATTGGCTCCGTGGTGGCCACGGAGGTCTACGGACATCTCGGATTAGCTCTGTGGCGGCAGTAGCATGTCCTTCATGAGCCCAACCGTCAGCCCCAAAAACAAAAAATGCTGCCCCTTATTTATAAGGGGCAGCATTTTTTTATTGCTAGACAATGATTTTCTTTGTAATAGGGCGGTGAATTTAGTTCTGTAGGATGAAATTTATTATCTTATAGCTTATTCTAAAATAAAAATATAAAGTAAATGAAGAAGACAATTGTTGTTGTTTATGGACGATCTAATGAAGGTAAATCTGAGACAATTAAAGCTGTTTGTCGAAAACTGTTGGAGATGTTTCCTAATGCAAAAAAACATTTACCTGAAGGCGTTTCGGATATACAATGGGAGATAGATGTTTTAGCGGCCCTAACTGTTAATGGTGTAAAAATTGGCTTTGAAAGCCAAGGAGATCCAAAAAGCAGAATGGTAGAAGATGAAACATTAGAGTTATTAGCATCTCCAAATGGGGATTTGGGAAATTGCGACATTATTTTCTGTGCAACACGAACTAGAGGAGAAACAATCAAAACCGTAGAAAATGTAGCAAATAAACATGATTATTATACTATCTGGAGTAGTAGTCTTTTTGGACCTAATTTAGATACGAAGGTTCTTAACGATATCGCAGCGGATGCTTTTGTACAATTAGTTGTATCGTTAATGTTGAATAGAGTATAAGTACAGAGCAAAGAGAGTATAGACTCTACTTGAAATAGATTCTAAAAAACAAAAAATGCTGCCCCTTATCCATAAAGGGCAGCATTTACTATAATATATAGTATAAGGTTTAATGACCATTCTTTAGGGCCGAATCTCTAAGGCGTTGTAAGAAGGGAGAAGCAAAGATAAAGTCTTGTAGTAGTTCATTATCGCTACCCATAACTTCTCCGCAATTGCCGACCCAGGCCAACTCGCCAAAGTAAAGGAGGTTGATCTTATCGCCAATCTCCATAACCGAGTTCATATCGTGAGTGTTGATGACGGTGGTCATCTGATTTTCTACGGTAATTTGATGAATGAGTTCATCAATGCGCATAGAGGTAGTAGGGTCTAGTCCAGAGTTGGGCTCATCGCAAAAGAGGAACTTGGGCTTGAGGATGATAGCTCGGGCAATACCAACCCGTTTTTGCATCCCTCCACTAATCTCTGAGGGGTATTTATTATTGGCGCCGCCTAGCTCTACTCTTTCTAAGGTCTCATCTACGCGGATGCGCTTTTCTTTAGCCGTCAATTTGGTAAACATATCGAGGGGGAAGCGTACATTTTGCTCTACAGTCATAGAGTCAAAAAGGGCCGAGCCCTGAAAAAGCATCCCCATTTCGGTGCGGATTGCTTTACGTTGTTTATTGCTGAGCTGAGTGAAATTGGTATTGCCATACCAGATATGGCCAGAAGTAGGTTGTAGCAGACCCACCAAAATTTTGAGCATAACGGTTTTACCCGCTCCACTCTTACCAATAATGAGGTTGGTTTTTCCTTCCTCAAAGACGGTACTAATGCCTTTAAGGACCTCTTGTTCACCAAACTGTTTCTTAATATTTTCTACGCGAATCATAGCGGAATTGGACTAATGGTAAAGATGAAAATCTAAGGGGCCGAAGCCGAAGGCCGAGCGCAAGAGAAATGGTGGAGCGGCCTAGCGATCTGTAAGGGTGGCCGAAGGCCAGACCAAGGCGCTTTGCGCCGAAGGGCCGAGCAGAACTGCGAGCCCTGAAAGGTAGCGCCGCAGCAAAGCTGCGGAGGCCCCAAAAAAATAAAAAAAGAAGGAGCAAAAGCCATTAGGTCATCAAGAGGGCAATCACATAGTCGGCCAAAAGGATCATGATATTACTAATCACTACGGCCGAAGTACTGGCTTTTCCCAACTCGATGCTACCGCCTTTAACGAAATAGCCTTGGTAGCAAGAGATAGACGTGAGTAGGAAGGCGAAGACAAAGGCCTTGACTTCCATCATGAAAACGTTGTAGGGAATGAAGAAGGAACGCAAGCCCTGCATAAATTCAGAGACCGTGACGAGCTGCCCGATCACACAGGCCAAATAGCCGCCAGCCATTCCCATAAAGGCAGACAAAATGACGAGCATGGGAATCACAACGACGGCGGCAATGATCTTGGGCGCCACCAAATAGGCTGCTGTATCTACCCCCATCACTTCTAGGGCATCAATTTGCTCCTTTTGGCGCATCCCGCCAATTTCTGCCGCAATGTTAGAGCCCACTTTTCCGGCCAAGGCCAAACAAGAGAAAGTGGGGGCTAGCTCGATAATCATGATATCGCGAACGATATAGCCAACGTAGTAGGGCGGGATCGAGGAAGCCTGCAATTGATAGGCGAACTGAACGGCGGTAACCGCTCCAATAAAAACAGAGACGAGGCCCACAATAATGAGAGAGCCTACACCAATATCATTCATCTGCCGAGCGGTCGCTTTCCAGTACATAGAAAACCGCTCGGGTTTGGCAAACATACTCTTCATGAGTATGAAATACCGACCGAGATGGTAAAACATAATGCGTAATAATTTTTGGCAAAGCTACTATTATTTTTTGTCCTCTAGCTTGCTTTCTGCCTTTTTTTGTCCTTATAGCTCTTTAATAAGCCTTTTATAATGCTGTATAATGATCTGTTCATCAAAACGATTAAGGGCCATTTGACGACCTGCCTCTCCCATCTTTTTTAGTTGCTCTTCGGGCAACTGGCTCATTTTGAGCATAGCAGCTGCTAGGGCTTGAGCATCTTTGGCAGGGATCAGATAACCATTTAGACCTTCTTCTACAGTTTCTCTACAGCCCGCTACGGCGGTGGTAATTACCGCTTTAGACATGGCTAGGGCTTCGAGCATCACTCTAGGCAAGCCCTCTCGATAGGAAGGAAGAACCACGACATCGGCCTGGGCCATAAAGTCTTTGACCTTATCGGAGCGGCCAAAATACTGCAAATTGCCTAAAGCTTGGGCCGCTTCTAAGGTTTCTGGAGCAATACAGGCGGGATTATCGGGGTCTAGCCCCCCAAGAACCCAAATTTGCGCCTTAGATTGGGCGGCTTGCAAAAGCTCTGCGGCTTGCAAAAGCTCATTGACCCCCTTGTCCTTGAGCAAACGCCCCACAAACAAAAAGGTAAAGGCCTGAGGTTTTTCTTGCCCATTTACTGGGGCAAAAACTTGGGTGTTGATGCCCGAACCCGGGATGAGTAAGCTCTTTTCTTGAGCCACTAGTTTCCGATCAATAAAGAGTTGGCGATCATCACGGTTCTGAAAAGCCACCCAACTGGCCCTTTTGAAGGCATACTTATATAATCCTTGGGCCAATTTGCTGACGATATTGTCATGCAAGAAGGTATACCCCAAACCCGTAACCGTACAGATACTGGGAATGCCTGCCCATTTTGCCGCTAAGGCCCCATAGATATTGGGCTTAATGGTATAGAGCAAAACTAAGTCGAGCTGCTCCTGCTTAAATGCTTTATAGAGTTCTCGGCAAAGCTGCATCTCTTTAAGGGGGTTGCTGCCCTTACGATCGAGCTGCCCAAGGGGCAAGAAGCGGGCTCCTGTCGCCTCAATTTGGGGGACATATTCATCTGCAGGGGCAATGGCCACTACCTCATGCCCATCGGCAATCAATTGTTTGATGAGGCCAAGCCTGAAGTTGAGAATGTTCCAAGCCGTATTGACGACTAAACCTATTTTTTTTGCATTTGCCTGCTTCGCCATGCTTTTTTACTTAAATTTGTCTGTCCAAAAAACTGGGCGCAAAGTACAGACTTTCTATTACTTTTCTCGAATTTTATTAAGGCTTTAGCCAAATGCCCTTACCCACTTCCTGCCTGGCCCTGGTCCCCATTCTGACGAGCATCGACTTTTTGCTCCTGCCGTTTTTTATCCTTTTTTACACAGGGATATTCTGGGCATTTCGGAACTGGCGGTACAAGGACCCTATCGTTCGCCGATACTTTTTGCCCGCCCTATGGTTTCGTCTAGCTGGGGCTTTTCTGACTGCCCTAATGTATCAATACTATTATGGCTATGGCGATACCTTTTATTATTATCAAGGGGTAGTCGATATCTTCAATGCCTTTTTTAGATCGCCAATTACAGGCCTAGAGATGATTATCTCGAACTATGATAATTATTCGGGAGAAGCTAAGGATGCCTTAACCTACCATCTGCTCTTTCGGCAAAATTCTGCCGCTGCAGTAATCCGTACAGGAGGCTTTTTTAGCCTTTTTAGCTTTGGGAGTTTTATCGGGACCTCTTTTGGCATAACCACTTTGGCCTTCCTCGGCAATTGGATGCTCTATCGGGTGTTTACGGATATCTACCCCAAACTACATTTACCCTTTGCCATCGCTGTACTTTATGTCCCTTCTCTTTGCTTTTGGGGGACAGGCGTGATGAAGGACCCTCTTTCGCTAGCAGGCTTGGGGATGTTTGTTTATGGGCTCTATTTTTTAGCCTATAAACGAAGTCGAGGATATATTTTACCCATTTTTGCCCTGATTATAGGCCTATATTATGCCGCAGTGATTAAGGCTTATATCGCTTTGGCACTGATGCCCGCCTCCTTGGTTTGGATTACACTTTTATATAAGGAGAAGATTGAAAATAAGACGGTTCGGATGCTGATGGGGCCAGTTCTCCTCGTCTTTGGGACGGCCTTTGGCGCTTTGGCTTTAATGCAATTGGGCAGCATCTCTGAAAAATTTGCCCTAGAAAACATGATGGTCGAGGTAGTCCGCACACAATGGTGGCTGTCGGTAAGTACCGAGCGAGATGGAGGAACGGGCTATAGCTTAGGTCTAGTAGAGCCTACCGTCATGGGCATGCTCAAAACTTTTCCTGCCGCAGTCAATGTGAGCCTCTTTCGTCCCTATCCCTGGGAGGCCCGCAAAGTGATTGTTATTCCCTCTGCCGCCGAGGCCCTATTTACCCTTCTTTTTACGGTTTATGTTTTCGTCCGAGTAGGCGTATGGACCACTCTAAAGGCTCTCTTTAAAGATCCTACGGTGCTTTTCTGCCTCATTTTTGCCATCATTTTCGCCTTTGCGGTCGGCTTCACCTCAATGAACTTTGGCGCCCTGGCCCGCTACAAAATTCCCGCTCTTCCCTTCTACTTCTCGGCCCTAGTTATCCTGCTCTCCTACAAAAAGAAATAGAGCATTCTCGACTAACTCAAACTTCTTGAGTATCTTTGTGGTTGATTTGGGGCCTCCGCAGCTTTGCTGCGGCGCTCCCTTGCAGGGCTCGCAGTTCTGCTCGGCCCTTCGGCGCAAAGCGCCTTGGTCTGGCCTTCGGCCACCCTTACAGGCAGCTAGGCCTGCGGCGGCTTCGCCGCCTGTAGGGCGCCCAAAAAGAGCCCGCCCAAACTAAAAGAAGAAACTAACTTATGATTTTTGATACTTATGATGTCGTTGTTGTTGGTGCAGGCCATGCGGGCTGCGAAGCTGCCGTAGCAGCAGCCAACCTAGGGGCCAAAGTCATGTTGGCCACCATGAATATGGAAACCATTGCCAAAATGTCTTGTAATCCCGCTATGGGCGGGGTGGCCAAAGGGCAAATCGTTCGAGAAATCGACGCGCTAAACGGCTATTCAGGCATTGTGACGGACCATACCATGATCCAATTCCGTCTGCTCAACCGCTCAAAAGGCCCCGCTATGTGGAGCCCCCGCGCCCAAAGCGATCGTATGCGCTTTGCCGAAAAATGGCGCCTGATGCTAGAAGCTCATCCCAATATTGACTTCTGGCAAGAAATGGTCACGGGAATTGTGGTCAAAGACAAAAAGGCCGTTGGAATTCGCACCTCTTTGGGCCTAGAAATTCCCGCCAAATCGGTTATCCTCACCAACGGGACCTTCCTCAATGGCATTATCCATATCGGAGAAAAGCAAATGGGCGGTGGCCGTGCTGGAGAACGAGCCGCTAAAGGCATTACCGAACAATTAGTAGAGCTTGGCTTTGAAGCTAGCCGTATGAAAACAGGCACCCCGCCTCGGATCGATGCTCGCAGCATCAATTGGTCGGCTCTGGAGATTCAAGAAGGAGATCAGCCTGCGGGAAAGTTTTCTTATACAGATACTCCAGAACTCAAAGAACAACGTCCCTGTCATATTGGTTATACCAATAAGAAAGTGCACGAATGCTTGAAAGAAGGCTTTAGCCGCTCGCCCATGTTTAATGGTCGAATTCAGGGCCTAGGTCCCCGCTATTGCCCTTCTATTGAGGATAAAATCAACCGCTTTTCAGAAAGAGATCGACATCAGTTGTTTGTAGAGCCTGAGGGCTGGAATACCGCCGAGATTTACCTCAATGGTTTCTCTAGCTCCTTGCCCGAAGATGTACAATTTAAGGCCATGCGCCTGATTCCTGGTTTTGAGCAGGCGAAGATGTTTCGCCCTGGCTATGCCATTGAGTACGATTTCTTTCAGCCTACACAGCTCAAACAGACCTTAGAGACGCGTCTGGTAGATGGACTTTATTTTGCTGGACAAATTAACGGGACCACAGGATATGAGGAGGCCGCTTGTCAGGGGCTAATGGCGGGAATCAATGCCATCCGCAAGGTCCGTGAAGAAGAGCCTTTCGTACTCAAGCGCTCTGATGCCTACATTGGGGTATTGATTGATGACTTGATTAACAAGGGGACCAATGAACCCTATCGGATGTTTACTTCTCGGGCCGAATATCGCATCTTGCTCCGTCAAGATAATGCAGATATTCGCCTTACACCAATTGCTCAGGCTTTGGGCATGGATGTAGAGGAGCGCATGCAGAGAGTTCGGGCCAAAGAAGCGGCTGAGCGAGATATCCGTGAATTTATGGAGACCTATAGTGTGCGTCCAGAGGCCATCAATGGCTATCTGGATAGCTTAGGGTCTGCGCCTTTGCGCCAACCGCTTAAGTTGATGAAGGTATTGCTTCGTCCCAAGGTAAACGCTACTGATTTGGCGGTGCATTTGCCAGAACTCAAGGCGGTCTTGGACCAATATCCTGCAGAATTTGTCGAGTACAGTGAGATTAAGGCTAAATATGCGGGCTACATTAAAAAAGAAGAAGAGCAGGTAGAGAAAATGAACCGTTTAGAGTCGGTACGTCTACCCGAAAACTTTAATTATTACAACATCCAGGGCCTATCAGCAGAAGGGCAGGAGAAACTGAGCCGTATTCGTCCGGGCAGTATTGGTCAAGCAAGCCGCATTAGTGGGGTGTCGGCCAGTGATATCTCTATTTTGTTGGTGTATATGGGCCGATAAATATCTATTAGTATGTCAGGACATCATCATGAGCATCATACGGGCTGTAGTCATGGACATCATCATCACCATCATCATGGGGATAGTGAAAACATGGGCCGTGCATTTCTGATTAACATCAGCTTTGCGATTTTAGAGTTGTTTGGTGGTTTTTGGACCAATAGTGTGGCCATTTTATCGGATGCTTTACACGATTTTGGCGATAGTTTAGCTTTGGGCATTGCTTGGGGGCTAGAACGCTATGCGAGTAAGGGGCGGACCAAAAAGTATAGTTTTGGTCATAAGCGCTATTCTGTTTTAGGGGCTTTGATTACGGCTTCTATTTTGGTTTTGGGTTCTATTGGGATCCTTTGGGCGGCAATTGGTCGCTTTATGGCGCCAGAACCTAGCAATGGTTTGGGGATGTTGGGCTTTGCCGTTTTGGGTATACTCGTCAATGGTTGGGCTGTCTTTAGCTTAAAGGATAGTGATTCACTGAATGCAAAGGCCGTGCGCTTACACTTATTAGAAGATGTCATGGGCTGGGTCATTGTATTTGTGGGTTCTTTGGGCATCTACTTTTTTGAGTGGTATTGGCTTGATCCATTGATGTCGGTAGCTTTGGCGCTTTATATACTATATAATGTATCAAAAACCTTAAAGCAGACCTTTGAAATCTTTTTGCAAGCTACGCCAGTAAGCATTGATACAGATGAGCTTAGCGCCTTTTTGTTGGCCGAGCCTGCTGTTTTGGACCTACATGATTTGCATTTGTGGACCATCGATGGGCAATCTCATATCTTCTCGGTGCATTTGGTGGTCGATCAAGCTTATCAGAGTTTAGCAGAGCTTTCTCCGATTAAGGCCAGGTTAGAAGCGGGCCTAAAAGAGAAGGGCGTGAGCCATGCCACCTTAGCTTTTGAGTTAGATGGGGTAGCTTGTAGCTTGGCAGACTGTTAATCATCATATTAACGACTGAGCCCTGAAGGGGCGAAGGCCAATAGCGGCTGCAAGCCGCAGGGCCTAGCGCTGTGGAGCAGGGCGGCGCAGCCGCAGACCAAGGCGCTTTGGCCGCAGGGCCGAGCAGAACTGCGAGCTGCGCAACATAGCGCAGCAGCTTTAGCTGCTGAGGCCCCAAAAGAATTATACAACAAACAGCAAAATAGCGAAAAATGAAAACGGAACAGCATCAGAAAGTCAATACATTATTTAACAGTTGGGCGGGCACAGAACGTGGCGAGCGCATGGCTTTGGGGCATGATCCTTTGTTGCAGCCGCTAAAAACCGATTGGAATTGGGAGCAAGTAGAGGCTGTTTTGGACCTAGGTTGTGGCAATGGACGGGCTTTGTCTTTGGCGCAGGCTTGGGGGGCAAAGCAATTGGCGGGTTTGGATGTATCGGACAAAATGATTGCCGAGGCGAAAAAGAATGTTCCTACTGCAGATTTGCAAGTGGGGAGCATTGAGGCCTTGCCTTGGGCCGAGGATAGCTTTAGCCATGTACTTTCGGTAGAAGCTTTATATTATTTAGAGGATCCAAATCAGGGATTGGCTGAAATCCGCAGAGTATTGAAAGCGGAGGGTCGTTTGGCCATCATGATTGAGTTCTTTGCGGAGAATGAGGCTTCTCATGTTTGGGCCGAGAACTTACCGACGGCCATGGTCATTTGGTCGGAAGCGGAATGGGTAGCGGCCTTGAAAAAAGCGGGTTTCCCCAATGCCAAAGCGAGCCGCATTCGGAGAACGACGGTCAAGACAGAGGCGGAATTTCAACCCTCGCCCTCCTTCCCTTCTTATGCACAATATCTGGCTTATGTAGAGGCGGGTGCGCTTTATCTTCAAGCTTAATGAATAGCTAGAAAGGTCCTTAGTAAATCTTACTAAGGACCTTTTTTTGAGGAGTTTAGCGAGTATTGGTTTTAGACCAATTCTAAAGGAGGGCTTAGATTTTTTGCTCTGCCCTTTTAGCCTTATTTTTGTATTGAATAGTGAAATAGATAGGGGATAATAGTCACCTAAAAGTGTAGGTTCTTGCCTTATCTTTGTTTTAGAAAATCACCGATGATATGAAAATACTTAGCCTTAGTTCTTTGGCCTTAGTGGCCTTATTTTTCTTTTTGCCCAAAGCGCCAGAGGTGCAGCCTATTCCATTAACGCCAGCATTGCCCACTAATGCAGCGGAGTTGGGGGAGCGTTTATTCTTTGACAGCATTTTGTCATTGGATCGGACGATTAGTTGTGCTTCTTGTCATATTCCAGAGTATGCCTTTGCGGATACTTCTGCTTTGAGTAAGGGCGTTGGTGGGACTTTAGGGGATCGGAATACGCCTTCGGCGATGAATATGCTTTCTCGAGACATCTTTTTTTGGGATGGGCGAGCGGCTACTTTGGCCGAGCAGGCGCTTGGGCCGATAGAGAACCCTGTAGAGATGAACTTGCCTTTAGATTCGGCTATTGCTCGTTTATTGGCAGACGAATATTATGCTGCGGCTTTTGCGGCCCTTTATCCAGAAGAAGGATTGACCAAAGAAAACTTGGGTTTGGCCATAGCGGCTTATGAAGAAACCTTAGAGACGGGTTCTGCTTATGACCAGTTTGCGGATGGGGATAGCTCGGCAATTTCGGCCTCGGCTATGCGAGGCATAGAGATCTTTAATGTAAAGGGGAAATGCTTTGACTGTCATTTTGGTCCAGACATGACGGGAGATGAGTTTAAGAACATTGGGACCTACAATGGGCAGCAATTTAATGATGTTGGGCGTTTCTCGGAGACCAAAGACAGCAATGATTTGGGTAAATTTAAGGTGCCAGGTTTGCGCAATGTAGCGGTTACGGCTCCTTATATGCATGATGGAAGCTTTAAGACGCTGCGTGAAGTGATTGAGTACTACAACAGGCCTGATGCTTTTCGTCCACATGCTATAGGTCGAGACACGCTATTGAGAGAACCTTTGGGCTTGACCGAGCAGGAGATGGATGATCTAGAAGCCTTTATGCGCAGTTTAACTGCCCCTCAATTTGTACATTTATTAGCAGAGAAAGAGGATTAGGAGAGATGCTTAGTGACAAATTAGAATTAGTGCCATAAAAAAGGGCCAAGCAATTGCTTGGCCCTTTTTGTTTTAGCGGATGATCGCTTTATTATTCTCCTTGAGAAAGCGAGTAAGCCCGCTCATCGTCAAAGTTGTAGAGGTTTTCTGTTTTTACTACATCAAAACCTTCGGCATGTAGGCGTTGGAGGAGGCCCAAAACGCTTTCGTAGCTAGCGGCACCTTCTTGGCTGATGAAGCGGCAAGGCCAGTGGTCTGTACAGTAGGTTTCTGGGCGACCGTTGGGATAAACCTTTTGGCCACGGTTGGTCACGGCTTTGAGGCGGAGACCATTTTGGGCTAAGGCTTCTAGTTTTTGGCCCAAGGTATTGGGGTTACGCTCGCCATTTTCGCCAGCCCATTCTAAAAATACATCGATACCTACCAATTCTTTCTTCGCACGGCTAACAGTGGGGCGTTTAGCTTGTACGGGTTTGGCATTAGCGTCATAAGTCACCTCTTTGAGTTGGCTTGGTACGCGGCCTAGGCGTTCGATGATTGCATCGGCAAAGGCTTGAGTGCCCACTTTTTCTTTGCTGCTTCCTTCGGTGTAGATATCGCCAGTGTGGATACCATCTTCGAGGGTCACCATCAAAGCGTTTTGGATTTTAGCAGCTACTTCGGCTTGGCCGAGGTGTACCAACATCATGCAAGCGCCATTGAGCAACCCAGAGGGGTTAGCGATGTCTTTGCCTGCGATATCGGGAGCAGAACCGTGGATGGCTTCGAACATAGCGAAAGTTTCGCCTACATTAGAAGAACCACCGAGTCCAACAGAGCCAGCTACTTGAGCAGTGATATCAGAAATGATATCGCCATAGAGGTTAAGAGTAACGACTACATCAAAACGTTCGGGTTGATCGGCCAAAAGAGCAGATCCGATATCAATAATCCAGTGATCGGCTTCGATTTCGGGATATTCTTTAGCTACTTCATTAAAGATTTGGTGGAACATACCGTCGCTCATCTTCATGATGTTGTCCTTAGACATACAAGTCACCTTCTTGCGGTTGTTGGCTTTGGCATATTCAAAAGCGTAGCGGATGATGGCTTCGCTACCGGGGCGAGAAAGCAACTTGAGGCATTGGAAAACCTCAGAGGTTTGGCGGTGCTCAATCCCTGCATAAAGATCTTCTTCGTTTTCACGGATAACCACAACATCCATAGTGGGGAAGTGGCTATGTACATAAGGCGTATAAGCCTTAACGGGGCGTACATTGGCGAAAAGGCCCAAAGTTTTGCGAATGGTTACGTTTAGGCTTTTGTACCCGCCTCCTTGGGGAGTAGTAATGGGGCTTTTGAGGAAAACGCCAGTCTCGCGGAAAGTCTCCCAAGCAGAGGGATCAATGCCAGACTCTTGGCCAGAGAGATAAACCTCTTTACCAATTTTTACCGTTTCATATTCCAATTCAGCACCAGCTGCTTTCATAATTTTAAGTACGGCCTCCATAATTTCCGGTCCAATACCGTCTCCGTAAGCCACTGCGATCTTTTTCATGCAGGTTTTTCTTATTTTTGCGTGAAGTAATTATCCAATAAGTTATTGGTAGTATTGCTCTATATATAGATTTCGCAATTTAGTTTAAAAATCATAATATGCCAAGGTTTTGGGCGCTCTTATCCGTTTTATCTTTAGTTTTTGTGAGCAGTTGCACGATTCGTTTTAATGATTGGGACATTAGTCAAGACGTAAAGACATTTTCCATTCAGCAATTTGAAACAACGGCGGGCAATGCACCGCCCACCTTGGGCCAACAGTTCTCGGAGCAGATTAAGGAGCGGATCATGAATGATACACGTTTGGTCTTTAATGCCAATAAGGGGGATATACAGTTTTCGGGAGCGGTAACGAACTATGAGGTTAGTCCTATTGCGCCTCAGCCTGGGGCTACTGTTAGTTTGCAGCGCTTGACGATCAAGCTGAATATTCAGTTTAGGGATAATACAGACAAGGAGAAGAACTGGGAGCAGAGTTTTAGCCGCTTTTCAGATTTCTCGGCTGATGTGGATATCTCTTCGGTGGAGAGCCAGTTGGTGGAAGAGATTTACGCCCAAGTTATTGAAGATGTATTTAATAAGGCTTTTGGGAACTGGTAATTCTTGGTCCAATAAACGGTTTTGCAGGCCCGAAGGGCCAATGGCCATAGCCAGATTTAAACGCACTCGCTTTTATAGTTTGCAGCAATTTCCGGCTAGTCGTCCCTATTTTTCTCGGCCATAGCGAAGGCTATGCCCTTAAAAAATAGCTGGCCTAGCAGAAAATTCATAGCAAACCATGGCCAAAGCAGCGCGATTAAATCTGGCTGAGGGATGGTAGTGGGTGGCCGAAGGCCAGACCCAGCAGGCGAAGCCTGCGCAGGGCCGAGCGAGCAGCGAGCCCACGCACAGCCCGACCCGAGCGAAGCGAGGGGCAGCCCCATAAATAAGCCAGTTACTTGATCGGTAACTGGCTTCGTCTTTTGCTAAAGTTTATTCCTCAAAAAGGAATTGGCGCAATTCGTTTGCTTCATCGGCTTTGATTCTGCCGGCCAAAAGAAGGCGCATTTGGCGGCGGTGGAGGGCCTCCTCATAGCGTTTTTCTTGTTCGGCGGTTAGGGGCAGTACCTGTGGGACCTCTCGAGGGCGTTTGCTTTCGTCATCAACGGCCACAAAGGTAAAATAGGCATCATTGCAGCGGCGGGTATTTCCGCCTTTGATATCGGCAGAAAAGACCTCGACATAGACCTCGACGGAGGTTGAAAAGGCGCGAGTAACGCTACATTGTAGTGTAATCACATCGCCTAGTGGAATAGGTTTTTGGAAAGAAACATGGTCTACAGAAACAGTGACTACATAGCTTTCGCAATGTCGGCCGGCGCAGATGCCAGCGGCCACGTCCATCCATCGCATTAGGTTGCCGCCCATTAGGTTATGGATAGGGTTGGTGTCGTTGGGCATAATCATTTCGGTCATGACCGTTTTCGAGTCGGCTACTTTTTTTGCTTTCATGCTAGAATCTAAAGAGTTTTGAAATGCTATTTTAGGAGGGGGAGCCTCAGCAGCAAGCTGCTGCGGGCCTTTTCAGGGCTCGCAGGTCTGCTCGGCCCTTCGCTGCTAAAGCAGCTCGGTCGGGCCTGCGGCCCCCCTTACAAGTCCCTAGGCCTGCGGCGGCGAAGCCGCCTGTACGCGGCAATAAAATCTCGGACTATCGCTAAAATATGGGGCAAAGGTAAACGCTTTTTCATTATTTTGGGCCAAATCGAACTTAAGCTAGGGTTAAATCAACTAAATATAAAGCATGACCAGCCAGTCCACCACCGCTCAATACTTTGCTTCCATTCGCAGCTCGGCAAAGGCCTTGCAAGCCTTTTTTGAGGCTTTTCCCAAAGGGGGGGATATCCATCATCATGCTTTGGGGGCACTTTTGCCCGAGGCCATTTGGGCTAAGGGAGAATGCTTTTGGGCCAATGCAGAGGGGCAGTTATCGACTATTGCTCAACCTGGCTTTTTGCCTTTGTATAGTTACGATAAAAGCGAAATGCTAGCGAACTGGTCAGTAACAGGGGCGGCGCCTGAACAACATGCTCAGCAATTTTTTGATTTCTTTGGTAAAATTGCCCCCATCTTTCAGGGCCAAGAAGGCTATTGGTTGGGCCAAATTGCCCAGCAGGCCGCAGCGGAGAATATCCTTTATGTAGAAACCTTAATTGAGGCCCCAGCTGCCCGTCAAAAGTTATGGAGCTGGACCGACGACTGGGAATATAATCAGCCTGACTTTGAGGGCTGGAGCCAAAGCCTAATCAACTATGGAGTAGGGGATTTAATCCAAGAAGTATTGGCCGAAATAGCCACTTGGAAAGCGGAATATCAGGCTTTAGCGGGGCCAAAGGCCCAGCTTGGGCTACAGTGGTATGCGGTACGGACCTATCCCTTGCCCATGGTATTTGCCCAGTTGTATCTGGCTTTTCAGTTGGCTCAGGAATCGGATTGGGTTTTGGGCGTCAATTTAGTGGGGCCAGAACATGCCGAGCTCTCTCAGGCAGAATTTGAGGGGCAGATGCAGGCAATTCGCTACCTCAAACAATTATTTCCAGCCGTTTCTTTGGCCCTACATGCTGGAGAGTTAAGGTCCGATATTTTGGCGGGCCGCCCTTACCAAAATCCCATTGAGCAAGCGATCCAAATTGGGGCGCAGCGCATTGGGCATGGGGTGGGCTTAGCTTTAGAAGAGCATTCAGCCACTTGTTTAGAAATGATGAAAGAGCGAGCTATTCCCTTAGAGTTATTACTGAGTAGCAATGCCTTTATCTTGGGGCTGTCTCCAGATCAACATCCTTTTTCTACTTATTTAGCGGCTGAAGTACCTATTGTGCTCGCTAGCGATGATCCGGCCCTTTTGGCCACTAGCCTGAGTCAGGAGTATTGCCTTTTGGCCCAAAACAGTCAATTGGGCTATGAGGACTTTAAACAGCTCTCCTTTAATAGTATTCGATATAGTTTTTTGCCTCAAAGAGAAAAAGAAAATTTGGAGCAGGAACTAAAAAAGGCATTTTTGTCTTTTGAAAGCCGTAAAATTAACCCCATTAACCAATAAAAATTAAATCTAATGATCAATTTTGAAGATCGTCTGAGGCAAGCCCTAGAGCAGGGCTATGATTTTTCGCCCACCGAAGTTGTTGGCCGCGCTTATGAGATTGTGAAATCTCAAATGGGCTTTTTTATAGGCTTTACGTTAATTTATCTTGTCGTCAGTGGAATAGCTTCTAGTTTAGCTCAGGCTATTTCGCCAGGTTTAAATAATGTTATATCAACGATTTTATCGGCCCTTTGGATACCGGGCTTCTTTTATGCCGCCCATAGCGCTCAAAAAGGCGAGGCCATCTCTTTCAATACCTTTATGCAAGGCCACCAAAAGGCTGGCAAACTCATTGGTTTTCAGGTTTTGTTGGGGATACTCGTTTATTTGCCTCTACTCCCTGCCATTGCTTCTCTATTTCTGCAAGATAATATTGTGGAGGAGATTATATTGATGCAGGAAATGGCCCAAGAGGGAGAGTTTTATATGCCTGTAGTGAGTAGCCTGTCCATTATCCTTTTTGCTATTGGTTTTGCGATTACTCTTTTCTTGAGTGTCGCCTATTCTTTGGGGCAAGTTACGGTGGTTCTATCTGACTTTAGTGTTTGGGGCTCTTTAGAGGCTAGCCGCAAATTGGTCCAGCAAAAGTTCTTTACTTTTGTCGGCTTCTTTTTTGTCATTTTAGGGATTAACCTACTTGGTGCTCTGCTGCTTTTTGTGGGCATGTTAGTGTCTATTCCCGTCAGTTTAGTCAGTACTTATATCGTATTTGCGGATATCTTCAAACTTCAAGAAGATGATGATCAGGAACAAGATCTTAGGGATCATTTTGTTAGCCACTAGCCTAGTTTTAGGCAGTTGCGAAAAGGCCAGCGAAGAACGCTGGATCAATGAGCGGAATGAAATCAGAAGCTTTTTAGAGCAAGCGGGAATCGACTATTATGAAGATCCTGAAGCGGGTTATTTCCTCTACTTTTTGCAAGAGCCAGATACCCTTAAAGATCAGCCCGATATTTCTTCTACGCTAGAGCTGCGCTATAAGGGCCAAATCTGGCAAGGGGCCACTTTTTACAACAGCTTTGATAGCAGCTCGGCCGATATGCTGCCTCTTTCGGGGACTATCCCCGGCTTTCAGCTCGCTAGCCAAAAGATGTATGTGGGCAGCCAAGCTGTATTTATTTTGCCCTCTCGCCTAGCTTATGGCGAGCAGGGCCTAGCCCCGGATATTCCTGGGCACAGTATTCTCTCTTTTGAGCTTTCTCTGGAAGAGGTGCATGTACATTTCTAAATTTTTCTAAACTCTAAATCAATGAACAACTTTGAGCGCCGCTTAGAACAGGCGGTGCAGAACAATTATCGCTTCTCCGCTGGCGATGTACTCAACAAAGGCTATGAACTCCTGCGCGATTACTTTTTTTATTTTATTGGCTATACCTTATTATGGGGGCTAGCTAAGTTTCTGCTTGCCATTATTGGCCAGCTGACTTTTGAGATCTTATCAGATATACTAAACCTTTTTGTTAATGCTTTTTTTGTTGCGGGCTATTATTATATGGCCGATAAAATTTATCGAAAAGAAGAACCGAAGTTTAGCGATTTCTTTCTGGCTGGCCCCAAGCTGCTTAAACTCACATTAACCTATTTTTTAATTTGCATATTGGTTGTCATTCCCTTTTTGCCGATGATAATTGTTTTGATCATTGATCAAAATAGTGAGTTTGATTCTCTATCTAATATGATTAGCTCTAGCATTGGCCAGTCTTCTTTTGGCATTATTAGTTTCAGTCTCTTATTTTTAGGGGGAGTTGGTTGCTTTTTAACCTATGCCGCAACCTCTTTGGCGCTGCCTATTGTCACTTTCTCTAATTTAGGACCAGTAGAGGCACTGAAAGCAAGTCTGAAACTAATGAAAGGGAATTTTCTGAGCTGGTTTTTTTATGCCTTTATCTCTTTGCTCTTGCTATTTTTCGCCGCTATCGCCTTGTTAGTCGGCTTGTTGGTGGCCATACCCGTTGTTATGCTGGCCCAATATGTCATCTTAGCCGATGCCCTCAAATTTGGCCAAGAAGAAGAAATAGAAGACGCTGGAGATCTAAGCGACCATTTTATTATAGAATAATATTTTTTTGGGGCTGCCCCTTCCGCGGGCTTGAAAGCCAGCGCAAAGCGGTATCGCTTTGCGAAGCTATACAAAATGAGGGTGAAAACCCTCATGAATGATCGGGCGGGTCGGGCTGTGTCGGGGCTCGCTGCTCGCTCGGCCCTGCGCAGGCTTCGCCTGCTGGGTCTGGCCTTCGGCCACCCACTGCCATCCCTCAGCCAGAAGGTTGTTTATTGCCTTGAACGTTTAACAAATAACAAAATCAGTGTGTATGAAACTTAGCCCTATTTTTTATCAAAAAATAATGCTGGCCGTCTTAGGTGTAGCTATGGTTACTATGGCTACTCATGCAATTACAGACAACTACAATCGCAAGAAATGTCGTGAAGTGGCCGAAACATGTGAAAATGGATTTACTGATTATAGCTATTCCAGCTATTATATAGGACGCTGTAATTGCCGTATAGAATGTGCTGATTAGCAGCTTTGTATTGACTGCTGATTTGTGCTCTGTTTTCCAATCAAGCGCTCATTTTTTTCCAAAAAAATGAGCGCTTTTTTCATTTGGGCGCAAACTTTGCCTTAGCCTAAGCGAACTCAAGATCTTTTACTAAAAACAGACTCGCTATGAAAATGATCAAAATATGGGGAATGGCCCTAATGGCCTTGGCTTTAACCACTCAAGCAGAAGCCCAAAATGCAGTAAAAAAATTGAAAGTGACTCAAGCCGATCTCAACCGAGATCAACAAGAGTTAGCTGATTATCAAGTTCGCCTAAATGCCCTTAAGTCAGCTTATTCGGCTAAAGATTATGCTGGGGCCGAACGTCAAAAAAATCTTTTGCTTCAAGATGTGGCTCGTGAATTTGGGCAAACCCAAAATCGTATTAACGAAGCAGGAATCAAAATTAAAGAGCGGCCCGAAAAAGGGGAGGGCCATAAGGGCAAAGGTAAAGGAAAGGGCAAAGGCAAGGGCCACAAAAAAGGTAAAGGCCATCAGAAAGCCCACAAGATGCAAGGACCAAAAAAAGTCTATCACCAACAAAGACGCCTAAACGAAAAACTTCCTCAAGCACAATTTGGAGCCAATCTGGACGCCGAAAAAATGGATAAAGCCATCAAAGGATTTGAGCGCTTTGCCCAAACCCTAGAAAGCGATATTATCAATACCAAAAAAGCTTTGGGTCAACTGCCTATAGAAGAGCGGCCAAATAAAGGCAAAGGAAAAGGCAAACAAAAAGATACCGAAGAACTAGACGATTAAGGAAGATCAAGCAATTTGGTCCAAAAGCGCCCGCTGCCCCAAGCAGCGGGCGTTCTGCGTCTAGAGGCGGCGCAGCCGCCTGGCCTAGCGATGTGAAGGGGGGCGGCGTAGCCGCAGACCAAGGCGCTTTGCGCCGCAGGGCCGAGCGATCAGCGAGCCCCGAAACGTAGCGCCTGCCCTAGGCAGGAGGCCCCAAAATGTTACTAAAAACTTAAAGTATACAAATATCGCCTGCGATACAAAAGTCTAGATTATATTTGTATCGTAAGCGACATTAAAAATCACCAAAAACCAACATAATTATGCTTATTTACAGCACAGCAGCCAAGGCCAAAGGTGGCCGAAATGGAGAAGTAGCCACAGAAGATGGCGTTTTGAGCGTATCGGTACGCATGCCCAAGGCTTTGGGTGGGGCCAATGACGAACACACCAACCCTGAGCAATTATTTGCGGCCGGTTATGCGGCTTGTTTTGATAGTGCGCTCAATTTGGTGGCACGAACCCAAAAGCTCAAGATTACTTCTGAAATCAGAACGGAAGTGGGTTTGATTAAGAATCAGGAGGGCGGTTTTGACCTCAAAGTGGCGATTGAGGCCAAAATTGAGGGCGTAGAAAAAGCCCAAGCTCAGGCGCTTTTAGAGGCTGCCCATGCCGTTTGTCCTTACTCTAGAGCCATTCGAGGGAATGTAGATTGCAGCATCAGCTTAGCAGATTAGGGGCAAGAATTTTAATTCTTTGTAGGGAGAGGGCTATCTTTGGTCCTCTCTTTTTTTGTTTAAATCTGTACTTATGGACGAAAAGACAGCTTTACGGCTCGACCAGCAGTTTTGTTTTCCGGTTTATGCGGCTTCGCGCCTGATTATTCGGGCTTATCAGCCTTTGTTGGCCCCTTTGGGCATTAGTTATCCGCAATATTTGGTCTTTTTGCTCCTTTGGGAGGAGGATGGCCGTAGCATGAAGGATTTGCGAGAGCGCCTTTTGCTCAATAGCAACACCATCACCCCCTTGATAAAGCGGATGGAAAAAGAGGGCTGGTTACAGCGCCAAAAAGACCCTCAAGATGAGCGAGTTTGGCGTATTCATTTGACAGACAAAGGGCAAGCGCTCAAAGAGGAGGGCCAAAAAGTGCCTACTCAATTGATTGCGGGCCTAGAAAAAAGTGAATTGCAGCTAGAAGACCTGCATGAACTCAAAAAAGGCCTAGAGTTGCTGATCGAACAATTGAGCTAGTTCGATAAGTTGTTTATCTTTGCGCCCATCAGCAAAACTCTAATTTCTTGAAATATTACTGCATTGCCGGAGAAGCTTCTGGCGACCTACACGCTAGCTTTTTGCTTTCGGCCCTCAAAACCCTAGATCCTCAAGCCCAGTTTCGCGCTTGGGGGGGCGATCTTATGCAGGCCCAAGGGGCCGAGCTAGACAAACACATTCGGGAGCTGGCCATTATGGGCCCCGTTGAGGTTTTGCTCAAGATTTTTAAGATTTTCCAGAACTTTGCCGATTGCAAAAAGAATATTCTCGACTTTCAGCCAGATGTCCTGATTCTCATTGATTATTCGGGCTTTAATCTGCGTATGGCCAAATGGGCCAAAAGTCAAGGCCTAAAGGTGGTCTACTATATTTCGCCTCAGGTTTGGGCCAGCCGCGCTAGCCGTGTCGAGAAGATCAAGCAATATGTAGACGAAATGTATGTGATTTTGCCTTTTGAGGAGGAATTTTACCGCCAAAGGGGCATGAAGGTGCATTATGTAGGCCATCCGCTGATTGAGGTGGTGGATAAACACCATCCCAATCCCGATTTTCTGGCCCAAAATAATTTAAGCGCAGATCAACCCATTATTGCGCTTTTGCCCGGTAGCCGAAAACAAGAAATTCGCTCTATTCTCTCCTTGATGTTGACCGTTTTGCCCAGTTTTCCAGAAGCTCAATTTGTGGTGGCAGGTGCACCGAGTTTAGAGCCCGAATTTTACCGCAATTTTTTGGCGCCTTTTCCCCAAGTCACTTTTGTCCAAAACCAAACCTACGACCTGATGGCGCACAGCCAAGCAGCCCTGGTCACTTCGGGAACAGCCACCTTAGAGGCCGCTCTTTTCGAGCTCCCGCAGTTGGTTTGCTATAAAACGCACCCAATTTTTTATTGGATTGCCAAGCAAATTATCAAGGTTCCTTATATTTCGCTGGTCAATTTGATTATGCAAAAGGAGTTGGTGCCCGAATTGATCCAAAATGATTTGAATCCTCAACGCCTAAAAGCGGAACTCCAACAACTTTTTGAGGATGAAAATCGTCAACGTATAGCCCAAGAATATAAGGCGCTGCGCAATAAACTTGGCCAAGCTGGCGCCCCTCAACGGGTGGCCCAAGGCATTTTGAAGTTTCTGGCGCCTCCAAAAAATTAAGATATGATGTACTTAGCAAAAATTGAATTTGCCTCTCCCAATTATGACGACTTGGTGGCTCTCCGCAAAGAGGCCCTGATTGATCCTCTGAAAATGACTTTTGAACTGGAGGACTGGACCGCCGAGGCCGAGCTTTTGCATTATGCCCTCTTTTCTGAAGACCATGAGCTTTTAGGCGGCGTGATCCTCAAACCCGAAATCGAAACGGAGGCGGGCAAACGCAACGAAAAAGCCGAATTGCAGCAAATCGTGATCGCTCCAGAATATCAGGGCCAAGGCCTTGGCCGATTTATGCTCTCTCAACTGGAAAGAGTGGCCCTTTTTGCAGGCTGGAACCACCTCAGTCTGCTCACACATACCGCCGCTAAGGCCTTCTACGAAAAATTAGGCTATAAGCAACAAGGCAAAGAAAAAATGATTCAAGATCAGGCCCACCACCTGATGGTTAAACGCATGAAGGAAGAGTTGTTGGTAGAGGCCGAAGCCCCTCAGTTGGAAGCCCCCATTACCGAAGAAACAACGGAAGAAGAGCAGTAAGATGAAGGTTTGGGGCCTCCGCTGCGGCTTCGCCTTGCGGCGCTACGTTTCGGGGCTCGCTATTCGCTCGGCCCTGCGGCGCAAAGCGCCTTGGTCTGGCCTGCGGCGCCCCCCTGCACATCGCTAGGCCTGCGGCCCTTTGGGCCTGCTGAATCCAAAAGTACCTTCGCTTCATCATAAAAACAGCTAAATTGAAAAAAGGAACTACCCTAGAATTAGATATCGTAGATATGGCCTTTGGCGGCAAAGGCATTGCTAAACTCCCTACCGAAAATGGGGAGTTTATTGTCTTTGTAAACAATAGTATTCCAGGCCAAAAAGTAGCGGCTCGCATTACCAAAAAGAAAAAGCGCTTTGCCGAGGCCAAGCTCATTAAGGTTTTGCAGCCCGCAGCCGAAGAAACAGAATTGCCCTACCAACGGATTCCAGGCGCTCCTTTTGCCGCTTGGCCCATAGAAAAGCAAAGAACGGCCAAAGAGCAATCTACCCTAGAGATGTTCAAGCGCCTAGGCGAATGGGAAAATGTAGAAGAGGTTTTTGAAGGCTATATTGCCTCGCCCAAAAGCTGGCACTACCGCAACAAAATGGAATATTCTTTTTCTAGCCTGCGCTCAGAGCTAGGGACCGAAGAAGAAAGTTGGGATTTTGCCCTAGGCTTCAAAAGAAGGGGCCAATGGTGGGCCGTAGAAAACCTAGATGCAGATTCTGGCCTCTTTGATGAGCAATTGGAGTCGCAGCTGTTCCGCATTCGCGAGTTTTGCGAAAAAACGGGCCTTCCCGCTTGGGATCCCGCCAAAAGCGAAGGATTTTTCCGCTTTTTGGTGGTCCGAAAATCATTTGCTCAAGATGCGCTTTTGTTTAATTTGGTGACTACCTCTAAAGGCTTGGACCAATTTGACCAAGCTGCATTTGTGGACCTACTCAAAGATATTTTGGGCGAAGACCGTCTAGCCGGCGTTTTGCATAGCCTCAATGATGAGGTAGGCGATGCGGTCAAGCAATTGCCCGAAAACCAAAAGTTACTTTATGGGGAGCCCAAGGTGGTAGAAGAATTATTGGGCCTCTCTTTTGAGATTTCTATGCAGAGCTTTTTCCAGACGAATCCCGCCTGTGCAGAATTGCTCTACCAAAGAGCCATTGATTATGCCGAAGAAGCTATGGCCAAATTGGGCCAAGAAGGTCTTTGGGTGATGGACCTCTTTTGTGGAACGGGAACCATTGCCCAGCTTTTGAGCCGTAGCCCCAAAATTCAAAAAATTATTGGGGTAGATATTGTCCCTGAAGCTATTGAGGATGCGGCCAAAAATGCGGCCCGCAACAATATTGAAGGCATTGAGTTTTATGCTGCTGATGTGCGCAAATTCCTTTGGGAATATCCACAGTTTAAGCAAAAAATTGGGGTCATTGTATTGGATCCGCCTCGTGGGGGAATTGTGCCCAAGGCCTTGCTAAGAGTGATTGAGTTGGAGGCGCCTGCTATCGTTTACATTTCTTGTAATCCAGCTACACAAGCTCGTGATAGCTTGGTCCTTAAAGAAGCGGGCTATGAGGCAGTAAAACTCAGTTTGGTGGACCAGTTTCCGCACACTAGCCATATTGAATCGGTCATTTTATACTTGAAAAAATAGCCTAGACGTCTGGGAGGTTGCAGGCGGGCAAAGCCCGCCTGCAATTGGCCTAGCGATCTGGCTGTTTTTAGCTGTAGGTTAAAACCCACAGCAACTGTGGTATCGCTTTGCGATTATATATAAATGAGGGGTGAAACCCTCATGAATTAAACGTAGCGCCCGCAGCTTGCTGCGGGAGGCCCCAAGAGATACAAAAGTCTTGCGATTTTATAAGAATTTGATTCCCCCAATTTGGCAAACTGCTCGAGCCATTTTGCAAGAGGGAGCCCATGCGCACCGCAGCATACAGCAGCTTTTGCGGGCCAACAAAAAATGGGGCAGCCGCGATCGTCGTTTTGTGGCCGAGCAAATTTACGAGCTTATTCGCTGGTATCGTTTGTACTATGAGCTGGCCTTGGAACGGCCGCCAGAGACGGAAGCTGATTGGTGGTTGATGCTAAAAACTGCTTGGTTGTTGCAAGGGCAGCAGCCGCCAGAAGATTGGCCAGAGATGCAGGGATTGGATAGTTTAGAAATCTGGCGTCGGCATCGCTTAGCGGTAGAAAATCGAGCGATTCGAGAGTCTATTCCAGATTGGTTGGAGGAGCGTGCCCTACAGGAAATGGGGGAGGAGCGTTGGGCGAAATTATTGCCTGCACTCAATAGTTCTGCCGATGTGGTTTTGCGGACCAACAGTCTTAAGGCGCCTCGGCAAAAGGTTTTGCATCGTTTGCGCAAAGAGGGTTTGCCCGTAGAGCTTTTGGGGGATCGGGAAGCTTTGGTTTTGGGTCAAAACCGAAAATTTACGCATTTAAAATCTTATGAAGAGGGTTGGTTTGAGGTGCAGGATTATGCTTCTCAGCAGTTGGCCCATTTTCTTAAGCCGCAGGCGGGCAGTTACTTGGTAGATGCTTGTGCGGGGGCCGGTGGAAAGAGTTTGCATTTGGCTGCCTTGATGAAAAATCGGGGAGAAATATTGTCTATGGACCTCTCTGAGCATAAGCTCAAAGAGTTGCAGAAACGGGCCAAAAGAGCAGGAGTAAGCATTATTAAAACAGAGAAAATTCCTGCCTCAGGGCGTTTTTCGCCAGCCTACTACAACATTGCCGATTATTTGGTTTTGGATGTACCTTGCTCGGGTTTGGGCGTATTGCGTCGAAACCCACAGACAAAGTGGATCATCAATCCAGCGTTTTTGGAAGAAATACAGGCTACACAGGCGCATATATTAAGAGAGTATTCACTTTTGTGTAAGCCTGGCGGGCAGTTACTTTATGCCACTTGTAGCATTCTGCCTTCAGAAAATGAGTGGCAGGTTCAGCGTTTTTTGCAAAGCGAGGACGGTCAAGAGTTCGAATTGCTCAAAGAGCAGCATTTAGGGCCAGATCGGGGGCCTGAAGACGGTTTTTATATGGCGCTATTGCAGCGCAAAGGCTGATTTTCTGGAGTGATAAAAGATGTTTTTCGGTCAACTTCATTATTTTAGGGCGCTTTTTAAGGAAAAACTAAAAAACCTTAAGGCGCTAATAAGGTCGAAAAAAAGTAAAACAACTTATATATATTTGCTCCATCCCCATTGGGCCAAATATGCTTTGCATAAAGAGCGAAATCTCAATAAAATCTAGCGAATTGGCAAGTGAAAATTTGGTGATTATACCCACCTATAACGAAATTGAAAACATTGAACATATCATCAGAGCAGTTTTGGCTTTGCCCGAAGATTGCCCTTTTGATATTTTGGTGGTTGATGACGGCTCTCCTGATGGTACAGCCGAAAAAGTACAGGAATTGCAAAAAGAAGTTGCCGATCGGCTTTTTCTTATGCAAAGAGCAGGCAAACAGGGCCTAGGAACTGCTTATATAGCAGGTTTCAAATGGGCCTTGGAGCGAGATTATCAATATATTTTTGAGATGGATGCCGATTTTTCGCATAATCCCAAAGATCTTCCTCGCTTGGCCAAGGCCTGCAGTGAAGGAGGCGTGGGCGTAAGCGTAGGCTCTCGTTATGTGAAGGGGGGGAAATTAGTGAATTGGCCGCTTAAACGCATCCTGATGTCAAGAGGGGCCTCTTTTTATGTTCGCCTGATCACTTGGATGCCCGTTTCGGATGCTACAGCTGGCTTTGTTTGCTATAAGCGAGATTTTTTGGCCCAACTAGATTTTGAGAAAATCCGTTTTAAAGGCTATGCCTTTCAAATTGAGATGAAATTTGCCGCCTGGCAATTGGGCTTTAAACTCCGAGAAGTTCCTATCACCTTTAAAGACAGAGAAGAGGGCGCCTCTAAAATGAGCACCGCAATCTTTAGCGAGGCGTTTTGGGGCGTTTGGAGCATGCGTTTCAAAGCTTTTGGTAATTCTTATGCCCGTCAGTAGGGCCCTTCCTTTTGCACAACAACTTTATAAAACATATGGATATCCTCTATTATTTATCGGTATTTATTTTGGGCTATTTGCTGCCTTTTGCCGGTATTTCCAAACTCTTTGAAAAAGCAGGAGAAACAGGCTGGAAAGCCTATGTACCCATTTTGAACTACCTGAGTTGGGCCAAAATTGTGGGCCGACCTAGCTGGCATATCATCTGGCTTTTTATTCCTATCGTCAATATTTTTACTGTAGCCGCTATGGCTATTGAGCTTAATCGTAGCTTTGGAAAATATGGCTTTTTAGATAATGTTTTTGCCATTGCAGCCCCCTTTGCTTGGTTTCCCTATATGGGCTTTGTCAAAAAAGATGAATTGAGTTATAAAGGCCCAGCCCATCAACAGAGAAAGGAGTATAAGGCCGCCTATAAAATGGCTGTGAAAAATAAGGACCAAGTGGCTATCCGCCGATTGGAAAAAGAACGCCCTTTTCCCAAAAAGACTTTTATTCGGGAATGGGCCGATTCTATTCTCTTTGCCGTTTTTGCCGCTCACTTTATTCGCCTTTTCCTAATCGAAGCCTATACGATTCCCACTCCATCTATGGAGGGCTCGCTTTTGGTCGGAGATTTTCTTTTTGTGAGTAAGGTGCATTATGGCTCTAGAATGCCAATGACGCCACTATCTTTCCCCCTTTTACACAATGTAATGCCCCTAACTGGCGGCGAATGCTATTCTAAATGGCCAAGTTGGGATTATAATCGAGCTCCAGCCCTACAAAAGGTAAATCGCTACGATCCTGTGGTCTTTAATTATCCCGAAGGCGATACTATTATCAAAGGGGTAGACTATTCTAGCGATTATCATAATATTCTTAAAAGAACGCCCAAAGCACAAAGAGAGCTGACCCGCCAACAATTGCTTAAACGCTTTAATAATCGTATTGTCACTCGCCCTATAGATAAGCGAGATCACTATATTAAGCGTTGTGTGGGACTGCCAGGCGATAAGATTGAGGTTCGCGCTAACCGACTTTTTGTCAATGGCCAAGAACCCGATATTATTCCTGGTGTGCAGTATGCTTATGAGTTAGTGCCTCAAGATAATAAGAGCATCAACATGAATTATGTAGATGATAATTACGCACTTTCTATTACTTCAACTTATGGAAAGGCTAGTAATACCAGAAATATTTCTCCTTTGGTGGTCGAGCAGATGTTGCAAGACCCTCAGTTGGCTCCTATCCTAAAAGAAATTCGCCCTATTGTAAAGGAAAAAGGCGCAGGTCAAGGGATTTTCCCCTACAATGCAGCGCTTTTCCCTTGGAATAATCATAATTATGGGCCTATCTGGATTCCCAAAAAGGGCGAAACGATAAAGCTCACTATGGATAATATCGATCTCTATAAAAGAGTAATTACCGCCTACGAAGGCCACGATTTACTTATCCAAAATGGCCAAATTACCATTGATGGCCAAACGACAAATAGCTATACTTTCGAAATGGATTATTACTGGATGATGGGAGATAACCGCGATGATTCTGCGGATTCTCGTTCTTGGGGCTTTGTTCCCGAAACCCATGTCGTCGGTAAACCGCTGTTCGTCTGGATGTCTATTGGTCCCAACGGTATTCGCTTTGACCGCATTTTAAAAAATGCCGCTCAATAAAAAGCGAGATGAAAGTTTTAAGCCCTTCTGCAGTTTGCTGTAGAGGGGCTTTTTTGGGGCTGCCCCTCATTGCATTCGGGTCGGGCTGTTCGGGGGCTCGCTGCTCGCTCGGCCCATCGCCAGCAAGCTGGCTTGGTCTGGCCTTCGGCCACCCCCTACCATCCCTCAGCCAGTGCGGCCCTTCGGGCCTGTAGGACGCAGATCTTGGTCCAAAATAAAAGGCCCAAACCTTTAGGTTTGGGCCTTCCTTGCTGTAGGTTTTAACCTACAGCATCGGCTGAGGGGCTGTAGCAGGGCCGCCGCAGGCGGCAGACCAAAGCGCTGAAAGCGCTGCAGGGCCGAGCAGACTTGCGAGCTGCGCAATGGCCCGACCCGCCCGCAGGGCGGGGCAGCCCCAAAAAATAATTGACTAATCTCTAATAATCAAAGCTTCGCGTTCTGGACCAGTAGAGATCATTTTCATCGGTACAGCTAGCTCTGTTTCTAGGCTATGAATGTAATCTTGTAGCTTTTGTGGAAAATCCTCAAACTTTTGAATGCCTTTGAGGCTGCTTTGCCAGCCCTCATAGCTGCGATAGTCCAAGCTAATGTCTTCAAGGACCAAATCATGTGGAAGATCTTGGCTTTTTTGTCCGCCATAATTATAGGCTGTAGCCACTTTGAGTTCTTCCATTTCGTTAAGGACATCTACCTTAGTAATGACCAATTGGGTCACTCCGCTCAACATGATGGTATATTTGAGCTGGGGCAAATCGAGCCAACCGCAGCGGCGGGGACGGCCTGTAGTTGCGCCAAACTCTCCACCTGCTTGGCGAAGATTTTCGCCTTCTTCGCCAAAGAGTTCAGAAGGGAAGGGGCCGCTACCTACGCGGGTGCAATAGGCTTTGGTAATGCCGATAACCTCTCCGATCTTTTGTGGAGCCACGCCTAGGCCATTGCAAACCCCAGCGCTAATGGTATTGGAAGAAGTGACAAAGGGATAAGTTCCAAAATCAATATCGAGCATAGAACCCTGGGCACCTTCGGCCAGAACTTTTTTGCCTTGGGCCAACTGCTTATTGATAAAGTATTCGCCATCTACCAGTTGATGGCCTTTTAGGGTTTCTACAGCGGCAAAAAAGGCTGCTTCTTGTCCAGCCAAATCAAAATCTACTTCAGGGTAAATTTGGGCCATTTTCAAGTGCTCGGCTTTGAGTTCTTCATAGCGGGCTTTGAAATTGGGCAAGAGAATATCGCCCATACGGAGGCCACGGCGAGCAATTTTATCGGTATAAGTGGGGCCAATTCCTCTGAGGGTAGAGCCAATTTTACCATCGCCTTTGGCGGCTTCCATCACGGTATCGAGCAAACGATGTGAGGGCAGGATAAGCTGTGCTTTTTTGGCAATAAAAAGCCGCTCCCCAAAATTTGGGACAGCGGCAGAGATACTTTCCATTTCTTTAATGAGGGTAGTGGGGTCAATCACTACGCCATTACCAATCAGGTTGAGCACCTGTGGTCTGAAAATCCCAGAAGGGATGGTGTGCAGTACAAATTTTTGGCCATCGAGGACCAAAGTGTGCCCAGCATTGGGGCCTCCTTGAAAGCGAGCGACAATATCGTATTGTCGAGCTAAATAATCTACGACCTTACCTTTTCCCTCATCTCCCCATTGGAGTCCCAACAGAACATCAACCATAGTTGCAAAATTTTGTGTAGCGAAAAATGTAGATGGAATCTACTTTTGGCGCACAAAAATAAAAACAACTTTTGAAAAGCGGTCAAAGAACTTGCTTTAGTTCTTCATCAAGGCCTGCAAAATATTTAAGGCCTCTTCTCGGCTGTCGGCTACTTCAAAGGTAGAGCGCAAGCGAGTCATGAGTAGGAGTTGCTCAATTTTAGGAGAGATGTGGCAAAGGGCCAATTCTCCACCGGCAGAGCGGGCACGGGTTAAGATGCTAATTAAAAAGGCTAATCCAGAGGAGTTCATAAACTGCATTTGCCCCAAATCAATCAAAAAAAGGCGTTGTCCCTGAGCAATCAAATGCTCTACTTCTTGAATGATGGCCTGATTCTCTTCTGGATTCCAAAGATCATCCAGCGCTAGGATGCAAATGTCTTCTAATTGTTCTAGTTGAAAAGTCATTGGGCCCTATTTCTTTTTTTCGCGGCCTTCTTTGCTGTACCCATAGAAGGTTAGCGAATGGTGAGTAATTTCGAAGTCGAGCATTTCGGCTACCAACTCCTTGATTTGCTGAATACGGGGATCACAAAATTCAAAGACTTCTCCAGTCTCAATACAAACAGCATGATCGTGCTGCTTAAAGCCATAGGCTTTCTCATATTGAGCCAAGTTTTTTCCAAACTGATGCTTGCGCACCAAATCACAGGCCACCAAAAGCTCTAGCGTATTATAAACTGTAGCTCGGCTAACCCGATAATTCTGGGTTTTCATATGAATATATAGCGCTTCTGCATCAAAATGATCATTGCGCTTATAAATCTCTTCCAAAATGGCAAAGCGTTCTGGGGTCTTGCGAAGGCCATTTTTAACCAAGTAAGTAGAAAAGATTTTGGTTACTTCGTTTATAGTGTTTTGCGTTTTGTTCTCTGACATAAGTTCGACGGTTGATGAGTTCGATTTGAATGGGCCAAAATAGGTAATTTTCTATATATAACGTTCTTAACTGTAAAAGGTTTTTGTGACATCTACAAAATGGAGTAGAGTAAAATTCCCAAAATGAGCACAAAAAGTACAAAAACCCATTGAAAATAAGAAGATTCGCTTTTGTAGTCCTGAAAAAGTAGCTCTAAAAGCTCTGGCCACTCTCTTCCTTTTGCCCGTCCTTCTCGGGCCAAAACAAAATAGGGACGCCCCCCTTTGGGGCCTTGCTGTCCATGCTTCTTAAGAATAAAAAAGTCAAGGTCCAAAAAGACCAATTCATAGAGCTCATGTTTACCCCCAAACTTAATAATTAGGCCACCTAGACTAGCTTCCCAACTTCCGCTGGCAATGTCGCCATCCAAAATGCGCAGATAGCTTCCGCCCTCCTTAAATACATGTAAAACCGACTCCTGAAAATCAAGGTCGTCACGTACTTCTAACCAACGTTTATCTACATAAACTGGAGTATCTGCTAAACTATCACTCATGCTCCGAACTCTTCCCATGAGATATCCAATTCCCTCTGGTAGGCTCTTAAATTCAGGTAGTACCTCGTCTACGGCACCAAAAGCATTGTTCCAAAACGCCATTTTTCTATCGTTTAGTAGGGGCAGTGTTTGCAGCCATTGCCACAACAATATCCCCGCTGAATCAGGTAGTATTTGCTAAATATCCAAAGCCCATTTTCCTTATAAAAATGCTTGCCTTCTACAAATTCATGGGCCTTTTTAGGTAGCGATTCCTGAGCCGCCTGCGCACAAATTTCATTCAATTCGCACAAGCAGTTTGCACAATAACAATCTTTCTTACTCTTGGCCAAATGGGCCTTTAAGGCAGGTCCAATTTCTAGGCCCACACACTGACAAATGGCTATATTTTCAGGCTGACACTCAAAGTTTTTGTGACAGCTTGGACATTCTTTTTTCATTTTGTTTCCTTTTTAGGGGCTGCCCCGCCGGCGGGTTAAAACCCAGCGCAAAAGCGGTTTCGCTTTGCGAAAATCTATGAATGAGGGGGAAGTCCCCATAAAATTGCCTGCGGGTGCTGTGGGCCCTGCTAGACGCAAAAGGCCAAAATCGGCTTTTTTTATACAAGTGCCAAGAAAATATGCAGAAGATAGAAAAGACTAAGGCTGAAAGGGACGGCCCTCAAAACGAACTAAAAGATAGATTTCTCCTGCCCGACAAGTTTTTAAGAAACGCTCTAAAGCTCGCACTTGTCGATTCAAATCTAAATCTAAACTGCGATCATCAAACTCAATTTGCTGCAATAAATAACTGGCCGCTGCCCGATTGATTAACCCATAAGAATAGGGAATAAGCGGTTTTTGGCCAATTCCTTCGGTATCGGTCCCATAAGGACCAATCTGCAAATAACGCTTCATCTGATCCAATTCCCAAGCTTGTAGCGCTTGCATGACCTCAAATTCCTGGTGCAAATCAGAATATTCAAAAATATCTGTTGCTCTTGCCGGAGCCGCTGCCCGAATATTCTCCACCAAAGTTTCCGAAAAATAACGCTCTTGCCCCATAAACCAATAATGAGGGTAAAAACGCTCACTCTCAAAGGCCAAAACCTGCATCAAAAAAGCTGTATGGTCAAAATAATGACACTGATTACTGCGCCATCTCGCTCGATATATTTGTAAGGATTTTATCGTAGAGCTCCTAACTACTTCTACTTGCTGCTCAAAATCACTATAATTGGCCCTATACCAAAGCTCAAAACTACGGTTGGTTTGCTTAGAATCAAATTTTCGCAAATCCTTGAGCATCTTCCGAATTTGAGCCTGTACCTTTCGCTCTTCACCCTTTTGTACCGCCTCCGCAATTTCTAAAAAACGCTCAAATCCCCCCTTCTCTATAGTGTAAAAGCAAACTTTGGCGTAGGTAGTAGGACGTTCCGTTTTGTTCTGGGCCAGAAGAAAAGAAGAGCAGATCAGCAAAGATAAAATAAGGCAAAAAGTTCTTAAACTGTTAAATTTCATAAGCTTACCCTCTCAATGAAAGAGATTCTTTTGGTTTTTGGGCCAAAATAAATACATTTGCAGCCGCTTTATGTGAAAAAAGATTTTTGATCGTGTCTTTGGTCCTCCCAAAAATAGCTGCTTAAACTAAGCAGAAGGACGAAAAACAGAAGAATAAAATATATGAATTCCATATCTAAGGTAGAGATCTTTCAGATTTTTTTGCTCTATATGACCCTCTTGATCGTAGGAGATCAATACATTCGGATGCAGCAAGAACAATTGGCCGAAGAAAAAGCCCAAGCCGAAGAATTCGCCGCAACTATGGCTACTTTTGCCGAAAAAGTAAAAGTTATCCAAGCCCTAGAGCTAGAAAAAGCCCAAATTGAACAATCGGATATTACTGGGATGAAATCACTCATCCAACGCAAACGCCAAGCCGCAGCCAAAGCCAAACGCCGCGCTCAATTGGCCGAAATGCGCCAAGCTGTTTATCCTCCTGTTCCCGTAAAGTTCCAAGGAGAACTTACCCTAGAAAAACGGATCCTCATCCGCTCTGAAATTACTGCCGCCGCCAAAAAATACTTAGGTCGCCCTTATGTTTATGCCGCCAAAGGCCCCAATGCCTTCGATT
This sequence comes from Saprospira sp. CCB-QB6, assembly GCF_028464065.1. Lineage (NCBI taxonomy): Bacteria > Pseudomonadati > Bacteroidota > Saprospiria > Saprospirales > Saprospiraceae > Saprospira > Saprospira sp. CCB-QB6. Next base: position 634,555 of record NZ_CP116808.1, on the reverse strand, counting down.
GCTCTGGCTACACTTCTTTCGTAATGCGCCTCTTTGGAATCGAAATCTCTCCCGGCTCTCGTTATCAAGCAACTCAAGGAAAACATGTCGACCTAAAAGACGCAAAAGTAGGAGACCTCCTCTTTTTTAGCCGTTACGGCAAAGGCGGTATGGTTACTCATGTAGGACTTATTCTCAGCAATACCGCAGAAGGCATCACGGTTATTCATGCCAATGGCCCCCGCCACGGTATCATGATCGAAAATGTGAGCAAGTCTTCTTACTGGAAAAAGAAAATCCTATTCGCTCGTAACGTTATTGACCCCGTCGGAGCAGAAAATCAAGCTGCTCCCTTGGCCGAAAAATAAAGTCAGCCTTGCCAAAAGGGCCGCTCTCCATTAGAGAGCGGCCCTTTTTTTGTTCGCTTTTCTATAAACTTGGAGGCTTTCTCAAGTTTATATCATTTCCCCACTTTTGTAAAATCCCTCAACTTATGAAGAATGTAATTCTAGGCTTAAGCCTATTGACGCTAATGGGCTGCAAGCGTAGCTGGTCCGCAGAACCCAGCCTCTTAGTCAAAGCCGACCAACTTAAAAGCTTAGACCTCAGCGATGGGGCCTGGCAAAGAGTTTCTAGTGATATTGCGCAATTTGATCAACTAAAAAAGCTAAATTTAGCGGAAAATGAATTGGAGGACCTGCCCGATGATATTACCAAATTGCAGGCCCTCAAAAAACTAGATCTCTCTAACAACCAGTTTGAAGAACTCCCCCCTAGCATTTTTCAACTGAAGAATCTCAAGGAGCTAGATTTGCGACATAACCGATTGGACAAGATTCCCAAAGAAATTGCCCAACTCAAGAAGTTGCAAAATCTCTACCTAGGAGGCAATGCCATTTCTGCAGCAGAGCGGCAAGAGCTTCGAGGCTATTTGCCCAAAACTCAAGTGGTTGGCGGAGAGGAATAAATCTTTTGAACTATGAGCAAGATGTATGCAATGGTCTTGGACCAAAAAAAATCTCCCGCAGTTTATCGCCAAATTGAAAAGCCTAGTCCCCAAGCTGATCAAGTACTGATTAAGGTGGAGGCCGCCGCGCTCAATCATCGCGATTTATATATTACGCAAGGCCTTTATCCTGGCGTTCGAGAAGGTGTTATTCTAGGCTCAGATGCTAGTGGCGAGGTGGTGGAATTAGGTCCCCAAGCCGATAAAAAATGGCTGGGCCAGAAGGTTATCGTCAACCCCAACCAAAATTGGGGCGAACAACAAGCCGTGCAAGCCAAAGCATATAGCATTTTGGGAATGCCTCAGCATGGCAGCATGGCCGAGTATCTTCTGGTCCCTCAAGATCGCCTGTTTTTGCGACCCGCCCACCTTTCTGCCGAGGAGGCGGCCGCCCTACCCTTGGCTGGACTCACGGCCTATCGCGCGCTCTTTAGCCGAGGCCGCTTGCAGACAGGCGAACGCCTATTTATTTCGGGTATTGGTGGGGGCGTGGCCCTGACGGCCCTGCAATTGGCCCAGCCCTTGGGTATTGATATTTGGGTTAGTTCTGGACAGGCCGAGAAGATCGAAAAGGCCAAGGAAATGGGGGCCCTAAACGGAATTTCCTATAAGGAAGAACAATGGCATAAAGCCTTGTTGGCCCAAGATCCCGCTGGCTTCGATTTGATTATTGATAGTGCTGGCGGCGCAGACTTTAGCTATTTTGTTGATTTGGCCCGCCCTGCTGGACGGATCGTTTTTTATGGCGGAACCCGAGGCAAATTCCAAATTAACCCCCAAAAGATGTTTTGGAAACAGCTCGATATTATGGGCAGCACTATGGGCAGCGATGAAGACTTTGCCCAAATGATTGCTTGGGTAGAACAGCATAAAATCAAACCGTTGGTGGAGCAAGTTTGGCCATTGGCCGAAGCACAAAAAGCCTTTGATTGTATGGATAAAGGCCAACAGTTTGGCAAATTGGTCCTGAAAATGAATGACTAACTCCATCTCTTTAAGTGCGATATAGAAGAAGCTGCAGAAATGTAGCTTCTTTTTTTTTAGGGGCCCGCGGCCGCCGCTATGCTGCGGGGCTCACAGGTCTGTTCGGCCCTTCGCTGGCTTCGCCAGCTCGGTCTGGCCTTCGGCCACCCGCTCCGCAGCGCTGGGCCTTTTGGCCTTCGGCCAAGGCGGCTTTGCCGCCTATTATTGGACCAAAATAACTTTCTTTTCAGGTGGGCTAGATAGGACAGGAAAAAGAAGCTCTCTCCTAAAAAGAGATAAATTCGTGTTGGCCTAGGTCTAGAAGGAGCGAAGCGACTGGCCTAGCGATGTGCAGCAGTGGCCGTCAGGCCAGACCTAGGCGGCAAAGCCGCCGCAGGGCCGAGCGAAGAGCGAGCTGCGAAACGTAGCGCCCGCCGAAGGCGGGAGGCCCCAAAACAGCAGCGAGCTGCGACAACAAGGACTTTAGTCCGCAGTTCGATGACCAAAGGGAGTAAACGTACCTCCGCAGCAAAGCTGCGAAGGCCCCAAAAAAGACAAATAAAATTATTTTAAATACTTTCATTCTATGGTAGAGGCGCTTAGAAGGCCAATAATATTTTAGATCTGATATAAATTACCCAATCTTTTTGTTGAGTAAATTAAAATGCTTACCATTATATAGATTTTTATATATAAGCGATAAAACAGATCGACTATGCCTGAAAAGACCTATGATGAACTCTATAATTGGAGTTTGGAACAGCCCCTAGAATTTTGGAAAGCGCAAGCCCAGCGTTTGGCTTGGCATAAGTTTCCGGAGACCATATTGGATGATACAGGAGATTATCCGCAATGGTTTGCGGATGGGGAGTTGAATTTATCGGCGCTTTGTTTGGACCAGCACATTGCGGATGGATATGGGGAGGATTGTGCGTTGATTTATGATTCTCCGGTTAGTCAGACCAAGGCGAAATATACGTATAATGAATTGCGAGATTTGGTAGCGGCCTTTGCTGGAGGTTTGCGGGAGTTGGGTTTAGAGAAAGGGGATCGAGCGGTAATTTATATGCCGATGATTCCGCAGGCTGTAATTGCGATGTTGGCCTGTGCTCGTTTGGGAGTGACGCATTCGGTTGTTTTTGGTGGATTTGCGGCTCATGAGTTAGCGATTCGGATAGATGACTGCAAGCCGAAGGTCTTGATTACGGCTTCTGCGGGGATTGAAATACAAAAAATAATTCCGTATAAAGTATTGGTGGATGCGGCTTTAGAAGAGGCGGAGTTTCCGCCTGAAAAGGTTGTATTATATAATAGACGGTTGGGCATTGAGCATCCTGAGCGGGATTATGATGTAGATTTTGAGGAATTGCTCAAGGCGGAGCCTGTAGATCCTGTGATTGTATTGGCTAATCATCCTTCTTATATTTTATATACATCGGGCACTACAGGAACGCCCAAGGGGGTTATTCGAGATACGGGGGGCTATGCTACGGTTTTGCATTTTAGCATGCAGCATATTTATGGGTTGAAGCCAGGAGAGGTTTTCTGGGCGGCTAGTGATATTGGTTGGGTTGTGGGGCATAGTTATATTGTCTATGGACCATTATTGCATCGGAACACCACCATATTATTTGAGGGCAAGCCGATTAGGACGCCAGATGCGCGTACTTTTTGGCGGATGATCGAGGAGTATAAGGTATCTTCTATGTTTACGGCGCCTACGGCTATTCGGGCGATACGTAAGGAGGACCCAGAAGGGGAGTGGATCAAGAAATATGATTTATCTTCTTTGCGTTTTCAGTTTTTGGCTGGAGAGCGTTGTGATGCGGCGACTTTAGAGTGGTTGCAATCGAAGTTAAACAAGCCAGTGATTGACCATTGGTGGCAAACAGAATCGGGTTGGCCTATGTTAGCCAATATGGCGGGGCATGAATTGATGCCGATCAAGCCAGGTTCTGCGGGTCGTCCAGTTTGTGGATTTGCCTTTGATATATTGGATGAGGATGGGCAGGCATTGCCTGCGAATGCAGAGGGGTTGTTGAGTATTCGGACGCCATTGCCTCCGGGTTGTTTGATGGGGCTTTGGGAAAATCCAGTGCGTTTCCAGAAAAGTTATTTTAGTCAATTTGAGGGCTATTATAGCACAGGAGATGGGGCTTATATAGATGAAGAGGGGTATTACTTCATTACGGGCCGGGTGGATGATGTCATCAATGTGGCTGGGCATCGCTTGTCTACGGCCGAGATGGAAGAGGTGTTGGCTGGGCATCCAGCGGTAGCGGAAGTTGCTGTAATTGGACGAGCTTGTGAGCTTAAAGGGCAGCGGCCTATGGCTTTTGTCGTTTGGCAGGGGCAAGAGGGGAGAGCGGAATCTGTATTAGAAAAGGAATTGGTGCAGTTGGTACGGACAAAGATTGGTGCGGTAGCGGCCTTAAAAGAGATTTTGCCTGTGCAGCGTTTGCCCAAAACGCGTTCGGGTAAAACCTTGCGTCGGTTGTTGCGAGACATCGTAGATCAGCGTCCTTACAAAATGCCATCTACAATAGATGATCCTAGCGTTATTCCAGAATTGCAGGCCCAAATTCAGGCCTATAGATAGTATTGATTAGAAAGCCCCTATTTAGGGGCTTTTTTGTGATTGTAGGTACAGTTTTTTGATAAAAGTTTTGGATATTAGTTGCTTAGACCATTTTAAACATCAATGAGGGTATGGCAAAACAAATTCGGACAGCTGTAGCGGAGCTAACTCAGTTAGGGCCCAACCTAATCAAGGAGGTTTATACTGCAGAGCAGGTTCATGAGCTATCGATTGTAGAGGAACATGTTAGGCAATGTCATGAGCATTTTGGGGTTGGGGGCTATTATCTGACGGATATTCGCAAGCTAAAATCGGCTAAAAAAGAGGCAAGGGAATATTTGCGAGATCATTCTCAGGTGGTTGCTGTGGCTATTTTAGTGCAGGGGGGCTTATCTATGTTAATGGGAAATTTATTTATAGGCTTTACTAAACCCCCTTATTTGGCAAAGGTTTTTCATAAGGAAGAATTGGCCTTAGCTTGGTTGGTTAAGCAGGGGGCAGAGCTTTACCCCTAAGGAAAAGCTTAAAACTAGGCTTTTAGCGAACAGAAATGATTTCCAAGGAGTTCTGTTAAGGAACGAACAAGATTATATATGAGTAAGCAAATTAACACTGCTTTTGCAAAGGTTTGGCAATTGAGCCCAAATCTAATAAAAGAAGTATACCATCCAGGGCGGGCAAATGATATGGATATAATTAAGGATCATATACAACTTTGTCATGAGACATTTGGTTTAAACCAGTATTACGTCACAGATATTCGATTATTAAAGTCAGCTTCTAAGGAAGCTAGAGAATATTTGAGAAATCATTCTGGAGCAGCGGCAGCGGCAATTATTGTAGGTGGGGGGCTATCAAAGATGCTAGGCAATATGTATATGAGTTTTAGTTCGCCACTTTATCCCACTCGAATTTTTCAAGATGAGAGAAAAGCAATAGCTTGGTTGATTGAACAAGGTGCCGAGGCTCCGTAAATTATACAAAGATGAAAAAAGTAGAGACAGCATTGGGGAGAGCTTTATTTTTTGTTCAGGAATATGGTCAAAGGGATAAGGACCAAAAGCTAGAGGAGAGGACCTATAAGAAGTCAAGGCACATATGGCGCTTATAAAGGAACTTTTTATGTCAGATAAGTACATTTTTTTCTAAAAAAATAACACATTAGTAGGCGCTCTTAGAAGCAGCCAATTTTTAATAACTAAGAACTATGGCAAAAAAAATACATACAGAAGTAGGCTATATACTTCAATTAGGACCAAATGTCGCCAAGGAGGTCTATTTAGTACCCGAGGTAAAGGAAATCAATATGGTCAAGGACCATGTTAGGCAGGGGCAGGAGCTCTTTGGAGTAGGGGGGTATTGTCTGACCGACATTCGCAAATTAAAGTCTATTAGCAGAGAGGTTAGAGAGTATATGAAGGAGCACTCTACAGTCACTGCTGTAGCCATTTTGGTTAATAGTGGTCTATCGATGATGGTGAGCAACCTATTTATAAATATCAGTCGCCCCCCCTATTTGGCCAGAGCTTTTCGGAAAGAATCGGCGGCATTAAAGTGGTTGGAAGAACAAGGCGGGATCTTGTATTCTGAGTAGGATCCTACCTCTGAGAAATCATTCTGGAGCAGCGGCAGCAGCGATTATCGTGGGGGCGGTCTATCAAAGGTGTTAGGCAATATGTATATAAGTTTTAGTTCGCCACTTTATCCCACTCGAATTTTTCAAGATGAGAGAAAAGCAATAGCTTGGTTGATTGAACAAGGTGCCAAGGCTCCGTAAAACAAATCCCCATGAAAAAGATAGAGACCCCCTTAGGCGATGTATATCAACTTTCTGATAATTTGATTAAGGCTGTAATAAAATTGGCTAAGGTTGATGACTTGGAGTTGGTTAAACAACATATGCAAATGGTCCGCGATCATTTTGGAACGCATAGTTTTTACTTATCTGATACTCGTTTAGTTAAACATACGAGTATGCGGGTTCGTAAGTATTTGGCAGAGCAGGCTACAGTTTCTGCGGCAGCCATTTTGGCTAAAAATAGCATCACAGTGATGCTCGCCAATATGTTTATTAACTTTAGTAAACCCCCATACCCCACAAAGCTATTTAAAGAAGAGGCCGAGGCTATTGCTTGGCTGATCGAGCAGGGCGCTCAGCCCCTTACAAAATAAACCTTATGAATAAAGTGAAGACTCCTCTAGGAGAGGCTTATGCCTTATCTGGAAATATTGTGAAGAGCATTACCTTGGTGGCTCAACTGAATGATTTAGAGGTCGTCAAAGAACATGTAAAGGCTATTCGAGAGGCCTTTAGTGATAATAATTATTATATCTCGGATACACGCTTTGTGAAGCATACCAGCATTGAGGTCCGACGATATTTAGCGGCGAACACGAGGGCCAAAGCGGTAGCTATTTTAGCCAAAAGTGGCCCTGCGGTCTTGCTCAGTAATATCTTTATCAGCTTCAATCGCCTTCCTTACCCGATTAAGCTTTTCAAAGAAGAAGCAGATGCTATTGCTTGGTTGGTAGAACAGGGGGCTGAAGCTCCAAAAAACTAGTTTTTTTAGTAGTTTTGTCGCAGAACAATATCTACTATGAATCAAACTATACTCGACCTTTATCAGGAGCATTTTGGCGCAGCCGCCCAAGAGATCAAAGCGCTGCCCCTTTCTGGTTCCGATCGCTTATATTATCGTCTTTCTTCCCCTTTTGGACAGGCTCTGGGGGTGGAGAATCCCGCTCAAGAAGAGAATTTGGCCTTTGTTTCTTTTACGCAAAGCTTTTTAAAATTGGGCTTGCCCGTCCCTAAACTTTTGGCCCAATCCCTAGACCAAAATTGCTATTTGATTGAGGATTTAGGTCCCAATACGCTACTCCAAAGCCTAGAAGAAGCCCGCCAAAATGGAGAAGGCCATTTTCCCAATCGCTTCTATCAATATTATAAAAAAGCCCTGATCGCTCTGCTCGATTTACAGATTGAGGGCCATCAAGAAGTAGATTATAGCTTGGCTTATCCCAAAGCTGATTTCGATAAACAATCCATGCAGTGGGATTGCCAATCATTTAAGTATTGGTATTTGCTACCCGCCAAACTCCCCTTTGATGCCGAGGCCCTAGAGCAAGATTTTGATCGCCTAGTCGAATTTTTGGCCCAAGCTCCTGCGCATTATTTCATGTTTAGAGATTTTCAAGCGCGCAATATCATTATTAAAGATGAACAGCCTTATTTTATTGATTATCAGGGAGGAAGACGTGGTCCGCTTCAATACGATTTGGTCTCTTTGCTTTTTCAGGCCAAAGCGCAATTGTCCAATAAAGATCGCGAACGCTTGCTAGAAGAGTATTGGCAGGCACTCAAAAAACGAGACCCCAAATGGGATCGCCAAGAGTTTGAGCGCTATTATCTGGGCTTTGTGCTTTTGCGCAGTTTGCAGGTCTTGGGCGCCTATGGTTTTAAGGGACATTACCAAAAGAAGGGACATTTTCTGGCCAGTATTCCCTTTGCCTTGGCCAATATTCGCTGGTTGCTGATGCAAGATTTATTGCCGCTACCCGAGCTGAATCGCCTGCTTAAAGGGCTAATCCGACAGCCACAAGAACAATTGCCCCAACCCCAAGAACAAGCCCTTCGCCTACATATTTCTTCCTTTTCCTACAAAAGAGGCTTGCCCGAAGATCCCACGGGGGGACACGGAGCTGGCTTTATCTTCGATTGCCGATTTATCCATAATCCAGGCCGATATACGCCCTACAAAAAGAAAACGGGCCTAGACGAAGAGGTCAAACTCTTTTTGGTAGAAGACGGCGAAATTGAACAGTTTTTAGCCCAGATTTTTCCTGTTATTGAGGGGGCTATACAAAAGTATTTGGACCGTGGGCATTCCGATTTAGGAGTGCATTTTGGTTGCACGGGCGGCCAACATCGATCGGTCTATTCTGCCGAGCGATTACAACAGTTTTTGCAAAGCCGTTTTGGCCCAGAACTCGATATTCGCCTCAACCACCGAGAACGTCCTCATTGGCCAAAATAACAACTGTATTTTTGTTGTGTTTTGGGGCCTCCGCCTCGCTGCGCTCGTCGGCGCTACGTTTCAGGGCTCGCAGGTCTGCTCGGCCCTGCGCGGGCTAGGCCCGCTGGGTCTGCGGCTTTGCCGCCCCCCTTCACATCGCTAGGCCCGCGGGCGCTGCGCGCCCTGTCCGCCGCAAAATAGGATCAATAGAAAAGCCGCATTCTCTAAGTAGAGAATGCGGCTTTATTTTAATCCATCGCTTAGCGATTAGATTTTCTTAAAGAGGGTCAAGATATCGCCCACTTTATCCTTGAGGTTTTTACGCTCTACAATAAAGTCGAGGAATCCGTTGTGAAGGAGTGATTCTGCTCTTTGGAAACCTTCGGGCAATTCTTTTACCTTAATAGTTTCCTTTACAATTCGGGGACCTGCAAAGCCGATAAGCGCGCCAGGTTCCGAAAAGTTAAAGTCGCCCAACATAGCAAAAGAAGCGGTAACACCTCCTGTGGTGGGGTCAGTCATAAAGGAAAGATAAGGCAGGCGAGCATCAGCCAATTGGGTGAGCTTGGCCGATACTTTGGCCATTTGCATAAGAGAGAAGGCTGATTCCATCATACGAGCGCCGCCAGATTTAGAGATAATCATAAAAGCGCAGTTGTGCTTAATACAATAATCAATAGCCTTGGCAATTTTTTCACCTGTAACAGCTCCCATAGATCCGCCGATGAAAGAAAAATCCATAGCGGCAATAACGAGATCATTTTTATGGACCTTTCCTTTAGCTACGCTAAGGGCGTCGACTAGGCCCGTTTTTTTGCGGGCGGCTTCTAGGCGTTCTGGATAAGGCTTGAGATCTACAAAGTTGATAGAATCTACAGCGGCGATATTCTCAAATAGTTCTTTGTATTTTCCATCATCAAAGAAGAGTTCAAAGTAAGCGCCAGAGCCTAGGCGCTCATGGTGCTTACAGCTAGGACAAACATAGAGATTTTCTCTGAGGTCCTTTACCGTTACACGGTGCTGGCATTTCCCGCACTGATGCCAAATTCCTTCTGGAGCTTCTTTTTTCTCGCGGGTAGAGGTTGTAATACCTTTATTGTCTCTTTTGAACCAACTCATAGGCAATTCATTTTTCTTCGGTCAGGCCGATGGTTTTGGATGATCTGTGTGGTATCCGAGTTCCTTTAAACTAAGTTGGTCAGGGACCATTATTTTAAAGGCGCTCTCTTATAAGATACAAAAACTAGAAGCCTTCCCCCAATCGAATTTGTCAGGGGAAGGCTTATTTTTTATTTTTCTTTAGGAAAAATCTTTGCGAAGAGGTCGTATTCTGTTGCATCGGTAATTTCTACCCAGGCAAAATCACCAAGGCGGAGATAATCGTTTTCTTGCATTTCGATAAGGACCTCATTATCAACTTCTGGGGAGTCAAATTCGCTGCGGCCTACAAAGTAGCCTCCTTCGATGCGGTCGACCAAAACCTTGAGCTGTTGCCCAATTTTTTCTTGGTTGAGTTCGAAAGAGATAGCTTGTTGGACTTGCATAAGGCGGTTAGCGCGTTCGGTTTTTACCTCTGGGCTAATATCATCTTCTAGCTGATGGGCTAGGGTATTTTCTTCATGAGAGTATTGAAAAACGCCAACGCGTTCGAAGCGCATTTCTTCGACAAAGGCGAGGAGGTCTTCAAATTCTTCTTCTGTTTCGCCGGGGAAGCCAACGAGGAAAGTGGTACGCACGGCAATACCGGGAACGAGTCGACGAGCTTCCTCGATCACTTCTTTGGTCCCTTGGCGGTCAATTTGGCGGCGCATTCTTTTGAGTACTTCCGTATTGATATGTTGTAGGGGCATATCGAGATAATTGCAGACCTTGGGCAGCTCTCGGATAGCGTCAAAAACGTCTGTGGGGAATTTTGAGGGATAGGCGTAGTGTAGGCGGATCCACTCTAGGCCTTCAATTTCGTTGAGGGCATGTAGTAATTGGGCAAGACGGCGTTCTTTATAAATGTCGAGGCCGTAATAAGTGAGTTCTTGAGCGATGAGCATTACTTCTTTCACGCCATTTTTGACTAGGCCTTTAACTTCTTGGACCAAATCTTCGATGGGTTTAGAAATGTGTTTGCCGCGCATAAGGGGGATGGCACAAAAAGAGCAGGTACGGTTACAGCCTTCCGAAATTTTGACATAAGCGTAATGAGGCGGAGTCATGAGCATGCGTTCGCCTAGTAAATCTTGGCGATAATCGGCCTCTAGTTTTTCGAGTAGGGCGGGCAGCTCAAGAGTACCAAAGAAAGCGTCTACTTCGGGGATTTCTCTTTGGAGGTCCTCTTTGTAGCGTTCAGATAAGCAGCCCGTGACGTATAATTTTTCAATATTGCCCTCGGCCTTTTCGTCTGCATAGGCGAGGATTGTATTGATTGATTCCTCTTTGGCTCGGTCGATAAATCCGCAAGTATTGATAATAATAATATCCGAATCATCTTCTTCGCTATCGTGGCTGACCTCAAAATCGTTGACACGGAGTTGGTGCATAAGGATTTCGGAGTCGACCATGTTTTTAGAGCAGCCCATGGTGATCACATTGACCTTATCCTTTCCTATCTTTTTGGTTTTCATTTTCTTTCGTTCTAATTTTTGGCCCTAATTCCGATTAGGGTAGGCGCAAAGATAAAGAAGTTGAACGAAAATTGCCTTTGTTGGCCAACTTTTAGGCATTTTTGCGGGGCTCTTTTTTAGGGAACTTTAGTTCAAAGAAGTTTTTTTTTAGAGTAGAGAGTAGAATTTATTTTTTGTGTAGGGGGTTTTGCAGCTTTGTAGGGTGGAGCGTTGGGGCCAAAGAGAGAGCTATTCTTTTGCTTTTGTCAAAGCATACTTGAAGCGAAGAATTTGCATTTGGCCTAGCGATGTGCAGCAGTGGCCGTAGGCCAGACCGAGCCAGCAAAGCTGGCGGAGGGCCGAGCGAATAGCGAGCTGCGGAACGTAGCGCCGACGAGCGCAGCGAGGCGGAGGCCCCAAAAGAAGATTATACATTTAATACCATATATATGCGATATTTAGTAGGAAGTTGTTGGTTAGTTTGTCTCTTTTTGGCTACGGCTTGTCAGTCTGATCAGCCAGCGGCAGTAGTAGATAGTGAAGCGCGGGCTGCGGCTCAGCGGGAGGCTGGGCCTGGTTTTCAGTTGCAGATTTCGGGAGATACGGCTCATTATGAGCAGCTTGTATTGGCCAAGGAGGTAGAGCCATTTGGGGAGGAAGCGCAGGTGACGCAAATTCGTTTGAGTTATCCGAAAATTACGGATTTCAAGGCGGAAGAAGTGAAAGACAGCATCAATGCGGTGATTTATGAGATTATGTTGCTCAATGATGCGGGGGAGATTGCGTATGATAACTTGCAGCAGCGCTTGGATGCTTTTATTCGGGAGTATGAGATGGCCAAGGAAGAGATGAAAAAGCAGTTAGTTTTACCTAATCGTTGGACTTGTGAGGTAGAGATTAAGGTCGTTTTGAACAGCAATCGGATTTTATCTTTGCAATTGCATGAGGCCAATTTTACGGGTGGGGCGCATCCGAATAGCTACACGAGGTACTTTAATTTTGATTTGAAGACGGCTAAGTTATTGGCTTTAGAGGATATTTTTGTGGAGGGGTATCAGCAGGAATTATTGCAGACAGCCGAGCGATATTTTCGGATGGCTAGGGAGATTCCGGCTAAACAGCCGATGGGGGAGACGGATTATGAGTTTCCGGGAGGGCGTTTCTTATTGCCTCGGAACTTTGCCTTGGGGAAAACGGGCATAGCTTTTTGTTTTAATCCGTATGATATTGCGCCTTATTCTATGGGGACCATAGAATTTGAGTTGCCCTATCAGGCCATTTTGCCAATTTTAAAGCAAGAGGCTGTTTTATAGATGCTTTCTTATTGTTTTATTACGCAAACTAGTTGAAATGAATTAGTTTACGTTTTTTAAAATGATAAACAACAAAGTAAATGTTTGACACTAAAATGTTGAGTATTTCGAGGCTTCCTCAACCTCGTCTACCTAAAAACAACGAAGAATTATTGGAACGGGCGAAATCTAAAGCCAAAGCATTGGGTTTGTATTTAGATGGGCTTTATTTGGGGCATCATGATATGTCTGCTTATTTATACCCCTTTGCAGATGAAGATCGTTTGATTGGTGCAAGTTTGATGACGACCTTATTATACTATGTAGATGATCTTTTTGGAGAGGATAATAAAGTTCGGTATAGCTTTGATTTAGATCGGTTTAAGGCGGCTTGGGAGCGGGGTGAACAGCCTGCCGCAAGAGATGAAGTTGAGGCGCAGTTGTATAAGGCTGCAGCTAGTTATGGGGCTGATTTTAGAGCTGCTGTACCGGAAGATTTTTGGAATTATTATCAGGGATATTTGGATGCTCATTTGGCGCACAGCATATCGCCTGCAGCTTATACGAATAGCGAAGAGTATTTGGAGACACGCCTTCATTTTGGGGGAATGTATCCGACTTTGTTGTTAATTGAGTATTGTGCAGAAGAGTATTTATCCTTGGATTTGCGAGAGCATCCTGACTTTGTGGCTGCTCAGAAAGCTTTGGCTTTGATTGCAGTGATTTCTAATGATTTGATGTCTTACCCTAAAGAACAGCACAGTCAGTTTAACTTGCTGAATGTATATTTAGAGACTGCAGAAGCGGAGACTTTAGAGCAGTCTATTCAAAAGACAATTATCTACCTCAATCAGTTACATAAGAATTATGAGCAGGCTAAGGCTGCTTTTTTAGCAGCAGAAGAAGCTAAAGAGCCATTTATTAAACAATATATTTCTTATTTAGATAATATGCTGGCAGCCTGTTATCATTGGCAGGTTCAGACCGATCGTTATAAACATCCGGAGCATATTTTAACAGATTTAAAAAGTAGTTAGCCTTTTAGAGAATGGTTATAGTCTATTTTCTCTTTGAGCAAGAAAGAGACTGTTTTATAGGGAATAATGTTTATATTTGCATGCTACACAGGCTAGTATTGAGCTAGTCTGTGTTTTTTAATAGATTTCCCCAACTAATTTTTGAAGAACAAGCAGATGTTTTACGCGAAAATGTTGAGTATTTCGGCTTTACCTCAACCGGAACTCCCTAAAAACAACCAAACTGTATTAACGAAGGCAAAAGAAAAAGCCAAATCTTTGGGTTTGTATTTAGATGGACTTTATTTGGGCCATCATGATATGTCAGCCTTTCTTTTTCCCTATGCAGATGAGGAGCGCTTGATCGACGCTAGTTTGATGGCGAGTTTGCTTTACTATATAGATGATTTATTTGGAGAGGATAGCGAAGTACGGTATAGTTTTGATTTGAATAACTTTAAGGCTGCTTGGGAGCGTGGAGAAATAAGTTGTTCTAGTGAACCTATTGAAAATCAATTGTATGAGGCGGTGTCTAGTTTAGGGGCGGCCTTTAGAGCTAAGGCCTCAGAAGAGTTTTTGGTTTTTTATCAGGGCTATCTTTATATGCATTTGGACCATAGCTTGGCGCCTTGCTTGTATACAAATAGCCAGGAATATTTAGATTCTAGAGTGCATTTTGGAGGGATGTACCCAACTATACTATTGATTGAATACTGTGCGAACCAATATTTGTCGCCAGAGATGCATGCAAATTTAGATCTTTTGGCAGCACAAGAAGCTTTGGCGTTGATTGGAGCTATTTCTAATGATTTGATTTCTTACCCCAAAGAAAAGCATAGTCAATTTAATTTAATTAATGTTTATTTGGCAACAGGAGAAGCCCAGAATCTAGAGCAAGCTATTCAAAAGACGATCCTTTATATTAACCAGTTACATAAAACTTATCAGCAAGCAATATCCGCCTTTTTAGCTAGCCCTGATGCGTCTTCAGTGGCTCGGCAATATGTTGATTATCTAGATAATATGCTGGCAGCCTGTTATCATTGGCAGTTGCACAGCAAACGATATAGACATCCAGAGCATATTTTAGAAGACCTGAAATTACTTTAGGCAAGTAAAAAAATATATTAGCAGGCACAAAAGTTGAGGAACTAAAGGGCAGTATATTTTAAACCCATATAACCCTCAAATCATGAAAAAAAAGCTAGGGCAATCTGAGCATTTAGAGTATTGGCTAAGAGCAAATGGAATATTTGAGATTGCGCCTGCTCATGGTAGTAGCAAAACCAAGGAAATAGGTTTGGAGGAGGCTAAATATAGCTTATCACTTCAAAAAGCCTGTTTTGAAGAAACTGGAAAAAAGGTCAGGATTATCGCCAATTTAGCCAATATGTCTAATGTGAGTAAGCCCGCCCGAGATTATGGTAAAACGGAAGAGGGAAAGGAGATAAAAAAATACGTGCGAGCATATGCCTTAGTCGCTCCCAACTTATTTGGGCGTTTGGTGGGGAATATGCTGGTGGGTAGTTTTAAGACAGACTATCCTGTAAAGCTCTTTGCTACAGAAGAAAAGGCAGAAAAATGGCTACTCTCTTTAGAAGATTAGCCTTAATAAGTTGAAAAAAAGTACAAAAACGCAAACTGTTTGAAGAGCAGTTTGCGTTTTGTAATTTATGTCACATAGGCTTTTATTCCTCTGCAAAAAACCTTAACTTGAAAGAAGAACAACCAATTGCAACTATGGAACAACTTCAAAAACTAGGGCAAACTCAAAATAGTGCTTATTTTATGAGGCCAGACGGCCTTATTCTTGCCACAACAGTTAATTCTACTCCCTTGACCAAAACAGTCATTTTAGAAAATTTTGAACTAATTAAGCAAATTTCTACAGACCTCGGTCAACCCATAAAAATTTTAGCCGAATCAGAGCAACTACAGCGCTTGAGCCGTTGTGCTAGAGACTATATGCGTACAGAAGAAGCGCAAAAATATGATCAATACGTTATAGGAACAGCAATGCTTACCCAAAATCAACTGGCTAAAATGTTGGCCAATTTTATTATGGGGCTCCGAAAGCAAGCTCGCCCTATGAAAATTTTTACCAACAAAGCCGATGCTCTTGTCTGGTTAAAGAGTCTTTAGACTAAGTCTATATTTTTTATAATTCAATGAAGAACAGCTAACCCCATGATTTCCCCAAAATTAGCAAAACATGAATTTAGAAAAAATTGGTGTAGCGGGCCCCACCCACTACTTTCTTCGCCCAGATGGTATCATTTATACCCAAAGTTTTGAACCTACCCCCATTACCTTAGCCGTTTTTCAAGCTAACTTCGAGTTTATTAAACAACTGTCCGAAGAACGAAATGAACAACTTCGGATGATTATTAACATTGCCAATGCGAGTAGCTTAGATAAGGATGCGCGAAACCTTATTAGAAGTGCTCATATTCAGACGCATTATGGTGGCTACATTGCAGGTGTCGCTATTCTAGCCGCTAATCAATTATCCAGAATGATCGGTAATTTTATGCTCGGCCTTCGAGGGAAAACATTGAGCCCTTATCCCCTCAAGGTCTTTGTACAACAAGAAAAAGCCGCCAACTGGCTAGATGCAATCTAATTTTTATCTAAGATGATTGATAGACCTTTCTCAAGAAAATCAACTATCAATCATCTTAAGGTCTATCCCCTTCATTGGCTCAGCCAAAATTGTCTAAAATCCCCATTATTCATGCAACTAGAAAAAATTGCTACCCTAGGCGAAACTACCTATTACCTCCGCCCAGATGGTATTGTTTATACGGAAAGCTCTAATAATGCCCCTCTTAGCGTGCAGGCCATTCAAGAAAGCTTCGAGTTTATTAAAAAAATGGCCATAGAACGCCAAGAAGCCTTATTGCTGCTCAATAATTTTGATGGCACACAAAAGCTAAGCAAGGAAGCTAGAGCCTACATTAAAGGTGCCGATAGCGAAGTCTATAATGACTACGTTTCAGGCTCCGCCTTAGTCGCTAGAAACCCCATCGCTAGAATGATCGGCAACTTTATTTTGGGCCTGAAACAAAGCGAACAAGAAGTGAAAATGTTCTCTTCAGAAGAAACGGCTGTAAAATGGCTGCTCGAACGCCCCAAAAAAAAGGTGAATTCTACAAATTGAACACTTAATTTCAGAAATGTCTAGGGGCTGCCCCTTCGGCCCTCTGGGCCTTCGGGTCGGGCTGTATCGCAGCTCGCTGCTCGCTCGGCCCTGCGCCGCCAAAGGCGGCTGGGTCTGGCCTGCGGCCACTGCTGCCCATCCCTCAGCCAGGCGCTGCGCGCCTTGGGCGGGCGCTTTGCGCCCTACTCAAAAATTCCTTTTCTCTTTACCTAATACACCCTTCAAACTTAATTATCTATGCAACTAAAAAAAATTGCAAGGGTTGGCCCTACCAATTACTTTTTGCGCCCCGATGGAATTGTTTACACGGAAAGCGAATCCCCTTCTCCACTGACCGTAGAAATCATGATCGAAAATTTCGAGTTCATCAAACAATTGGCCCTCGAAAAAGGTGAAGCCATACGCATGCTCACCGATTTTAATGCGGCCCAAAAAGTAGATAAAGAATGCCGAGCCTATATCAAAAGTCCTGAAAGCCAAGTTTATGATGATTATATTGTTGGCACCGCTTTGCTAAGCGAAAAAGCAATTGCCAGAATGATCGGCAATTTTATTTTGGGGCTTAGAGGAACAGGGAAAGAGGAACAGCAACATGTAAAACTTTTTCAATCGGAAGAAAAAGCAGCTCAATGGCTGCTCCAACTCCCCGATAAACCATTAACCGCCCCACAAGATGAAACTAATCGGCCAAAATAATAGCACAGATTATTTTCTGTTGCCCCAAGAAATTATCCTCCTGAAAGCTAGGAGTTCAGTGGTTAAGCCATCTATCGACAGTGTTCGAGAAAGCTTAGAACTCAATAAAAAGATTTCTATAGAACGAGCAGAACCGCTCTTGCTTTTGGTCCAACTAGAAGGAATGCAACGCCTCAGTAAAGAAGTGCGAGATTTTCTTAAGTCTGAGGAAGCTAAAAGTTATGATGTTTATATCCGTAAATCTGCTTTTGTGACCAAAAGTCAGCTAAGTAAAATGTTGGGCAATTTTATTATCGGTTTACATAAGACGAATTACCCTTTGCGTATTTTTTCTAAGGAAGAGGTGGCCCGTAATTGGCTTCTAGATAGCTAGTTTTAGGTCCTAGAGGGCCGAAGGCCCGCCGGCCTAGGGATGGTAACTGGTGGCCGCAGGCCAGACCCAGCTTTTGAGCGCAGCGAAAAAGCGCAGGGCCGAGCGAAGAGCGAGCCAGTGCACAGCCCGGCCGCCGCAGGCGGCAGGCCCCAAAAAGAAAAGGCCCAAAACATAAGTTTTGGACCTTTTTTTATGCTTGGCAACAGGCTAAATGACTTCTAGTGCTTTGCCCACTTTGGTAAAGGCAGCAATGGCTTTTTCTAGTTGCTCGCGGCTATGTCCTGCCGACAATTGCACCCGAATACGGGCCTTGCCTTTGGGGACCACGGGATAGAAAAACCCAATCACATAAATGCCTTCTTGCAAAAGCTGAGTGGCCATTTTTTGGGCCAAAACGGCATCATAAAGCATGATAGGCACAATAGGGTGATCGCCAGGAATGATATCAAAGCCAGCCTTGGTCATTTCTTTACGGAAAAATCGGGTGTTTTCCTCTAGGCGGTCTCTCAATTCCGTTGATTCCATCAATAAATCGAGCGCTTTAATTGAAGCGCCAACGATAGAAGGGGCCACGGTATTGGAAAAGAGGTAGGGACGAGAGCGCTGGCGCAGCAGGTCCACAATTTCTTTGCGAGCGGCGGTAAATCCACCCGAAGCGCCACCTAGGGCTTTGCCCAAAGTGCCCGTAATGATATCTATGCGGCCCATAACATTGCGGTATTCATGGGTTCCGCGGCCAGTTTTGCCCAAAAAGCCAGTAGAATGGCATTCGTCAATCATGACCATAGCGCCGTATTTTTCGGCTAGGTCACAGATTTTGTCAAGCTGGGCAATGGTGCCATCCATAGAGAAAGAGCCATCGGTAACAATCAGTTTGCGGCGGCAATCGGCGGCATCTTGCAACTGCTTTTCTAGGTCCTCCATGTTATTGTGTAGGTAGCGGAAACGCTGGGCCTTACAGAGGCGAATGCCATCGATAATAGAGGCATGATTCAGTTGATCGGAAATAATGGCGTCTTCTTTTCCCAAAAGGGGCTCAAAAACGCCACCATTGGCATCAAAAGCGGCCGCATAGAGAATGCTGTCTTCAGTGCCTAAAAATTCGGCAATTTTTTGCTCCAATTCGCGGTGAATATCTTGTGTGCCACAAATAAAGCGCACAGAAGAAAGACCATAACCTCGGTAATCAATGGCATCTTTAGCCGCCTGAATAAGGGCGGGATGAGAGGATAGGCCAAGGTAATTATTGGCGCAGAAGTTAAGGACTTCGCCTGCTTCTTGGGTATGAATTTGGGCAGCTTGCACACTATCAATAATCCGCTCGCTTTTCCAAAGGCCAGCATCTTTAATGTCTTGGATTTCGGCTTCAAAGCCAGCTTTTACATTATCGTACATAAGTTTAGAGAAATTGAGTCTCGTTATAATTCGGTTTCTTGCGCTTTTGCAGTTGTTCAATCATATCTTTGGTCATACTGCTCAGGTCGTATTCTTCTTGCCAGCCCCAATCTTGGCGGGCTAGGCTATCATCAATGTTTTCGATCCAAGAATCGGCAATGGCCTGACGGAAGTCGGGCGTATAGCTAATACTAAAATCGGGAATATGTAGTTGAATTTCGGCCGCAATTTCTGCAGGCGTAAAACTCATGGCTTGTAAATTATAGGCATAATGAATCGAAAGTTGGTCTACTGGCGCCTCCATAAGCTCTAAAGTAGCCCGAATGGCATCGGGCATATACATCATAGGAAGTTTGCTATCGGCCCGCAAAAAACAATCGAAATGCTCGCCATTAACGGCCTTGTGGAAAATATCCACGGCATAATCAGTGGTCCCTCCACCAGGCATAGATTGATAGCTAATGAGACCAGGGTAGCGAATTCCCCGCACATCTAATTGAAACTTTTCAAAATAGTAGTTGGCCAAATCTTCGCCCACCTTCTTAGTAATGCCATACATAGTAGAAGGTTCAAGGGGCGGAAACTGCGGTGTATTTTGCTTGGGCGTGCGCCCACCAAAAACTGCAATAGAACTAGGATGAAAAATTTTGCGAATCCCTGTATTTTGGGCTACCTGCAAAACATTCAGAAAGCCCTGCATATTCACATTCCAAGTGAGCATAGGGTTTTCTTCCCCTTTAGCCGACAAAAGAGCCGCCAAATGGTAAATTTGACTCACCCCATATTTTTGAACAATTTCGCCCATGCGCTTGGCATCCAAAACATTGAGCTGCTCAAAATGCCCAATAATTGTTTGTCTAGGCGCCTGCAAATCAGAGCAAATGACGTTGGCTATGCCGTAAATTTGGCGTAGATTTTCGGCCAGTACGCTCCCAATTTGGCCATTGGCCCCCGTAATTAAAATGACTTCTTTGCCCATAGTTGTAATAAAAGTAGCTGTTTAAAATAATAAAGGTTTTGGGGCGTTACTCCCTTCGGTCGTCGAACTGCGGCTTTGCTGGCTCGGTCTGGCCTGCGGCCACTGCTCCACATCGCTAGGCCAAATAGCGCCCGGCCACAAACTAGGCCCTAAAAGCGCAAAATAAAGACCTTGGGCTCAAATTATTGCTTTTTTAGCAAAGCTTAAAGCCTAAAAATCAAAGAATATTTTTTTGTTAAATGCCCCTTTTGTAGATATATATTTTTATATATAGCTAGAAGGCAGCTCCTTAGGGCCTTATATCGAACAACTTATATTTTTAGCGGGTTAATTAGCGGGAAAGCCTTATCTTTGAGGAGAAAAACATCTTTACCTATATTTTACGCAAAAATATTATGCTAAATCTCATTTTATTTGGCCCTCCCGGTAGCGGAAAAGGCACCCAAGCTGCAAAATTGGTAGAACGCTATGGTCTTTTGCACATTTCTACAGGGGATCTATTTCGCTCAGAAATCAAAAATGAAACGTCTCTAGGACTAGAGGCCAAGTCTTACATCGATAAAGGTGCTTTGGTCCCTGATCAAGTGACCATTAACATGTTGGCCAAAAAAATGGGAGAGCATCCTGAGGCCAAAGGCGTTATCTTTGACGGTTTTCCTCGTACAGTAGCTCAAGCAGAGGCCCTAGATGAGTTGTTAACTCAAAAAGGTACAGCTGTAAGTCAACTTCTTTCCTTAGAGGTTGAAGAGGCAGAAATCGTGAAACGCCTACTTGCCCGTGGCAAAGAATCTGGCCGTAGTGATGACCAAGATGAAAGCATTATCCAAAACCGAATTGCTACTTATAAAGCACAAACTACTCCCGTTGCAGACTATTATGGTGCTAAGGGAAAAGCTCAAAAAGTAGCCGGAATGGGAAGCATTGATGAAATTTTTGAGCGTCTTTGCACTAAAATTGACGCTGTTTTGGTATAAAATCCAAAGTTTTTTTGTTTTTTAGTAAGGAATTTAATTCAAGGTTGTTCAACTTTGTATTAAACAGACAAGCCCCAGCAACAAACTGCGGGCTTGTCTGTTTTACTTTTTTGGGATGGAAGTGAACCGCTTGCTTCCAATTCTTACTCAAGAAATTGAGTGCCTAAAGCAAACAGTTCTTAGCTTCAGCTCATTAAACTTCCATAATAAAGAAGTTTACTAATAATCATTTAACACCCATACCTTAAGATTTTTAAACTTATGTACTACCGCCTGTCCCTCTTGGCAGAAGACCGGATAGAAATGCCTGGCCCCTCACATTTCATTGATGCCAATGCCGCTGTCCTCCGACTATTCGAAACCGCAGAAGACAATATCGTCTACGAAATGGTGGAAAAATATGTGCGCGATGCCTTCGACACAGAAGACTTTGAGTTGCTGGTCCAAAATATTCAAACCTTTGCAAAACGTTCAGACCAAGATGAGTTTGAACGCCTTATGCAATTATTGACTGACGAGCACTGGAAAACTATTCAGGAAAAAGGCTTTCAAGCCCTGCCCGCAGAAGCTACCGAAAATGCCGCAGCTTATTGGTACCTCACCAATATTATGGGTGCTGCCCGCCCTGATCGCGTTCAGCCCAAAGAGGCGTTGCGCATTCAGTTTGAGGTAGAGGGTAATGGCGAAGACCCTCTCTTTACTGCGGAGGATACTGGCCGTTATGGTGAGCTTTATCCCTTTGCTGTTCGAGCTTTGCTAGATGCTACTGCTGCAGAAGGCGAAATTGGAGATTATGAATTAACTGGTCCTTTAGTCACGTATTTTGAAAAACTAAAGGAGTCAGAAAAAACGAGTTTAGCTAGTGATGAGCCTTTTGACTTTGGTAGCTTTGGGGATGATGCTTATGGTGTTGTCTTTGGTGCTCAAGTTATTCAAGGGCCAAGCGAAAATGCAGATGGTGTAGAAACTGCTATTTATGAGTTTATTGTAGAGCCTAACTGGTTGGCTGCAGCACTCAAAAAAGAATGTCAAACTTATGCTTTCTCTGAATTTGGAGAATAAGCCAATGAAGTACTACATATAGGTAAAAGCGCCTGAGCAAATTTGCTCAGGCGCTTTCCTTTTTGGCCCAATGGCTTTATGCTAAAAAAAGTAAGGGCTTTTTAGTAGTTTTGCAGCAAGAAAATGGCCAGGCCCTTTTGGCCTAGCGATGTGTAGGGGTGGCCGCAGGCCAGACCGAGCAAAAACTTGTTTTTTGCGAAGGGCCGAGCGAATAGCGAGCCCCGAAACGTAGCGCCGCAAGGCGAAGCCGCAGCGGAGGCCCCAAAAAAGAAAATTAAAAAAGAACAATGGCAGATAGTCCAAACTTTATAGATCATGTAAAAATGCATTGTCGCTCAGGTGCTGGGGGCAATGGTTCTGTACACTTTTATCGGGATAAATTGACCTCTAAAGGGGGGCCTGATGGGGGGGATGGTGGCCGTGGTGGCCATATTATTTTGAAGGGAAACAAGCAACTTTGGACCTTGTTGCCACTCAAATATATGAAGCATGTGATTGCTTCGCCAGGGCAGTCTGGTAGTGGTAGCCGCTCTTCTGGGGCGAATGGAGAAGATATTATTTTGGAGGTGCCTTTGGGGACCATTGCCAAAGATGCCGAAACGGGCGAAATTGAGGCTGAAATCACAGAAGATGGGCAGACCTATATTTTGTTGGCAGGTGGACATGGTGGAAAGGGAAACTGGCATTATCGCTCAGCGACCAACCAAACTCCGCAGTATTCTTCTCCAGCAGGAGAGGGCAAGGAAGCTTGGAAAGTATTAGAGTTGAAAGTTTTGGCCGATGTAGGCTTGGTGGGCTTCCCGAATGCTGGAAAATCTACCCTTTTATCGGTACTTTCTGCAGCCAAACCCAAAATTGCCAATTATCCATTTACTACTTTGGTGCCTAATCTTGGGGTAGTTTCTTATCGGGATAATCGCTCTTTTGTGATGGCAGATATTCCTGGAATTATTGAGGATGCGCATAAAGGAAAGGGCATTGGACACCGATTCTTGCGCCATATTGAGCGTAATGCGGTATTGTTGTTTATGATTCCGGGCGATGCTGAAGATATTAAGGAAGTGTATCGGATTTTGCTCAATGAGTTGAAGAGTTATAATCCAGAATTGCTGGATAAGCCTCGATTATTGGCCATTTCTAAGTCAGATTTGCTAGATGAAGAGCTCAAAGAGTGGATCACGGCTGAATTGCCCGAAGATTTGGAGACGCTCTTTATTTCTTCTGTGGCCCAAAAAGGTCTGCAAGAATTGAAGGATAAGTTGTGGCAAATTATGAATATTAGTATAGAGGATTAGTATGAAAAAATCGCAGCTATACGGTTTGCTAGGGGGATTTATTTCCTCTGCGGCCTTGGCCGTTTTATATGTAACGGACAAAAACTATTTGTTGGAAGGCTACGAAAAGCTAAGTTGGCTCATCATCTGGGCGGCTTGCTTTATTGCGGTAGCTCAGGAGCGTTCGGCCAAAGAAGACCAATTTATTGGCTTTTATGAGGCTTTGCGGCCTGCCTTTCAAACCTTTGTCTATGCTTATGTGATCAAGACAATTTTTATTTATCTTCTTTTTGTGTACATAGATCCCGAATTACTGGAGCTATCGAAGCAAAAAGCGATAGAAATTTTTATTGAGCACAAACCCGCCGAAGAACCTCAAGAAATTTTTAATGGGCGTCTAGAAGCCTATAAAAAAGAGTATTTTGGACCAAGGCTTTTTGATTTGGGTATTATGCTAGAAGTCATTTTGGGCTTTGTCCTCTCGGCAATTACGGCCTTTGTGATGCGTCGTGATCGCCCTGATTATTAAATTCTAATGAAACGATGACCAAAAATGTATTGAGCTGGGGCCAAATTGCCAAACAAGCGGCCTATTTGGGCTCCCTAACTGGACTTGGCTATTTTGTCGGAATTACGCTGATGCACTGGGCCGGTATGGGCCTAGGCGATTGGATTAACTGGGTGTATAGAATTGCCGTTATTACGGCAATTGTTTGGACCATCATGGCGTTGCGTTTGCGCAATCCCGCTGGGCTTTCTTTTCTAAAAGCTTATTCGGGTGGCCTAATGGTTTCAGCTGTTTTGGGCCTTTGGATGATGGCTTCTGCCTTTATTTTTTATGGCCAAATTGCCCCCGATTATCTCCAAGAGTATGAGACCTTTTATGTGCGCAACCGAGAAGCGCAGATGTATAAAACTCAGCTCAAAAATATCAATGCCGAACTCGCAGAAGATCAAGCAGCCAAAGAATTAACGGCCCAAGATAGCCTGATTGTCCAGAACGGCTTGGAAAAACACATGGAAGGTACAGCCTATTTTTTTAGCGTTTCTGGCCAAGCGGTAATCAACCTG
This sequence comes from Saprospira sp. CCB-QB6, assembly GCF_028464065.1. Taxonomy (NCBI): domain Bacteria; kingdom Pseudomonadati; phylum Bacteroidota; class Saprospiria; order Saprospirales; family Saprospiraceae; genus Saprospira; species Saprospira sp. CCB-QB6. The sequence goes on along the minus strand of NZ_CP116808.1, from coordinate 610,130 downwards.
ATTTATAGCCTCGTTTGGGGCCTGCTCGTGAGTTTGCCCGTGGCTTATATGTCGATGTCTAAAAAAGAATAGCCCTAAACTTACGCTTATGCTATCTTCAAAGAAGGTCCAATATCCCTATGATATTTCAATTGTGGTTCCCCTCCTCAATGAGGAAGAATCTTTGGCCGAATTGGCCTCATGGATTCGCACGGTCCTGCAAGAACATAAATTGAGCTACGAAATTATCTTTATTGATGATGGAAGTAGCGATTCTTCCTGGTCAGTTATCCAACAATTGGCCCAGGAACAAGCCTGCATCCGCGGCCTGCGCTTCCGCCGAAATTATGGCAAATCCGCCGCCCTCAATACGGGCTTTCAATACGCCCAAGGCGAGGTGGTGGTCACTATGGATGCCGACCTGCAAGATTCTCCCGATGAACTGCCCGAACTCTACAAAATGATCGTAGAAGATCGCTTTGATCTGGTTTCTGGCTGGAAGAAAAAACGCTACGATCCACTCTCCAAAACAATTCCAACCAAAATCTATAATGGGGTGACCCGCCTGATGAGCGGCATCCACCTCAATGATATGAATTGTGGCCTCAAAGCCTACCGCAATGATGTGGTCAAAACCGTAGAGGTTTATGGCGAAATGCACCGCTATATTCCCGTCATCGCCAAGGCTTCTGGCTTCGATAAAATTGGCGAAAAAGTGGTCCGCCATTACCCCCGCAAACATGGGGTAACCAAATTTGGCATGAACCGCTTTATCAATGGTCCACTCGACCTGCTTTCGATCATTTTTATCAGCCGATTTAGCAAAAAACCCATGCACTTTTTTGGGACCATGGGCCTGCTTTCCTTCTTTATCGGCTTCCTCATTTTAGCCTACCTCAGCATCGTCAAGCTGCTTTATTCCGAATATGGCATGACAGATCGCCCCATTTTTTACCTGGGCATTCTCTCTGTCATCCTAGGGAGCCAACTTTTTCTCACAGGCTTTTTGGCCGAATTGGTCGCCCGCTCGGCACCCAATCGCAACCAATACGCAATCTGGGAATACCTCCAAATTAAAAAGAAGAAAGAGGAGGACGATGATGAAGAAGATGATGATTAGGGGCCTCCGCTGCGGCTTCGCCTTGCGGCGCTACGCTTCAGGGCTCGCAGGTCTGCTCGGCCCTGCGCAAAAAAACAAGTTTTTTGCTGGGTCTGCGGCTTCGCCGCCCCCTTTCGCATCGCTAGGCCATTTGGACCAGCTTCTTGCTCAAACATGATAATAATCCCTACTTATTCAATTTATAAAATACAGATATATGCTTATTCAGGATATTTTCGCCCGCGAATTGCTCGATTCTAGAGGAAACCCTACCGTAGAAGTAGAGGTCGTTACAACTAATGGCATTGTAGGCCGTGCAATGGTCCCCTCTGGTGCTTCTACCGGTAAGCATGAGGCCGTTGAATTACGCGACCAAGATCCCGACCGCTATATGGGTAAGGGCGTTCAGCAAGCCTGCCAAAATATTAGAGGCCCAATTACAGAAGCGCTACTCGGCTTCAATGTTTTTGAGCAAAAAGCCATTGACGAAATCTTGATTGCCCTAGATGGTACGCCCAACAAAAGCCGCCTAGGCGCCAATGCTATTTTAGGCGTTTCTTTGGCCGTAGCCCGTGCTGGTGCTCAAGAATCTGGCTTGCCACTTTACCGCTATATCGGTGGTTTGGGCGCAGATCAAATGCCCGTTCCCATGATGAATATCCTCAATGGAGGTTCACATGCCGATAACTCTATCGATATTCAAGAGTTTATGGTGATGCCCGTTGGCGCAGCCAGCTTTGCCGAAGCTTTGCGAATGGGAACAGAAGTGTTCCACCAACTCAAAAAGGTCCTCAAAGCTAAAGGCCATTCTACCAATGTTGGTGATGAAGGTGGTTTTGCCCCCAACTTAGGCTCTAATGAAGAAGCTATCGAAACCGTTTTAGAAGCTATTTATGCTGCGGGCTACGAGCCCGGCCGCGATTTCTATATTGCCCTAGATGCCGCTGCTTCTGAGTTTTATATTGAAGAAGAAGGCGTTTACCACTTCCACCAATCTACAGGACAAAAATTGACCACTGAAGAAATGGTCGATTTTTGGGCCGATTGGGTAGAAAAATATCCTATTGCTTCTATTGAAGATGGCCTCTTTGAAGATGATTGGGAAGGCTGGCAATTATTGACTGAACGCTTGGGGCATATGGTCCAATTGGTTGGTGACGATTTGTTTGTGACGAACACAGAGCGACTCTCTAGAGGCATTGCCGAAGGTTGCGCTAACTCTATCCTAATTAAAGTTAACCAAATTGGTACCCTAACCGAAACCCTAGATGCTATCCGCATGGCACAACGCCAAGGGTATACCGCCGTGATTAGCCACCGTTCTGGAGAAACAGAAGATACCACAATTGCCGACCTAGCTGTAGCCTTGGCCACAGGCCAAATTAAAACAGGCTCTGCTTCTCGCTCAGACCGTGTTGCCAAATACAACCAATTGCTCCGCATTGAAGAGGAGTTGGGCGAGCAGGCAGACTTTTTGGGCAAAGGGGCCCTTAAAATCTAGTTATAAAACAAAAAGTTGTTTTAAAAGCCTCCGAAAGGAGGCTTTTTTGTTTATTTGAAACAAAAAGTTGCTTTTTCCGTAAAATAGAGCTGTAGGTTTATTTCTTAATTACCAAAAATCAGCAGCCTATGCAGGAAGAAAAAGGGCGGGATGCGCTCCATCAGCGCTTTAAAGAGGTCTTTGCCCTCTTGGAGCAGAATGAGCAGATTGTGCGGCGACATCGAGAGAAGGGCTTTTCCGCTTTGGCCGAAAAGCTATTTGGCGATCGACGTTACGGCAGTCTGCTCAACCAATTTTTACAGGACAAGCGGCAAATTAACTTTGAACAAGCTCAAACTTTTGCCCAAATTTATGGCCTCAACGAGGCCTATTTACTGTTTGGAGAAGGGCCCATTTTTGAAAAGGCCCATGAACGCTCCCTAACGGGAAATGCCCAGTTTGTGGGGGGACAAAGAGGCAATATCTTATTCTCCAATATCGAAGCCCTGGCCTCTTCAGCCATTGATGTAGATTTGCGAGAGGAAAATCAATGGTTTTCTATTCCAGGCCTAACGGGCCAAGATTATGTCGCCTTTTATATTAGTGGGAACTCCATGAGCCCCACAATCGCCGCTGGAGATATGGTGATCTGTCGCCCGATCGAAAGCTTTGAATACATTCAGGATAATGAGGTCTATGCCTTGGTCCTTCAAAATGCCGTACACGTAAAAAGAGTGCAAAAAATTTATGAAAAGAGTAAGCTCAAACAGCTCAAACTCATTTCAGATAATCATTTGGAACATGACCCTTTTTATATCGATTTGCCCGAACTGCGTAAACTACTCAAGGTAGAGCGCAGACTCTCTAGCTTATAAGTTCGTCTCTAGCCTCCGTTTAGGAGGCTTTTTTTGTACCTTAAGGAAGCTAAAATAAATAAATATGTGGTTTGAAGAACTATTTGGCTTTGCCGAGCAAAATCCCGCCCAAGTAAGGGCCAACTTTCGCTTAGATGGAGAGTATTTGGAGTCCCTCGTTAATGAAAAACGCTATGCTTGGGGGCGTTTAGAATGCCCCAGTTTGGCCGATTTACGAGCCAGAGCTCAAGTTTGCTCTAGCCCAGGCCCACTAAAGCTGTCCGAATTAGTGGCCAATGTACAAGAATTACATATCGAAGAAGAAGCCAATGGCCTATTTCAAGTGGCCTCTCAGTTTAATTTATTGGAAATGGCCAAACCCAGTTTGCAACCAGAAGATGGTATTGGCATTTATGAGTATGACCGGACTCAAGGACCCGCCGCAGCCATTTCTTGTGGGGCAGGGACGGTCTACCGAAATTATTTTGTCCCCATGGAACAGCAATTGGGACAAACCGCAGGGCAACAACTAAACATGATTGCTGATCTTTTGGCGGCCCTAAATTGCCAAGATTATCAATATCAAAATGGCTATTTGTTTATGGAAAAGGCCAGCTTGCTTAAAATTAACGAGCAACTGGCCCAAATGTCAATTGCTGAGCGAGAAGCACTAAAGGGCAAACTAAGAGTTGGCCTGCAATGGCAGGCCGAAGTGACTTTAAGTAAAGCCCAAAAACGCCAAAGTCAGATTTATGCCTCTGCTTTGCCTATTGCTTATTCGGCTTTACCGCAAGCAGATTGGGCCCCGCTGGCCCAAATCGTTTTATCGGCTAGTTATGAGATGAGTTTTTATTTGGCCCTAGAAAATTGGCAAAAACAGGGAAATCCCCGCTTATACCTGACTCTTTTGGGTGCAGGCGTTTTTGGGAATCCCTTGTCTTGGGTATTAGCGGCTATTGCCGAGGCCAAGGCAAAATTTATAAACTGTCCGCTAGAGGTGAAAATTGTGAGTTATGGGCAGGCTAATCCTGCTTTGCAATCGCTCTTCTAGCACGCAAAAAAGCCCCTCCAATTGGAGGGGCTTTTTTGTTTTTTTATGGCCTAGCGATGCGGCGGGGTGGCGCGTAGCGCCAGACCCAGGAGCCGAAGGCGACGCAGGGCCGAGCAAACCTGCGAGCCCCAAAGCGTAGCGCCGCAAGGCGAAGCCGCAGCGGAGGCCCCAAAAAATAATTATCCAACAGGAGCCATAGTCACCATGGCTTCCAAAGTAGGGGCCGCGCTACCGCCTTTAGGCTCAATAGTGATGGCAAAAGCTTGGGGCTGAGCCACAGATTTCATGGGCAAAATGCTGCCTTTTTGGGCTTGATCGGGCAAAACGCCCAAATCGATGGGTTGGCCTTTGACGATAGCCCAAAGTTGATAAGATTGATTATTGGGAAGTTGAGGTAGTTGGCCCGCCAGCAAATAAGTTTGTTGCGCTTGGGGGTTCCAGAAAATGGTTGCCCGTTTATCGGGATGTCCTTCTGTGCCTGGCAATTCTAAGCGCTCTAAAGCGGGTTGGGTCAAGATATTTCGTTCCTCTTCACAGGCCAAAAGTTGAGCATTTAGCTGGGCCAAATCTTGTTCTAGACTTTTCTGTTTCGCGCTCTCTTTTTCTAGGCTACTCAAGAGCTTTTCTTTCTCTGCTTTCTGTGTGAAATACATGCAGCTGGCCAGTCCAAGGCCCATAGATAGGCCCAAAGAGAGCAACCAAGGCAGTTGCGCCATCCAATGAAAAGAAGATTGTGCTGGCTGGCTAGTTAGGCTGGTCGGAGCAGTTTGCGGATTTAGTTTTTGGGGGCCTTTAGGCGGTAATTGACTCAAAATTCGTTCTTTGAGTTCGGGAGGGGGAGACGTACTTTCGGCCGCCGCCAAAAGTTCTAGGCCCTCCTCAATGCTGTTCAGCTCTTGGCGAAGCGCTGGATATTGCACTAAAAGGCGTTCTACCTCTAGGTTTTGTTCTTCAGAAGTGAGGCCCAGTGCATATTCTTCCAGAATGCCAGATGCTATATATTTTTGAATATCCACGCTATTAGTTTACTAGTTTTCTCAATTCGCGAAGCCCGATGCGCACTCGACTTTTAACGGTGCCCAAAGGGATATTTAGTTCTTCAGCAATTTCTACCTGCGTATAGCCATCAAAATAGGCTAACTCAATGACCTTTTGGTAGTCAAGAGGGAGTTGTTTGACAATCTCTTTCAGGCCAATCGTATTCACATTCAATTCCGTTTTTCCAATTTCAACGCCTTGTTCTAGGCTATTGGTCTTGTGATATTGATGTTTGTAGGCATTGGAGCGGTAGACGTCGATGGACCGATTGCGTGCAATTCGGAGCATCCAAGTCAGTAAACGCCCTTTTTGGGCATCATAACGATCAATGTTTTGCCAAACCTTGACAATTACTTCCTGTAATACGTCTTGCGCTAGGGGCTCGGATTTTACAATTTTGAGAATCGTCCCATATAAAATGCCCGAATAGCGCTCGTAAAGCAGCTCCATTGCCGCCTTGTCGCCTTCTCTGAGGCGCAAAATTAGGCGGTCTTGTTCCATGTTGTAGCTAGTATTTGTTGTAGACAAAAGATTCGGATAAAAATGAGGAAATCAGTAGGGAATGGCTCGTTCTTGGCGTTAAATAACGCAGCTTGCCACTTAAATGTAAGCATTTAAAGGAGAAACATTTTTTATAATTAAAGGTTTTCTTGAAATAAGAAAGACTAAAATCCCGATTTTGGCAAATTTAAATTGGATGAATGGCGGTTTTTCTTTTGGGGCTGCCCCTTCCGCTAGGTTGAAACCCAGCGCAAAGCGATATCGCTTTGCGAAGCGATACAAAATGAGGGTTAAAACCCTCATGAATTATCGTTCGGGTCGGGCTGTCTCGCAGCTCGCTATTCGCTCGGCCCTGCAGCGCTTCGCGCTTTGGTCTGGCCTGCGGCCACTGCTGCCCATCCCTCAGCCGCGTCGCTTCGCTCCTTTGCGGCGGCTGCGCCGCCCCCTAGCCGCAAAAAATATGGACCTAAAAAACAAGAACTACTTATAAACTAAAGATTTTTTTATTCCTACAGATAAAGTTTCGTAATTTTGCCCCCTCAAAAGCGCCTAGCCGCTTAATTAAAGAAGAATCAACGACTTGAAGATTATGCTGATACAGCGATTTAAATCTAAAATTCACCGCGCTACGGTGACCGAGGCGAACCTCAATTATGTGGGGAGCATCACAATTGACGAAAGCCTAATGAAAGCCGCCAATATCTTGGAGGGCGAACGCGTGCAAATCGTCAATAATAACAATGGCGCAAGATTAGAAACTTACGTCATTAAAGGAGAGGCCAATTCTGGGGTAATCTGCCTGAACGGTGCCGCTGCTCGACTCGTACAGCCTGGCGATGTGGTTATCATTATTGCTTATGCATACATGACTCCTGAAGAATCAGCCAGTTTTGAACCTATTACTATCATGCCCAAAGAAGGTAACCGCTTGCCCTAATCTATCTTAGACTAACTGCTTTATGGCCGAAACAAAGAAGAATTCTCCCCTAAAAACATTTATCCAATTCATTCTATTTCTGGCCGTGGGCCTAAGTATTCTCTATTTTGTCTATAGCAATCAAGAAGCCGCCTATCAGGCAGAATGTGCTTTTAAGCTCGACTATGATTGTGAGGGCAAATGCGAGCATGATAGCTTACTCAACAAGCTGATTGTTGATTTTGGGAGTAGCTCTCCTTTTTGGTTGTTTCTGGTTTGCCTAGCTTTTATGCTTAGTAATGTCAGTAGAGCTTTGCGCTGGAAACTCCTAATTGGACAGCTAGAAGATGGTCGTTACAACATCAAATGGTACAATGCATTTTGGGCCACGATGGTCGGCTATTTGGTTAATTTGGCCCTGCCCCGAGCAGGAGAACTAGCCAAACCCGCCACCTTGGCCCAATATGAAAAGCTTCCCCTAGACAAACTCTTGGGAACAATCGTTACTGACCGCATTATGGATGTGGTTATGCTCTTGCTCATTATTGGCTTGACCTTTTTGCTGCAGTTTGAGCAACTCTACAATTTCCTAATGGGAAAAACCAAGGCCGAACTCATCTGCGCCAAAGAGTTACCTATAGTCGAGGCCAGCGATAATAGCTGGCTACTTTGGCTATTGGGTGGAGGAGTTGTAGCTGGCCTTTTGGCCCTTGTACTTGGTCTAATTTTCCGCAAGCAATTGATGCAACTGTCTATTGCACAGAAAGTCTGGGAAATGGCCCTTAATTTCTGGGCAGGCATCAAAACCGTTTTCTCGCTACGTCGCCAAAAGCTCTTTTGGTTTATGTTCCATTCTGTAGTCATCTGGCTGATGTACTTCCTGATGACCTACCTTTGCTTTTTTGCTTTTGGTCCCACCGCTCATTTAGGCCTGATGGCGGGGTTGCTCGTCTTTGTTTTTGGCGCCTTTGGGATCGTTATCCCTTCTCCAGGTGGGATGGGCACTTATCAAATTGCCGTAACGGCAGGACTTGTAATTTATGGCGTTGGCCGAGCAGATGCCTTCGCTTTTTCCAATATCTGTTTTTTCACAATCAACCTATTCTGTAATATAGGGTTTGGTCTTTTGGGCTATATGTTGTTGCCTTTGCTCAACAAAAACTATCAGCCTAGTTGGACCAAAGAAAACAATTAGAAGATGCAAAATTTAGGGCTGATTGATACCCATGCACATTTATATTCGGATAAGTTTGAAGAGGACCGCAGCCAAATGATGCAGCGGGCCTTTGATGCAGGCTTAAGCCATATTTTTCTACCCAATATTGATAGTAGTTCTATTGCTCCTATGCTAGAGCTAGAAGCGGCCTATCCCCAACAATGTTTTGCCATGATGGGGTTACATCCTTGCTCTGTAGGGGGAAATATGGAAGAGGAATTGGCCTTAGTTAAAACTTGGCTAGAGCGTCGTCCCTTTGTTGCTGTAGGCGAAATAGGATTAGATTATTATTGGTCCATGGAGTTTGTAGAACAACAAAAAGAAGCCTTTCGCAGACAGTCTCGCTGGGCCATGCAACTCGATTTGCCTATCGTTATCCATGCTAGAGATTCAATTGACGACCTCATTAGCCTAGTAGAAGAATTACAAAAAGAAGGTCCCCTAAGAGGAGTGTTCCATTGTTTTACGGGAACCCTAGAACAGGCCCAAAAAATTATTGATTTAGGCTTTTATCTTGGTTTTGGTGGTGTGCTTACCTTTAAAAAAGCAGCTTTGGACCAACTTATTCCACATCTGCCACTTTCTAAACTCGTTTTAGAAACCGATGCGCCTTATCTCAGTCCCACACCTAAAAGAGGCAAACGCAACGAAAGTGCTTACCTTTTGTATGTGGCCCAAAAAATGGCAGAGATCAAAGGCATTTCTTTAGAAGAATTGGCCCAAGTTTTAAAAGCCAATAGCTTAGAATTATTTGATCTTTCGGTTTTGGAGAAAAGGAGTAGCTTGTCGCTAGATTAAACAACTATAGCTGTAGAAATATAAAGGGGCTGTCGATAACTCGACAGCCCCTTTGATTTTAGCCTTCTTTCTGAGTCAATAACCACTCTATGGCTTTTTCTTCTGTAGGGAAAATCTTCATGGGATAGCCATGCTTAAACAAAGACATAATCATATTGCCAATCATGCGAGACCACAAATTGCTAGCTACAAAAGCATAAGCTAGAACATAATTATCCACTTCTTTACCTGCTGGCGTTTTGGCAAAATCTCGAACCTCCTTAGAGATTTTAGTCATGCTCGTCAAATTGGAAAGCACAAGGATTTTTTTGCCCTTTTCTTCAGAAATACGCTTCTGTACCCCTAAAGAATAAAGTGCTTCTTCCATATTGACTTCAATCACTTTTGCATTTTCATTGGCTACGCGAATTGTTAAAATATCATGTTCGTCTAGCCAAAATTCTAGCTGTTTGGATTGATCTATCTTTTTACTCATGAATCTGTGTTCTTTTCTTAGCCCTTAGTTAGTGATAAGATTATCTGCTGTGAAAATCTTGGGGTAGGGGAATAGAGGATTATGAATTAAATTCTTATTGAGTTGTTGAAGCTGTTCGCTGTTCTAACAACCAAGCAATAGCTTTCTCTTCAGAACTGAACATCTTAATAGGATAGGTTCGTTTGAAGATTCTGCCAAACATATTTCCCATCATTCGATTCAAGCGGTTGGGGGCAATTAAAGCATAAGCCAAGGCATAATTGTTAATTGCTTGGCCCTCATTGCTCTTGGCAAATTCTCTAGCCGCTTTGTTGACTTTAGATAAATCGCCTAAGTCTGCTAAAATCAATAATTTCTGTCCCTGATCTTTAAATAAGCGTTGCTGTACTCGTAAGGAATGACGAGCATCTTCTTCATCAATCTCTTTCTTCCCCGTCTTATCTACTAAGCGAATCACTAAAATATTATGCTCTTCTAGCCAATACTCAAATTGACCAAACTCATCTATCTTCTCTGCTGTCATAATTGTTGTTTGGACAAATTTAAAGCTTTTAATGCTTTTTCCCAGCTCATTAGAACGAATCTAATCATTTTTAATTAGTATTTTTCTAAATAAGGAATACTATGAGTGTCAATTTTATCCATTCTATCGATAAGTGTAACATGGCCCAGCGCTGCGCAGCGGTGGCCGCAGGCCAGACCAAAGCCCGTAGGGCTGCAGGG